>CAYSNW010000019.1:0-62448 GCA_964432415.1 uncultured Caulobacteraceae bacterium
TCTCGGAGATCGTGGGCGCCGAGGCGCGCTTCCTGCACCAGGGCATGACCTCGTCGGACGTGCTCGACACCTGCCTGTCGGTGCAGCTGGCGCGCTCCGCCGACCTCTTGATCGAGGGCGTGGACAAGGTGCTGAGCGCGCTCAAGCGCCGGGCGCTGGAGCACAGGCTGACCCCGACGGTGGGCCGCAGCCACGGCATCCACGCCGAGCCGACCACCTTCGGCCTGAAGCTGGCCGGCCACTACGCCGAGTTCGTGCGCTGCCGCGCGCGTCTGGTCACGGCGAGGGCCGAGATCGCCACCTGCGCCATCTCCGGCGCGGTCGGCACCTTCGCCCAGGTCGATCCGCGGGTTGAGGCCTATGTGGCCGAAAAGATGAGCCTCAGCGTCGAGCCGGTCTCCACCCAGGTGATCCCGCGCGACCGGCACGCGGCCTTCTTCGCGGCGCTGGCGGTGGTCGCCTCCTCGGTGGAGCGGCTGGCGGTGGAGATCCGGCATCTGCAGCGCACCGAGGTGCTGGAGGCGGAGGAGCCATTCGATCCGGGCCAGAAGGGCTCCTCGGCCATGCCGCACAAGAGGAACCCGATCCTGACCGAGAACCTGACCGGCCTGGCCCGGCTGGTGCGCTCGGCGGTGATCCCGGCGCTGGAGGACGTGGCGCTGTGGCATGAGCGCGACATCAGCCATTCGTCGGTGGAGCGCGGCATCGGGCCGGACGCCACGGTGCACCTGGATTTCGCGCTGCGGCGGCTCGCGGGCGTGGTGGAGCGGCTGGTGGTCTATCCCGAGAACATGCAGGCGAACATGGATCGGCTGGGCGGGCTGGTGAACAGCCAAAGGGTGATGCTGGCCCTGACCCAGAAGGGCGTGGCGCGCGAGACGGCCTACTCGGCGGTGCAGCGCAACGCCATGAAGGTCTGGCGCGGCGAGGGCCAGTTCCGCGAGCTTCTGCGCGCCGACCCGGACGTCGGCGACAAGCTCAGCGAGGCCGAGCTCGAGGCCCTGTTCGACATGGCCCACCACACCAAGCACGTGGACACCATCTTCGCGCGGGTGTTCGGGGAATAAACCGCCCTGCCCCCTCGTCTCCACAGGCAGACCCTGTGAACGAGCGAGGCGAGATGAGCGCGGCCCCTGAGGTTATCGACGCCCCCATGGCGCCCTTCCAGCGCGGTCGGTTCGACCAGCTGACCATCGCGATCCACTGGACCACGGTGCTGATGGTCACGGCGCTGTTCGCCATCGCCTGGTCGCTGGATTCCGTCGACGACGAGGCGCTGGGCGCCCAGATGCTGATGCTGCACCGGACGCTGGGGGTGAGCCTGTGGGGCCTGACCCTGTTCCGACTGGTCTGGCGGCGGACCAGGGCCTGGCTGCCGCCCTTCCCACCGACCATGCCGACCGTCCAGCAATGGGCCGCGAAGGCCAGCGAGTACGCCCTCTACGCCCTGCTCATCGCGCAGCCCCTGACGGGGATGGCCTTCACCCTGGCCCAGGGCCATCCCTTCGTCCTGGCGGGGATCGAAATTCCGGCGCTGATGGCCCGCGACAAGCCGCTGGCCCACCTGCTGCACTCGGTCCACGAGTTCGGCGCCGACGCCCTGCTGGCGGTCATCGGCCTGCACGCCTCAGCCGCCCTGTTCCACCGCCTGGTCCTGCGCGACACGGTGCTGCAGGCCATGTGGCCCTGGACCCGGCAGGTCGGGCGCGGGTGAGCGGGCCTACGGCGTATAGTAGGCTTCCCACAGGCTGTTGCGGAACTTGTAGGTCGGGTCGAGGCGGCGTTTCAGGGCGAACAGCTCCGGCGCCCGTGGATAGGCCTTCAGGAACTGCTCGCGCGTGGCGACGATCTGGTAGGGCAGGTACCAGTCGCCCCCCTCGTCGATGGACAGCTGGATCAGCTCGGCGGTCCAGGCCTTGACCCGAGCGCGGGCGGCGGGCGTCACCCCCTGCTGGTAGTAGAGCACGAAGCAGAACATCTCCTTCGGCGCCCAGTTGAGCAGGGTCCCGGTCTCGGGCGGGACGTGGCGGATGGCCAGGTTCAGGACGTTGGCGTGGCGGCGCTTCAGGATCGCCGCCATCCTGGGGGTGAAGTCGCCGTAGGCCTCCACCGGCACGAAGTATTCCTGCAGGGCGTAGGTGCTGTGTTTGCGTGAGGGCGGCTCGATGCCGTTGGCGTCCTGACTGGCCACGAAGTTGCGCCATTCGACCTCGCGCCCGCGCGGGTGGTGGGGGTCGAAGCAGCAGGCCCGGATGTGTTTGCCGATGTCCGTCCAGGTCACGAGGTCGATGAGCAGCAGGTCGAAGGGCGAGGGCCGCGCCCGCGAGGCCAGGCGAGCCGGGTTGGTCGGCGACCGGTCCGTGCGCATCAGGCTGTCGGAGACCAGGACCCTGTAGTCCGGCGGATAGATCGCGGCGCTGTGCATGATCACCTGCGGGTCATGCTCGACGTGGTCGCGGTAGAAGGCCGCGTAGTCGGCGACCTTCATGCGCGTGGTGACGCGCTCCAGCGGCTCGTTGTCGGCGACGTCGAGGGTCGCCTCGACGATGACCCCCAGGCCGCCGTAGCCGCCGATGGCGCCGAAGAAGATGTCGGGGTTCTCCTCGCGGCTGGCGGTCACCAGGCTCCCGTCGGCCAGCACGATCCGGAACGAGCGCACCGAATCGACCACCGGACCCAGCCCCGGATAGGCGCCGTGGGCGTCGACGCTCAGCGTGCCGCCGACGGTGAAGTTGGCGTAGTCCTGCATGATGGCGACCGCCAGGCCCTGCGGGTCCAGCGCCTCCTGCAGTTCGCGCCAGGTCATGCCGGCCTGGACGGTGACGCGATGTGATTTCGCATCCAGCGCCAGCACCCGGTTCAGGCCGCGCATGTCGATGAACAGGCAGCCCGCGCAGGCGATCTGGCCGCCCTGGGAGTGGCGTGCGTCGCCGATGGAGACCGGGCCCGCATGACCCGCGACCAGGACGCGGAGTTCCTCGACCGACCTCGGCTGAGCCACCGCCTCGACGGAGACGGGATTGAGCTGGGTGATGTCGTTGACCGTGACCGGCGCGCCGGCCGCGGGGGCGGCGAGCAGGGCCAGGCTCAGCACGGCGGCCGCGATCCGTCTCAACAGGTTCTCCCCCCGGGCGCGATCAGAGCCGCCGGCGCATGCGGACCACGATGCCCGAGACGTCGTCGACCGTCGCCACCGAACCGAAGCGCTTGAATCCCGCCTTTTCGTAGGCGCGGATGGCGGCCGCGTTGGAGCCGTAGACGTTGAGCGTCAGCTTCTCCGCCCCGCCGAGCAGGGCGACGGAGGCCACCGCCTCGATCAGGCGGCCGACGATTCCCTCGCCGCGCCGGTCGGGCGCGACGCCGACGCGGATCAGGTGCACCCGACCCTGGCGGAAGTGCCGGCGCATGCCGATGACGCCGAGCGGCGCCTCGTCGGGGCCCGCGGCGACGAAATAGGCGCGGCTGCGCAGGGCGAACTCGCGCACCAGCCATTCGGGGGTAAGGGGATGGGGCGGTTCATGGCCGCCCCAGCGGCGCACCGAATCGGCGTCGGGAAACCAGGCGGCGATGGCGGGGGCGTCGACGGCCCGCGCCGGACGGACGCGAGGGGCGTCGGCGGCGTTCAGGCGCCGCCCTTGAGGGCTTCGCGGGCCTGGGCCAGGAACTCGTCCATCTTGCGGCGGATCTCGCCCTCGGAAACCTTGGTTCCGGAGGCTTCCAGGTCCTGCATGATCTTGCGCAGCACGTCCTCTTCGCCGTGGTGGGTCAGCTCGGCGCGGACCACCGCCTTGGCGTAGTCTTCCTGGCGCTCGCCCTCCAGGCCCATCAGGCCCGCGGCCCAGGCGGCGATAAGGCGATCGCGGCGCGCAATCGCCTTGAATTCAAGTTCCTCGTCGTGAGCGAACTTGCTCTCAAAACCCTTGTCACGGTCGTCGAAAGTGGTCACGGGCGCGCTCCAGCAAGGCGCGTGGTCTATAACCTGACGACCCCGGAACGCAACGGTCGATACACGGCTAACGGCGCAATTCGACGCCTGCGCGTCAAAGTCGCGCAGGCGTCCGGTTCAACTTTCGGCCTCAGTCGGTGACCGTGATGGTTCCGTTCATGTCCTCGTGCCCGCTGCCGCAGAACAGGTCGCAGGCGAAGACGAAGGTTCCGGTCTTGTCCGGGGTCACGCGCACCCGCACGGTCTGGCCCGGCAGGATCTCGGCGTGCACGCCCATGGCCTTGATCTGGAAACCGTGGATGCGGTCGGCAGAGGTCAGTTCGAACACCACCGGCTGGCCCTTCTTGAGCACGATGGCCGAGGGGGTGAAGTCGAACTTCTTGGCGGTGATGCGGATGACCCGCTCGGCCAGGTCGCCCTGGGCGTGGGCCAGGGTCGAACCGGCGGCGACCGCGCCGAAGAGGGCGCAGCCGGCCAGGGCCCCGGCGAGAACCGGGTTCTTGAGCAGTCCAGCGATGTTCATGGGTCAGGCCTTTTGCGGGAGGTCGTGTTCGGTGATGGCCCAGTCGCCGGGCTTGTTTTCGGCGTCACGGAAGCCGAGGCCGCGATAGGGGTGGGCCGGGTCCCAGGGGATCGGCGCGCGCTTGGGCTGGGAGCCCGGCGCCGGCAGGGGGAAGATCAGGGACTTGGCGGCGTGGTGGCCGATGTGGCCCGTCTTCTGGAAGTGCTCCTGGTGGATGTGGCCGTAGAAGACGGTCAGGTTGGTGTAGGGCATGAGCAGCTCGATCGCCTTGGCCCCGTCGCGGGTGAACCAGTCCCAGTCGGGGAAGAGGTCGAACAGGGGCCGGTGGGCCAGGATCACGATGCGCGCGTTCCTGGGGTGGCGCGCCAGCTCGGTCTTCAGCCAGGCCAGCTGGGCCTCGCCGATCGAGCCGGTGGGGTCCGAGACGTTGTCCAGGGCGATGAACTGCACGCCCTTGTGGGCGAAGGCATAGTGGGTCGGGCCGAAGTGGGCCTTGAAGGCCAAGCCCTCGTCCAGGGAGGCGTCGTGCTCGCCGGGCAGGAACTTCACGTCCTTGACCTGGAGCTTGGCGACCTCGGCCTTGAAGCCGGCCATGCGGCGGTTGCGCTCTTCCGCGTCGTCGGTGGTGTGGGTCAGGTCGCCGGTGAAGACCACGAAGTCGGGCTTGATCTTCAGTGCGTTCACCGCCGCGACCGCCTTGGGCAGCGTGCCCCTGGCGTCCGGGTTGGCCGGGCCGTCGTAGCCCCAGTGAGTGTCGGAGAGCTGGACGAAGTAGAAGTCCTTCGCCCCCAGCTTCGCGGCCTCAGCGAACCCTGGAAGGCCCGAGGCGAAGGCGGCGCCGCCCAGGCCCGCCAGGCGCAGCAGGTCGCGCCGGTCCATGTGTCCCATCTCAAGCAAGCTCCCGAAAACATCCGTTCGAGATGCAGGACACGAGGGAGGGCCGGTTTATTCCAGGCGAGGAAAATTTCGATTCATGGGAATAAATCGCGGCGTTCCCGCGTCTGGTCCGGCAGTACGAGGATCCTCGAGTTTGTCGCAGAAGGCCCGAGCCGACCGCTTCGACAGGCTGGTCACGCCGCATCTCGATGCGGCCTGGCGGCTTGCGCGCTGGCTCACGCGTAACGAGGCGGACGCGGAGGACCTGGTGCAGGACGCCTTTGCGCGCGCCTGGCGCTTTCTGGACGACCTGAGGGGCGAAGACGCCAGGCCGTGGCTGATGCAGATCGTGCGCACCCAGGCGTGGTCGCGGATGAGGGCGGACAAGGCCCGGCCGCGGGCGGTCGCCTTCGAGGACGCGGCGGCCGAGGCGGAGATGGCGCTGGCCGGGGACAACGAGGCCCTGGACGCCGAGACCCTGCTGCTGCGCCAGGAGGATCGGGCGCTGATCCACGCGGCCCTGGCTGACCTGCCCGCGGAATTCCGCGAGATCCTGGTCCTGAGGGAGGTCGAGGACATGGCCTACAAGGACCTGGCCCAGGTGATCGGAACCCCGATCGGAACCGTGATGTCGCGCCTGTCGCGAGCCCGCACCATGCTGGGCCATCGCGTGCGCCAGTTGAGTGAGGAGGCCGGCCATGGACCACGCTGAGGCCATGACCCTGCTGGAGCCCTATGCCGACGGCGAACTGGACGCCATCGCGGCCCGGCGGCTGGAAAAGCACCTGGAAGGCTGCGCCGTCTGCTCGAAGCGGCTGGAGGCCCTGCACGCCAACCGCGCCGTGTTGGGGTCCGCGCTTGATCCCGGTCCGGCGCCCGATCTGCTGAGAGCCAAGATCGCGCGGATGACGGCGATCGAGACGCCGCGGCGCACCGCCCTGCCCCCCATCTGGCGCCAGGCCGCCGCCGTCGCCGGGGTGGCGATCCTGGCCTCGGGCGCCACCTTCTCGTTCCTGCATGATCGTCAGGCCGCCAGCGCCGAGACCCTGGCCCTGGTCGACGCCCACGTGCGGGCGCTGGAACCGGGGCGGATGATCGAGGTGGTTTCCTCGGACAAGCACACGGTCAAGCCCTGGCTGGACGCACGGCTGGATTTCGCACCGCCCGTCAGCGATTTCACGGCCCAGGGCTATCCCCTGCTGGGCGGACGGCTGGACTATGCCGGGGGGCGGCGGTCGGGCGTGCTGGTCTACGGCCTGCGCAAGCACACCATCGACGTCTTTGTGCGGCCCCAGGCGGGCCCGGCGCCGCACGCCCACACCAGCATCAACGGCCTGACGGTGGTCGGCTGGCGCTCGGGCGGCTTCGACTGGCGGGCGGTGTCGGACGTTGGGGCGGACGAGCTGGAACGACTGCGGAGCCTGATCGGGGGCTGAGGCCGCTCAGACCGCTTCCCACACTGTCCCGATGCCTTCCCCCTCCAGCGCGCGCAGCACGGCGGGCCGTTCGAGCATCCGGTCCTTCCAGGCGGTCCAGCGGGGCGAGGTCTCCTCGAGCTTGAGCCCGATGCGGATTCCCCAGCGATAGAAGGCCAAAAGGTAGGCGTCGGCCAGGGTGTAGGCCTTCCCGATCAGCCACGGCCCCACGATCCCGGCCTCGATCTCCACGATGCGGGCCTCGACGTTGCGCCGCCCCTGGGCGGAGAAGGCGGCCTTGTCGCCGTCAGCCGGGAGAAAGCGCTCGGGCCGCCAGATCTGGGCGTAGGCGATGTGCAGGGTCGAAGACATCCAGGCCATCCACTCCAGCGCCTTGCCGAGCTCCCAGGACCCGGCGGGCGGCAGCAGGCCAGCCTCGGGGCGCATGGCGTTCAGCAGGGCCATGATCGCCGGGCCTTCGGTCACGATCCGCCCGTCCGCGAAGGCGAGCGCCGGGACCCGGGCGCGGGGGTTGATGGCCAGGTATTCCGGCGTCAGGTGCTGGCCCTCGGCCAGGACCGTACGGCGCAGCTCGTGGGCCAGGCCCAGCTCCTCGAGCGCGATGTGGGGGCCCAGCGAACAGGCGCCGGGGGAATAGTACAGGGCGAGCATGGTCACTCCGGGATGGCGGGCGCGACAGCTGCGACTTCGTCGGCCAGCCAGGCGGCGAAGCGGTCGATCAGGGGGCGCTTGCGGGTCGCCTTGGGCCAGACCAGCCAGTAGGCGTATTCGCTCGGCACCTCGTGGGGGAACAGGCGCACCAGGCGTCCGGCCTTCAGGTCGCGATCGGCCAGCATGCCGCGCACCAGGGCCACGCCCACGCCCTCGACCGCGGCCTGGACCACCAGCGAGGACTCGCGGATGACGATGGCGGCCTCGCTGTCGTCCCACTCCACCCCGGCGGCGGCGAACCAGGGCCGCCAGGGCTGCCAGGGGTTGGTGATCAGCTCGCCCTCGGCCAGCTCGGCGATGGATTTGGGGAAGACGCCGCCGTTGAAGCCCGGGGCGGCCACGGCGAAGACCCGCTCGTCCAGGATGCGGATCGCTTCCACCCCTTCCCAGCCGCCGGGGCCGAAGCGGATGGCCACGTCGGCGCGGCGGTCGATGTCGAACTCGGTCACCTCCTCGGTGGCGTTGAGGTCGATGCGGATCTCCGGCGCGAAGGCCTTGAAGGCGGCCAGCCGGGGCACGAGCCAGCGGGTGGCGAAGGACGGCAGCACCGACAGGGACAGGGTCGCCGGGTCCGGGCGGCTGAGCGGCGGGAAGGCGGCGTCCAGGTGCACCAGGGCGGCGCGCACGTCGCCCAGGATCTCGCGCCCGGCCGGGGTCAGGGCCACGCCGTTTCTAAGGCGAGTGAACAGCTTGACCCCGAGCTGGGCCTCCAGCCCCGCGATGGAATGGCTGAGCGCGCCGGAGGTCAGGTTCAGCTCCTGGGCCGCGCGGGCCAGCGACAGGTTGCGCGCGGTGGCCTCGAAGGCCAGCACGGCGCGCAAGGACGGCAGGCGCCGGACCAGGGTGCGGCCGGTCCCCAGGCTGTCGGGCGGGGGCTGGATCATGAGGGGTCCTTCAGCTGGTTGAACTCCAGCACATTGCCGTCGGGGTCCCGGAGGAAGCAGGTCAGGCGCCGGCCCCAGTCCACCGGCCCCTCGGTGATGGCCACGCCCTCCCCCTCGGCCCAGTCGACCAGGGCCTTCAGGTCCTCGACCACGAAGGCGGCGTGGGTGTAGCCGGGCCACCGCTCGGCCACGTCCATCAGGACGTTTCGGCCCTCAGGCGGGGTCTCGCCGTTGAAGATCAGGTTCAGGCGCACGCCCGACGGGCTGACGATCTCGGCGACGCGGTCGTTGGAGTAGTCGGGGTCCAGCGCGAACCCCAGCTTGGCGTAGAACGCCAGCGAGCGGGCGGGATCGATGACCCGAAGGCCCACGTGGTCCCAGGCGGTGACGGCGGCGCCCATCGAAGGCCTCCCTGACATGAGCCTGATTCATGCCCCAGCCGGCGGGTGGGAGAGGACGGATTTGGCCTCGATCCGGACGTGAGCGGAATTCAATCCTAGAGGCAAGGCCAATGTGACGAACCAGATCCTCAATCACTTGTCGTCATCCTCGGGGCCTCCGCACAGCGGAGGAACCCGAGGACCCAACAGCGAATCTTGGTTGAAGCTGGGCGCCTGAATCGCAGCGTCGACGACGGGAGCTGTTGGGTCCTCGGGTCTCCGGCGCTTCGCGCCTGCGCTCCGAGGATGACGGGTTTATTTGTTTGGGATTGGGTGAGTTTGCACCCGGGAAGCGGTTCCTTTAGGAGCGCAACCGACTATATTGCCCGCCAGAGCCCGATTCCGGACGAAGCGCGCGCCCATGACGGCCGCGCGTTTTTTCGTTCAGGGCGGCGCTCCCTTCTCCCCAGGGGAGTTCCGATGAACAGCCGCCGCAAGAAGATCTACGAAGGCAAGGCCAAGATCCTCTACGAGGGTCCCGAGCCGGGCACGCTGATCCAATATTTCAAGGACGACGCCACCGCCTTCAACGCCCAGAAAAAGGCGATCCTCGAAGGCAAGGGCGTGATCAACAACCGCATCTCCGAATATGTGATGACGCGGCTGAACGGGATCGGGGTCCAGAACCACTTCATCAAGCGGCTGAACCTGCGCGAGCAGCTGATCAAGGAAGTCGAGATCATCCCGCTGGAGGTGGTGTGCCGCAACATCGCCGCCGGCTCGCTGGCCTCGCGCCTGGGGCTGCCGGAAGGCCAGGCCCTGCCCCGCTCGATCATCGAATTCTACTACAAGGACGACAAGCTCGGAGACCCGATGGTCACCGAGGAGCACATCACCGCGTTCAACTGGGCCACCACCCAGGAGATCGACGACATGCTGGCCTCGACCCTGCGTGTGAACGACTACCTGACCGGCATGTTCGGCGCGGTCGGCATCACGCTGGTGGACTTCAAGATCGAGTACGGCCGTCTGTTCGAGGGCGACTTCTCGCGCGTGATCCTGGCCGACGAGATCAGCCCCGACAGCTGCCGGCTGTGGGATACGGCGACGTCGGAGAAGCTCGACAAGGACCGCTTCCGCCGCGACCTGGGCAATGTGATCGAGAGCTATACCGAAGTCGCCAAGCGCCTTGGAATCATGAAGGAAATGCCGACCGTCATCCAGGGAGGGGTGGTGTGAGCCTGAAGGCCGTCGTCCACGTTCACCTCAAGCCCGGCGTGCTGGACGTCCAGGGCAAGGCGGTCGAGGCCGCCCTGCACGGCCTGGGTTGGCCGGATGTCTCCTCCGTCCGGGTCGGGCGCACCATCGAGTTCGACCTGAGCTCGGGCGACCGGGACGCGGCGGAAGCCGAGGTCAAGGCCATGTGCGAGAAGCTATTGGCCAATACGGTGATCGAGAGCTACCGGGTCGAGGTGGCCTGAGACCCGCTCTGGCGCGCCTGCGGGGCGTGACCTAGTCTGCCCGCATCGCCTGCGGGGGTCCGCGCATGAAACGCCTGGGATTGTTGTTGGCGGCAGCGCTGGTCGCCGGATCGGCCGCGCTCGCCGCGGACACCCCTTCGCCGCTGGGCGAGGAGGAACTCTACCGCACCACGCCCCAGGCGCTCGCCCGCATCGTGGCCGCGCAGCTCGGCGGCGACCGGTCCAAGCTTGATCCAGCCCAGGTCCGCGATCGCGAAGTGATCATCTCCCGGCCCGAGCCCGAGGTGATCGGCGTCGACTTCTACTATCGGCCCGTCGCGCTGCGGCTGGGACTGTGCGGATTGCCGGTCGTCAGGGTTCATCTGACCCACGCCCTGCCCGCTGGCGTGAAACTGCAGCCCAACGAAATCTACGTCGGCGTGCGGCCCGACGGCGCCACGCCGTCGATGCGGTTCGCCGTGGTCGGAGACCTGAGCGACCCTCGGCAGGCCTATGCGCCACAAGCGGTGCAGCGCGCCTGCGACCGGCTGGCGACACCCAGGGGTTTCTTCCGCGCGAGATCGGCCGAAGAAGCGCTGGCCGCCACATCGCTGCTGCAGACGGCCGTGTCCCGGGCCGGTTCGCGCCGGCCCCTCGGCTTCCGACTGAGCTGTGTCGACGCATTTTCGGGCGGGCCCTGCGTGCGGCCTCGCGAGACCCTTGCCGGGCTCGACCTGAAGACCCTTGAATTCGCGGGACGGGACCGCCCCGGCCGCTTCAGCTTGGTCTTCGAGGGCGGCGGCTTTCAGGTGACGATCGACGGGGTAAGACGCCCCACCCACGTGAGGTTGTCGAACACCCCGCCGCCCGTCGTCTGACCCCCGCAAACAGGGGTGGACAGCCTGCCGGCCCTGAGCGAGCTTGGCCGCATGTCCCAGGCCTATCACCTCGCGCAGATCAACGTCGGCAGGCTGAAGGCCCCGCTGGGCGCGCCCGAAGTCGCCGAATTCGAGGCCGCGCTGGATCCGGTCAACGCCATCGCCGACAGCTCGCCGGGCTTCGTCTGGCGCCTGAAGGGCGAGTTCGACGGGGCGACCGACATCCACGCCTTCGACGACCCCCAGATCGTGACCAACATGAGCGTCTGGGCCGACCTGGCGTCGCTGGGCGCCTATGTCTACCGCTCGGGGCATCGCCAGGTCCTGGCGCGCCGGCGCGAATGGTTCGAGGTTCCCACGGAAGCTTTCATGGCGCTCTGGTGGATTCCGGCCGGCCACATCCCCTCCGTCCAGGAGGGGGTCGAGCGTCTGACACACCTGCGCCGCCACGGGCCCGGCGCCTTTGCCTTCACCTTCAAGCAGCCCTTCCCGCCCACCGTCGACACGGGCGCCGTTCCGCCCGTGCTCGATGAGTGCGCCTGAGCGGAGACAGACCATGATCTTCCAGAAACTCGTCACGGCCTGCGTCCTGGGCGTGGCCCTGCTGAGCGCCGGAGCCGTGCAGGCGACGCCCGCGCGCACGCCGGAGACGGGCGACCCGGCCTTTGTCGTCGATGTGCCCGAAGGCTGGACGGTGATCCGTGAAGAGGACGGGAACATGAAGGTCAAGGCGCCGGACAGCAGCGCCGTCCTGCTCCTGAACCTGTCGGCCGTCTCCGACCTCGCCAACACCACCGACGAGGCTATCGGCCGGCAAATTCTTACGGCCTCGAACGCCCGCACCACGCCCACAGTCGAGCCTGCAAGCATCGGCGGAATCAGGGGCCACGCCCTGACCTCCACGATCGTCAACGACTCGGGAACGGTCGTAACGCTGCGGGTCGTCGTTATCTTCATCGACGCGACCCACGTGGGCGCCGAGGTCGACCTCTCGGCGCCGAATCTGACGCCCGCACAGGCTCAGGCCTTCGCCGGCGTGGTGCGCACCGTGCACGTGGTGGGCGTGAAGCGCTGATCGAGGTGACTCGTTCGGGGCCTGCACAAATTTCATCGCCGGGCGGCTGATCCGCCGCTCGAACAGTGCTAGAGGCGCGGCCCATGAAAGCCGCCGTCATCGTCTTCCCCGGGTCCAACTGCGACCGCGACTGCAAGGTCGCGGTGGAGCGCTCCACCGGCGCGGCCGTGGACATGGTCTGGCATCAGGACACCGCCCTGCCCGATCGGGTGGACCTGGTGGTGCTGCCGGGCGGGTTCTCCTACGGCGACTATCTGCGCTGCGGCGCCATCGCGGCCCTGTCGCCGGTGATGGGGGCGGTACGCCAGGCGGCCGAGCGCGGCGTGGCGGTGGTGGGCATCTGCAACGGCTTCCAGATCCTGTGCGAAGCCGAGATGCTGCCGGGCGCCCTGCTGCGCAACGCCGGGCTGAAGTACGTCTGCAAGCCGGTGGACCTCGACGTCAGCAACGCCCAGACCCGCTTCACAGCGGCCTATGGCGCAAAGCGGCGGGTGCGCATGACCCAGGGCAACGGCGACGGCAACTATTTCGCTGATGACGCGACCCTGGACCGGCTCGAGGGCGAGGGCCAGGTGGTGTTCCGCTACGTCGAGAACCCCAACGGCTCGGCGCGCGACATCGCCGGCATCGTCAGCGCGCGCGGCAATGTGCTGGGTATGATGCCTCACCCCGACCGGGCGTTTGAGCCCGAGCTGGGCTCCGCCGACGGGGCGGACCTGTTCCGAAGCGTGATGGCTTCAGCCTGACGAGAGATCAGGCCGCCTGAGCCTGTTGCCGGTCGATGCGGAAGACCTGACGGCCGCCTTCGAACACCTCCACCGCGTCGCGGCTGGCGCGCACCGTCAGCATGGCCGAGGCCCGCTCGCGGATCAGCTGCTCGTTGTCGCCGGTCAGCACTTCCATCGGCGCCACGCGTCGGCGTCCGACGTAGAAATGGCAATAGTAGTGTTTCATGTCGGGTCCCCTTCCCCGCTGCCGTGCAAGCGCGGGGCCGCCTTGGACAGTGCGCGGGCCGAGATGACTGTCGCCGCACATTATCTTGACATTTCGATGAAAACCCACAAATCTTGCGGACATGGATGATATTGACCGGAAAATTATCGACCTGGCCCAGGCTGACGGCCGCGCCTCCTATGCCGAGATCGGCGCCGCCGTGGGACTGTCGGTCTCCACGGTCAACGAGCGGCTGAGGAAGCTCCAGGCCCAGGGCGTGCTGAAGGGCTGGAGCGCCACGGTGGACCCGCACGCCTCAGGCCGGACCCTGCTGGCCTTCATCTTCGCCGAACTCGAAGGCCCTGAGAGCGAAAGGCGTTTCCTGGGCGTGGTCGAGGCGGACGCCTCCGTCCAGGAGTGCCATCACGTCACCGGCGACTGGTCGTTCCTGCTCAAGGTGCGGGTCGCGGAGGCCGCCGACCTGGAAGCCCTGCTGCGCCGGCTGAAGGGTCCGGACCGGGTGAGAACCCACACGGTCGTGGCCCTGTCGTCCTCGAAGGAGACGGCCTTTGTGCCATTCGGGGACGCCGGCGCATGAGCCCGTTGCTGCTGGCGCCCCTGGTCAAGGGGCTGGTGCTCGGCCTGTCGATCGCCGCGCCCGTGGGGCCGATCGGCCTGCTCTGCATCCGCAAGACCCTGACCGAAAGCCGCGCGGCAGGCCTGGCCTGTGGCGCGGGGGCGGCCGCGGCCGACGCGGTCTACGGCCTGGTGGCGGCGCTCGGCCTTTCGGCGGCGACCTCGCTGCTGACCGGCCACAAGGCGGCGCTGCAGGTCGTGGGCGGCCTGGCCCTGGCCTGGATCGGAGCGCGGACCTTTCTCGCCAAGCCGGCCGCGACCGCCGCCAAGGTCGAGGTCACCGGCCTCGTGCGCGACTTCGCGGCGACCTTCGCCCTGACCCTGACCAATCCGGCGACGATCCTGTCCTACCTGGCGGTGTTCGCAGGCCTCGGCGTCGGCCTGGGCTACAGCCAGGGCGAAGCCGTCGTTCTGGTCGCCGGCGTGTTCACGGGCTCGCTGGCCTGGTGGCTGTTTCTGACCACCACGTTGTCCCTGGCGCGGCGCTGGGCGACGCCGGAGCGCATGGCCTGGATCAACCGGCTGGCTGGCCTGGGCCTGATCGGCTTCGGCGTCTGGATCTTCGCGGGCCTGTTTCGACCTTAGGCCTCGTCTTCCGAGGCGTCGCGCACGGGAACCCGGGGCTGACCCAGGCCATTGCCGCCCGGATCGCGCTGCAGGCGCAGTTCGCGCGCGCCGACGCCCAGGCCCTGTTCGCGCATGCGGGTGGCTTCCAGCGGACCGCCGGGCTCGAGCGGATGATGGGCCTGGGCCTCGCTCTCGGCGGCGACATCGGCGCCCCCTTCAAGCCCCAGCTGGGCGAAACTCGGTTCCTCGCCGGAGCGCGCCGGCTTAACCGACGGGGCGTCGTTCCTCTCCTGAGCCGCGGCGCTGGCGGGGTCGGTCCCTTCCTGGGGCGAACCGGGGTCGGTCTGGTCTTGCGGGCGCATGGCGAAGCTCCTTCGTTCGATTGATCAAGCGCTCGGACCGCTCCGGTGTTCCCAGCGCGTCTTTCGTCTTCGACACGTCGCCGAAACCGTCTAGAAGCCCCGCCCATGAGCGCCCTGCCCGCCCCCAAGACCTCCGCCGAAATGGCCGCCGAATACGGCCTGAAGCCTGACGAATACCAGGTGATCCTGGACCGGCTGGGTCGGGAGCCCAATGCGGTGGAGCTGGGGGTGTTCTCGGTAATGTGGAGCGAACACTGCTCCTACAAATCCAGCCGAGCGCACCTGTCCAAGCTGCCGACCAAGGGGCCCAAGGTCATCTGCGGTCCCGGCGAGAACGCCGGCGTGGTCGACATCGGCGACGGCGAGGCCTGCGTCTTCAAGATGGAGTCGCACAACCACCCTTCCTACATCGAACCCTACCAGGGCGCGGCGACCGGCGTAGGCGGGATCATGCGCGACGTCTTCACCATGGGCGCGCGGCCCGTGGCCCTGCTCAACGCCCTGCGCTTCGGCGCGCCGGAGCATCCGAAGACCAGGCGGCTGGTCTCCGGCGTGGTGTCCGGCATCGGCGGCTACGGCAACTGCGTGGGCGTTCCCACGGTGGCGGGCGAGACCAATTTCCACCGCGGTTACGACGGCAACATCCTGGTCAACGCCATGTGCGTCGGCATCGCTGACGCCGACAAGATCTTCTACTCGGCCGCGCCGGCGGCCGGCCTGCCGGTGGTCTATTTCGGCTCCAAGACCGGGCGCGACGGCATCCATGGCGCCACCATGGCCTCGGCCGAGTTCGACGACGCCTCCGACGAGAAGCGCCCGACCGTGCAGGTGGGCGATCCCTTCGCCGAGAAGCTGCTGATCGAGGCGACGCTGGAGCTGATGGCGTCCGGCGCCGTTGCCGCCATCCAGGACATGGGCGCGGCGGGTCTGACCTCCTCGTCGGTCGAGATGGCCGGCAAGGGCGCAGTCGGCATCGACCTGGACCTGGACAAGGTGCCCCAGCGCGAAGAGGGCATGAGCGCCTACGAGATGATGCTGTCGGAAAGCCAGGAGCGGATGCTGGCCATCCTGAAGCCCGGCCGCGAGAACGACGGCCATCGCATCTTCGAAAAATGGGGCCTGGACGCCGCCGTGATCGGCCAGACCACCGACACCGGCCACATCGTGCTGCGCCACAAGGGCCAGGTGGTGTGCGACCTGCCGCTGGCGCCCCTGTCGGACGACGCGCCGCTGTATCACCGCCCCTACGTCCGGCCCGAACCGCCGGCGCGGCTGGACCCGGGTCAGGTCCCGGCTCCGGCCGACTGGAGCAAGGCGCTGATCACCCTGATGAGCTGCCCGGACATGGCGTCCAAGCGCTGGATCTGGGAGCAGTACGACCGCCACGTCATGGCCGACACGGTGGAAGACTCGTCCACCCCCTGCGACGCCGGGATCGTGCGGGTGCACGGTCGCAAGAAGGCCTTGGCGATGACCTCGGACTGCACCCCGCGCTACGTCCAGAACGACCCCTTCGAGGGCGGCAAGCAGGCCGTGGCGGAGGCCTGGCGCAACCTGACCGCGGCCGGCGCCGAGCCCATCGCGGTGACCGACAACCTGAACTTCGGCAATCCGGAGCGGCCCGAGATCATGGGCCAGATCGTCTGCGCCATCGAGGGCATGGCCGAGGCCTGCCGGGCGCTCGACTTCCCGGTCGTGAGCGGCAACGTCTCGCTCTACAACGAGACCAACGGGGCGGCCATTCCGCCGACGCCGACCATCGGCGCCGTGGGCCTGATCGCCGACTACGACCGGCGCATGGGTTACCGCATCAAGGACGGCGACGTGCTGGTGCTGATCGGCGAGACCCACGGGGAGCTCGGCGCGTCCCTTTACCTGCGCGAACTGTTCGGCCGCGAGGACGGGGCGCCGCCGCCGGTCGACCTGGCCGCCGAGCGCAGGAACGGCGACTTCGTGCGGAACCAGATCGCTGAAGGGGCCGTCAGCGCGGTTCACGACCTGTCCGACGGCGGCCTGGCCTGTGCGGCGGCCGAGATGGCTCTGGCGTCGAATGTCGGCGTCACCCTGGCCGCCACCTCGGAGCGCAACGCCCATCCCTGGCTGTTCGGCGAGGACCAGGCCCGCTACCTGGTCGCCGTCCGCGATCCCGAAGCCCTGCTGGCCAGGGCGAAGTCGGCGGGCGTCCACGCCATGGTCTGCGGCCAGGCGGGCGGCGAGCAGGTGGCGTCGAAGGACCTCTACAGCCTGTCCCTGAACGACCTGCGCGCCGCCCACGAAGGCTGGTTACCGCGCTACATGGCCTAGCACCGGCGCGTCGCCCTCCGACCGGTCCGCCGGCGTGCGTACGCCGGCCGCATCGACGCGCCGGCCGGGCCTGAGAAAAACCCGCGTCACCCGCGCTTCGGTCTTCTGGATCGCCTCGGTGAGGTCCTGGGCCGCGGCCTCGACCTCCGGGCCGCTGAGGCCATTGTCGAAGTCGATGGTCACCCCCACCAGGATGTCCTCCGGGCCGAGATGCAGGCTCAGCAACTCGATCACGCAGGCGACGCGCGGATCGGCCTCGAGGGTGCGCCGGATCGCTTCGATCACCCGTGGCGCGGCGGCCTCGCCGGTGAGCAGGCTGCGGGTCTCGTTGGCCATGAAGCCCGCCACCCCCACCAGCAGCAGGCCGATCACCACCGAGGCGATCCCGTCCGCCTCGGACCGTCCCGTGAGCACGGCGACGGTGATCCCGACCGCCGCAATGCCCAGGCCGACCAGGGCGGCGGCGTCCTCGAGAAGCACCGCGAACAGACCCGGATCCTTGCTGCGCTTCAGGAAGGTGGTCAGGCGCAGGTGACCGAAGCGCCGCCGCTGCTGGCGCAACGCCACCAGGAAGGAGCCACCCTCGAACAGGATCGACACGCCCAGAACCAGGAAATTGATCCAGGGCCGGGTGATCGGTTCGGGATGGACGACACGATGGATCCCTTGCCAGACCGAGGCGGCGCCACCGAGGCTGAACATCATCAGGGCGACCACGAAGGTCCAGAAATAGAGCTCCATGCCGTGGCCGAAGGGATGGTCCTCGTCCGGCGGGCGCGCCGCGCGCTTCATGCCGAACAGCAGCAGGGCCTGGTTGCCGGTGTCGACGAAGGAGTGCACCGCCTCGGTCAGCATGGCGGTGGAGCCGGTCATCAGGAAGGCGACCGCCTTCGAGGCGGCGATGGCCAGGTTGCCGGCGCCGGCGGCATAGACCGCGATCCTGGACTCTGTGGCCATGGAGCCTCCGTGTGCACCGGCCCAAGTCGTTCCGGTGGCGGAGAGTTCCCCCGTTAAGGGGCGTGACCCCCTCAAAAGCCTAAGTCTTTTCGCCTCAAGGGGTTTCCAGCTTTGCTGGTGATCAGACCTCGTTAACCATTCCGTCGATAATCAGGATTCAGGTTCAACGCGGCATACGATTCATCAGATGGCCAAATCCAGACGCCCTGTCCTGACCGCGATCTTCGGCGCGATCCGGGACCTGAAGCCGGTCAAGCCGTCCAAGCTGGAGGCGGAAGCCGACGCCTTGGTCGAAAGCTACGGCGAAGGCGCCATCGAGATGATCCGCGCCCGTCTGCTCAAGGCCGACCGCGCCGCGCGCAAGGAACTGTACCGGCTGCACGACGAACTGGCGCGCCGCCAGCGCGACCACGCCGACGATCCGCTGGCCGGCTGCGCCTGACCGGATCGGTCTGAAACCTCAGTCCCGGGCGAAGGGACGGTTCGGCAGTTTCACGCACATCCGGTGACCCTCGTAGGTGTCGCCGTAAAGCGAGCCGTCACGGGCCGCGAGCCTGCGCGCGCGCATCAGACCGACGGTTTCGGCCGGGGGCTTCTCGCCCTTGGCGCAGATTGGCGCGTCGACCCGGGTCGAGCTGCCCGGGCACAGGCAGATGTCGCTGGGGCCATAGTCGCTGCCGCGGCGGCAGAGCGCGGGTTCGGCCGCGCCGTTGGGCGCCATGCACACCAGGCCGTCCTCGGGCAGGCGTCCGCCCGGCTGAGCCGCGGCCGAGCCCGCCAGGCCGGCCGCCAGTAGTCCGATCAACATCATCCGCATGAGCTTGCCTCCGAAGTTGCAGACGCGCGCGAGCGCCCGTCTGTTCCGATGTTCGCACCCGCCAGAGGGGAATTATAGCGCACTTCGTCCCCTTGCGGGGTCCGTTTCATCGCAAAACTCGCCGTCCAGCGCCCTAGCGGAGGACGCAAAGGGTGCGCTACACGCCGCCGGTGAAACTCTCCGACTTCGATTTCGAGCTCCCGGACGCCTCAATCGCGCTCCGCCCCGCCGAACCGCGCGACTCGGCGCGGATGCTGGTGGTGCGCCCCCGTGGCGCGCTGGAGGACCGGATTGTCAGCAATCTGGCCGATCTGCTCGGCCCCGGCGACGCCCTGGTGTTCAACGACACGAGGGTGATCCCCGCGCGGCTGTCCGGCGTGCGCGAACGGGAGGGGTCGCGCGTCGCCGTCGAGGCCACCCTGCACCGGCGGCTGTCGCCCTCGCGCTGGACCGCCTTCATGCGTCCCGGAAAGCGGCTGGCTGTGGGCGACAGGGTGCGCTTCGGCGGGGGGGACAGTTCGACCTGCGAGCTGCAGCATCTCGACGCGACCGTGGCCGAAAAGCTGGAGGGCGGCGAGGTCGCGCTGGATTTCGATCTCTCGGGGCCAATGCTGGATGAGGCCATCCGCGGCCATGGCGCCATGCCGCTGCCGCCCTACATCGCCGCCAAGCGGGCCGAGGACGAGCGCGATTTCCGCGACTACCAGACCGTCTATGCGCGCGAGGACGGATCGGTGGCGGCGCCGACCGCCGGACTGCATTTCACGCCGGAGCTGATGGCGCGGCTGAAGGCGCGCGGCGTCGAGTTCCACTTCGTCACCCTGCACGTCGGCGCGGGCACCTTCCTGCCGGTCAAGACCGACGAGGTTGCCGAACACCGCATGCACGCGGAGTTCGGGGTCGTCCCGGCCGCCGTGGCTTCGGCCCTGAACGCGGTGAAGGCGCGCGGCGGGCGGATCGTCTGCGTCGGCACCACCTCGCTGCGGCTGCTGGAAAGCGCGGCGGACGAAGACGGGACCATCCGGCCCTTCGCGGACGAGACCGCGATCTTCATCACCCCGGGCTACGCCTTCCGCACCGCCGACGTGCTGATGACCAACTTCCACCTGCCGAAGTCGACCCTGTTCATGCTGGTCTCGGCGTTTGCGGGCCAGGCCACCATGCGCGCGGCCTATGCGCACGCGATCGCGAGCGGCTACCGCTTCTATTCCTACGGGGACAGCAGCCTGCTATTCCGCGCGGCCCCGAAAGACTGATCCCTCGCATGGCCGCCTTCCCCTTCGAACTCAACGCCACGGACGGCGCCGCGCGAACCGGCGTGCTCAAGACCCCACGCGGCGACATCCGCACGCCCGCCTTCATGCCGGTGGGGACCGCGGGCACGGTCAAGGCGCTGACGGTGGACCAGGTGAAGGCCACGGGGGCCGACATCATCCTGGGCAACACCTATCACCTGATGCTGCGGCCCGGCGCCGAGCGGGTGGCGCGCCTGGGCGGCCTGCACAAGTTCATGCGCTGGGACGGGCCGATCCTGACCGACTCCGGCGGCTTCCAGGTCATGTCCCTGTCCAAGATTTCCAAGCTCAAGGAAGAGGCGGTCAGCTTCCAGAGCCATATCGACGGCTCGCGCCATGTGCTCTCGCCCGAGCGATCGATCGAGATTCAGGCGGACCTGCTGGGCTCGGATATCGTCATGCAGCTGGACGAATGCGTGGCCTGGCCGGCGACGCAGGAGCGCGCCGCGCAGGCGCTGAGGCTGTCGGCCCGCTGGGGTCAGCGCTGCAAGACCGCCTTCGGGACGCGGGATGCCCAGGCCCTGTTCGGCATCCAGCAGGGCTCGACCTTCGAGGCGCTGCGCCGGGAGTCCTCCGAGCGGCTGATCGAGATCGGCTTCGACGGCTACGCCATCGGCGGCCTGGCCGTGGGAGAGGGCCATGAGCAGATGGTCGAGACCCTGGACTACGCCCCCGCCCTGCTGCCAACGGACCGGCCCCGCTATCTGATGGGGGTGGGCAAGCCCGTCGACCTGGTCGAGGCCGTCGCGCGCGGCGTGGACATGTTCGACTGCGTGCTCCCGACCCGCTCGGGCCGCCACGGCCAGGCCTGGACCCGCGAGGGGCCGGTCAATCTGAAGAACGCCGGCTTCGCCGAGGACGACACCCCGCTGGACGAAACCTCCGACTGTCCGGCCAGCCGCGACTATTCCAAGGCCTACCTGCATCACCTGGTGAAGTCGGGGGAGATCCTGGGCCAGGTGCTGCTGTCCTGGCACAACGTGGCCTTCTTCGAACGGCTGATGGCCGAGATGCGCGCGGCCATCGCGGCCGGGACCTTCGAGAGCTGGCGCAAGGCCTTCAAGGCGGGCCTGCGCGCCTAGTTGGTCCCGTCGCGGACCCAGTAGGTCGGCATCTGATCCGGATCCTTCCAGGCCTTGCTGGCCTTCGCGGCGTTACGCACCGCCGCCTTGTCGCGAGGGGTGCAGTTGCCATCGGCGACGGTCAGGCCCGGCAACGGATGGCGGGCGACCATGGCGTCCTCCAGCTTCAGCGGCTTGTCCTTCGCGGGCGGCTCGTCGTCCTCCTCGGGCGGCGGCCCGCATTGGACCAGCCAGCCGTCCAGTTTCACGATCCGGCCCTGGGCGTCGTAGGCGAGAGGCTCAAGCCCGAGATAGGCGTAGACCGTCTGCTTCTCGCCCTTCCTGCCCTCGATGGTGATCGTGGCCTGCATGACGCGCGGATCGCCCGCCGCCAGGATGAAGGTCGAGGGATCGGTGCTGAGGCCGCCGCTGAAACCCTCATCGTCGTCCTTGCGCTGGATCGGGCGCATGACCGATCCGCCCACCACGTCGCCGCCCGCGCACTTCGGCCACTGATCAATCGGTTTGGTCTGGTCGAAGTCGCAGCCCTTGTCCGGCGCCGCCCAGACCCCATCGCGCAGGACCGGCGCCCCCGCCGCGTCGGCGGCGGTGAACATCGGCTTTTCGGACAGAACCAGGTTGCAGCCACCCAGGGCCGCGGTCAGCGCGAGGCAGGCGATCGGGCGCAGAAGGACTTTCACCTCAATTGGTCCCGTCGCGGACCCAGAAGGTCGGCTTGGGTTCCTCGGTCATCCAGGCCCGGCTGGGTTTGGCCGCGCCGCGCACCGCCGCCTTGTCGCGCGGCGTGCAGTTGCCGTTCTCGACCTTCAGGCCGGGCAGCGGGTGGCGGGTGACGAAGGCGTCCTCGGACTTGGCGCCCGGGCGCGGCCTGGCGCCCTTGGGCGGCGGCGGGCCGCACTGGATCAGCCAGCCCTGGGCGCGCACGATGCGGCCCTCGCGATCGAAGGCCAGGGGCTCCAGCGCCAGGTAGGCGAACAGCACTTCCTTCTTGCCGTCCTTGCCGTCGACCTCGATGGCGACCTGCAGGACGCGCGGGTCGCCGGACGCCAGGATGTAGGGGGCTGCTTCCTGACTGATGTTGGTCTTGACCTCGACGCCGTCGCTTTCCTTCGACTTGATGGCGCGGGTGGTCGCAGCCCCGATCAGCGAGGCGCTGGCGCACTTGGGCCATTCGTCAGCGGGCTTGGCCCGGTCAAATTCGCAGTCTTTTTCCGGCGCGGCCCAGACGCCCTCGCGCATCGGCGGCGCGCCGGCGGCGTCCGCGGCGGTGAACATGGGCTTTTCGGACAGGACAAGGTTGCACCCGCCCAGGCCGGCGCAGGCGAACAGGACCAGACAGGTCATCAGGCGAAAAACGGGCGTCATCGCAGGCTCCCCCGGATCGATGCCGTCTTATAGCCCAGCTTGGAGCGCGCCGCGATCAGCGGCGGCGGCGGTGCTTGGGCCTGGGCGCCGGATCGGGCGGCGGCTCGTCGCCCGGGACGAACCAGCTGGGCGCCGCGGGCGGGGCGCAGTTCATGCGCATGCCGATGCCCTTGAGGTACGAGCGCCGCGCGGTGCCGGCCTTGACCGCGATCATCACCGCCTGGCTGTGACGCTCGGCGCCGCTGAGCCGGCGCACCCAGCCGCGGAAAGGCACCAGGGACGAGGAGGTGTCGCGCACGGCGTTGAGCGTCTGGCGCGCGGCGAAGTCGGCGTTGCGGTCGCCGCGGTCGCCCGGCGGCGGCGGCGGCTCGTCCATGTCGGGGCCCAGGGCGTCGTCCAGCGAGCCCACCTCGGCGGCGATGGTCTCGCAGCGCGTCATGGTGGTCAGGTCGTAGGGGTTCTCCTGGGCGCGCAGCAGCACCTTGGGAATCTCGACGCGCTTGATGTTGAGGTCTTCCAGCGGCGCCTGGACGGCGTTGCCGAACCCTTCGCGCACTTCGCCCGCGCCACGGCTCATCGATTCCCCGCTCATGCAGCCGCCAAGGGCGGCGCAGGCGAGAACCGAGCTCAGGACATGGGCGACGCGAGGGTTCATACGGGGCTCCCCGTCGAGCTTTGCATCATAGAAACAGCGGTTTCGCAAATGAAAGGGCGGAAAGGTCGCGCACGCCTTCCTGCGGCTTGCTCCCGGGCCGGTTTCGGCTATGGTCCGCGCCGCTTCGCACATGCGAGAGCCCCTAGCTCAGCCGGTTAGAGCATCTGACTTTTAATCAGAGGGTCCTGGGTTCGAGTCCCAGGGGGCTCACCATCCCTTCGCCCCGGCCCTGCGCGGCCCGGAGCCGAACCGAGGTCACCTCCCCCATGGCTGAGATCAACGGCGTCATCGACCTGACGACCCTGGACGGTGTGGCCGTCATCACCGCAAACAATCCGCCGGTGAATGCGCTCTCCGCCGCCGTGCGCCAGGGGATTTCCGAGGCCGCGCGCCAGGCCGAGGCCGACGCGAACGTCAAGGCGGTGGTGCTGATCTGCGCGGGGCGCACCTTTTTCGCCGGGGCCGACATCACCGAGTTCGGCAAGCCGCCGGTCCAGCCCTGGCTGCCGGACCTGCTGGCCCAGGTCGAGGCCCTGTCCAAACCCACGGTCGCGGCCATCCACGGCACGGCGCTCGGTGGCGGCCTGGAGACGGCGCTGGCCTGCAGCTACCGCATCGCGGTTCCATCCGCAAAGTTCGGCCTGCCGGAGGTCAAGCTCGGCCTGCTGCCGGGCGCGGGCGGGACCCAGCGGCTGCCGCGGGTCGTGGGCGTCGAGGCGGCGCTGGAGATGATCGCCGGAGGCGATCCGGTCGGCGCCAAGGCCGCGCTGGCGGCAGGCCTGATCGACCGGCTGGCCGAGGGCGACCTGCGCGAGGACGCGCTCGCCTATGCGCGCGAGCTGACCGCGTCGGGCGCGCCGGTGCGCCGGGTGCGCGACCGCAACGAGATGGTCGAGGCCGCCCGCGGCAAGCCCGAGATCTTCGACGGCTTCCTCAAGACCAACGCCCGCCGTTTCCGCGGCTTCGATGCGCCGAAGGCCTGTGTCGAGGCGGTGCGCGCCGCCGTCGACCTGCCCTTCGACGAGGGGCTGAAGCGCGAGCGCGAACTGTTCATGGGCCTGATGAGCGGGACCCAGTCCGCCGCCCAGCGCCACGTCTTCTTCGCCGAGCGCCAGGTCGCGCGCGTCGCCGACATCCCCGAGGACACCGAAACCCTGCCGATCAAGAAGGTCGGGATCATCGGCGCCGGCACCATGGGCGGCGGCATCGCGATGAATTTTCTCAACGCCGGCCTGCCGGTGACCATCGTGGAGATGAAGCCCGAGGCCCTGGAACGCGGGACCGGGATCATCCGGAAGAACTACGAGAACACGGCCAAGAAGGGGAAGCTGACGGCCGAGGCCGTCCAGCAGCGCATGAGCCTGCTGACCGGGGCGCTGGAGCTGGAGGCGCTGGCCGACTGCGACCTGATCATCGAGGCTGTGTTCGAACTGATGGAGGTGAAGAAAGACATCTTCGCCAAGCTCGACAAGATCGCGAAGCCCGGAGCGATCCTGGCCACCAACACCTCCTACCTCGACGTCAACGAGATCGCGGCGGTGACCTCTCGGCCGGAGTCGGTCATCGGCCTGCACTTCTTCTCGCCGGCCAATGTCATGAAGCTGCTGGAGGTCGTGCGCGGAGCCAAGACCTCCAAGGCCGTGGTCGCCACCGCCATTAAGCTCGGCAAGACCATCGGCAAGGTCGCGGTGCTGGTGGGCGTCTGCCACGGCTTCGTCGGCAACCGCATGCTGGCGGCGCGTCAGCGCGAAGCCCAGAAGCTGATCGTCGAGGGCGCCATGCCCTGGGACGTGGACCGGGTGCTCTACGACTTCGGCTTCCCCATGGGGCCCTTCGCCATGGGCGACCTGGCCGGGCTGGACCTGGGCTGGAAACGCGAGACCTCCACCAGTTCGACCATCCGCGAGGTGCTGAACGAGATGGGCCGCTCGGGCCAGAAGACCGGCGCGGGCTTCTACGACTACGACGAGACCCGCAAGGCCAGCCCCTCACCGGTGGTCGAGCAGGTGGTGCTGGACTTCGCAAAGAAGCAGGGGGTCGAGCGGCGGACCATCTCCGACCAGGAAATCCTGGAGCGCTGCCTCTATCCGATGGTCAACGAGGGGGCCAAGATCCTCGAAGAAGGTATCGCCCAGCGCGCCTCGGATGTCGATATTGTCTGGATCTACGGCTACGGCTGGCCGGTCTATCGCGGCGGGCCGATGTTCTGGGCCGACACGGTGGGGGCGTCCAAGGTGCTCGACGCGATGAAGGGCTATCAGGCGCGCTTCGGCGAGGACTTCAAGCCGGCGGCCCTGCTGGAGCAGCTGGCGGCCTCGGGCGGCCGGTTCGGCGGATGAGCGGGGACGCGCCGCTCAAGGGCCTGAAGGTCCTGGACCTGTCGCGGGTGCTGGCCGGGCCCTGGTGCACCCAGACCCTGGCCGATCTCGGCGCCGAGGTGATCAAGATCGAACAGCCGGGCAGCGGCGACGACACCCGCCACTGGGGTCCGCCCTGGGTCGGGGACCAGTCGGCCTACTACCTCTGCGCCAACCGCAACAAGAAGAGCGTCGCCGTCGACCTGGCCACGGCCGAGGGCCAGGCCGTCATTCGCGAACTGGCGGGGGGCGCCGACGTGCTGGTCGAGAACTTCAAGACCGGAGGCCTGGACCGCTACGGCCTGGGCTATGCCGAGATGGCGGCGCTCAATCCGCGCCTGATCTACTGCTCGATCTCGGGCTACGGGCGCTCATCCCCGATCGCCGAGCGGCCGGGCTACGACTACGTGATCCAGGCCGAGGGCGGGCTGATGGCGATCACCGGCGAGGCGGACGGCGAGCCGATGAAGGTGGGGGTGGCGGTGGCCGATCTCTACACCGGCATGGCGGCGGCCCAGGCGATCCTGGCCGCGGTGATCGCCCAGCAGCGGGACGGCCTGGGCCAGCACATCGACATCGCCCTGCACGACTGCCAGCTGGCCATGCTGGCCAATGTGGGCGCCGGATACCTGGCCTCGGGCAAGGCGCCGCGGCGGTTCGGCAACGGCCATCCGACCATCGTGCCCTACCAGACCTTCGAAACCGCCGACGGGCCCATGGTGGTGGCCGCCGGCAACGACCGCCAGTTCGGCCAAATCTGCCGGGAGGTGATCGGCCGCCCCGACCTGGCCGAGGATCCGCGCTTTCGGGCAAACGCCAACCGGGTCGCCCATCGCGAGGCGCTGGTCCCCGAACTGGCCGCCGCCTTCATCACGCAACCGGCCGAACATTGGCTGGAGAGACTTCGAGCCGCGGGCGTGCCCTGCGGCAAGGTCCGCGGCGTCGGCCAGGCGCTGGAGTCGATGGAGGCCTCCTCGCGCGACATGGTCCGTACCGTGACGATGCCGGACGGCGGCGAGACCCGCCTGGTCGCCTCGCCGCTGAAACTCGGCCGAACGCCGGTGGTCGAGCCCGAGGCGGCGCCGACGCTCGGTCAGCATACGGACGATATCCTTTCCGGCCCGCACAAGGGATGGTCGTCTTGAGCTCCGATGGTCCCTTGCTGCTGTCGCCGCTCGCCCTGCGCGGCCTGACCCTGCGCAACCGCATCGTCATCTCCCCCATGTGCCAGTACGCAGCCGTGGACGGCGTGCCCCAGGCCTGGCAGCTGGCGCACCTGGGCCGCTTCGCCATGGGCGGCGCGGGCCTGGTCTTCACCGAGGCGACCGGGGTGGAGCCGCGCGGGCGCATCACCCCGGCCTGCACCGGGCTGTGGAATGACCAGCAGACGGAAGCCTGGAAGCCCATCGTCGCCTTCGTGAAGGACCAGGGCGCCGCCATCGGCATGCAGCTGGCCCATGCCGGGCGCAAGGGCAGCTCACGCCCGCCCTGGGAGGGAGGCACCGCCCTGACCGGCGAGGACGCCGCGACGGGGCGCCCGCCCTGGACCACCGTGGCGCCGAGCGCAGTCCCCTTCCCCGGCTGGCCCGACCCCCATGCGCTGGACGCCGGCGAGATCGCCGAGATGATCGGCTTCTGGCGCGACGCCGCCCTGCGCGCGCTCGACGCCGGCTTCGACGTGATCGAGATCCACGGCGCCCACGGCTACCTGCTGCACAGCTTCCTCTCGCCCCTGTCCAACCATCGCGACGACGCCTGGGGCGGGGACGCCACCCGGCGCATGCGCCTGCCGCTGGAGGTGGTCGAGGCCGTGCGCGCGGTCTGGCCCGAGGGCCGGCCCTTGTTCTACCGGATCTCGGCGGTGGACTACGCCGAAGGCGGCCTGACCATCGAGGACACCACCGCCTTCGCGCGCGAGCTGAAGGCGCGCGGCGTGGACGTGGTCGACTGCTCCTCCGGCGCGCTCGTTCCGGCAAAGATCCCCTTCGAGCCGGGCTACCAGGTTCCCTTCGCCGAGGCCGTGCGCCGGGGCGCCGATCTGAAGACCATGGCCGTGGGCCTGATCCTGGAGCCGGAGCAGGCGGAAGCCATCCTGCGCTCCGGCCAGGCCGACCTGATCGCCCTCGCCCGCGCGGCCCTGGCCGATCCGAACTGGCCGGTCCGGGCCAAGGCGCACCTCGCGCCCGACGCGCCCTGGGACGACTATGCGGTCAAGTCCGGGTTTTGGCTGAAGACCCGCGCGGACCTGCTGCGCAAGCTCGGGATCGAGACCGACCGCTAGATCAGGGCCGCGATCTCATCCTCGCCGAAGCCCCAGTCGGCCAGCGCCTCGCGGGTGTCCTGTCCGATCTTCGGAGGCGGTCCGCCCGCCGCGCTGGGCGTCTTCGAAAACCGCGGCGCCGGCGCCGGCTGTGTGACGCCGTCCCGCTCGATGAAGGTTCCGCGCGCGCGGTTGTGCGGATGGGCGGGCGCCTCGTCCATGGACAGCACCGGGGCGAAGCAGATGTCCGTGCCCTCGAGCCGGTCGCACCAGTCCTGGCGGGTGCGCCCGGCGACCGTCCGCGCCACCGCCTCGCGCATCCGAGGCCACCGCGCCTTGTCGAACTGGACCGCGAAGAGGTCGGGATCGAGCTCCAGCAGGCGAACGAACTCGGCATAGAACTGCGGTTCGAACGCGGCCAGGGATATCCAGCCCCCGTCGGCGCACTGATAGACCCCGTAGAAGGGCGCGCCGCCGTCCAGCAGGTTGTCCTCCCGCTCGCCGGTCCACAAGCCCGCGGCCTTCAGGCCCCAGAAGACGCTCATCAGCGAGGCGGCGCCATCGCTCATGGCGGCGTCCACCACCTGGCCCTGGCCGGTCGCGCGCGCCGAGACCAGGGCCGCCAGCACCCCCATGGCCAGGTAGAGCGCGCCCCCGCCGTAGTCGCCGACCAGGTTGAGCGGGGGCACGGGCTTCTCCGCCGGACCGATGGCGGCCAGCGCCCCGCCGATGGCGATATAGTTCAGGTCATGGCCGACCAGGTTGCTGTAGGGGCCGTCCTGCCCCCAGCCGGTCATGCGTCCGTAGACGAGGCGCGGGTTGCGCGCGAGCGCCGGCTCAGGACCGAGGCCCAGGCGCTCCATCACCCCGGGGCGGAACCCTTCGATCAGGATGTCGGCCTTGCCTGCCAGGCGAAGGCACGCCTCCACAGCAGCCGGGACTTTCAAGTCGAGGGCGACCGAGCGGCGTCCGCGCGAGGCCACGTCGAAACGTCCCGAGACCACCGGCGGCGGGCCGCCACGCCGGTCGATGCGCAAAACCTCGGCGCCCATGTCGCTCAGCAGCATGCCGCAGAAGGGGGCGGGGCCGAGGCCCGCGAATTCGAGAATGCGGACGCCCTTGAGCGGTCCTGAAGCCATGGTGTCCTGTCCCGCGCCGTCCGGTTCGGATGAGCGCAACCGCGGCCGTTCGCGTCAAGAGCCGTCCTTTCCGTCGCAAGGCGGCCGCGGCCGTGTTCCGCATCGCCTTGCTCCGATGCTATGAGGGGGTGACCACCCTTCGGCGCGACCGCGTCGGGTCTGGCTCGCAACCCTCGGGAGACGATTTCCATGGCGTTCAGTAAACCTGTGGCCGCGCTCGGCCTGATCCTCGGCATCGCCGCCGCCGGCGCGGTCGCCGCCTATGCCGCCGACGCCCCCACCCGTTCCCCCGGGGCCACGGCCGCCTTCAAGCGCCACGAAAACTTCCGCCAGCAGGGCGCGGTGTGGAAGGCGATCGTCGAAGAGCTGCACAAGGACGCGCCCAACGCCGCGACCCTTGCCCCCGACGCGGCCAAGCTCAAAGCCTCGGCCCTGGCGCTGCCGACCTGGTTCCCCAAAGGCAGCGGGCCGGAGTCCGGCTTCGCCACCCGCGCCAAGGCTGAAATCTGGTCCGATCCCAAGGGCTTCGCCGACGCCGCCGCGCGCTTCCAGGCCGAGAGCGGAAAGCTGCAGCAACTGGCCGCGGCCGGAGACATGGCCGGCGCCAAGGCCCAGGCTCGCGCCGTCGGCGGCGCCTGCAAGAACTGCCACGACACCTACCGCGGCCCCGAGATCAAGTAGCCGTGCCCGACGGCGAAGCGCAGCAGTCCAACGTGCCCACCCCGGCGCCCGCGAAGCTGTGGGACGCCCCCACGCGCCTCGTGCACTGGGCGCTGGTCGCCCTGATCGGTTTCGCCTGGTGGACGGCCGAGGCGGGCAAGCTGGAATGGCACCGGTGGGCCGGCTACGGCGTGCTGGGCCTGATCCTGTTCCGCCTGGCCTGGGGCCTCGTCGGCTCCGCCAGTGCGCGATTCGCCGGCTTCGTGCGAGGGCCGAAGGCGACCCTGGCCTATCTGCGCGCCCTGCCCTCGCGCGCCCGTTCCGAGACCCCCGGCCACAATCCGCTCGGCGCCTGGAGCGTGCTGCTGATCCTGCTGGCGCTCATCGTCCAGACCGTCACCGGCCTCTTCGCCGTCGATATCGACGGCCTGGAGTCAGGGCCGCTATCGGACCGGGTCGACTTCGACACGGGGCGCCTCTTCGCCGAATGGCATGAGCGAGCCTTCACCGCACTGGAGGTCCTGGTCGTCCTCCACCTCGCCGCCATCGCCTTCTACCTGGTCTGGAAGCGCTCCAACCTGATCGGGCCGATGATCACCGGCCGCGCGCGTTTCGCGGCCGACCCGCGTCTGCGTTTCGCCCCGGCCTGGCTGGCGGTGCTGATCGCCCTGCTGGCGGCGGCGGCGACCTGGTGGGTGATGAAGGGACTGAAGGTCTGAGGGCGCCGCTGCGGGCGGGAAGACGCGGGCGCGGGGCTAGGCCTTGACGCCGGAACCATGCTCAAGAGCGGCGGATCGAAACCGGGAGCGCACACCATGCGAGACAAGGCCGTCATCGTCACCGGCGGGTTCGGCGCCCTTGGCCGCGCCGTGGCCCTGAGCGCGGCCCAAAAGGGCGCGTCCGTCGCCGTGCTGGATTTCGCGGCGGAGCCTCCCTCCGATCTGGCCGCGGCCCTCGGCCCGAGCGCCTTGCTGCTGGGCGGCGTCGACCTGTCTGCGCCCCAGGGCGCGGACGATGCAGTGACCGCGGCCCAGGCGCGGTTCGGACGGATCGACGCCCTGGTCAACATCGCCGGCGGCTTCCGTTGGGAAACGGTGGCGGACGGGGATCCGGCCACCTGGGAGCGGATGTTCGCGATGAACCTGCGAACGGCGCTGAACGCCAGCCGCGCCGCCCTGCCCCACCTGATCGAAAGTCACGGCCGCATCGTCAATATCGGCGCCAACGCGGCGCTGAAGGCCTCGGCCGGCATGGGCGCCTACGCCGCCTCCAAGGCCGCCGTGCACCGCCTGACCGAGAGCCTGGCCGAGGAGCAAAAGGGCAAGGTGGCGGTCAACGCCGTCCTGCCCTCGATCATCGACACCCCGGCCAACCGCGCCGACATGCCCACGGCCGACTTTTCCGCCTGGGTGGCGCCGGAAGCGCTGGCGGAGGTGATCCTGTTCCTGGCTTCGGAAGCGGCCGGTCCGGTCACCGGCGCCCTGCTGCCGGTCACGGGCGGGGTCTGACGCCGCCGGCGCGTTACCCGGCCAGGTCGATCGCGGCGGCTCTTCGCCGCCGGGCCTCACTCAGGCCCAGGGGTCGCCCCGGCGGCGGATGTAGTCGGACACGACGTAGCGCCACGGAATCAGCAGCGGCACGATCACGACCCCGATGCACTCCCAGGCCGTCTTGAGGGTGTCGGCGTCCATCCGGCCGCTCGCCCAGGCGGGATAGGCCACGACGCCCAGCCAGATCGCCTTCCAGGTGATCTCGAACAGCAGCAGCGGCAGCATCCGCAGCGGATAGCGCAGGCCGATGAGGGCCAGGAGGCTGAGCGCCGCGAGCATGGCGCGCACGACACTCTGGGCGACGCTGGAGGCCGGGACTCCCCCTAGGAGCTTGGGCCAGACCGAGAGGCCCAGGCCCACGGCCAGGACCAGGTAGGCGGCCCTCAGCACATACAGACGCCACACTGGAACTTCGGTCATGGTTCGACCCCTCTCCCGTTTCGGCGACGCGGTCAGCCCACGTCCTTGAGCACCTTTTCGACGCGCTCGAGCCCCGCGCGCATGTCCGCGAGCTGGGACTGGATCGCCGAAAGCGAGGCGGCGGCCTCGGCCTGCGCCTTGATCGCTTCCTCGGCGATCCGCTTGTAGGCGTCGTCGTTGGCGAGCCTGGCCCGCGCCTGCAATTCGGCGGAGCGGTAGCGCATCGCGAAGACGATCAGAACGGTCGCCAGCGGCAGGATCAGGGTCAGGATATAGAACAGGTTGGTCATGAAGGGGCTCCGTTAGTCGGATTTCGCAGTGAGGGTCTTGCTCGCCTCGGCGATCACAGCCGGGGTGAGCTGGAGGGCGAAGTCGGTGACTTCGAAGAAGTTCAGGGCCTTGCCGTCGCTCGAGAGCTCGAGCTGGCTGGTGACCAGGCCGGCGTCCTGGAGTTTCTGCAGGTGCAGGTGAAGCAGGGGGCGGCTGATGCCGATATCGCGCGCCAAGCTCGAGATGTAGTTGCGCCCGCCCCGCTCCAGGGCGGCCAGGACCCGCAACCGGTGCGGGCTGGCCAGGGCGGACAGGACGAGCAGGAGCCTGTCTCCGGAAAGGGCGCCTTCGTCACCTGACATGCGTCAGCACCGACCCGATCCCTGTCCCGGCTTCCGCGGCGGAGTCGGGCTGCTCGGAGAGTCGCCGGCCCCACGCGGTGAAGCGCACGCGCACGAGCCACCAGACCATGAGCAGAAGCACGATCACGCCCGGGCCCAGCATCAGCGCCCAGTGCAGGGCGGTCCCCTTGAGTTCCTGGGGGACGATGTAGCGCAGACCCTGGGTGGCGAAGGACGCCAGGGTGACGAAGAGGGCGAAACACATGCGCCAGAGGTGGCGCGCGATCCGCGCCGGTCCGGTGACGCCCCTCTTCAGCAAGACCTTCAGGTCCATGAGCGCGGCCAGCGAGGCCACGAAACCTGTGACCAGGTACGGCCCGGGCGGATAGCCGTACGCCAGCTTGTCCGGCGCCTGCAGCGCCTGCCAGCCGAGCCACAGCTCAAGCGCCGCGATGGCGGTGACGAACAGGATCGCAAGGGTGCTCCAGGCGCCGGCCAATCCGTTTGCGGACTTCACCGTGAGCCAGGAGGTGACGACCAGGTAGGCGGTGAAAAGGCCGGTGGCGAGGGTGATGCTCTCGATCCGGTAGGCGATGTAGGCGGCGCTGACGCCCATCACGACCATCGACGCCACAAAGACGGCGCCCGCCGCGCGGTGCGCGCGCTCGCCTTTGCGGAACAGGAGCGCCGCGACACCCGAGATGACCGCTATCGCGCCGGCGCCGATGTGTATGGCCAGAACGGCCGGAACCACATCGCCGAGATTGCTCGCATGAAGCGCCACAGCCGCCTCCGATCAACGGTTCAAACTGACATGCGTAATAAATATCTGACATATGTTAGGGAGTCAAATGCAGCGCCGAGGCGACGATTGCTGAGCACTGCCCAAAGAAGGCCTGGCGCGCGTTTAGGGTCCCTCGCCGAAGCGCGGCGGCGCGAAGGCTGGGTCAGAACCGCTTTTTCGCGAATGCCCGACCTGAGGCTGACTTGAGGTATTTTTCGAACTCGAAGGCGCGCTTTTCGTCGGAGAACGCAAAGTAGGTTCTGATGCGCCAGGGCGTGAACTTTGAAGTGTGCGGGACTTCGCCGACGTTGTGCTTTTGCAGGCGCGCGCGAAGGTCCTTGGTGACGCCGACGTAGAAGTGGTCCGGCGCCGACAGGCTCTCGAGGATGTAGACGTAGCGCATGGAGGCGTTGTCTCCGAAGAAGGCTTGCCTGGGTCCGCCTACGCTCTCCGAGCTACGGCGAGACAGCCTTCGCAGCGCAGCATTTCCGGCAGATGTCGCGACTGGCTTGCCTAGCCGTAGCGCGGTAGCGCGAAGGCTGGTAGGCCCGGCAGGACTCGAACCTGCAACCAGACCGTTATGAGCGGCCGGCTCTAACCATTGAGCTACGGGCCCGCCGGACGCCTTGGGGCGGGAGCGGTCCGCGGTAGCATGGGGGTCGGCTCGCCGCAAAGGCCACATTCCCGCCCGGAGCCTGAACCGCGAGCGCGAGGCGACCTCAAGTCGCGTTCAGGCGGACAGGGCGAGGGTCAGGGCCTATGATCCGCGCAATTCGCCGGATCCGGCTGGAGACTTAAGACCATGAAGACCCTGATGCGCAGCGCAGCCCTTGCCGGCGCCCTGCTCTGCCTCGGCGCCCCTTCCTTCGGCGCCATGAGCGCCTCTGCCCAGGAGGCGCCGGCGATGACGGCCGCTGCCCACGGGCCGCTGCTGAACCTTTCGGCCTATGGCGAGAGCAAGGCGGCGCCGGACCTGGCGACCATCTCGCTGGGGGTGCAGACCCAGGCGCCCACGGCGGCGGCGGCCATGGCCCAGAACCGGACGCTGATGAACGGCCTGATGGCGGCCCTGAAGAAGCAGGGCGTCGCGGAAAAGGACATCCAGACCTCGGGCCTGAACCTGTCGGCCCAGTACGCCTACGAGAACAACCAGCCGCCCAAGCTGACCGGCTACCAGGTCTCCAACACCGTGACGGTCACGGTCTATGACCTGGCCCGGCTGGGCCAGACCGTGGACGCCGTGGTCGCCGGCGGCGGCAATCAAGTCAACGGGATCAGCTTTGGCCTGAAGGATCCCCAGGCGGCGGAGGACTCGGCCCGGCTGGAAGCGGTCAAGCGGCTGCAGGCCAAGGCGGAGCTCTACGCCCGGGCCACCGGCAAGCGGATCAAGGCGCTGAGGGTGCTGAGCGAAGGCGGCAGCGGGGTGCAGACGCCGCAACCGGTGTACCGCATGGCCATGAAGGCCAACGCGGAGTCCACGCCCGTCGCGCCGGGCGAGCTGACCCTGCGCGTCGACGTGCAGGCCACCTACGAGCTGGAGCCGTGAGGCCGTGAGCGCGCCGGGGGGCCGCGCCCAGCTCGAGATCCATCTGGACGAGTTCCGCCCCGAGATCGCGGCCCTGGCGCGCGACGCCCTGGCGCGGCTGGAGCGGCTGCTGCCGGGCGCGGCGGTGCTGGTCTATGACGCCTACAACGCCCTGGCCATCGGCATGAGCGCCGACGGCCAGCGGCGGGGCCTGTTCCTGCACCTGCCGGTCTATCCGAGCGGGGTGAACCTGGGCTTCCAGGAAGGGACCTTGCTGAAGGACCCGGAGCGCCTGCTGGTCGGAACGGGCTCGAAGATTCGCCATGTGCGCCTCAAGTCGGGCACGGACATCGACGAGCCCGCCATCGCCGACCTGGTCGCCCAGGCGGCGGAGCGGGCCGGCTTCATGCCGGGGGGCGATACGGTGGTCAAGATCATGCCCTGGAATGGCAAGAAGCGGCCGAGGCGCTGAGACGCCAAACCGATCGCCGTCCTGGGGCGTTGTAGGGACTGCAGACCAGAAGGAACCACCCATGATCAGAGCCGCCCTCACCCTCGCCTTCACGGGCCTGGCTCTCGCCGCCTGCCAGCGCCCCGCCCCCGGGTCGGCGGCGCCGTCCAAAACCGAAGCGCCCGACACCACCCGCCGCCTGGCGACCCAGGACATCGGCGCGCCCAACGGCCCGGCCCTGGCGGTCAGCTCCGCCGCCTTCGCCAACGGCACGGCCATCCCGGACAAGTACGCCCAGGCCGGCGCCGACGTCTCCCCGCCGCTCAGCTGGACGCCGATGCCCAGCGCCAGGGCCTGGGCGGTGATCGTGGAGGACCCGGACGCGCCCAGCCCCAGGCCGTTCGTTCACTGGGTGACCTGGAACATTCCCTCCGGCGCCGGCGGGATCGCGGAGGGCGCAAAGGCCGCGGCGCCGCGGATCGATGGCCGCAACGGCGCCGGATCGACGGGCTGGAAAGGCCCGAAGCCGCCCGCCGGCGACGCGCCGCACCACTACCACTTCCAGGTCTTCGCGCTCGATGCCGAGGTGGCGCCCGCCGGCCAGGACCGCGACGCCCTGGTCGCGGCGCTGAAGGGCCACGTCATAGCCCAGGGCGACCTGATCGGCCTCTACCAGACCAAATAGCGGGCCCTCAGGCGAACAGTTCCGCCTGAGCAGAGGCGTGGCGCCGCTCGAAGTCCAGCATGCAGGCCTTCAGCGGCAGGCCGCCGCCGAAGCCGGTGAGCGAGCCGGTGGAGCCGATCACCCGGTGGCAGGGGACGACCAGCATGATCGGATTGGCCCCGTTGGCGGCGCCTACCGCGCGCGACGCGGCCGGCCGCCCGAGGGTCGCGGCCAAGGCCCCGTAGCTGGTGGTCTCGCCGAACGGGATGTCCACCAGCGCCTTCCAGACCTCGAGTTGGAAGGGCGTGCCCTCCGGCTTCAGCTCCAGGTCGAAGCTTCGCCGCCGGCCGTTGGAGTACTCCGCCAGCTGGCGCGCCAGGGGCTCCAGCAGCCGGTCGTCGCGTAGGTCGCCGCGGGCCTCGGCCCGGGGCAGATCGCGGGCGCCCGCGAAATACAGCTGCTTGATCGCGCCGTCGGGGTCGGCCCAGCCGAAGGCCGGGCCGTAGACCGTATCCAGCCGCCCCCAGCGCCAGCTCACCGGAGCCTCACTTGGCGTTCAACTCCTTCACCAGGTCGGGCCGGTTGTAGACCTTGAGCAGGGCTTCCTGGATGGCCGCGGCCGAGACCGAGACCGAGCGGTTGAGCTTGGGGTCGTAGCCGTAGTCGCCGCCCAGTGAGTGAATATTGCCGTCGAACACCGCCCCGATCACCTCGCCCTTTGCGTTCAAAGTCGGGGAGCCGGAGTTGCCGCCGGTGATGTCCAGGGTGCCGGAGAAGTCGAACTGGGTGGCCAGGTTGATCTTGTCCTTCGCCTTGAACCAGCTCTGCGGCAGGTCGAAGGGCGCCTGGCCGGTGGCGCGGTCGAACAGGCCGCCGAAGTTGGTGAACTCGGGCACTCGCTGGCCGCGCTCTTCCCAGCCGTCGATCGAGCCGAAGGTGATGCGCGGGCTGAAAGTGGCGTCGGGATAGACCTTGTCGCCATAGACGGCGAAGCGGGCGATGGCGATGCGGCCCATGGCGTCCAGCGTCGGGCCGTTGACCCGGGCTTCCCACTGCTTGCGCAGATCGCGGCCGGTGTCGTCGAGCCGGAGTACGAACTGGATCATCGGGTCGTCGGAGGCCTGGACCGCGGCGAGGCCGCCCTCCCACAGCGCCTTGCGCACCGCCGGATCGCCGAGCTTGGAGCCCGAGACCAGACGCTGGGAGACCGTCTCGGGGCTGTCGCGGCCCAGCAGCAGTTTCGTGCCCGGATCGTCCACCGTCAGGTATTCGCGCGACTTGGTCAGCCAGAACTCGAGGTTCAGCTGCTCCAGCTCGGGCTCGACCGGCGCGGGGGCCAGCAGACCGCGCTCGGTGCGCGCCAGGCGCGCGTCGGTGAATTCGGTCAGGCGCTCGGCGGTGGGCTTGGCGCGTTCCTTGGCGCCGCGCACCAGGGTGCGGGCCCAGCCGAACAGCTCCGACTGGCCCCCGGCGCCGGCTTCCAGGAACTGGTAGGGCAGGTAGAGCTCACGGTAGGAGAGCTGGACCTTGGCGATGTCGGCCCAGGGGTCGCCGACCCTGGCCTTCAGGCCTGAGTCGGCGGCGACCTTGGCGCGCAGATCGTTCTCTTCCGCCACCTTGGAGGCGAAGAAGCCCTCGTTGACCAGGGCCTTGTTGCGGCCGAACTGGACCTTCCAGCCGTTCTCCAGGAACTCGATCACGTCCTGCGAGATGCGGGCGTGTTCGGCGCTCTCTTCCGAGAAGCGGATGATGCGGCCGCGCCGCTCGGCGGTCTGGGCCAGGCCGACGGGCTGGGTCAGGCCGCGCTGGGTCAGCAACTGGGCGATGGGGAACAACCGCTCGGTGGTGCCGGGATTGCCGACCACGAAGATCGGATCGCCGGCCTTCAGCGGCGCCGGGTTCCAGCGCAGGTGGGCCGGGGCGACCAGCGGCTTGCCGTTCTCGTAGACGCGCAGCAGGCCGAAATCGAGGTTGTAGCGGGGGAAGTTGAAGTTGTCGGGATCGCCACCGAAGAAGCCGGTCTTGAACTCCGGCGCGAACACCAGGCGCACGTCGTCGTAGCGCTTGAAGGTGTAGAGCTTGTACTGGCCGCCGCCGTAGAAGCTGATCACCTGGCAGCGGGCGCCGGCCTTGCCCGCGCAGCCGGTGTTCTCGATCTGGGCCGAAGCAAGGGCGGTGGCGCGCACCAGGTCTGAGCCGCTCTTGCCTTCACCGGCGGCCTTCACCTGTGCGGTGACGTCCTCGATGGTCTGCAGGATCTCGAGCCAGGTCCCCTGGCACTTCTTCTCTTCCGGCTGGGTCGCGGCCGAGAAGCCGTCCTTCAGATAGTCGACCTGGGCGGTGGACAGGGCCTGCGCGCAGCCGGCGACGCAGTGGTAGTTGGTCAGCGTCAGGCCTTGAGAGGACACCACCGAGGCCGAGCAGCCCGGAATGCGCGCGGTACCGCCGCGGACATGATCGAGCCAGGCCTGGTCGACGGTGACGCCGTACTTCTGCTTGACCAGGTCGGCGGGGAAGTTGTCGAAGGTCCACATGCCTTCGTCGGCGACCGCGGGCGCGGCCCCGGCCGCCAGCACCACGAAGACGCTGAGCGCCGCAAAGATCGATTTCGTCCCCACCCGATGGCTCCTGATTTCAAATTTGGAAGCGTTTTTGTAACCGCCGTCCTATCGCGAAGTCAGCCGGGGCGCCTAGGGTCGTTGCGACGAATGGCGTGCGGCGAGAACGGAAGAGCGAGGTCTTTCAAAGGATTGGCACGGAGCAACGGTGCGATTCCGTCGCCATCCGTCGAAAATGTCTCCAATTAGCCACGGTAAGGCCGCGACGTGGCGCCGCCTTAAGTGGATTTAACTAGGCGCCGCAAGGCTTGGGCGCCAGAAACGCGGCGGGGGTACTCACGCTTCATGTCGCTCGCCTTATCGACACTGATCTACGAGTGGCGCCGCTACATGGCGGCGGTGATCGCGCTCGCGTTGTCGGGTCTGCTGGTGCTGGCCTTCACCGGCCTGTTCATGGGCATCGGCAAGTCGTTCACCGCCACCATCGACCGCTCGCCCGCCCAGATCATGGTGCTGGCCCCCAAGGCGACCGCCCTGTTCGGCGGCGGCGCCGGCCTGCCGCGCCGGATGATCCCGCTGATCTACATGCAGCCCGACGTGGTCGAGGTGCAGGACCTGGAGGGCAACGGTGGGGTCTGGCAGAACGACACCACCTCCGGCGGCACCGGCGGCAAGGGCGCGGCGGACGACCGCAAGCGTCTGTTCGTCCAGACCTATGCGGTCGACCCGGTTGCGGGATCGGTGACCCTGCCCACCGACTTCGGTCCCGATATCCGCACCGCCCTGCAGGAACCCTATGCCGTGGCCGTCGACGAGACGGCGCTGGGAACCCTGGGCGTGCACGTTGGCGACAAGGCCTCGCTGAACGGCCAGACCGTCAAGGTGACCACAACGCTTCACGGCTACGCCAATATCGCCAACTCCATGGTGTTCATGTCGCGCCAGACCGCGCGGCTGCTCGGCATGGGCAACAGCGGCCCGCGGGTCGGGCCGCTGCTGGTCAAGATCCGCGACCCCGGCCAGGCGGTTCGGGTGCGCGACGAGCTCAACGCCCACGCCAACGGCCAGTACCGCGCCTGGACGCGCGAGGAGCTGGCCCAGGCCAACGAGGGCCAGCTGCTGAAGAACGGCATCATCGGCATCATGCTGGTCTTCTCCCTGCTGATCGGCTTCTTCATCGGCACCGCCATCACCTGGCAGACGCTCCGGGGCGCCATCTTCGCCAACATCAAGGAGTTCGCGAGCCTCAGGGCGCTCGGCGTCGCCATGGGTTCGCTGCGCTGGATCGTGATGGAGCTCTCCTTCTGGGTGGGTATCGCGGGCCTCGGCGCCACGGGGGTCCTGACCTGGGCGGTCGCGGCCCTGTCCGCCCTGTTCGGCCTGCCCATGGCCTTCCCGATCTGGGCGGTGACCATCGTCACCATCCTGCTCCTGATCATCGCCATTCTGTCCGGACTGCTGTCGCTCGGCGTCCTGAAGAAGAGCCAGCCCGCGGATCTGCTGCGATGAGCAAGACGGCGCTCAGGGCCACCGGCCTCACCAAACGGTTCAAGACCGGCCGCACCTACATCGAGGTGCTCAAGCAGCTCGACTTCGACTGCAACCACGGCGAAGTGACCATGGTCATGGGGCCGTCCGGCTCGGGCAAGTCGACGCTGATCGCGGCCCTGTCCGGCCTGCTGCGCCCAGACGAGGGCCAGGTCGAGGCGCTGGGCGAGAACCTCTGGAAGAAGTCGGACGGTCGCATCGACCGCTTCCGGCTGGACCACTGCGGCTTCATCTTCCAGGGCTTCAACCTGTTCCCGGCGCTCACCGCCCTGCAGCAGGTCGAGACGGTGCTGAAGTACAAGGGCATGACGCCCGCGGAGGCGCGAACCCGCGCCAAGGCGGCGCTCCAGGAAGTCGGGCTGACGCCCAAGCTGGGCCAACGGCCCTCGGAACTCTCCGGCGGCGAGAAGCAGCGCGTGGCCATCGCCCGCTGCCTGGCCAAGGACCCGCAGCTGCTGTTCGCGGACGAGCCGACCTCGGCGCTGGACGGCGAGAACGGCCAGGTGGTGATCCGCCTGCTGCGCCGCGCCGCCACCGAGTTCGGGGCGGCGGTGATCTGCGTGACCCACGACCCGAGGCTGGAAAGCTTCGCCGACCGCGTTATTCACATCGAAGACGGGCGCATCCTGGATGACACCCGCCGCTCGCCCGACGGCACGCCGTCGCCGGCGAGACCATGATCTGGGGGATTTGAGACCATGTTCCGTTTCCTGACGCGTCCCTGGTTCTGGATCATCGTCGTCTTGCTCGTGGTGGGCGGCGGCGGCTACATGTTCGTCCAGAAGAAGGCGGCGGCCGCCAAGGCCCAGATCGCGGCGGCCAAGGCCCGGCCGCTGGCCAGCCCCTTCGCGGCCATCGCCAACGGCAAGGCCGACGTCGAGGGCGGCATCATCAATGTGGCAGCCCGCCGCGGCGGCATCGTCAAGGAGGTGCTTGTCCAGGAAGGCGAGACCGTGAAGAACGGCCAGGTCCTGGCGCGTCAGGAGGACTCCGACGCGCGCCTGGCCCTGCAGACCGCCATGGCCCAGGCCAGCCAGGCCCGCTCCCAGATCGCGCTCACCCAGGTGCAGCTGGTCACGGCCCAGCGCGAGTATGCGCGGCTGGTGAAGCTGGCGCCCACCAACTACGTGGCCCAGCAGAAACTCGACCAGGCCCAGGACTCCATCCACCAGGCCCAGGCCCAGATCGCCGCCAACCGGGCGGCGGTGGCCAGCGCCGAGGCCTCGGCCGCCCAGGCCCGCTACAACCTCGACCTGACCGTCATCCGCGCCCCGGCCGACGGGGTGATCGTGCGCCGTTACGCCAACCCGGGCTCGGGCGCCTCGACCCTGAACGTCTCCAACATGTTCGACCTGGAGCCGAACACCGCCCGCATCGTGCGCGCCGAGATCACCGAGGGCGCAATCCCGTCGGTCACCATCGGCCAGGAAGTCGAGATCGTGCCCGAGGCCGACGCCACCAAGGTCTATACCGGCAAGGTGCTGCGCCGCGCCGCCGTGTTCGGCGCCCGCAAGCTGCAGTCCGACGATCCTTCCGAGCGCAGCGACGAGCGCGTGGTCGAGGTGGTGGTCTCCGCCGACGGGGCGCCGTTCCTGATCGGCCAGCGGGTGCTGGTCAAGTTCATGAAGCCGGGCTTCAAGGCCGGCGCCAAGCGCGCGCCCGCGCCGTCGCCTACGGTCAAGGGGCAGGCCGCCGCCAAGGCGGGATAAACCTGCGCGCTTGACGATTCGCCTGGCCGACGCCACTCACAACCGAACTTATTCACTAAGACGGGAATGTGTGATGGCCGGGGATATCCGCTTCGACGGCAAGGTCGCGATCGTGACCGGCGCGGGCCGCGGGCTCGGGCGCGAGTACGCGCTGGAGTTGGGACGCCGTGGCGCCAAGGTCGTGGTCAATGACTTCGGCGGCGCGCGCGACGGCCAGGGACACGCCGACGAGGTCGCCCGCGCGGTGGTGGCCGAGATCGAGGCCGCCGGCGGCGAGGCCATGGCCCACGGGACTTCGGTCACCGACGCGGCCGGTGTGGCCGACATGGTGGCCAAGGCCATGGCCAAGTGGGGCCGCATCGACATCCTGATCGCCAACGCGGGCGTCCTTCGCGACAAGACCTTCGCCAAGATGGAGCTGGAGGATTTCCGCTTCGTGCTCGACGTGCACCTGATGGGCACGGTCACCTGCGCCAAGGCGGTGTGGGAGATCATGCGCCAGCAGAACTACGGCCGTATCGTGGTCACCACCTCGTCGTCGGGCCTGTACGGCAACTTCGGCCAGTCCAACTACGGCGCGGCCAAGATGGGCCTGGCGGGGCTGATGCAGACGCTCAAGCTCGAGGGCCAGAAGCACGACATCCGGGTCAACGCCGTGGCGCCGGTGGCGGCCACCCGCATGACCCAGGACATCTTCCCCGCCGAAATCTTCGACAAGTTCCAGCCCGCCGAGGTCGCGCCGGGCGTGATCTACATGGTCTCCGAGGACGCCCCGACTGGCGCCATCCTGTCAGCCGGCGGCGGCGTCTTCGCCGTCACCCGGGTCGTGGAGACGCAAGGCGCCAACCTGGGCGCCGGGGCCACCGCCGAGGCCGTGCGCGACGCCTGGGCCAAGGTCGTAGACCCGGCCGGCGAGGTCGAGATCAAGGCCGGGATGGAGCAGTCCCAGAAGATCCTCGCCCTGATGATGAAGGGCTGAGGCCGATCTTTCCGGACACCGTCTTCGAAGCCCTTTAGGATTGCTCCAGGCGGATCACCGCCCGAGAGGACGCGTCATGGCCAAGGGTCAGAAGAAGAGCAACAAAGAGATCCGCAAGCCCAAGGCCGAAAAGCCCAAGGCGCCCGTGGGCGTCTCCAGCTTCGCGCTGAACGCCAGCTCCAGCGGCAAGAAGAAGTAGGCGCGCCTATTCCGGGCGGTGGCAGACGGCTTCCAGGTTGACGCCGTCCGGATCGATGACGAAGGCGCCGTAGTAGTCCGGGTGGTACCAAGGCCGCAGGCCGGGACCGCCGTTGTCCCTGGCGCCGGCCGCCAGCGCCGCCTTGTGGAAGGCGTCGACCTGGGCGCGGCTCTGGGCCGTGAAGGCCAGGTGCATGGGGCCGCTGCTCGGACCCTCGCCGAACCAGAAGTATGGCTTTCCCTCCGATCCCATGCCTGTAGCGGCGGCCCCACCGGTCTGCTCGGCGGTGATCTCGAATTCCACACCGATCCCCAGCGGCGCCAGGGCTGCGCTGTAGAACGTCCTCGCGGCCCCATGGTCCTTAACGCCGATGCCGATGTGGTCGAGCATGGCTTCCCTCCCCGGTTCTCCGGATCACGGGTGTAGCGCCTGCTCCAGACACACGAAAGCCCCGGTCCGTCGGGGCCGGGGCTCGCTACCGTCAAGCGATGTGAGAGATCTCAGCGCTGCTTGCGCGGGTTGGGTTGGTAATCCTGCGGGCGGGATTCGATCCGGCCGTTGCGATTACGATTGCCGATGAGCATCCCGCCCAGCAGGGCGAAGGACATCATGGCGTGCTGCAGGTTCTTTTCTCTTTCGTTCATAGTCGGCGTCTCCTTGACCAGCCGGAATTAGCTAGAAAGAGACACGTCGCGGCTCCCAGGGACTCTCACCCTCCCAGTCGTCAGCGCGTCAGGGGTCAATGTCGTATATCTGTCATCAAATGCAAGAACTAATCCGGTCGCGGACGAAAACGTTAATTTCCTCAACCTCTTCAAATCCGCAAAATATCAGGATTTGCGGGTGATTTATCGGCGAAAACCACAAGATATTGTGGTCGAAAAAAGCACCGAAACGCGCAATTCTCAGCGCCGGATGCGCCCGCGCGAACACAAAAAAGGGCCCCGGCGAGACCGGGGCCCAGGCGGACGAAAGCTGATTCTGCTCTCAACTGGACTTGAGCGCCGCGCAGGCGCCGTCGCGTTCGGCCACCAGACGGTCGTGCTTTTCGCCCTTGAGGCTGCGGATGTCGTGGGCGGCGTCGTTGCGGGCCTGGTCGGCCTTGTCGCGGATGTAGTCGGCCCGGCCCTGGCTCTGGGCTTTCAGCACGGCCAGCGCGGCGCTGGCGTCGGCGCCGCTGCCCTCGGCCAGGCCGGCGCAGCGGGCCGCGTGGACGAAGGCCATGTCGGTGATGCGGGTGTCGGCGGAAGCGGCCGCGGCGCCGAGGACGGCGAAGCTGAGCGCTGTGGAAGCGATGAGTATGCGCATGGTAAGGGTCCTGTGTGCTTGGGGAAGCGCCGAAACCATGCGACCGGATGTTCGTATTCACAAATTAATTAGAGTACAGGTTTGAGTATTACATGACTGTAATCTATGTCATACCTGAAACACTTGCGACACGTTCTGTTGTTTGAGAGACCACATGAACAAACCGCCCGCCCCTATCGCCACGCCCTGCATCAAGGTCTGCATCGTCGACGGCGAGAGCGCCCTGTGTCTTGGCTGTTACCGGACGCTGTCGGAGATCGCCGCCTGGGCGACCCTGGATGCGGACAGACGCGCGACGATCATGGCGGAGCTGCCGTCGCGCAGGAGCCGCATCGACCCTCGAAAGCTCGGCCTCGCCTAGAGGAACAAGCCGTTCACCGAATGCAAACCAGAGGTGTGTAGGGTGAGCGGGCGTCGAGAACCGGCGCGAGTTGGGTGCGCGAATGTGGAAGTCGTTTGTCATCCTCGCCGTCGCCGTGGGCGTGGCGAGCGGTGCGGGCCGCGGGATGCTCGCACTGGAGTCCTGGTCCCACGCGCATCCCAAGCCATCGCCAGCCGCGGCCGCCGCGCCTGAAGGCGTAGCAAACGCGGGCAGCGCGGTCGTCACCAAGGCGGCGGACGGGCATTACTGGGCCGAGGCCAAGGTCGACGGGCGGGCCGTGCGCTTCCTGGTCGACACCGGCGCCACCGCCGTGGCCCTGACCACCGAGGACGCCCGCCGCGTGGGTCTCGACCCCGCCCATCTCAGCTTCGACCACGAGGTGGCCACCGCCTCCGGCCCCAGCCGCGCCGCCCTGGTGGAGCTGGGCTATGTCCAGGTCTCCGGCGCCCGGGTGGAGAGGGTGCCTGCCTTCGTGCTGGAGAAGGGCCTGTCCGCCTCCCTGCTGGGCATGAGCTACCTAGGCCGGCTGTCGCGCTTCGAGGCGACGCCCAGCGCGATGATCCTGCGCCCCTAACCGACGGCCCGCATCTCGAGCCTGGCCTCGGCCTCGCGGCCGGCCTGGCGCGTGGCCTCCAGCGCTCGTTCAACGACTTCCAGCCCTGCGCCCGGCGCGATGGACTCCACTGTCAGGATCCGCCGCCAGGTCCGCGCGCCCGGACGGCCGTGCATCAGGCCCAGCATGTGGCGGGTGATGGCCGGCAGCCGCCACCCCTCGGTCAGGCGGGCGGCGACGTAGGGCTTGTACGCTTCCACCGCCTCAAACGGGTCCAGCGGCGCCGCCGCGTCTCCGAAGAACAAGCGATCGGCCTCCAGCAGGCGGGCGGGCTCATGGTAGGCGGCGCGGCCCAGCATGGCGCCGTCGACGTGGCCCAGGTGCGAGGCTGCTTCCTCCAGGGAGGCGATGCCGCCGTTGATCACCACCGTCAGGTTCGGCCGCTCGCGCTTGAGGCGATAGACCAGCGGATAGTCCAGCGGCGGCACGTCCCGGTTCTCCTTGGGGCTGAGCCCGCTCAGCCACGCCTTGCGGGCGTGCACCACGAAGGTCTCCACCCCCGCCGATGAGCAGGCGTCCACCAGGGCGAACAGGCTCTCGGCCGGCTCCTGGTCGTCCACCCCGATGCGGCACTTTACCGTGACCGGGATCGCGACCGCCGCGCGCATGGCCGCGACGCCCTCGCCGACCAGCTCCGGCTCGCGCATCAGGCAGGCGCCGAAGCGGCCCGACTGCACCCGGTCCGACGGACAACCGACATTGAGGTTGATCTCGTCATAGCCCAGGTCCTCGGCGATGCGGGCCGAGGCGGCCAGATCGGCGCCGTCCGAGCCGCCCAGCTGCAGCGCCACTGGATGCTCCACCGCGTCGAAGCCCAGCAGCTTCTCCCGGTCGCCGTGCAGCACCGCGCCGGTGGTGACCATCTCGGTGTAGAGCAGGGTCCGGCGCGTCAGGGTGCGGTGGAACGCCCGGCAGTGCCGGTCGGTCCAGTCCATCATCGGAGCTACGGAAAAGCGGTGGGACGGCGCGGACATGGGCGCTCAGATAGGGCCAAAACGGCCCCGGCGCCACGTGGTTGACCCTTGCAGGCCTATCCAGCAGCATCGTCTCATGATCCGCACCATCGTGATCTGGGCCCTGGTCCTGGCCGTCGGCGCCTTCCTGCTGCAGTGGCTGGATTTCCAGTACCGCGCTCGGGTGTTTTCGCGCGAGATCTACATCAGCCTGATCGGCACGGCCTTCGCCATCGGCGGAGTCTGGGTCGGGTGGAAGCTGTCCTCCCGTGACAACCCCGCCTCCTTCTCCCGCAACACCGCCGCCCAGGCGTCACTCGGCCTGACGGGACAGGAAATGCGGGTGCTGGAAAAGCTGGCGGCGGGGCAGTCCAACAAGGAGATCGCCCGCACCCTGGGCCTGTCGCCCAACACCGTCAAAACCCACATCGCCAACCTGTTCGCCAAGCTTGAGGTCGCGCGCCGCACCCAGGCGGTCGGCAAGGCGCGCGAGCTGCATCTGATCCCGTGACGAACCCTGGGTCCGCATCCGCGCCGAAGGGGCGAGCGCGACGAATTCACCCTTTCGGGCGATACCGCCTGGGCCGGCGCCGGCCCAGGCTCGGGACGATCCCTGAGCCGCAGCCAAAGGAGCCATCGGCATGATCCGCATCATTCTCACCTACGGCCTCATTTCCGGGGCCGTCATCGTCGCCGCCATCATCGGAACCCTGATCACCGGGACCGGGCATTCCCACTCATCGGTCTGGCTGGGCTACCTGATCATGCTGGTGGCCATGTCCTCGATCCTGGTCGGGGTGAAGCAGTACCGCGACCGCAACCTCGGCGGGGTGATCAAGTTCACCACCGGCCTGATGATCGGCCTCGGCATCGCAGTGGTGGCCTCGCTCGCCTACGTGGTCATCTGGGAGGGTTACCTGGCCATCACCCACTACAGCTTCATGAGCGAGTACTCGCAGGCCATCCTCAGCCAGAAGCGCGAGGCCGGCGTCACCGGCGCGGCCTACGCACAGGCGGTCGCCCAGATGGACGAGATGCGGCGCAACTACGCCAATCCGCTGTTCCGCCTGCCCATGACCTTCATCGAGCCCTTCCCGGTCGGGCTGCTGGTGGCGCTGGTCAGCGCGGTGCTGCTGCGCAATCCGCGCTTCCTGCCGGCCCGCTCGCGTCCCGTGGCGGCCTGAATCCGGACAGGCGGCGGAGCTTCGCTCCGCCGCCGGTTCCTCAGCCCTGACGCAGGAACAGTCCGACCGTCAGGACGATCCCGACCAGCACCACCACCAGCTTCAGCGCCTTCTCATTGACCCGGCTGAGCATCCAGGCGCCCAGGAGGCCGCCCACGATCGCGCCCGCGCAGACCACCCCCGCGCGCAGCCACCGGACCTCGGGCGAGAAGACAAAGACCAGCAGGGCTGAGGCGTTCATGAAGGCGGCCAGCAGGTTCTTGGTGGCGCCGGCGTTGCGCACCGCAAGCCCCGCCAGCGTCAGGGCGGCCAGCATCAGGAACCCGATGCCCCCGCCGAAATAGCCGCCATAGATCGCGATGCAGAACTGCGCCGCCGCCGCGCCCCGCGGCCCCAGGCCCACGCCGGCGCCGGGCCGGCGGAAAAAGCTCCCCCAGGTGAAGATGCCGGTGGCGAACAGCACGAGCCAAGGGACCAGCCGCGCGAAGAAACTGGGCGGGGTGGCCAGCAGCAATAGAGCCCCGCAGGCGCCCCCGGCCAGGCTGATCAGGGCGAGCGCGCGAAACGACAGGGTCTCGGCCCCGGCGACCATTCCCCGTCCCGCCCAGCCGGTGATCGCCTGGCCCGGAAACAAGGCGACGGTGGAGGTGATGTTGGCCGAACGCGCATCCAGGCCGCTCAACATCAAGGCCGGCAGGGTGATGAACGACCCGCCGCCGGCCAGCGCGTTCTGGGCGCCGGCCCAAAGGGCGGCGATGAACATCAGGCCAAGCATCGGGAGCGACGGTTGCACAGGCCTGTGTAGCCCCGAATCGGCGCCGGGCCACCCGGCCCCTGTCGCGCCTCAGCGCAGGAGCGCGCCCAGGGCGGCGGTCAGGTCCTCGGGCGCGAACGGCTTCTGCACCACCGGGCCCGACCATTGGTTCGCCAGGGTCGCAGCGTCGGCGAAGCCGGTCATCAGCACACAGGGCGCCGAAGGCGCCGCGGCACGAAGCCGCTCGGCCAGCTCCACGCCGTTCAACCCGGGCATGGCGTAGTCGACAACGGCGAAGTCGAAGCCAAGGCCGGCCTCGACCAGGGCCAGGGCGTCCTCCGCGCTCTCGGCGGTCGCCACCTCAGCGCCCTCTTCGGCCAGCAGGGCGGCGGTCATTTCGCGGACCTGGGCGTCATCATCGACGACGAGGATCCGTCGCCCCCGCAACTCGACGCCGGCCGGGGCCCGCACGGCAGGCCGGACGCCGGGGGCGGTCGGTTCGGCGGACGGCAGATAGACCTCCACCGTCGCGCCCTGCCCCGCCTCGGAACGGATCACGACGCCTCCGCCCAGCTGCTGGACCACGCCCAGGACCTGCGACAGCCCCAGGCCCGAGCCCTTGCCCGGACCCTTGGTGGTGAAGAAGGGCTCGAACACCTGGGCCAGGACCGCCGGCGTCATGCCCGCCCCCTCGTCTCGCACCCGCACGCGTACATAGTGGCCCGGCGCCGGGTCCGAGGAGGCGCGCGGCGCGCGGCGCACCTCGGTCACGGCGGTGTCGATGAACAGACGGCCGCCCCCCTCCATCGCGTCGCGAGCGTTGATCGCCAGGTTCAGGATGATCAGCTCGAGCTGGGTGCGGTCGGCCAGGGCGACCGGCGGTACATCGGCGAGCGTGGTCTCGACCCGCACCGATCCCCCGAGCGTGCTGCCGAGCAGCGCGGTCATGCCCTCGATCACCGCATTGACGTCCACCGGCTCGGGCTTCAGCCGCTGCTGGCGCGAGAAGGCCAGCAGCTGGGCGGTCAGGCGCGCGCCGCGTTCGGCGGCCTCGCGGGCGTTGGCGACGAACTGCTGAAGCTTGGCCTCGGTGAGCCGCCGGCCCAGCAGGTCGAGATTTCCGATCACGGCGGTGAGCAGGTTGTTGAAGTCGTGCGCCACCCCGCCGGTCAGCCGTCCCACCGCCTCCAGCTTCTGCGCCTGCACCAGCCGCTCGGTGGCGTCCTCGACACGCGCCTCCAGGGTCTCGTTCAGCCGCTCCAGCTCGTGGGTCCGCTCCGCCAGCTGGACGGAGGCGCTCTGCATGGCCTCGGCGACCGCGTCGGCCTCCTCGACCCCGAAACGGCGCACGCTGATGCGCTCGCCCCGCCCGAGTTGCAGCGCTGAGGCCGCAAGCGCCTCGACCGGACGCACCACGCCGCGCGCGAACCATAGCGACAGGACCGCGCCCAGCAGCACCAGGCCCACGCCGAGGGCCGCCGCCAGTCCCAGCGAACGCCAGAGCAGTGCGTTCAGTTCGCCTTCCGGCATCACCACGAACACCGACCAGCCGGTGGCGGCCGAACGGCTGTAGGTCGAGATCACCCGCACGCCGGCGCGCGTCGTCGTCTCGAAGGCGCCGGACGGGGTTGCGGCCAGGCGCTTGCGGATTGCGGGAGACGCCGTGGTCCCCTCGATGGTGGCGTCGTAGGGCAGGCGCGCGATGACGTGGCCCTGGCGATCGACCACCGAACTGATCCAGCCCTGGGGAAGCCCCTGCTCATTCAGGACCCTGCGCACCACGCCGGGGCGCATCAGCACCGAGAGCATGTAGGAAGGCTTGCCGCCCCGGCGCACCAGATGATCGATGGACAGGGCCGAGGCCCTGGCCACGCGGCCGGTGAACAGGTCCGAGACGCGCTCGCCGCGCCCCAGAAGATCGCGCCACAGGGCGTCGAAGGCAGGGCCCCGCACGTTGGGCGGGTGGACTCCCGGCGGCAGCAGGGTGTTGACGTCCTGGGCGCCCGAGGAATCCGCCAGCACCACCCACATGTCCGGATCGGTGACCGTGGCGCGGGCCTGCCGCTCGAAGGCCTTCAGATCGCCGCTCTCGAGATAGGGCGACTGGGCCAGGGCCTGGGCCAGGGCCTTCGCCCGGCTGACATCGCGGTCGACGCCGAGGGACAGGGCGCGCGCGGTGCCGATCATCTGCCGTTCGGTCTCGACCCGGTGGCTGCGGAACACGTCCCAGACCAGGATGCAGGCGGCCAGGACAGCCGGTATCAGCAGGGCGAGGGCGAACAGGAACAGCCGGCCGCGCACGGTGGCGGGCATCCGCGGGACAAACCGGGCGGAGCGCCCCGGCGCCGGCTCTCCCCCCCCTGTCTCAGCCCCGTGCGCCATTCATCCACCCTGTGTGCGCCGGGGCGCACGGATTCCCACTCTTAGCGGATCGGCTCGGAGCCGACGACGCCCTTGTGCACTCCCGCGCTCAAACGTCGAAGCGCACACCCTGGGCCAGCGGCAGGGCGCTCGACCAGTTCACCGTCTGGGTCTGGCGGCGCATGTAGGCCTTCCAGGCGTCCGAGCCGCTCTCGCGTCCGCCGCCCGTCTCCTTCTCGCCGCCGAAGGCGCCCCCGATCTCCGCGCCGGAGGGGCCGATATTGACGTTGGCGATGCCGCAGTCGGACCCCGCGGCCGAGAGGAAGCGTTCCGTCTCGCGCAGATCGTTGGAAAAGATGCAGGAGGACAGCCCCTGCGGCACATCGTTCTGCAGCGCCAGGGCCTGGTCGAAGTCGGCGTAGGTCAGGATGTAGAGAATGGGCGCGAAGGTCTCGTGGCGCACGGTGGCGCTCTGTTCGGGCATGGTCAGGATGGCGGGCTGGACATAGGCCCCGCCCAGGCCTGTCTCGGCGCGGCCGCCGCCGGCCACCAGGGCCCCGCCCTCCGCCTTCGCGCTCGCCACCGCGGCCTCGAAGCCCTGGGCGGCGGCCTCGTCGATCAGGGGCCCGACCAGGGTTGTCGCTTCGCGCGGATCGCCCACCGGCAGGGTAGCGTAGGCCTTGACCAGGCGTGCGACCAGGCCCTCGGCCAGGCTCTCATGCACGATCAGCCGCCGCAGCGAGGTGCAGCGCTGGCCGGCGGTGCCCACGGCGGAAAAGGCGATGGCGCGCACCGCCAGATCCAGATCGGCCGACGGCGCCACGATCATGGCGTTGTTACCGCCGAGCTCCAGCAGGGACCGGCCGAACCGGGCCGCCACCCGCGGGCCCACCGCCGCGCCCATGCGGGTCGAACCGGTCGCCGAGATCAGGGGCACGCGCGGGTCGTCGACCAGGGCCTCGCCGGCCGGGCCCGCGCCGATGACCACCTGGCTGAGATGGTCGGGCGCATCGCCGAAGCGCTTCGCCGCGCGCTCGAAGATGGCCTGGGTCGCGAGGGCGGTGAGCGGGGTCTTCTCGGACGGCTTCCAGATCACCGGGTCGCCGCAGACCAGAGCCAAGGCTGCGTTCCAGGCCCAGACCGCCACCGGAAAATTGAAGGCCGAGATCACCCCCACCGGCCCCAGCGGCTGCCAGCGCTCCAGCATGTGGTGGCCGGGCCGTTCGGAAGGCAGGGTCAGGCCGTAGAGCTGCCGCGACAGGCCCACGGCGAAGTCGCAGATGTCGATCATCTCCTGGACCTCGCCCAGGCCTTCCGAGCGGATCTTGCCGCTTTCGAGCGTGACCAGCAGGCCGAGGTCGTCCTTGGCCGCGCGCAGCTCCTCGCCCAGCAGCCGCACCAGCTCGCCCCGGCGCGGCGCCGGAACCACGCGCCAGGCTTCGAAGGCGCCGACCGCCTGGCCGATCGCGCGCTCGACGTCGGCGCCCGATGCGACCTCGGCCCGTCCCAGTTCCGCGCCGTCGATGGGAGAGTGCGAGACCAGGCCCCCCTGCCCCGCCTGCACGCCCATCCGCTTCAGGGCCTGCGCCGCGCTCGCCGCCGTATCGCTCATGATCTCGTCCGTAGCTGTCGCCGCGCTCTTAGAGGCTGTCGGGGCGAAAGAACATACCAAGGCTGAGGGAGCGGGCGATGGTCGAGGCCTTGGCGATCAGGCTCTCAGCGTCAGCTGGAGCGAAGCGCTCGCGCGCGGTCTCGCTCCACAGCTCGAGCCACCGGTCGAACATCGGGGGCTCGATCGGCAGGCGTATGTGCACGGGCATCGGCCGTCCGTCGTAGCTGCGCTGGCCCAGCATGACCGAGGACCAGAACCGGGTCAGCACCTGGAAGTGCGCCTCCCAGTCATGGACCGCGGCTTCGAACAGCGGCCCGATCAGGGGATCGAGCCGCGCCTTGCCGTAGAAAGCGCGCACTTGGACTTCGAGGCCGGCGGCGTCGAGGGTGAGGGTCGTTGGCATGGCGCCTCTATGATCCAGGGCCCGGCTCCGGTCCATGCGGCGGCGGCGCGCGGGAACATGAGGGTCCGCCGGCGGTTCCTCTGGACCGGCCCTCGCAAGGGACCGGCACAACAGGAGGCTCCCCATGAAGGTCAAGGACATCATGACCCGCAACGTCGAGGTCGCACGGCCCGACGAAACCATCCAGAGCGTCGCGCGCCGGATGGCGGGCGGAGACTTCGGCTTCATGCCTGTGGTCGAGGACGGACGGGTGGTCGGAACCATCACCGACCGCGACCTGACCGTCCGCGCCCTGGCCGAGGCGTTGAGCCCCACCACGACCGTCGCCCAGGTGATGACCAACGGCTCTTCCACCCTGCGCGCGGACGACAATCTGCACGAGGTGCTGGACAAGATGGGCGAGGAGCGGCTGCGGCGCATGCCGGTGCTGGACGACCAGCATTTGCTGGTGGGCGTGGTCTCCATCGGCGACCTGACCCGCAAGGCCGGCAAACGGCGGACCGGCGACGCCCTGGAAGAGATCTCCAGGCCGGCGGGAACGGGAATCTTTACCTGAGCAAACCGAACGCTAACCGTTCTGCCCGATCATGGCGCCTCAAGGGGACCAGAAGGTCCGATCTCATGGTGAAGCCATGGCCAAGGCGTCTTTCCAGAAGAACCAGCGTGTCTGGGTCGAAACCGTCGGCACCTGGGCGGTGATCGAGAAGATCGTGCCCGTCTGGGCCAAGGGCTTCGACGAGCCGGTGCGGATCACCTACGAGGTGGGGCTGGGACGCGAGTTCCTGGCCCACGAGCTGGAGCCGGACCGCGATGGCGCGGCGCTGTCCTCGGCCGAGGCGGGCGACTGGCGGCTGCTGCGCGCCAAGAACAAGTGGCAGCAGCCCGAGGACTGCGGCCATCATCCCTTTCCCGGCAGCTATCCGGTGGTGGTCACCGATCCGACCGACTGGGGCGGCTGGCGGGTGCCGGGCGCGGAGTACGACCGCGACCCCTTCAAGATCGAATTCCAGGCCCGGCTGATCGCCGCCTCTCCCAAGCTCATGCGCCTGGCCGAGGACCTGCTCGAGCAGGCGGAAGAAGCCGGGGACGACGCGCCGCCGGAACTGATCCGCCTGGCCAGGGCCGCGGACGAAGTGCTGCGCGAGGTCAAGGCGCCCGACGCGCCGCCGGCTCCGGCGCCGGCCCTGGCGGTCAAGGCGGCGGAATAAGGGATCGGCCCCGTTCTCTCTCAAGCGGAAGGGAGAACGGAGCCGACCAGTGTGACCTCGCCTGGGAGCTCGGTTGGCGAGGCGGTTCTGCAGCCTCAGAAGCGGTAGCCGAAGCCGGCCGAGATCACCCAGGGATCGAGTTTCACATCGGACTTGAGCGCGCCGCCGTTGATCGTCGCCTTGGTGTCGAACCAGACCTTCTTGACGTCCAGGTTCAGCGACCACGGACCCTTGAGCGCGTAGTCGACACCGCCCTGAGTGGCCCAGCCGAAGCCGTTCCTCAGCTTGACCGTGAAGCCGTTCTTGTCCTTGCCGGAATAGAACAGCATGTAGTTCGGGCCGGTCCCGACATAGGGCGACAGGCGGCCCTTCGGGTTGAAGTGGTACTGCAGCGAGACCACCGGCGGCAGCACCCAGCTGTCGTGCACCTCGACATTGGTCCCCGGCCCCACGGCCTTGATCTTGTGCTGGGTCGTGCCGGCGATCGCCTCGAGCGCGACGTGGTCGGTGAAGAAGTAGGTCAGGCCGATGGTGGGCATCACGTCGTTGGACACCGAGGCGTTCAAACCCGTCGCGGCGCCGGCGCCGGTGGTGATCGGGTGGTCCTTGACCGGCGACACGTCGCTCAGCCGCACATCGAGCAGCCACTTGCCGGCCTGCTTGGGCGTGTAGTCCTGCGCCGACGCGGCGCCGGCGCAGAGAGTGGCGGCGGCGGTGGCCGCGATGGCGGCGCGAAGCGAAAGTCTCATTGGAGATGTCCTGTTCTTGAGCCCCGGCGGGGGCCGAACCGATGTCGATGACATGTCCTTAGAGTTTTTAGGGCTATTATCTTTGACCCCGATCAAATCCTGGCAAAATTCATCAGGAGACAAAGAGGCTCGGGCCCATGGCTTCCGCCAGATCGCTCCTGGCGGGTGGCGTCACCGCACCGATCAGCCGAAGCTGTGTGAGGCGGGCGGGTGGAGGCCCTACCCCGTTTTCACGCAGTCCGCGGAGCTCAGGGCCGCCGGCGCATCCGGCCGCAGGGTCAGCCGCCCGGTCAGCACGGTCAGGCGCCGGACATAGGCGTCGGTGAACACCGTGGCGCAGGCACGGGTCAGGTGCGACCACTCCGGCACGATCAGCCCCTGGGCCTGGGGCAGGTCGTCGATGTGCACCCCCTTGGCGTGCACCGCGGCCAGCAGCGCCGTCCACCCCTTGGCCTTGGGAATCCGGTGCTCCTCGTTGACCCTCAGCTGGATGGCGTCCGGCGGGCGCACGAAGATCACGTCGCCGCCCCGCGCGCGGATCTTCGCCAGGGCGGCGCGGGTGCGGGCCTGCACCGTCGCGATCGTCTTGTCGCTCGCCACATCGCCCTTGAACCCGTGCCAGGCGAAGCGGGCATGGTCGCGCAGGCGCTTGTCAGTGAGGATGCGCTCCCACATGTAGGTCTGCCGGTCGTCGAAGGTGCGGCTGATCTTCCAGACGTCGTCGTAGGGGCCCTCGGTCTTGGGGCGCAGGCCGGGATCGAGCCGGAACACCAGCAGGCTGAGCCGGTACTCCTGATCCATCAGGGCCAGATGGTGCGACATCTCCTTGTGCAGCTGGAACGAGGCGCGCGACGACGGCGACTCCCAGCGCCCGGTCGCCAGCGCCTGTTTCATGAAGCCGACATCCTCGCGGAAGTAGGAGGGGTCGGCCATGCCGACCAGTACGAGGCCCTTGAACTTCGGATCCGCCGCGAGGTCCTCGAGAACGGGAAGGCCATTGGTGCCGACGAGCGCCAGCTGCACCGGGCGCACGCCGGTCAAGGCCTGAAAGCGCGACAGGTCGGTGCCGAAGAAGATGCGGGAGTCGCCCACGATGGCGACCTTGACGTCCTCGTGGTCGATGCGCCGCCGCTGTTCGGCCCAGCCGGAGTTGCTGTCGCCGACGTCGCCGGGCCGGAGCTGGAGGCTGCGCATGCGCCACTCCCACAGCCCCGCCATGAGCAGGGTCATGACTACGACCGCCAGGAAGATGGGTTTCCACGGCTGTGCGGGAATATCGCGTTCCGGGACGGGCTGGGCTTGACCCGGACGATCCGACGCCGTCAGGCGCAACCCCGCCCCGAGCCGTTCACGCGGCCCCTCTTCGGGCAGGGGCGCGCGCGCTTCAGAACTGGAAGTAGATGAAGGCATTTCCGGTCCCGTGCTCGATGATGATGGCGAAAGCCATGAGGCTCCACACCGTCGCGATGGCGGCGGGGTGGGCGCGTCCGACAACCTGTTCCAGGGTGCGGTTGCGCATGAACCAGTGGGCGGCGACCAGGCCGCCGACGATCACGGCGGTGGTCATCAGATAGACCGCGGCCAGCAGGGGCGGCGCGTGGACATTCAGTCCCGCCATGCCGCTCAGCACCTGCCAGGCCTTCGCGAAGGTCTTGGCCCGGAAGAACACCCAGGTCACGTTGATCAGCACGAAGGTCAGCAGGCCAAGGCCCGCCAGCGATACCGGCCCCGGCTTCCAGGCCCCGAAACGGCTGCGCAGCACCCTCTCGACGGCGAGATACAGGCCATGCAGGCCACCCCAGACCACGAAGGTCCAGCTGGCCCCGTGCCACAGCCCGCCCAGCAGCATCGTCCCCATCAGGGCCGCGTAGGTGCGCGCCTCGCCGTGCCGGTTGCCGCCGAACGGAATGTAGACGTAGTCGCGCAGCCAGGAGGACAGGGTGATGTGCCAGCGCCGCCAGAAATCCGAGAATCCGACCGCGGCGTAGGGGAACCGGAAGTTGTCGGGCATGGCGAAGCCCAGACACAGCGCGACCCCGATGGCGGTGGTGGAATAGCCCGCGAAGTCGCAGAAAATTTGCCCCGAGAAGGCCAGGGTCGAGACCCAGGAATCCACCATCCCGGGGACCTTGTCCGCATCGTAGACGCCTTCCGCGACGGGCCCCAGGAAGCCGTCGGCCAGCACCGTCTTCTGGAACAGCCCCAGCGTCATCAAGGCCAGGCCGAAGCGCAGTTGATCCGGCGTGGCGCGGCGGGGTTCGGCGAACTGGGGCACCAGCTCGGTCGGGCGCATGATCGGCCCGGCGACCAGGTGGGGAAAGAAGGTCACGAACAGGGCGTAGTCGAGGAAGCTCTTGGCCGGCTTGGCGCGGCGCAGGTAGATGTCCAGCGTGTAGGACATGGTGGCGAAGGTGTAGAAGCTGATCCCCACCGGAAGCACGATGTCGTACTGTGGCGCGTGATAGCTGACGCCGATCGCGGACATCAGCGCGGTGAAGTTCTCCAGCAGGAACTGGCCGTACTTGAAGAAGCCCAGCATCCCCAGGTTGGCGATGACCGAGATCAGCATCCAGGCGCGCCGCTTCCAGGCGCCTTCGGCCTTGACCAGGGCTTGGGCGGCGAACCAGTCCACTATGGTCGAGACCCACAGCAGGATCACGAACGGCGGGTTCCAGGCCGTATAGAAGATGTAGCTGGCGATCAGCAGATTGATCTTGCGGGTGGTCCAGGGCAGCGGCGCAGAATGCAAAGCCAGGACGAGGGCGAAGAACAGCACAAAGATCAGTGAATTGAAAACCATGCCGCCCCCGCCCGAGTCCCTCACGCTTGCATTGTTCTAAAACCGGCACAACCGCTGATAACGCCGCTATGCGGGCGGATCGAATGAGAGCGCCGGCTCTTGTCCGTCGCCATCCCAGCCGCCACGCTGGCGTCCGGCGCGGCTTGGCGCCAAACAGGGCGCTTCGTTCCTGGAGCCCCTCGATGCGCACCGACACGCCCCGGCCCGTCCGCCTGGCTGACTACCGTCCCTTCGGCTTCCGCATCGACAGCCTGCACCTGGATTTCCAGCTGGAACCCTCGGCCACACGGGTGAAGGCGAAGATGGCGCTGGCGCGCACCGGGTCCGCGGGCGAGCCACTGTTCCTGAACGGCGAGCGGCTGAAGGCGGTGAGCTTCGCCATCGACGGGCGCGTGCTGGATGCCGGCGAGTACGTGCTGGGCGACGAGGGCGTGACCTTCGCAAGCGTCCCGGACAGCTTCACCCTGGAGACCGAGGTCGAGATCGACCCCAAAGGCAACACCTTCCTCGAAGGCCTCTACATGTCGGGCGGCCGCTTCTGCACCCAGTGCGAGGCGGAAGGATTCCGCAAGATCACCTTCTTCCCCGACCGGCCGGACGTGCTGACCCGCTACACGGTGCGCATGGAGGCGGACAGGGCGGCCTTCCCGCGGCTGTTGTCCAACGGCAACCTGATGGAGCGCGGGGACAGCCCGGGTGGGCGCCACTACGCGGTCTGGAACGACCCCTTCCCCAAGCCCTGCTACCTGTTCGCCCTGGTGGCCGGCGAGCTCGACGAGCTGGCGGACAGCTTCGTCACCATGAGCGGGCGCACCATCGACCTGCGCATCTACGTCGATCCCGGCCAGGCCCCGCGGGCGGAATACGCCATGGGCGCGCTCAAGCGCTCGATGAAGTGGGACGAGGACACCTACGGGCGGGAGTACGACCTCGACCTGTTCATGATCGTCGCCGTGCGCGATTTCAATTTCGGGGCGATGGAGAACAAGGGGCTGAACATCTTCAACTCCTCGCTCCTGCTGGCGGACGAGAAGACCGCCACCGACCTCGACTACGAGCGCATCGAGAGCGTCGTCGCCCACGAGTATTTCCACAACTGGACCGGCGACCGCATCACCTGCCGCGACTGGTTCCAGCTCTGCGTCAAGGAGGGCCTGACGGTCTTCCGCGACCAGGGCTTCTCCGCCGACATGCGGGGCCACGCCGTGCAGCGGATCAAGGAGGTCAAGACGCTGCGCGCCCGCCAGTTCCCCGAGGACGGGGGCCCCCTCGCCCATCCGGTGCGACCGTCCAGCTATCTGAAGATCGACAACTTCTACACCGCCACCATCTACGAGAAGGGCTCGGAGCTGATCCGCATGCTCAAGGTGCTGGTGGGCGACGCCGACTTCCGCCGCGGCATGGACCTGTACTTCGACAGGTTCGACGGCCAGGCGGTGACGGTGGAGGACTTCGTCGGCTGTTTCGCCGAGGTGACCGGCCGCGACCTGTCGGACTTCTTCGCCTGGTACGGCCAGGCGGGCACGCCGGAACTCAGGGTCGAGAGCGACTACGACCCCCAGGGCCAACGCCTCGAGCTTCGCTTCGCCCAGACCACCGCCCCCACCCCGGGCCAGCCGGAAAAGGCCTGCCTGCCGATCCCGGTCAGGCTCGGCCTTCTGGACGAGGACGGCCGGGCCCAGTCCTTCCGCCTCGACGGCAAGACCGTGAGCGAGACGGTGGTGGTGATCGAGAAGGCCGAACAGAGCCTGGTGCTGGAGGGCGTCGCCCGCCCGCCGGTGCTGTCGGCGCTGAGGGCCTTTTCCGCCCCGGTGAAGCTGTCCACCGACGCGCCGCCGGAGCATCGTTTCGTGCGCCTGGCCTCCGACCCCGACCTGTTCAACCGTTGGGAGGCCGGCCAGAACCTGGCCCGCGACCTGATCCTGGCCCGCGCCGGCGGCCGGCCCGACACCGCCGGTGAGGCCCAGTACGCCGCCGCGGTCGGACGCGCGCTTTCGGACCAGTCCGCGGACGAGGCGCTCAAGGCGCTGATCCTGCAGCCGCCGAGCGAACCCGATCTGGCCCAGGTGATGACGCCCGCCGATCCCGGCGCCATCCACGAGGCGCGCGAGACCCTGCGCCGGACCATGGCCAAGGCCCTGAGAGCGGACCTGGAACGCCTGCACGACAGCCTGAGCGACGCGGGCGCCTTCTCGACCGACGCCGCCAGCGCGGGGCGCCGCGCCCTGCGCAACGCCGCCCTCGACCTTCTCGCCGCGGAGGCGACAGCCGCTGATCAGGCCCGCGCCAGCGCCCATTTCGACGCCGCCGGCGACATGACCAACGCCATCGGCGGTCTGGGCGCATTGATGCTGATGGGCGGCCCCAAGTATGAGGCGGCGCTTCAGGCCTTCTACGCGCGCTGGAAGGACGAGCCCCTGGTGCTCGACAAGTGGTTCGCGGTGCAGGCCCGCTCGCCCTCCGAGGAGGTGATGGGCCGGGTGCTGGCCCTGACCGCCCACCCCGCCTTCGACCCCAAGAACCCCAACCGTCTGCGCGCCCTGGTGCAGAGCTTCACCTCGGCCAATCCGTTCCGCTTCCACGACCCGTCCGGCGCCGGATACCGCTTCCTCGCCGACCAGATCCTGATGGTGGACGCCTTCAATCCCATGACCGCCGCACGGCTGATCGAGCCGCTCGGCGGCTGGCGGCGCTACACGCCGGAACTCGGCGCCCTGATGCGCGCGGAACTGCAGCGGATCGTCGCCCATCCGGGCCTGTCCAAGAACGTGCTGGAGCTGGCGACCAAGGCCCTGGAGACCTGAATGACGCAGGGCGGTCCGCACGGTCGACACCCCCGGGGGTGACGCCTACGCTCCTGAATCGGGGTCGAATCAGGCGGAGTGCGGCTGGGTGGCGGAGGGCGAACGGGCGCCAAGGCAATCGCGGGAGGCGGAGGCGAGCGATATCTCGCGTCGCTTCGGCGCGGTCCTGCCCGTCTGGGTCCGCATCACCGTGCTCACCGCCGCCCTCGCGCTGGCGGCCTATGTGGTGTTCTTCACCCAGCGCCTGCACCAGCCCGCCTCCCAGGGCCCCTCGGCGGACGCCGAGCTGGCGGCCGCCCGCACCGCCGGTCGGATCGCCCGTCTGGAGAGCGCGCTCGACCGGGGCGCCGCCGCCCTGGCCCAGCGCCCCGACAAGCCCCTGAACGCCGCCGAGACCGCCCTTCAGGCCTCTCGCGGATCCGCCGTCGCCGTCGCGGTGCTGTCGCACGGCGAGGTCAGCGCCGTCGCCGGCCAGGCCGACAACGCGCGCTGGCCGGAGACCACCGGCGCCCGCTCCGACGGGACCTGGCTCTATGTCACCACCGGCGGCGGGGCCCAGCGCCTGGCCGCCGCAGCCCCCGCCCCAACGGTGGAAGCCTCCGACGACGGCTGGACGGTCGTCGCCGGGCTCGACGGGCGCATCATCGCCGCTTCGGTCCCCGCCTGGGCCGGCGCGGACCTGAGCCGCCTTGGCCTCGACGTCCAGGCGCTCAAGACCTCCGCCAAAGAGCACAAACAGGTGCAGGCCAAGGTCGGGGACAAGGCGTTCGAGGGCGTGGCCCAGCTCAGCGAAGACCAGGGCTTGATCGCCGTGTCCGCCGCGCCACGCCGCGGCGCCATTCCCCACGACCTGCCGGCTATCTTCGACCTGCTGCCCCTGCTGGTGCCGCTGGCGCTGGGCGTGCTGATGATCCTGCTGGTCTGGCTGCAGGCGCGCCGGGCCGAGGTCGCGCGCCGGGCCTTCATCGACACGGAGCTGCGCTTCCGCACCGCCGTGGAGGCCGCCCGCTGCGGGGTCTGGGAATGGGACCTCCAGGCCAATGAGGTGTTCGTTTCCGACCTGCTGGCGGTCCAGCTGGGCTGGGGCGCCGGCGGACGGGTGCCAGGCGACGACCTGCTGGCGCGCGTGGCGCCGGACCACCGAGACCGTGTGCTGCAGGCGCTGAAGAGCGCGGCGCTCTACGGGGCCTTCGACGTCTCCTTCCGGGTGCCGGGCTACGACGCCCGTTCGACCTGGATCGACGCGCGGGGACAGGCGCTGGGCGGCGAGGCCGGCCGCTACACCCGCATCGTCGGCGTGGCCCTGGACGTGACCGAGGAGCGTACCGCCCAGGCCCGGGCCCAGGCGGCCGAGCGCCGGTTGAAGGACGCCATCGAGAGCGTCTCGGAAGCCTTCGCCCTGTGGGATCGCCGCGACCGGCTGCTGCTGTCCAACCAGAACTTCCGCATCTGGTTCGGGATCGACGCGCGGGCGCTGCGTCCCGGCTCGCCCCGGGAGCAGCTGCTCAAGATCGCGCGCCTGGCCATCGCCAACGAGACCGCCGCCACCGACGGCGCGCCCGGCGTGCGCGAGGCGGAACTGCACGACGGCCGCTGGCTGCAGATCTCGGAACGGCGCACCGCCGACGGCGGCACGGTGCTGACCGCCGCCGACATCACCGCCATCAAGCGCCAGGAGGCCGCGCGGGCCAAGAAGGAAGAAGAGCTGCAGCAGATGGTCTCGCGCCTGGAGCAGAGCCAGTCGGAGCTGGCCGTGCTGGCGCGCAAGTACGAGATCGAAAAGACCCGCGCCGAGGCCGCAAATCGGGCCAAGAGCGAGTTCCTGGCCAATATGAGCCACGAGCTGCGCACGCCGCTGAACGCCATCAACGGCTTCTCCGAGATCATGGTAGGCGAACTGTACGGGCCCCTCGGCGACCGCCGCTACAAGGAGTACGCCTCCGATATCCTGATGAGCGGCCAGCACCTGCTGGCCCTGATCAACGACATCCTCGACATGGCCAAGATCGAGGCCGGCAAGCTGAACCTGAAGTTCGAGGCCATCTCGATCGAGGAGGTGGCCCAGGACGTCATGCGCCTGATGCGAGGCCGCGCCGAAGAGGCGGGACTGAAGCTGCTGGCCGAGGTCCGCGACCTGCCCGACGTCGAGGCCGACTACCGGGCGGTGAAGCAGATCCTGCTCAACCTGATCTCCAACGCCGTGAAGTTCACCCCGCGCGGCGGCCAGGTTTCCCTGACCGCGACCCGGCTCGGCGACCAGATCTCACTGGCGGTGCGCGACACGGGCATCGGCATCTCGCCCGAGGACCTGGAACGGCTGGCCCGGCCGTTCGAGCAGGTCGAGACCCAGCACGCCAAAACCCAGCAGGGCACGGGCCTGGGCCTGGCGCTGACCAAGTCGCTGATCGAGATGCACGGTGGTCGCCTCTTGATGGAGAGCGAGCCCGGCGCCGGCACGACGGTGACGGTGTTCCTGCCGCTCAGGCACTCCGCCGAAGGGCCGGAACAGACCCAGAGGCGCGCGGCCTGATCCGTCTAGGGCCTGGCTGCAGGTGGCGGCGCAGCGTCCTGCCCCGGCCGGCCGGGCCCCCGCGCAGGCCGTGGACGGCCTTTCAGGACCGGGGCGAGCTTGGCCCGGTCATCCGCCGGCAGGCTCTGCATGAAGTCCAGCAGCGCGGCCTCGAGCCTGTTGCGGCCGCGGGTCTCTGCGCCGCGCGCCTGCTGCAGCTCGGCCACCACGGCGGGGCGGTCGAAGCTCGGC
>CAYSNW010000020.1:0-61348 GCA_964432415.1 uncultured Caulobacteraceae bacterium
ACGACAACAACGCCATCATGGCCCAGCTGCTGCTGCAGGGGACCAACTTCGTCAATTTCGTGGGCATGCACGCCTGGGTCGGGCTGGACGGCGGGGTCGAGGCGGTGCGCGTCACCGAGTGGGGCGAGCCCCAGGCCGTGTTCGGCTCCTACCTGCAGCGCTACGCCTATCCCGACTTCTACAAGCTGCATGTCGAGAAGAACGGCCGCGAGCTGATCAACTGGACCCGTGGCGCGGCCTTCGACGGCAAGGGCTCGGGCGAGACCAATCCGGCGGAGGAGATCGCCAACATCTACCACCCGGCCAAGGGGTCGGCCCGCTGCCTCCAGCTGCGCGGCGAATACCTCTACGTGGCCGAGGGGGCAGGGGGCTTCCGCGCCTACGACGTGGCCTCCATCGGCAACAAGGACGTCTCGGAGAAGATCATCTCCGCGCCCTTCTCGCCGCTTGGCCAGGACATGCACGTGGCCAGCCGCAACGCCACCTGCATGGCGCTGCCGACCAACCAGTCGATCGCACCGGGCCGCAACACGCCGGAGCTGCGCGCCGCCAACCAGGAACAGGCCTTCCACCCGATCTACCACTACGCCTTCGTCACCGACGCCGACGAAGGCCTGATCCTGGTCAATGTCGACAGCGTCACCGACGGCGACCCGCGCAACAACTTCTTCCGCCGGGCCCTGACCTGGAACCCGGGCGGGCTGCTGAACGGCGCGCGCCACATCACCCTCGGCGGCCACTACGCCTATATCGCCGCCGCCGCGGGCCTCGTGGTCCTCGACCTCGACGATCCGATGCATCCGCGGCACGTGACCACCCTGCCGTTCCAGGACGCCCGCGCCTCGGCCCTGCAGTTCCGCTACCTGTTCGTCACCACCGCCCGCGGCGTCGAGGTCGTCGACGTCACCCGCCTGGACCAGCCCCGCGTGGTGCCCGGCGCCGTCTTCCCGCTGGCCGACGCCCGGCGCCTGTACGTGGCGCGCACCTACGCCTACGTCGCCGCCAAGGGCGACGGCCTGGTCATCCTGGACGTGAAGAACCCCGAGCGGCCGAAGCTGTACCAGAAGGTCGACTTCGGCGGCCGCCTGAACGACGCCGAGGACGTGGTGGTGGGCTCCACCAACGCGTCCCTGTTCGCCTACGTCGCCGACGGCCGCAACGGCATGAAGGTGATCCAGCTGACCAGCCCCGAGAGCCAGCGCAACTTCTACGGCTTCTCCCCCGCGCCCAAGCCCGAGCTGATCGCCTGGGCCAAGACGCCCCAGCCGGCCCTGGCCATGTCCAAGGGCCTGGACCGCGACCGGGCGGTCGACGAGACGGGGCACCAGATCGCGGTGATGGGCCGCCTCGGCTCGCGGCCCTTCACCCGGCCGGAGATGGAGCGGTTCTTCCTCGACTGGAAGGGCGAGCCCTATCGGGTGAGCGATGAGCCGTCGCTGGCGGATTGGGTGGGGGCGTCGGCGCAGCCCGTAAAGGGGACGGGCGGCAAGGGGCGGCGGTGACGAGCGTGCAGGTGTCGAAAGTCGTTCCCGTGGTCGTAGTATGGGAGACGTGGCGCTTGGAACGCCCTCCCGGCTCTAAGTACTCCACACTCTGCCTCTTTCCCGACAAGACGGAAGCAGACGGAAACTGGAGCATGAATCTTGAATTCCCTCCGGATCAGGTTTCGGCGACGAACCCCCAATGGCGCGGACACGCGCATTTCCTGGTCTCGGAGGCCCCCCAGGAATGGTTGGTCAGCGGGGCGGAGTTCCGCATGGCCGAGGGCCCGCGTATCTCCGCGCTCGTGCGCGTGCTCTGATCGTGCTTCCGCTGCTTCCCAAGGCGGGGGAAAGCCTGGCGCCGGGCGTGCTCTATGCCATCGATAGCGGTGACGGCTGGATCTGCTACGGTCAGGCTGCGCCTGACGGAACGATCGGTTTCTTCCACCACCGGTCGCACAAGGCGACGGCGCCGGCCGACCTTCTGAAGCGCCCGATCCTGGCCCGGTTTTCCGTGAGCCCGCCTTCCATCGATCGGGCGTTGCACGCCGGCGTGTGGCGAAGACTTGGTGGGTTCGACGTGGTCGAAGACCTGCTTGAACCCATGGCCTTTGTGCAGTGGCCTGTGGGGACCCTGACCGTCACCGTCTGGGGCGCAGGTGATCAGTCTTGGAATGCCCGGGTCGAGGACCCCGCGATTCAGGCCATCGAGCTCATGGCGGTCTGGGACGCGCAGGAACATGTACCTGCTCGGCTGCGGGTCGAATTCGGAAGCGACCCGCTTACCAGCCAGGTCGGCGGACCGATCTGGCGCGAGCGCCTGCTCAGGGAAGAGCGGGCTCGCCAACATCCCGACGCGCCCTGGCTGCGCCTGCCCGACGACTGGGTGAAGACGATCCCCCGGGACCAGCCAACTTAGGGGTGGGGCCTGCGCGGAGAACGTGGAGTCAAATATATTTGACATAGAGTCCTAAATTCCATACACCGTGTCGCATAACCCAGACACACCCAAGGACTCGACCCCATGTCTTTCCGCGAAAAGACCTCCTGGATCTCGCTGCTCTCGATGGCGGGGATCTACGGCTTCTACTTCTGGAACGTGATCCAGCAGGGCCACCAGGCCGGCGGCCTCGAATTCGGGGGCCTGATGATGACCATCGTGGCGCTGGTCATCGTCCAGGTGGTGCTGATCACCGCCGCCGCCATCGCCGCGCCCAAGGCGGAGGTACGCGCGCCGCGCGACGAGCGCGAGCGGCTGATCGACTTCCGCTCCTCCCACATCGCCTACGCGGCGCTGGCGACCTCGGTGGCCATGGCCTGCTTCTTCGCGGCCATGGACCCGCCGATCGTGTTCGGGACCAACGCCCTGCTGTTCATCCTGGTCAGCGCGGAGATCCTGCGTTGCGCCTTCCGGATCATCCAGTATCGCCGCGCCGGCTGAGATGGGCGCCATCACCAACCAGATCCGCCGCCTGCGCTTCGAGCACGGCGAGATGACCCAGCAGGCCCTGGCCGAGCGGATCGGCGTCACCCGCCAGACGGTGAACGCCATCGAGCAGGGCAAGTACTCCCCCTCGCTGGAGGCGGCCTTCCGCATCGCCGAGGTGTTCGGCCTGCCACTCGAGAGCGTGTTCCAGTGGTCGGGAAAGGGGTGAGGGGCAGAATCAGGCCGCGGAGCGGCATTCAAGAAAGCTTGGACCACCAAGGACACCAAGGACACCAAGGGGTCGGCGCGCAATCACGATCCGTCCTTGCTGTTCTTCTTGGTGTCCTTGGTGTCCTTGGTGGTGAAAACTTCTTCTTCTCGCCTGCCGGCGAGGAGAGGTCGCCCTACCCCTTCTTCCCGGGGATCGGCGTGTGCACGTACAGCACATTGACCCAGCGCCCGCCGCGCTTCTGGTACATCGAGGTCGCCCAGACCGGGGAGGGGACCTTGAACGCCCCGCAGGTCGTGGTCTGGTCGGCCCAGTAGGTCAGGACAGCGGTCTTGCTGTCGAACTGCTGGAACCTGAAGTGGTCGAGCTTGTAGTCGGCCACGGTGCAGGTCGCGGCCGCCACCCCGTCGACCACCCCCTTCTTGCCGGACGCCCCGCCGATCCCGACCTCGACGTGGTCATCGGACAGGAAGGACTGGAAGAACTTGGAGTCATGGCCCTGCCAGGCGACCCAGGACTGCTTCTCCAGCCTGACCAGCTCGGCCTCGACCGGATTTGTGGCCGGCGCCGCCCGGGCGGACCCCGCGATGACCAGGGCGAGCGCGCACGCGCCCGCCGTCAGAACCCGCACCATGGCGCCCTCCTCAACGATCGCGCCGAGCATGGCTCCGCTTCCGTTCGGTCGCAAAGGACGAACGACCGATGGTTCGGGACTCGCGCCGGACGGCGCCGCGGGGCCTAATGACGCCGATCAGCCCGCCTTCGAGGACCGCCGTGACCCAGCCCAGCGCGCCGAAGATCCGCAAGCCCTCGCTGCCGCCCGTGCCCGGCCGCTGCCTGTGCGGCGGCGTGCGACTGGAGATCGGCTTTCCCGCCCGCTGGGCCTGGCACGACCACACCCCCGCCAGCCGCCGGGCCCACGGCGCTGCCTACGCCACCTACCTCGGGTGCTACCGCAGCCGCTTCTGGATCACCGACGGCGCGGACCTCGTCACCGAGTTCCAGGATGCCGAGACCCGCACCACGCGGCATTTCTGCGCGCGCTGCGGCACCCCGATCTTCTATGTGCGGGCCCATTCGCCGACCATGGTCAATGTGCCCCGCGCCCTGTTCGAGACCCGCACCGGACGCGAGCCGCTCTACCACATCGGCATCGAGCACAGCCCGGAGTGGGCCTACGGCTGCGAGCCCCTGAAGCCGCTCAAGGGCTTTCCCGGCGTGGTCTGGACGGGGCCGAAGCGCAGGAAAAAGCGCGGGGCCTTGGAAGGGATGTTCTAGACCCCGTCAGAGGTCTTCACTTCGCCTTGCGCGCGATCACCAGCAGGCCCACCCCCAGGACCGCCTCCACCGCCCCGATGATGGCCCAGGCCAGCTGGCCGGTCATGAAGGTGCCGGGCACGATGTTCAGCCCCTGGCCGCACCAGACCAGGCCCGCGACCAGGAACAGCCCGCCCATGATGGTCAGGATCAGCTTCATCGAGCCGTTGCGCGCGCGGCGCGGACGCGGGGCGGTCTCGGTCATATCGGGCTTCCTCTAGAAGGCGTCGCGTTTGGGGCCGCCGCACAGCTCGGTGGCGTAGGCGATGGCCCGCGCCACCCGGTCGGCCGTCTCGTGGTCGCGGAAATCGACCGAGTTGGTCGAGCCGTTCCTCTGGGTGGCGGTCACCACCCACAGCGGCGGATCGACCCGCGCGGTCCAGGTCGGGTGGCCGGCCTTGGCCGACAGGCGGTTGATGTCCTCCTCCATGCTGGTCACCCGCACGCCAACGAAGTCGCCGAACGGAAGGCCGGACTCGAAGTCCTGGGCGGTCGCCCCGTCGGTGGAGGTGCGCCAGTGGAAACTGATCGCGCAGTTCCCCGGATCGACCGTGACGTTGCTGGCCTCGACCCGGAAGCTGTTGCTCCAGTCGGTGTTGTCGGCCGAATCGTGCAGGTGGCCGGTGTAGGCCAGCGGCCCCACCTCCGCCACGCGGTCGCGGATGAAGCCGGCGGTCTCCGCCAGGCTGGGTTCGGCGCTGGCCGCGCCGGCGCTCAGAACCAGCGCTGTGGCCATGGCCGCAAGGGTGAAGGCTTTCATGTCGGCTCCCCGAATTCCGGATGCAGCGGATCACGCGTAGGGGCACTGGCGGGCCTCGCCGGCGAGTTTGCCGCGCGGCCACGGGAGAGGATCGTCACCTGCGCCGCCGCGCGTCAAGCCCGCAGGGCATGGAGCCGGCGGCCGACCTCGCCCGCATGGCGCTCGGCCAGGGTCCTGAGTTCAGCCGTCGCGGCGGCGCGCTTGCCCTCGGCATCCGGCGTGAAGGTCTGGTGCGGCGCCTTGGCGTCGGGTCCGGCGGCCGCCCGCAGGGCGCTGCGATCGGCCTCATCCGGGGTCACGCCGAAGTGGGGCAGGATGCGCTCGGCCACGGCGCCGGGCAGGTCGCGATAGTCGACGATCAGGCCTCCGCCCCCGGCATGATGCGCCAGCGCCGCCTCGCCCATCGCCGCCAGCACGCGGGCGCGGTAGTCCGCGTCGGGCACGCCGTGCGGCAGCTCCAGGCCGAACACCTCCGGCGCCACCAGCTCCGGGACCATCTGGATCCCCGGCCAGCGCTGGTGGGAGACCAGGACCTCGAGCGGGTCGCGATGCAGGAACACCCAGGGCGTGGCCGGAAAGGCCTGGCGGAACAGGGGCAGGAAGCGGATGTGCCAGCAGTCCAGCTTCAGGAACAGCCGCGCCTCGCCTGGATTGCGGACGCGCCCGAGCGCGCGGACCACGGCCGCCAGCAGGGCCGCGCGCGCTTCGGGCTCGAGGCCCGGCCGGCGCACGACCTGATCCACGACCGCGGCCTCGGAGACGGCGATATGGCGGGGATCGGCCGCCAGCATCCGGGTCGTGAGCGTCGAGCCGCAGCGTGAAAGGTGGAAGATCAGCCCGCGGAGGGGCGCGCTGGGAGCCGGGTCGGTCAGGATCGCGTCCAGCGGCGTGCGCGGCGCCAACAGCCGGTTGAACGGCTCGAAGCCCGCCAGGCGCAGGTCCTCCTCGTAGAAGGACTGGCTGAGCCGGCGCCGGCCGAGCCAGGTCCAGTCCAGGGCGGGACCCTCGGGGGTGTCGACGATCCGGGCCGGCAGCCAGCCGGCGCCCGGCGCCCGCGGCCAGGGCAGGGGCCGCCTGGGCGCATCCAGGGCCCGGTCGAGGGTGTCGGAGCCGAGCGCCAGGCCGTATCGCCCCGCCATCGCCAGCGCCCGCTCCCGGAACGCCGCGTGGCCGGTCTCGCCGCCGAGCTCCGCCTGGGCGGCGGGGTCGGCGATCAGGCGTTCGCGCAGGCGGTCCAGTTCGGCGGTCATGGCGCACACTTGCACGCTTCGGCGCGGCGGGAATACACCTTGGGGATGAGAACCCCCGACCGCGTCCGCCTGCCGCTGCGCTTCGATCCCGCGCGGCTGGAGGCCGACCTCGAGGGGTTGAGGCAGGTCAGCTGGACCAGCCACTTCGTCAAGCAGAACTACGACGGCGACTGGAGCGTCATCCCGCTGCGCTGCAAGGCCGGGGCCCTGCACCCGGTGATGATGATCTACTCCGATCCCACGACCGGTGAGTACGAAGACACCTTCATGCTGGGGGCCTGCCCCTATTTCCGCGAGGTGTTGGCCGCCTTCGCCTGCGAGGTCCACAGCGTGCGCCTGATGCGCCTGACCCCGGGCTCGGCGATCCTGGAGCACTGCGACGACGGCCTCGACCTGGGCGGCGGGCGCGTGCGCATCCACGTCCCGATCCTGACCAACCCGCGGGTGGAGTTCGAACTGAACCGCGAGCGCGTGTTCATGGCCCCCGGGGAAGCCTGGTACCTCAAGCTCTCCGACCCCCACCGCGTCGCCAACCGCGGCGAGACCGACCGGGTGCACCTGGTGCTCGACACGGTGGTCAACGACTGGATGGCTGAGATGCTGGGGGTCTTGCCGGCGGAAACCTGAGCTTGACATTTGGACAAATGTTCGCTATTTGTTCCAAACTTCACCCCACCCTTGGCCGTCATCCTCGGAACAAGCGCCGTGAAACGGCGCGCAGACCCGAGGACCCAACAGCTCCCGAACGCAAAGCTGCAAATTGGCGCCCCGCTTCCCTGAAGATTCGCTGTTGGGTCCTCGGGTCTCCGGCCGCCCTGCGGCCTCCGCTCCGAGGATGACGCCAAGGGATGGGAAACCTGCCGCAACAACGGGGATTCAACGGTGAAAATTACCCCTGAAGTGCCGTCATCGTCCGCCGCGTCCAGCCATCCCCACCGCGGGCCGGACACCGATAATACGGTTGATTAACGGTGCAATTACGGTGCGGCGGCTCAGCCCTTCGGCGCCGGTCCGAAGCGGTTGGGGCCGGCGTCGCCGCGCAGCAGGCCCAGGTCAATGATCAGGAACAGCTGGCCCACCAGCGGCACGGGCAGGATCAGCAGCCACCAGGCGCTGCGTCCGCGGTCGTGGGCGCGCTTGGCCGCCGCCGCCAGCACCGGCCAGATCACCGCCAGCTTGGCCAGCAGCATGGCCCAGGTCACCGCCCCCCACAGGGGCAGGGTGAACGCTGTCCCGCCCAGCGCCGGAACCAGGGCCTCGCCCCCCAGCCAGACGGCCGTTCCAACCACTGTGGCGCCCAGCATGGTCAGCCAGAAGGGCAGCCGCCCGATGCGGCCCTGAAACCCGAACGGCGACACGGGCCCCGCCGGCGCGGCCCGCATCGGCCCCGCGTGGCTCTCGCCCGGATAGGCCGGTTCGTGGTGGCGCTCTTCCTCGAAGTGCTTGAGCACCGGCTGGAAGCCTGAGTCGAAGCGCAGCAGCACATTGGGGTCCTCGACCCGGGCGTAGAAGGTCAGCAGGCCCGCCGGGGTCCACTGGTGCAGAGCGTAGGCCGGGGGCTCCTCCTCGATCAGGGGGCGCTCGTCCGGACGCTCCAGGTCCATGGGCTTCAGATCCAGCGTCACCTGCGGCGCGGTCGAGGGACAGATTCTCAGGATCGTCCCGGCCCAGGGCGCGGTGATCGGCCGGTGCATGTGGCCGCAGATGGCGCCCACGACGTGCTTGTGGCGCGAGACCACCTCGGTCAGGCGCGGCGCCCAGCTCTCGTTCGGAACCAGGCTCATCCAGTCGATGCCGGTGACCACCGGCGGATGGTGCAGGACGATCAGGGTCGGGCGGTTCGGCGCCTGGGCCAGGGTCCGGTCCAGCCAGCGCGCCCGGTCCGGCCCGAAGGCGCCGGCGTGGCGGTTCTCCTCCAGGGTGTCGATCACCACGATGCGCAGGGGCCCCTGGTCGTGGACGTACTGGACGAAGCCGCCGGAGGTCGGGGTCTCCGGGAACACTGTCAGCAGGGGGCCGCGCAGGTCGTGGTTGCCCACCGCCAGGACGTAGGGGATCGGGCAGGCGCCCAGCGCCTCGCGCAGCCGCTCGTAGGAGGCCTGGTCGCCCCGGTCGGTCAGGTCGCCGGAGCAGATCAGCAACTCGGGCCGCGGGTCCAGCGAGGCCAGCCGCGCCAGGGTCTGGTCCAGCCGCACCCGGTTCATCTCGCCGGGATTGTCCCGCTCGAAGCCGAGATGGATGTCGGTGATCTGTGCGATCAGCATGCGCCCACCCCCTTCACTTCTCGGTCGCCTCGTAGACGCCGTCCCAGTCGGCCTTGGGCGGGCTGACGTGGAAGACATCCAGGCGGGCCGTGTAGAGCTTCAGAAGCTGCCCCAGGCCGAAGCGGCCCGCCAGGGGCTCCAGACCCTTCAACGCGGCGCGCGCCCCGTCCCAGTCGCGGCTGCGGTAGGCCGCCAGCATGCCGCCCAGCTTGCCGGCCAGGTCGCGGAAGCCCGGATCGGCGGCCAGCGCCGGGGCGCCGGCCAGGGCGAACACCCGCTCGGGCCGGTCGCGGCCGACGACCCGCACCAGGTCCAGCTCCAGCAGGGCGAAGTCGGGCAGGCGCTTGGCCAGCTCCTCGCTGACGGCGATCTCCACGCCGTAGAGCTTGGTCAGGCCCTCGATGCGCGAGGCCAGGTTCACGTTGTCGCCGATCAGGGAATAGGTCAGGCGCTGGCGCGAGCCCATGTTGCCCACGCAGGCCACGCCCGCGCTCATGCCGATGCCGATGCGGACCTGCCCGGGCCAGCGCACCCCATCGGGCTCGGCCTCGTGGGCGGCGTTCATCGCCTTCAGCCGATCGACCATCTCCAGCGTCGCGAGCGCGGCGTTCCGGGGGTGATCGGGGTCGTCCAGCGGCGCGTTCCAGAAGGCCAGGATGGCGTCGCCGATGTACTTGTCGATGGTCGCCTTGTGCGACAGCAGGATGTCGGTCATCGGCGTCAGGAACTGGATCAGGAAGCCGATGATGTCCTGGGGCGAGAGCTTCTCGGAGATGCGCGAGAAGCTTCTGATGTCGCAGAACATCACCGTCATGTCCCGCTCCTCGCCGCCCAGCTCCAGGCTCCCCGGATCGCGGGCGATGCGCTGCACCAGCTCGGGCGAGAGATAGCGGTCGAAGGCCTGGTGGATGTAGGCCCGGCGCTTTTCCTCGCGCAGGAACGAGGTCAGGGTCCCGGCGATATAGACCCCCAGCACCGCGATGGCCGGATAGGTGGGATCGAGCAGCAGCTTGCCGCTGGAAAAGGCGAACCAGGACGCCGCCCCGGCCGCGACGAAGGCGATGCCGGCCACGATCCCGCCGCGCAGGGCGCCGAGGCCCGGCAGGGCCAGCGCCATGGCCAGCCCCAGGAACAGCACCAGCGAGCGCTCCATGCCGATCGCCCAGTCCGGGCGGATCAGGAAGTGGCCCAGGATCATCTGCTCCACGGCCTGGGCGTGGACCACCACCCCCAGCTCCCGGTCGCTGACCGGGGTGGAGACCAGGTCGCGCAGGCCCGTGGCGCCGGTGCCGACAAAGACGATGTGGCCCTCGAACAGGCGCTTCATCTCGGCCGGCGGCAGGGCGCCGGTCATGATCTTCCAGGCCGGCACGATGCGCTCGGGCCGCGGCGCGGTGTAGTGCATCCACAGCTCGCCGGCGCGGGTGGTCGGGACCTCGAACTGGCCGACCTTGACCGCCACCACCCCATCGCCGGCCCCGCCGCCCAGCTCGCCGGAGGCGTCGGTGCTCTTGACCACGATGGCCCCGGCGTTCTGGGCCACGCGCAGCGCCTCCAGCGAGAGGGACGGGACGATCTGGTCGCCCACCCGCGACAGCAGGGGCGCCGCGCGGATGATGTTGTCGCCCCGGCCCACGATGGAGACGAAGCCGGCGCCGGCGGCGCCCTGGCCGATCACCGGCAGGGCCGAAATGGCGCCCCGATAGGCCGGAAGCGCGGGCAGGGGCGAGGTGCCGGTCACCGCGAAGCCCGCCTTGACCGGCGGCGGCGCCTTGGTCGGCTCGCGGGTCAGGAAATAGCCGGCGACGGTGGGGACTTCTGCGAAGGCCTTGCCCAGCAGCACGTCGTGGTCGGGCAGGCGGGCGATCTCGGCGTAGTCGCCCTTGGCCTCGGGGTTCTTGCGCAGGATGGCGGCGTAGCGGGCCGGGGAGGTGCGGTCCGGTTCGGAGAAGACCACGTCGTAGGCGACCGTGGCCGCGCCGGCCTCGGCCAGCCTGTGGTTCAGGGCCGCGATATCGGTGCGCGGCCAGGGCCATTGGCCCAGTTTGGCGATGGACTCGTCGTCGATATCCACCACCCGCACCGCCGCGTCCTTGAAGGGGCGAGGCGCGGCGCGCTCATAGCTGTCGAAGACCAGGGCCCCGAGCTCGCTGGTGATCGGCAGCCCGGTGAAATTGAGCAGCAGCAGGACGGCGGTGACCAGAAAGCCGGGCAGGGCCGCGAACAGGACGCGGGCCAGCGGGCCCCTTCGGGCCGTTCCTGCATGACCCCCCTCAGGCATGGTCCTTGACCCGGCCCATCAGCGTCGCCCCCTCTGACACGGAATTGATACCTTGAGCGGGCAGGTTTGCACAGGGGTTGCGCCTTGACCGGAAACGGTTCCGGCCATAGCGTTCGTGGGAAATACGCAAGTCGAACAAAGTTTTGTTTGCGGCTGAGGGGCCAGATTATGAACGCGATCAAGGCGCCACGGTCGGCGCTCCTCGTCGGATCCTGTGTTTCGGCGCTGCTTTTGCTTGGCGTTCCTGCGGTCGCCCAGGCCGCCGCCCCGACCTTCGAACAGGTCATGGCCGCCCCGGACGACCCTCAGCTCAACCTCGACTACGCCCAGGACAGGGCCGCCGCCGGCGACCTGCTGGAGGCCGCCGCCGCGCTGGAACGGGTCCTGGCGGTGCATCCCGAATGGGACCGGGCGCGGCTGTTCTATGTCTCGGTGCTCTATCGCCTCGACGACCGCCAGGGGGCGGGGCGTCAGCTGGCGGCGCTGAACAGCGCCAACCTGACCCCGGTCCAGCGCGACGAGGCCGAGGAATACCGCCGCCTGATCGACAACGGCCCGGCGAGCGCCCGCTTCGGCGGCGAGGTCAGCGTCGGCTACATCAGCCAGTCCGACGCCGGCGGGGCGCTGGCGGTCATGTTCGACCACGGAACCGGCGTCACCAGGATGCGCGGCAGCTCGCGGGTGCTCTCCGGCGAACTGCACGGCTCGGTCCCGCTGGGCTCGGGCGGCCTTTCGGGCATCGGATCGGTGGCGGTGGAGGACTCCTCGTCCCTGACCGGCCCGGACGACGACTACCGGGTGATCGTCGGGGCCCTCGGCGTCTCCAAAGGCGACCGCAATACGGGCTGGAGCATCGCGGCGGCCGCGCGCGACATCCACATCCAGGACTTCCACTACATCACCGAATGGGGCGTCCAGGCCGGCGCCCACCGCCGCATCGGCGAGAACACCCTGGCCAGCGTGTCCCTGTCGGCGATGCACCAGGACTACGAGGAGCCCAACACCGACCTCTCGACCGGTGTCTCCAGCCACGACGGCTGGGACTACGACCTGGGCGCGGCGCTCACCCACCGGCTGAACCGGCGCGTTTCCGTCACCCTGTCGGGCGGGCTGGAGTCCAAGTCCGCCGGCTACAAGCCCTTCGCCTATCGCGGCGAACACCTCGCGCTGTCCATCGACCACACCTTCAGCCGCGGCCTGTACGCCAGCCTCGGCGGTTCGCTGCGCAAGGTCGACTACCGCGAGGCCGATCCCCTGTTCCTGGCCGGCAGCAAGCGCAAGGACACCATCAGCGACCTGCACCTGGTTGTGGGGGCGCCGTTCAGCGCCGTGCTCGGCTCCGGCGGCTGGCGCGATCACCTGATCCTCGAGGCCTCGGTGAACCAGATCCGCCGCGACACCGTATTGCCCTTGGCCGACTACGACAGCACCAACGGTCAGGTGCGCCTGGTCTGGCGCTTCGGCGCGCGTTGAGAGGGATAGTGATCATGACCGCCTTTGCGACCCGTTCCCTCCGCTCAGTCCTTCTGGCCGCGGCCCTGACCTCGATCGCCGGCGCCGCGCTCAGCGACACCGCCGTCGGCGTCGACGCCGTCGTGCGCAACGCCGTGCAGGTGCGCCCGGCCTCCGGCGGCGGCGGTTTCCGCCCCGCGGTGGTGCGCGAGACCGTGCGCCTGGGCGACAGCTTCGCCAGCGGGGCCCAGAGCTCGCTGCAGATCCTGCTCAAGGACCGCACCGTCTTCACCATCGGCGCCAACGCGCGCCTGACCATCGACCGCTTCGTCTACGACCCCAACCGCAACTCCAGCGACGTGGCGGCCTCGGTGACCAAGGGCGCCTTCCGCTTCATGTCCGGGCGGCCGCTGCACAACGGCGGCGGGGCCGGGGCGATCTCCACGCCCGTGGCCACCATCGGCGTGCGCGGCACCATCGTCGAAGGCGTGGTCGGGCCCGAGGCCCTCGACGTGCTGCGCAATCAGCCGGGCATCCCGGCCATGTCCGGCGATCCGAGCGTCTACACCCTGATCGTTCTGGTCGGCCCCGGCCCCAACAACCAGGGTTCGGACCGGACCGGCGCCATCGACATCAGCGCCGGCGGCCACGTCTTCACCCTGACCCGTCCCGGCCAGGCCATGCTGATCTGGAATGGCGGGACCTATGGGCCGTTCCAGCTTTCGGACGGCGCGGCCGGTCAGCTCATCGGCCTGCTGGTGCCCCCGCCCACGCCGGGCGCGGGCGATCCGACCGGCGGTCCGGCCGGCTCCACCGGCCTGGCCTCGAGCGGCGACCCGATCCTGGGCCCAGGCAGGGGCGGCAGCTGGGGGGTTCCGGCCGGCATCGACCTGCCGGGCATCAACCTGGGTGAGCAGCGCGCGATCTGCGTTCCCAACCCGAACGCGCCCTGCAAGCCCACCGGCGGCCTGGGCGGCAAGCCCTAACCCTTCCGCCTTCCCATCGGCTGAGCTGCCATCGCGACCTTGTCCGCGGGCGCCGGCGCCCGCTCGGGCTTCGAGGGCGCGTGGTAGCTGTGACACTCGGCGCAGTCGGCCCTGGCGGCGTCGCGGACCTGGCCGGGGCTCTTGCCGTGGCAGGCGGTGCAGTCGGCCATCTTCGGCAGCAGCAGGTCTTCGGAGCGGTCCGAAGTCGAGGCCTTGTGGCAGTCGGCGCAGGTCTGGCGCCCGGCCTGGTCCAGGCGATGGGCGCGGATGGAGTGGTCGAAGGCGCCCCTGGGCAGGTAGCGGCTGACCACATGCACCGGGGCTATGCCGTAGGCGAGCGAGCCCGGCTGGCTGGGCGTCAGCACCGTGTGGCAGTCGTAGCAGGCGCCGCCGGGCGAGAAGGCGCCGCGCACGCCGGCGGCCACCGCCGCCGGGCCGCCGACGCCGGAAGTCGCGTGACGGACCTGGGTCCGGCTCTCGGCGGCCGTTCCCGGCATGCGCCGTGACCACAGCGCCGGATCGGGCATGGAGGCCGAGGGTCCGCCCGAGGCGTAGAAGGCTGTCAGGGTCGCCACCACCTGGTCCGGATGGCCGTGGGGCAGCAGCTTCAGGCCCGTACTGGTGCGCGCGAAGGCCAGGGAATGGCAGTCGCCGCAGTCCCTGGGCATGTCCAGCGGTTTGAAGCCGACGCCCGAGGCGTCCGGCCGATGGCAGGCGGCGCAGTCCAGCCCGCCCTCGCGGGTGCGGACCAGACCCAGCACCTGGCCCATGCGCGCCACCCCGCCGGTGGCCGACAGGTGGATGCGGTGACCGAACTTCAGCCCCGTGCGCTCGAAGGTCTGGGGCCCGACCACGGTGCGGATGAACTGGGGCACAGGGCCCGGCGAGGTCTGCACCACCGGGCGGAACTCGGGGTGTTTCGCCCAGGTCGAAACGTCGATCAGCTGGGTGTCGGGCAGGCGCGCCTTCATCCCGCCGTGGCAGGCGGCGCAGTCCTGGGCCTGGACCAACGTCGGCTTGTCGCGCACCGGCGCGCGCGACTGACCGGGCGCCATCTTCTGGCCGGCCGGATCCAGGTGCTCGCGGTGGCAGGAGGCGCAGCGCGTGTCGGGGTGGTTGAACACCCGGCGGAACACCGCCTCGACCTTGCCGCCGAAGTCGTCGGGCAGGGGGGTGGCGCGCATCAGGCGGCTGAAGTCGGCGTGCCCGCCCACGAAGTGCGGGTTTTCCGGCGCGCCGCGGGCCCGGGCGCGCCTCGCCGTGGCCAGCTGGTCCTCGGGCTTGCCGGCCTGGTGGCAGCTCTGGCAGGCCTCGTCGCGGATGGCGACGAAGGCCTTCTGGTGACAGGCCTGGCAGTCCTTGGCCAGGAAGGCGTGGGTCTTCGACAGGGGCCCGGAGGACCACTGCTGGTCGGCGTGGATGCGCTGGTTCTGGTGGGCGTAGAAGGCGCTGATCGGCCAGGCCAGGCACAGGGCCACGATCAGGGTCCCCAGCACCCAGGCCGTCGCCCGCTTGGACAGGCCCACGGCGCCCGGGGAGAAGGTCCGGACCTCGTCGTCGCCCGTCTTCCCTTCGCGGCCGTCCAGCCGCTCGATGGTGATGGCCACCTCGTCGGGGGCGGCGCCCGGCGACAGGCTGAGCGCATGGCTGCCGAAGATCAGCCGCGGCTTCTTCGCCACATCGAGGGTGGCCTTGCTGGTGAAGCCCCCGTCCGCCTCGAAGCTCTGGCCGGGCTCGGCCTGAACGGTGACCCGGCCGGCCCCGGTCTGGGTCATGCGCGCATGCAGCAGGCTGACCGCCAGGTCGGGCAGCTGCAGGTCGCAGTCGGTGCCCCGGCCGATGGTGATGGTCTCGGCGTCAACTGTGCGCTTGCGCACGATCTCGCCGCCGCCGGCGCGCTGGGTGACCTGTCGGAGGGTGAAGCTCATGTCCTCCCCCTCACCAGTAGAAGAAGACGCTGACGATGTGCGCCGTCAGGGCCGCCAGGAGGGCGAAGGTCGCCGGCACATGAATCTTGAGCCAGACCTCCAGGATGGCGCGGATGCGGATGTGGCGGCGCGCCATCCAGAGGGTCTTTTTCTTGCGGTCCAGCAGGGCGGCGATCTGATCCCAGGCCTTCGCGTCGACCTTCCCCTTCTCCCGCGCCCACTGGCTGGCGGCGCGGCTGGTGCCGCAGTTCGGATGCACGCCCGTCAGCCGGGCCCAGAAGCCGCCCGAGATGTCGGTCTTCTCCAGCGACAGGCGCACGATGTCGGCCTGGCGCCGGTCCAGCGGCTGGGCGGCGGCGTTGAGCTGCTGGTCCAGGGACTTGATGGTCTCCAGCATCTGGCGCTGGGTCATCTCGCGGCGGTTTTCGCTCAGCCGCACCGGCAGGATGGCGTAGACGATCACCCCGAACATCCCCGAGACGATCACCAGCATCATCAGGGCGTAGGCCAGGGTGTGGACGTTCCAGCCCAGCTTGAAGCCGGTGTGCAGGGTCGCCAGCACCGTCAGCGAAAGCCCCAGATAGACGTGGGCCGAGACCCAGGCCTTCAGCGACCAGTGGCCGGGCGTCATGGCGCGCTTTCGGATGCCGATCAGGGTCAGCCAGACGATGATCAGGGCGCTGATGGTCCCCAGCGTGTAGCCGTACCAGGTGCCGCCGCTGGGCCGCGGCCGCACGTCGACCAGGAAATAGGCCGCGGTGGCGACCACGCAGAGCACCACCGCCACCTTCAGCCACTTGAAGCCGCGATGGCGCAGGAACCCCTCGTGCCGCGAGGCGTCGGAGCGTTCGCCCTGTCGCTTGCCCTGACGTTTGCTCTGGGCCACGTCCCTAGCCCCTCCGCGCCCGGTCGAGCAGGGTCACCGACAGGAAGTTCTCCGGCGACACCCGGATCGCCGCCCCGGTCGGGCAGGCGCGCACGCAGGCCGGTCCGCCGTCTTTCCCGGCACACATGTCGCACTTGATCGCGACCTTGGCGCTGTCGCCGCCCTTCTTGGCGTGGCTCTCCTTCCACTTCTTGTCCGGCTCGCCGGGACCGGGGCCCAGGCCGAAGAACATCCAGGCCAGCAGGCCCGGCTTCTTGGGCGGGCGCTTGTCCATGCGGATGACTTCGTAGGGGCAGTTGCGCTGACAGTTGCCGCAGCCGATGCAGGTCTCGTCGATGAACACCTCGCCGTCCGGCCCGCGATGGATGGCGTTGGGCGGGCAGTCGGTCATGCAGTAGGGCCGCTCGCAGTGGCGGCAGGAGGTCGGCACGTGCAGGTGGGCGTAGGTGCGCCCCGCCTCGCGATCCAGGCGCGACAGGCCGTCGTGGATGTCGGCGCAGGCTTTCTCGCAGTTGTCGCAGCCGATGCAGAGGCCCTCGTCGATCAAGAGCACGTCGGTGGCCTCGCCGATGCCCTGGTCGACCAGGAAGTCGGCGACGGCGGAGTACATGTCCACCACCCCGCCGAAGGAGCCCTTCTGTTTCTCGATGAAGCTGTTGACCTTGCGCCGGGCCGCCATGTCCTGCTCGATCTTGGCGGCCAGGGCGGGTTTGCGGGCCAGCAGGGCGCGGAACACGTCGCCGTTCAGCTGCACCACCTCGGACTTGATGGCGGCGCGCACGGTGGCCGTCCTCTGGCCGCCGTCGATCAGGGCCATTTCCCCGACGTAGGTGCCGGCGGGCAGGTAGGAGAGGAACACCGGCTTCCCGCCGATCTGCTTCTCCACGATCATCGAGCCGGAGCGGATGATGAAGACGTCGTAGCCGCCCTCGCCCTCGTTGATGATCGCCTCGTCCGGCTTGACCTCGCGCACCTTGGCGCTGGCCAGCACTTCGGTCAGGTCCGACGCCGCCAGGCCCGAGCCGAAGATCTGCAGCAGCATGCGCTCGGTGGTGATGCGGTTGACCGTGTCGCGCGCCTCCTTGACCGAGGCCATCAGCTTCAACGCCGCGTTGCGCTGGATTTCGATGGCGATCAGGGGCTCGGCCGCTCGGATGGTGGCGCCGCGCCGGCGTCCCGAGATCAGACCCACCTCGCCGAAGATCGAGCCCTCGCCGATAGGCACGGTGTTGGAGGGGTTCTTCGGGTCCACCTCGACCTTGACCGAGCCCGAGGCGATGCCGAACAGGGTGGAGCCGATGGCGTTGCGCTCGAACACGATCTGGCCCGGGCGGTAGGCGCGCACGTCGGAGTCCAGCAGGAACTCGCGCATCTGCAGCGGCGACAGGCCGCGCAGAATCTCGACCTGTGTGCGCAGGAACTCGAGCCATTGTTCGACCGTGCGGCCGCCGGGCAGGCCCTTGAGCTTGGCCTCCAGGATCGGCTCGTCGGCGGGCTTCAGGGTGGTGTTGCCGAGGATGTACTCGACCACGTCATAGCCCTGGTTCATGCAATGCTTGATCAGGGGATAGCCGGCCAGCGCCCCGATGACATAGACGCCGGGGACGGTGCTTTCGAAGGTCGGCGACAGCTGCGGAAAGGCCTCGCGGCTGTCGGAGGTGAACTTCACCCCGATCGACTCCACGAACTTGCGCGGCGGGGCCGAGCCCATGCGCGCGATGATCCGGTCGCAGCGCAGCCGCGCCGGCCCGTCGGGCGTGTCGATGGTGATCCAGCCGTGTTCGACCCGCGAGGGGGCGGCCTCCACCAGGATGGAGATGCGGCCCGCGTCGCGCGCCGCCAGCAGGGCCGAGACGTTGGCGTCCTTGGCGCGGGCGAAATCGGCCGTGCGGTTGACCAGGGTGACGACGTTGGCCTGGGCCGGGTCGGCGATCAGGCCCAGCGCGTTCTCGATGCCCGCGTCGCCGCCGCCGATGACGAAGATATGCTCGTCCACGTACTCGGCTGGATCGTCCAGCGAGTACTGCACGTGGGGCAGGTTCCCGCCCTCGCAGGTCAGCAGGTTCGGGTTGCCCTGGGTGCCGATGGCCAGGATGACGTGCTCGGCCTGAATGCTGGACCCGTCCGACAGGCCGATGGTGAAATCGCCCTTCTGGCCGCTGACCGAACGGACCTCGGCGCGGCGCACGATGTTGATGCCGCCGGACTGGGCGTCGTTGTCCCAGGTCGACAGGATGTTTTCGCGCTTGTCGGCCTGGAAGCGAACGTCCGAGCGCAGCACCAGCTGGTTGGGCGTGGCCATGATGTGCTTGCCGCGCTGGTAGCGGTAGATGGTGTCCGACAGGTGATCGGACTTCTCGACCAGCACGTGGGTCAGCTTGCGCGCAGCGGCGTGGGCCGCGGCGCTCAGGCCCGCGGGGCCCGAACCCAGCACAGCGATGCGGACCTTCTCCGCCAAACTCGCCCCCGCTCCCCCTTGTCGCAGGCGACCCTTGCGGGACCGCCTTCCGCATCACCGCCAACACCGCTAGGGTCCGGCCGCGAACACGGAGGCGTCACCCTAGCATGACTGCGGAAATCGGGCACTTCGCATTGATTCTCGCCCTGCTCGTCGCCTGCGTGCAGGCGGCCGTGCCGCTCTGGGGCGCCCACCGGGGCGATCCGGTGCTGATGAGCTTCGGCCGCTCTGCGGCGGTGCTGCAGATGCTGTTCGTGGGCCTGGCCTTCGCCAGCCTGGCGTTTCTCTACATGTTCAAGGACTTCTCGGTCGTTCTGGTGGCCGAGCATTCCAATTCGTCCCAGCCGCTGATCTACCGTTTCGCCGCCACCTGGGGGAGCCACGAGGGCTCCATGCTGCTGTGGGTGATGATCCTGGCGCTGTACGGCGGCGCCATCGCGCTCTTCGGCGGCACGCTCAGGCCCAGCCTGCTGGCGCGGGTGCTGGCCATCCAGGGCCTGGTGGGCGCGGCGTTCCTGGGCTTCATGCTCTTCACCTCCAACCCGTTCCTGCGCCTGGACCCGGCGCCGCTGGACGGCAACGAGCTCAATCCGCTGCTGCAGGACCCCGGCCTCGTCTTCCATCCGCCCATGCTCTACCTGGGCTACGTCGGCTTCTCGATCGCCTTCGCCTTCGCCATCGCCGCCCTGATCGAGGGCCGCGTGGACGCGGCCTGGGCTCGATGGGTGCGCCCCTGGGTGCTCTCGGCCTGGATCTGCCTGACCATCGGCATCACCATGGGCAGCCTCTGGGCTTACTACGAGCTGGGCTGGGGCGGCTGGTGGGCCTGGGATCCGGTGGAGAACGCCTCCTTCATGCCCTGGCTGATCGGCACGGCGCTGCTGCATTCCTCGCTCGTGCTGGAACGGCGCGGCGCCCTGATCAGCTGGACCATCCTGCTCTCGATCCTGGCCTTTTCCATGAGCCTGATCGGCACCTTCCTGGTGCGCTCCGGCGTGCTGACCAGCGTCCACGCCTTCGCCGTCGACCCCAAGCGCGGGGTCTACATCCTGGCCATCATCGCCTTCTTCACCGGCGCGGCCCTGGCGCTGTACGCTTGGCGGGCGCCGGCGCTGCGCTCGGGCGCCCAGTTCAAGCTGGTCTCGCGTGAGGCGGGGATCGTCGTGAACAACCTGTTCCTGCTGGTGGCGGTCACGGTGGTGTTCCTGGGCACCTTCTATCCTGTCTTCGTCGACATCCTGAACGGCGACACGGTCTCGATCGGCGCGCCCTACTACAACCCGGTGTTCCTGGTGTTCGCCATGCCCTTGCTGGCCTTGGTGGCCATCGGCCCGGCGCTGAACTGGAAGCGCGACAGCTTGGTCGAGGGTCTGAAACGCCTGTCCTGGCCCCTGGCCCTGGGCGCCCTGGCCCTGGTGCTGGGCCTGTTGTTCGCGGGCCTGGCCAAGACCCTCGCGGCGCTGGGTCTGGCGCTGGGTGTCTGGCTGATCGCGGGCTCGGCGACCATGGTCGTGCGCCGCTGGCGCCATGACACGAGCCTCGGCGCCTCAGCCCGGCGCCTGGTGCGCACCACCCCGCTGGCGGTCTGGGGCCTGGTGCTCGCCCATGCCGGTCTTGGCGTCACCGCCATCGGTATCGCGGGCGTCAGCGCCTGGCAGTCGGAGAAGGTGCTGATGATGAGCCCGGGCCAGAGCACGACCCTCGCCGGATCGACCTTCACGATGCAGAGCGTGGCCCCGGTGGACGGCCCCAACTACCACGCCCTGCAGGCGCGCTTCGCGGTCTCCGGTCGCGCCGGGACCCAGACCCTGATCTCGGAGCGGCGCTTCTATCCCAACAGCCAGTCCCAGACGACCGAGGCCGGCATCGGATCGCGCATCGAGGGCAACACCTATGTCACCGTCGGCGAGCAGCGCGCGGACGGCGCGGTCAGCGTGCGTATCCTGGACCATCCCCTGGTCGGCTGGATCTGGGCCGGCGGCATGCTGATGGCGCTGGGCGGCATGATCTCGCTGTCGGACCGCCGCTACCGCCTGGGCGCCGCCGCGCGCGCGCCGGTCTCGGTCGCTGCCGGTTCTGTCGAGGCGCCCGCGACATGAAACGGCTGTTCTTCGTCGTGCCGATCGTGCTGTTCGCGGGCCTGGTCCTGGCCTTCGCCATCGGCCTGCATCGCGACCCCTCGCGCATTCCCTCGGTCCTGATCGACCAGCCCCTGCCGGCCTTCGACCTGCCTCCCGTTCGCGCCGGCGATCCGCAACGCCTGGCCAGCGCCGACTTCAGGGGCGAGCCGGTGATGCTCAACGCCTTCGCCTCCTGGTGCGTGGCCTGCCGGGTCGAGCATCCGCTACTGCTCAAGCTCAAGGCCGAGGGCGTGCCGATCCATGGGCTGGACTGGCGCGACCAGGCCGCCCTCGGCGCCCAGTATCTGGCCGAGAACGGCGACCCGTACCTTAAGGCCGGCAACGACGCGAGCGGCCGCACCGGCATCGACCTTGGCCTCACCGGCGTGCCCGAGACCTTCGTCGTCGATCGCAAGGGCCGGGTCCGCTACAAGCACATCGGCCCGATCACCCCCGAGGACTGGAAGGGCACGCTCGAGCCCCTGATGCAGAAGCTCCGGAGCGAGCCGTGAGGCGCCGCCTCCTCGCCGCCGCCCTGATCCTGGCCCTGGCCTCCGCCGGCCCCGCTCTGGCCGTGCGTCCGGACGAACAGCTGGCCGATCCGAAGCTCGAGGCGCGCGCGATCCACATCTCCAGGTCGCTGCGCTGCGTGGTGTGCAAGACGGAGTCGATCGAGGAATCCGACGCGGATCTGGCCCACGACCTGCGGGTGATCGTGCGCGAGCGCCTCACCGCCGGCGACAGCGACGACCAGGTCATGGCCTATGTGGTCAAGCGCTACGGTCACTACGTCCTGCTCAAGCCGCCGTTCGAACCGACGACCTTCGTGCTGTGGATCGGGCCCTTCGCCGCCCTGCTGTTCGGCGCCGTGGGCGTCTACCTCTTCCTCCGCCGCCGGGGCGAGGCCGTGACCGAGGCGCTGAGCGCCCAGGAACAGGCCGACCTCGACCGCCTTCTGAAACCTTCGGACCCCGCATGATCCTCTGGATGATCCTGACCGTGATGGTGGCCCTGGCCGCCGTCGGCCTCACCATTCCGCTGGTGCGGCGCCTGGAGGCGCACGCGCCCAGGGATGGCCTGGTCGAGGTGCTCAAGGCCCAGCTTGCCGACATCGACGCCCAGATCGAGGCTGGGACCGTCACCGCCGAGGAGGCCGAGGGGCTGAAGACCGAGGTCAAGCGCCGCCTGCTGACCGAGGCGCGCGAGGCCCCGGCCGCCAGTCGGCCCCTGGGCGGCAAGGCCCTGGTGCAGTTGGCCTTCGGCCTGGTCGCCATCCTGGCCATCGCCGCCACCGCCCTCTACGCCAAACTCGGCCGGCCCGACCTTGGAACCGGCGGCCCCGTCGCGACGGCCGCGCCCACGGGCGATCATCCGGGCGGCGGCGATGTCTCGGCCATGATCGGCCAGCTGGAAACCAAGCTGAAACAGAGCCCCAACGACGCGAAGGGTTGGGCCCTGCTGGCCTGGTCCTACTTCCAGACCGACCGGTTCGCCGAGGCCGCCAACGCCTATGGCCGCGCCGCGGCGCTGGAGCCCGGCAATTCCGAACATCTGTCGGCCCAGGGCGATGCCCTGGTGCGGGCCTCGGGCGGCCAGATCACGCCGGCTGCCGTCGAAGCGTTCAAAAAGGCCGTGGCCATCTCGAAGGACGATCCGCGCGCCCGCTACTTCCTGGCCGCCGCCAAGGACCAGGCCGGCGACCACAAGGGCGCCATCGACGACTGGATCGAGCTGCTCAAGTCCGCGCCCGCCGGCGCCGGATGGGTCCCGGAGGTGCGCGCCTCCGTCGAGCGCATCGCCCAGGAGCGCGGCATCGACATCTCCAAACGCCTGCCGCCGGCGCCGGCCGCCAGCGGCGGCCCCGACGCCGCCCAGGTCGCGGCCATGAACCAGATGTCGCCCGCCGACCGGCAGGCCACCATCAACAACATGGTCGAGGGCCTGGCCGCGAAGCTGAAGGCCAACCCGAAGGACGCCGCCGGCTGGGCCAAGCTGATGAACGCCCGCATGGTGCTGGGCCAGACCGACAAGGCCGCCGAGGCCTATCGGGACGCGCAGAAGGCGTTCGCGGGGTCGCCGACGGAGCTGGGCCAACTTCAGGCCGCCGCCAAGCAGATGGGCGTGCCGGGGGCGTAGTCTCCCCTCAACTATGTCCGTCATCCTCGGAGCGAAGGCCGCGCAGCGGCCGTAGACCCGAGGACCCAACAGCGAATCTTCGGGAAAGCTGGGCGCCAGAATCGCAACGTTGATGTCGGAGCTGTTGGGTCCTCGGGTTCCCGCTTCGCGGGCCCCGAGGATGACGGGCTAAGCCCGCGAGAAAAACCGCACGTCCGCCACCCGGCGCTTGCCCGCGCGCCGCTCCAGCTGCACCACCACGTCGATGACGCCGCGCACATAGGTCTGCAGCCGCGCCCAGTCGAGGTCGAGGCCGGAAGTCATGGCCAGCAGGGCGATCTGGTCGATGGCGCCCTCGGGGGTGTCGGCGTGGACGGTGGTGATCGAACCCGGATGGCCGGAGTTCACCGCCCTCAGGAAGGCGAAGGCCTCCGGGCCGCGCAGTTCGCCCAGCAGGATGCGGTCCGGCCGCAGCCGCAGCGAGGCGCGCAGCAGGTCGTCGGCGTCGACGCGGGCCTCGCCCTGGTCGCCGCGCACCGCGATCAGGCCCACCGCGTTGGGATGGTCCAGCCGGATCTCGGCGGCGTCCTCGATGACGATCAGCCGTTCGGTGCGGTCGATCTCCTTGAGCATGGCGTTCAGAAGCGTGGTCTTGCCCGCCCCGGCGCCCCCGGCGATGACCATGGTCTTCTTGGCCTTCACCGCCGCCTTCAGGAAGGCGGAGGTGTCTCCGACCTCCAGAAGCGCCGAAAGCCGCGCGTCGATGTCCGCCGTCGCCGGTCCGGCGGCGCCCGCCTCGAACAGGCCCGCCTCGTCCAGGTCGTCCAGCGTCAGGTCGCTGATCACATGCTTGCGCACCGCCAGCACCAGGCCGTCGCGGGTCGCCGGCGGCGCCACGATCTGCACCCGTGCGCCGTCTGGCAGGGTGGCCGAGAGCAGCGGCTGCTCGCGGTTGACGCCCTGGTGGCTGGCCGCAGCGATCTGGCGGGCCAGACGGGTCAGCGCCGTTTCGGTGATTTCGGGGGCGGTGATGGCCGCGGTCAGGCCGCCGGTGGTCTCGATCCAGACCTCGCCAGGCCGGTTGACCATCACGTCGGTGACGTCGGGACGCGCCAGCCAGGGCGCCAGCGGGGCCAGGTAGGCGTCGAGATAGACCCCGGCGCTCATGGTCTCACCGCTTCGCCGTCACGCCGGAGAAGTCCAGATCACGAGTGACGAAGACCTGCAGCGGCGTGCCCTGGGCCACCTTGACGGTCACCGGGATGTCGCGCGGCTGGGGCGCGACGCCACTGACCCCGCTCTGGCCGGGCTGGCCGATGATGATGGCGGTGCTGGTGCCGCTGCGCCGGCCCACGGCCTCGACGCCCGCGTTCATCACCGTCAGCAGGATGGCGCCGCCGAAGCGGGCGAAGAAGTGGCTGTCGGTCTCGCCCTCCAGCCCGCCGCGGCCCAGCGGATCGGTGGCCGGCGAGCCGACGTCGACCGACACGCCGTCGGGGGTCAGGATCCGCGACCAGATCACGAAAGCCCGCGACTGACCCTGGGCCACACCGTTGCGGTACTGGCCGATCAGCTTGGAGCCGCGCGGGATCAGGATGGTGGTGCCGTCGAAGCCGCGCACGTCCTGGCTGACCACGGCGCGCACCGAACCCGGCAGGTCGGAGTCGATGGCGGTCTCCAGCACCGCCGGGATCACCGTGCCCTGGGGCGCGACCAGCGCCGGGTTGTGCAGGCGGGTGGCGTGGGCGGTCTCGACCCCGCCGGTGGTCACCCGCGCGGCGAAGCGCTCCTCCGCCGAGGGTCCTACCTCGTCGGGCGTCTGGACCGGACCGATCTGGGGCTGGGCTGCGGGATGGGCGGCGCCGGCCGGTTCGCTCAGGTCCACCACCATGGCCGGCGAGCGCCAGCGGCGGGCGGGATCGTCGAGCAGGGGACCGGGCAGCGGCAGGGCGACGGCGGGCCCGGTGCGCGGCTGAACCGAGACCACGGAAGGCGCCGACGCCGTGGTCAGGGCAGGCGCTCTTGCCGGCGCGCGGGCGGCGGGGCGTGCGATCTCGGCGCGGGCCTGGCGGCCGTTGCTCAAGGACGCGAAGACGATGACGCCCAGGACCACGCAGAAGGCCAGGCCCAGCGCCAGGTTCCACGGCGAGGACGGCTGGGTGACCCGCACCTGCATCTGTCCGGCGCGCTGAAACACGGCGCTCTCGGGAGGACGGTCGATCGGGTTCATCGCTTGAGCCATCCGGACTTGCGCCGCGGCCGCGGGCTGAGCGGCCCTGGCTGCGCCTCGTGGAAGCCGTCGTTGTAGATGCGGGTCACGTCCTTGCCCCGGCGCAGGACGAAGCCGTGGGCCAGGCGGTCGACCACGATGTAGCCGTCGCGCATGGAGGAATTGACCACGGTCTCGCCCTTGTCCGGGTCGGTGGCCAGGATCGCCGGATATTCCTCGCCGGGCGCGAACTGGAAGTAGGTCATCTGGCCGTCGTCGAACAGGCGCGTGGGCACGATCCGGACCGATCCCTCGTAGCTGTAGGCGTGATTGAGGTCCTGGGGCAGGTGATGAACCTCGGGCGGGGGGGCCTCGACCACCGCCACCGCCGGCGCCGGATAGTCGAAGCGCAGGCTGTAGACGATATCCTTCACCGCGCCCTTCGGCCGCGGATCGACGCTGAGTTCGAAATTGTAGCGCCGGAGGTTGGTCACCACCGCCATGTTGGTGGGCGGCGCCTTCTCCATAGGCTTGAGGAACAGCAGATTGGCCTTGCGGCTGGGGATGACCTGCCAGCCGACGGAGTCGCCGATGGCCACGTTCTCGATCTTCTCGGCGGGGTCGAACTCGATGACCATCTGGTAGCCGAGCACGCCGTGGACCGCGACCACCTCACCGGGATCGTAGGTGACCACTCGCAGGCGCGGGTCGCCGGCGCCGGCGTGCGGCTCGACCGCCGCCGACAGTGGGCTCGCGGCGCAGAGGCCAAGCGCGGCGATCAGGACGGCCAGGCGCTTCATGCTGCGGCCCCCGCACGGCCGCGCACCGCGGGGCGGCGGTAGAGGTCGCCGATACGCTCGGGTGGAATGGGCGCAGAGCCGCGCTGGTCACGCGCCATCGCGGCGGAAGACGACGTGACCATTTCACTGGCGCGACTGGCGCGCGAAACCATCAGCTCCAGCCGCTGCAGCTGTTCGGCCAGCTGCGCCGGGCGCGAGACGAGTTCGGCCGGGACGGCCGACGGTCCTTCGGCGGCGCTTGCCTGGGCAGGAGCGGCGGAGCGGCGTCCGACCGGCAGGCGCAGGCCCAGCGACACCACGGCGCCGGCCAGCACCAGGCCGATCTGGCCGGCGGCGAAGACGAAGACCATGGAGGCGGCGCTGACGGCGGTCTGCGGGTCCAGCACATTGAGCTCGCGCTGGCGGGCCAGGGCGACCAGCCAGGGCTCCTCGACACTGAGCATGAGCACCGCCAGCGTCCAGGCGCTGAGCGAGGCCAGGGCGGCGGCGGTCAGAGCCCTGACCCAGCCCACGAACAGGCCGCGGGTCTCCAGGAACAGGAACAGCGCGATGAAGATCGGGCCGATGGCGGTCAGCACACCGATGGCGACCTTCGCCACCGCGATCAGGCCGGCGTTGGCCATCAGCAGGGTCCCGCTGGCGGCGGACAGGGCCTTGGCGGCGGCGGCCTCGCGGCTGGCGTTGGCGGCGGTGGCGGGGCCGGCGGCCTTGCCGTAGCGCACGGCCTCGATCGACAGCTGGTCGTAGGCGACCTGCAGGCGGCCGATCGGATCGGCATTGCGGCCAAGTCCATCGGCGCCTGGGGTGGAGATCAGGGCGGCGATCTCGACCGGCGCCTTGGCGGCGACGTCGAAGACCAGGGTCTGGAACACGCTCCAGCTGGTCACCAGGGCCAGGATGGCGCCGACCTTCAACGCCATGCGCGGCGCGTCCGACAGCCGCGCGCCGTCGGGCGCGAACAGCAGCCTGTAGCCGACGAAGGCGACGTAGATCGTGAGCAGGATGGTCAGGGCCGCCTGGAAGGGCGAGCCGGCGCCGGTGAGGGTCTCGTAGCCGCGCTGGGCGAAATCCCGCGTGTTGCAGTCCACCGCGCCCAGCACCGCGCGCACGGCGCCGGCGTCCGACGCGATGGAGCAGCCGCTCACGATGCGATCCCCACCGATTTGCGCGGCCGGCGCGGTTTGCCGCCGCCCGCCTCGCCGGCCATGAAGGGCTCAAGCCAGTCGGCCGGGTCGTCGCCGAGTTCGGCGCGTAGCGCATCGAGCCGGCGCACGCTGCGCTCGGTCCCGGCCAGCACCGTCAGCTCCTCGGCCATGCCGGAGAGATCGAGCCGGGCCACCACCGAATGGTCGCCCTGCTTGATCAGGAAACAGCGGGAGGTGTCCGGGAGCGTCGCGACCAGCTCGAACTCGTGTTCGGACAGGCCGAAGCCGTCGATGTAGTCCGCCGCCTTCGCCTTTGGATTGGGGAAGAAGATCTGGGTGGCGGACTGCTCCACGATCGCCGAGGCGATGCGGCTTTCCAGGGCGTCGGACGCGCTCTGGGTACAGAAGCCGACGAGCGCGTTGCGCTTGCGGATGGTCTTTTCCCAGTCCTTGATCCGGCGCACGAAGGCCTCGTCGTCCAGCGCCTTCCAGCCCTCGTCGACCACGATGATCCCGGGCGTGCCGTCCAGCCGCTGCTCGATGCGGTGGAACAGGTACATCATCGTCGGCGTGCGGGTGACCGGCGAGTCCAGGAGCCGGGTCATGTCGAAGCCCAGCACCCGCGCGTCCGGGTCCAGCTGGTCGGTCGCATTGTCGAACAGCCAGGCGTGCTCGCCATCCTCGCACCAGGCGCCCAGCCGCGAGGCCAGGTCCCCGGCGCTGGGCCGGCGTCCGCCGCGGAACAGTTCGCGCAGGTGGCGCAGGCGCCGGTGGTCGGGGCGCTGGGCGTAGGAGGCGTCGATGGCGTCGGCGATTACCGCCCGATCCTCGGCGTCCAGCTTCGCCTCGTCGGTGCGCAGCAGGGTTCCCAGCCACTCAGCCAGGAATGCGCGGTTCTCGCCGGTGTCGGGCAGGGCCAGCGGGTTGAAGCCGGTGGGCTCGCCCGGCGAGATCACGTCGTAGCGGCCGCCGATGGCGCGGATGAAGGTCTCCGCGCCCCGGTCCTTGTCGAACCAGGCGACGCGCGGCGAGAACCGCTCTGCCTGGGCGGTCAGGAAGCTCATCAGCGCCGTCTTGCCCGAGCCGGACGGACCGATGACGGTGAAGTTGCCGAGGTCTCCCGCGTGGAAGTTGAAGTGGTAGGGCCCGAAGCTGGTGGTCTCCAGCACGGTGACTGGCTCGCCCCAGTGCAGGCCCACGGCCTGGCCGCGCGGTTGATTGTGGAAGCTGGCGAGGCTGGCGAAATTGGCCGCCGAGATCAGGGCCTTGCGGGCGACGAAGCCGAGATTGCCCGGGAACTGGGCCCAGAAGGCCGGCTCCAGATTGACGTCCTCGCGCACCGCGATGGCGCCGGTCTCCGCCAGCGCGGACTGGATTTCGGCGACGGCGCCGTCCAGGTCCTCGAGCGTCTCGGCCTTGGCCAGGATCGACAGGTGGTGCTCGCCATAGGCTGCGCGTCCGGCCCCGACCTCGTCCTTGGCCGCGGCCAGTTCGCCGCGAAGGCTCAACGCCTCGTCCTTGGCCGCGCGCAGGCGCCGCAGCGCCAGGCTCATGCGGTCGAGCGAAGTCTGGCGATCGACGAAGGCGAAGCTCTCGGACAGCACCATCTCGAAGGGCAGGCGCAGCACGCCGTCCAGCATCCCGGGCCGCGAGCGGGCCGGGTAGTCCTTCATCGACACCATGGCCCCGAAGGTTGCGGGCGAGGCGCCGAGCTCGCCGAACTCCATGGCGTCCAGGCCGAAGCTTAGGCGGCGCGAAGCCAGGGCGTGGCCGAGGTCGCCCGAGGGCTCCAGCACCGGCCGGGGTTCGCCGTTGACCAACAGGGACAGGAACTCGGCCGGCTCGGAGCAGACCCCACCCTTTCCCTCGTAGAGGCCCAGGGTGCGGGCGCCGTAGGGGGCGAGGGCGGCGGCGAAAGTCTCGCGCGTCGCATGCAGCTGGCGCAGGTCGCGCTCGAGGGTCTGGGCCTGCGCCCCGGGGCGGCGGAACATCCGCTCCAGCAGGCCGGCGCTTCCCTGCAGGGGCCGGTGCACCAGGGTCAGGAAAATCTCGTTGACGTAGAGCCGCCGCGCCGCGAGGCGGGCCTTCCAGGCCGCGTCCAGTCGAGCGCAGAAGGGATCGTCCGGCGCCTCCGAGAAGGTCGGCTCGGCGCGTCGGCGCACCACGTGATGGTAGATCGCCAGCCTTGAGGAGGCCGCGCCGCGCAGCAGGGTCTCGCGCACGGTCTTGCGGTAGTTCAGCTCATCGTCCGAAGCGGTCTCCGACGGGAAGCCCTGCAGCTTCAGCACCTGCACCAGCAGGCCGTCGCGGGTCTGGACCGTGACCGGGTCGATGTGACCGGCGTAGGGCAGGCGGGTTCCGATGGCGGCTTCGCGCGGGGCAAGAACCCTGGCGGCCCGGGTGCTGAGAAAGGTCCCGTTCATGGCCGGTAGGCGTTCGCGCGCCAGAACCAGAAATTGCGCACCCGTGGGCAGCGGCTGAGCTTCGTCACCCACAGGTCGAAGAAGCGCGGCTCGTTCACGCAGCCGACATAGCCCACCCCGTGCACCACCGCCGCGAAGGCGAAGGCCCAGAAGGAGCGGGTGATCAGGAAGACCTCCAGGGTCACGATCAGGTTGAACACCGCATAGGCGTAGGTCACGCCCCCGATCATCTGGGGGCGGGTCAGGGCGGCGAAGATCGGATCGGAGGTGAGCCGGGTCATGGCCTCAGTGCGCCCCTCCGGCCACGGTGCGGATGCCGGCGACGATGGCCGCGGCGCCGAAGAGGATGAAGCAGCCGACCACCACCGTCAGGCCGCGCTTCCACTCGATGCGCCCGGTCAGCATCAGGAAGCCGACCACGGCCACCGCAATCACCGCGGCGGTGGTCGCCAGATTGCCCATCAGGGTGCCCTGCACCCACTGCAGCGCCGCCACGATCGGCGAGGAGCCGGCGGGGTCGCTGCTCTGGGCGAAGGCGGGGGACGCGGCCAGGGCGGCCGGCAGGACAAGCGAACTCAGGCGCCTCATCGGCCCTCCGGGTGTGCGGTTTGGGCCGTGCGGGACAGACGGTCCAGCACGGCGCTGACATAGGCGCGGGTCTCGGGGTAGGGCGGGGTCCCGCCGTAGCGGCGCACGGCCGCGGGTCCGGCGTTGTAGGCGGCCAGCGCCTTGACCAGGTCACCGTCGAAGCTCTTGAGAAGGGCCGCCAGATAGGCGGCGCCGCCGTCCAGGTTGCCCTTCAGGTCGGTGGCGTCCACGCCCAGGTCGCGGGCGGTGGACGGCATCAGCTGCATCACCCCGATGGCGCCCTTGGGCGAGACCGCACGCTGGTTCAGGCGCGACTCCTGCCAGGCCACCGCCTCGACCAGGTCGGGGCTGACCCCGTGGCGGGCGGAGGCGTCGCGGATGCCTTCGCTCACAGGGGCCGGGCCGATCAGGACGGGGGCTGGCGCGATGGCGCGCACCCCCTCGGAGGAGGAGATCACGGGCCCGGTCCAGGTGGTGGCGGCGCCGTCGTCGCCGACGGAAATGACCTGGGCCGCGGCGGGGAAGGCCAGGGTCGAGATCAGGACGAAGACGGCCGCGGCCAGGAGCTTCAAGCCCCCGCGCCCCGCCGGCTGTCCGATCCGATAGCGCCCCACCCGACCCGTCTCCTCGACCTCAGTTTGAGCATAGTACACCGCGCGCCGCCCGTCTTGCCCCGGGTTCGCGCCAGACGGAGCGTTTCTTGAGGCGAGTTCAAGGTGTTGGGGAGTTCTCGACCGGCTTCAGCCGCGGGGTGAGCAGGTGGATGACCCCCAGCGCCACCAGATAGGTGCAGGCGGCGACCGCGAAGATCGGGGTGTAGGAACCGACCCGGTCCAAAATCCAGCCCACGTACTTGGCCAGCGCCATGCCGCCCACCGCGCCCAGCGCTCCGCCAAAACCCACGACGGACCCCACTGTCGTGCGCGGAAACAGGTCCGAGGGGAGAGTGAAAAGGTTGACCGAGAAGGCCTGGTGCGCGGCGGTCGCCGTGCCGATCACCGCCACCGCCAGCCACAGGCTGTCGATCCTCGCCGCGAAGGCGACGGGCAGGGCCAGCAGCGCGCAGCCCAGCATGGTCAGTTTGCGGGCCGAATTGACGCTGACCCCCCGCTTGATCAGGGCCGAGGAGACCCAGCCGCCCAGCACATTGCCGGCGTCGCTCATCAGGTAGATCACCACCAGCGGCGGGCCGAAGGTCTTCAGGTCAAGGCCGTGGCGCTTGGCCAGGAAGTCGGGCAGCCAGAAGAGGAACATCCACCAGATCGGATCGATCAGGAACTTGCCCGCCGCATAGGCCCAGGCCTCACGGGTGCGCGCCATCTTCAGCCAGGGCATGGGCCGCGACGGATCGGGCGGGTCCTGCTTGATCCAGGCGCGTTCGGCCTCGCCCAGCGCGCGGTGCCGCTCCGGGCTGCGGTAGACCAGGAGCCAGGTCAGCAGCCACAGCAGGCTGGCCAGGCCGGTCAGGACAAAGGCGCCGCGCCAGCCGAGCAGGATCACCACCGGCGGCACGACCAGGGGCGTGACGATGGCCCCGATATTGACCCCGGCGTTGAACAGGCCGGTGGCGAAGGCCCGCTCCTGGCGCGGAAACCATTGGGCGACGGCGGTCAGGCCGGCCGGATAGGCCCCGCCTTCGCCGATTCCCAGCAGGGCGCGGGCCATCATGAACTGGACCGCGCTCCTGGCGGCGCCATGGGCGACCTGGGCGATGGACCAGATCAGGAAGGTGAGCGCAAAGCCCATGCGGGCGCCGATGCGGTCGACCACCCGGCCGAAGAGCAGGTAGCTCGCCGCATAGGCCGCCTGGAACCAGAACACCATGTCGGCGTACTGGGTCTCGTTCCAGCCGAGCTCCTTCGACAGGCCGGGCTTGAGCACCGCCAGCATCTGCCGGTCGAAGTAGTTGAAGATCATGGCGCTGAAGAGCAGCGCCGCCACGATCCAGCGCACGGCGCCGATCCGCCCGGAGGCGGGCGTGCTCACCGTCGCCGGTCCCGTCCCGGCCAGCGGGGCGCCGCATAGGCGAAGCGGATGCGGGTGACCTTGCCGCCGAAGGCCTCGATCGGCTTGCCGTAGATGTCGAACAGGTGGGCGAGCAGGCTATCGCGATCCTGAACGTCGGGGGAGGAGCCTTCGAAGTCTTCGGGCTCCAGGGCGTCGGCGTCGAAGACCGTCAGGTCGCGAATGCGGATCGGCACCTTGATCCGGTTGAACCGGGGCGCCACCCGCAGCTCGTCGCAGCCGGAGCGCTCGATCACCCGCGCGGTGACCGTCTCACCCTCGATATAGCCGCGCCAGCTGGGCCACACCCGGTCGCCGGGGCGGAAGACGGTGGTGATCTTGCGGTCGAGCAGCAGCCCCTGGTAGCGCCCGCGAAACGCCATCTCGTCCCGGGGCAGGACGAAGGGTTCGATCGGGGCGTCGGGGTAGGGGCTCGCGTGGGTCAATTGAGCGCCTCGCGCATGATCTTGAGCAGCGCCTTGTCGGGCTTGTTCAGCCCGGTCAGGATCTTGAAGGCCGGAACCGCCTGGAACAGGTTCATGGAGCGCCCACTGTGGGTGCGGTTGCCCGCCTCCTTCGCCAGCTTCAGCGTCAGCGGCATGTCCTCGAGCAGGATGTCGGCCACGATCGCCTTCTTCGGCAGGCGCTTCAGGTTGGCCATGGACTGGGCGAGGTCGCCCTCCACATCCCCGGTCATGGCGGCGAAGGCGCTGAACTTCTCGTTGGGTTGGGCGCCCTTGTTCGAGGTGTTCACCACGATCCCGGCGTCCGCCAGCTCGTCGCCCAACACCTCCTCACCCACCGCGCGGGCGGCGGTCAGGGGCGCGATCAGGTCGGCGATGGTCTGGGCCTTGGCCACGGTGCGGTTGACGATCACCACCTCGCGCGGCTTCTCCTTGGCCAGTTCGTAGGAGATCGGCAGGGCCGTGCCCCCGGCGCCCAGGATCACCACCTTCTGGCCCGCCACGCAGCGCGGGTACTCGTTCTGCAGGCCGGCGACGAAGCCCACGCCGTCGGTGTTGTGGCCGATGAAGCGGTCGCCCTCCCGGGCGATGACATTGACGCTGCCGATGGTCTTGGCCGAGGGGGCCAAGGCGTCCAGCGAGGGCGCGATCTTGTCCTTGAAACCCGACCCCGCGCCGCCCCCGTAGAAGATCGGACAGCGCCTCAGCCCCGCGAAGATCTCGCTTACATTGGCCGGGTCGCCGACCATGAAGACGCTGCGGTAGGGCAGGTTGTAGCGGGCGAACACGGCGTTGTGCATGGCCGCCGATCCGCCCGGGTAGTCGTGGTCGATCAGGAAGACGTAGAGGCGCTTCAGCTTTTGATTGTCGAGCGACAGCTGGTTGTTGCGCGGTTGGGCGGCGATCGAAACCAGGCCGGAACTGACCAGCGACCGGATGGCCGACAGCGGTCCGTTCTTGCGGCGGTTTCCAAACAGGCCAAAAAACGACATCGCGCCCCCTGGGCTCCGCCGTGCGCAAACGCTGTTCGCGGCCTCCCGTTTATAGTGAACGGTGTTACCCGTAGCGAGTCGCGAATGGTCGGCCGCTCGCCGCAGCGGACTTGACCGACGCCGGTGGGACGTTAGCGCTAGGTCCGATACCGCTGGTCGCCAGGGAGGATTCGCTGACCGCCCCCGTGCTCGCTCCCGTTCATCGTCTGGTCGGCGCCGTCGTCATCGGCCTGGCCATGGCCGTCCTGGTGACCCTGCTCGCCCACAACCAGCCCTGGCTCGGGCTTCGACTGGTCTGGTCGCCGAAGACGCAGGTCGCGGTCGTCGCCGAGGCGTCAGGCCCCGGCGTCGCCGTGCCGCGGGGGACCGAGATCACCGGGATCGGTGACGGGCGAGAGGGGCTCAGGTTCGCGACCGAGGACTTCACCATCGAGCCGGCGAGCAGCCTGGCGACCTTTCAGGCTTTCCACGCCTTCCTCGACCGCCAGAGCAAGCTGGCGCGCATCCAGGCCGCCGACGAGGTGGTCCTGACCGACGCCCACGGCAAGGCCTGGCGGATCCGCCCGAGCGACGACAGGCCGCTCTCGACCCTGCCGGCGGACTTCTGGATCCAGGTGTTCGTGGGCGTCTTCGCCTGGCTGATATCCGCCTGCATCTGGGCGTTCCGGCCCAACGAGACCAGCGCGCGCTACCTGCTGCTCAGCGGCTGGTCGACCCTGATGTTCGCGCCCCTGGCGGCGGTCTATTCCACCCGCGAGCTCGCCCTGCCGGGGGATCTGTTCCGGGCGCTGAACGACTCCAACTTCCTGGGCGGAAGTCTGTTTGCGGCGTCGCTGGCGGCCCTGCTGCTCTACTATCCCAAGCGCATCGCGCCGCGCTGGGCGGGATGGGCGATCGTGGGCCTGTTCATCGTCTGGTGGATCGCCCAGGAGGTCGACCTGTTCACTTCCATGGCGCTGGCCCGTCGCGCCCTGGTGCTGGCGGCGGTTCTGGCCACCTTCGTGCTGGCCGCCGTGCACTGGTGGCTGACCCGCAGCGATCCGATCGCGCGCGCGTCGCTGCAGTGGTTTCTGATGTCGTGGCTGATCGGGGTCAGCGCCTTCGTGCTGCTGATCCTGGCGCCGCCGATCTTCGGCATCGATACCACCGCCTACCAGGGCTACGGCTTCCTGCTCTTCCTGCTGGTCTACGGCGGCCTGGCCTTCGGCATCATGCGCTTTCGCCTGTTCGACCTCGGCGAATGGTGGGTGCATGTGGTGCTGTGGACCGTCAGCCTGCTGGCGCTGGTGGTGCTGGACCTTTTGTTCGTGGTCGGCATGCAGCTCTCCACCGGCGTGTCGCTGGGCCTGGCGCTGCTGATCTGCGGCCTGATCTGGCTGCCGCTGCGGGCCTGGCTCTGGGGTCGGGTGTTCCGGCCGGCCTCGATCAGCGAGCGGGCTCTGTTCCAGAACGTCGTGGGCGTGGCCCTGTCGCCCTGGGGCGAGGCCCAGGCGGGCAAGTGGCGCGAAATGCTGCAGGAGGTGTTCGAGCCGCTGCGGATCGAGGCGGCCGATCCCGCGCCCGCCGCCGCACAGCTGGAGCAGGACGGCCTGGCCCTGGCGATCCCGACGGTCGAGGGCGTGCCAGGCCTGAGGCTCGAATACGCCTCGGGCGGCAGGCGGTTATTCACCCGCCGCGACCAGCACCTGGCTTCCGAGTTGGCCGGCATGCTGCGCCACACCATCGAGAGCCGCACGGCCTACGAGACCGGCGCCGCCATCGAGCGCAGCCGCATCGCCGGCGACATCCACGACAATGTCGGCGCGCGCCTGCTCAGCGCCCTGCACAGCCCCGGCGGCGAGCGCAAGGACGGCCTGATCCGCGAGACCCTGGCGGACCTCCGGACCATCATCAACGACGCCGCCCGCCCGGGAGGATCGCTCGACGAGGCCCTGGCCAGCCTCCGGCGCGAGACCGCTGAACGCCTTAGCGCCTGCGGCCTGAAACTGGACTGGCCGATCGAAGAGGCCGGCGCGTCGGAGCCCGGCCCGACCGTGGTCCACGCCGTGCGCTCGATCGTGCGCGAGGCGGTCTCCAACGTGATCAAGCACGCCGGAGCCAAACGGGTTCTGGTCCAGGTCGCGCGCGACGATGAGGTGGTCACGCTCGTGATCGAGGACGACGGCAAGGGCTTCGATCCCGAGGCGGTCGCGTCTGGCCACGGCCTGAACATCCTTCAGCGTCGGGTCGCCGCGCAGAAGGGGAGCCTGCGCTGGTCCCGGCCGAAGACGGGCGGCGCCCGGCTGGATGTCAGCCTGCCGGCCGCCCCCCCGGTTCAGGGGGTGTAGCGGCCCCCCAGGGCGGCTCTAATGCTCCCATGGCTCCTCAATCCGCCCGATCGGCCTCCGTCCTCGAACCCGACCGCGCCGGCGCCGCCGACCCGGTGCGCCTCGGTCTGGTGATCGAGGATCAGGCCGAAATCCGCGCCTGGCTCTGTGCCTGCGTGGCCCGCACCTTTCCCGACATGGCCATCATCGGCGTCGCCAGCCTGCGCGGCGCGCGCCAGTGGCTGAAGGCTTATGAGGAAGACAGCGGCGAGGGACCGCCCCTGACCGTGGCCTTGATCGACCTCGGCCTGCCGGACGGCTCGGGTGTGGAGATGATCGAGCAGATCGTAAGCCGTCACTCGACGGTGATCCCGATCGTGGCCACTGTCTATGACGACGACGCCCACCTGTTCGAGGCCCTGGCGGCCGGAGCCCAGGGCTATCTGCTCAAGGACCTGCAGGACGAGGCCCTGATCCGCAGCCTGGAAGCCATCGCCCGCGGCGAGCCGGCCCTGTCGCCGGCGATCGCCCACCGCATCCTGCAGCACTTCCACAAGACCCAGGCCGCGCGCCCCAGCGCCGACGTCCTGACCGCGCGCGAGACCGAGGTCCTGGCCTGGCTCGGCCGCGGCCTGACCGGTCCGGAGACCGCCCGCAAGCTCGGCCTGACCGACCACACCACCGCCAGCTACGTGAAGACCATCTATTCCAAGCTCAACATTTCCAGCCGCGCGGAAGCGGCGCTGGAGGCGCAGCGGCGCGGCCTGGTCTAGGTCGCGAGAGGGGTCGCCAGGTATTGGATTTCCTGATCTTTGCTGTCGTAGGTTCCGGGTGTCGCCGCCATATCGGACCCACGCCATGCGCCCTCCCAAGACCCTCACCGCCATCCTGCCCTGCAATGACCTCGATGCCTCGGAGGCGTTCTACAATCGGCTGGGCTTCAGCCGGCCCGACGAGGATCGGCCGGAGCCGGGCGAGGAGGACAGCTACCGGATGCTCAGCAATGGCGAGGGCGGCCACCTGCACCTGACCGATGCGGTGGATGGGTGGCTGATCCCGGGCCGCAATCCCTTCGGCCTGTACCTCTACACCGAGGACGTCGACGCCCTGGCAACGCGCTTCGCCGGGGAGGCTGTCGGCAAGGTCACGCCGGAGGATAAGCCCTGGGGCATGTACGAGTTCGCCCTGTCCGATCCGGACGAGACCCTGGTGCGGGTCGGCTGGCCGAGCCGCCTGCGCCGCTGAGTCGGCAGGTTAATTCGAAGACAGGAGCATCCAAATCGGGCCTTGCGATCTCCATCTATGCGACAGGCGCCCCTCGGGGGCCTCAACAAACGGCGATCAAGGACGACCATGACCCTGCTGCTCAACATCCTCTGGTTCATCTTCGGAGGCTTCATTTCCGGCACCCTGTGGCTGCTGGCCGGTGTGGTGCTGGCGATCACCGTGGTGGGCCTGCCCTGGGCCTTCGCCGCGTTCCGCATCGCCGGCTTCAGCTACTTCCCCTTCGGCAAGACGGTGGTGGATCGAACCGAGATCACCGGGCAGCATGACCTGGGCACCGGGCCCCTCGGCATGGTGCTCAATGTCGTCTGGTTCCTGTTCGCGGGCCTGTGGCTGGCCATCCACCACCTGGTGATCGCTGCGGCCCAGGCCGTGACCATCATCGGCATCCCCTTCGCCTTCCAGCACCTGAAGCTGGCGCTCATCTCCCTCGCGCCGGTCGGCAAGGAAGTCATCGAAGCCTAGGGGGTGATCCAAGCCTTCCTGGACACCGTACAAACGGCGTTCAGGGAGGACACTCAGATGACCAGGATGATGCGTACCGCCGCTGTGGCGGCCGTTTGCGTTGGGTTGGCGGGGCTTTCGGCCTGCAAGGGCGCGATGGGCGCACCGGCGGCGGACACCACCAAGGACGAGGCGGCGATCCGCCAGATCGAGAGCGAGTGGTCGGGCCAGATGGCCACCGCCGGCACGCCCAAGGACATGGCCAAGTTCCTGGCCCACTACGCGTCCGACGCCGTGATGACCGATCCGGTCGATCCGTCCATGCATGGGACCGCGGCGATCCAGGCGGGCCTCGACAAGGCGTTCAAGGATCCGGCCTTCAGCCTGAGCTTCGCGCCGGACAAGGTCGTCGTGGCCAAGAGCGGCGACGTCGCCTACACGACCGGCTCCTTCAAGGTGACCTACACAGACCCCGAGACCAAGAAGGCCGCTGCCGGCCAGGGCGTCTATGTGACGGTCTATCAGAAGGGCGCGGACGGGCAGTGGAAAGCCGAAGCCGACTTCGCCCATGGCGACCCGGCCCCGGCCGCCGCTCCCGCGAAATAGGGCGGGCGGCTAACGCCGCCTGAACTGAGGATCGCGCCGGGCCATGAAGGCTTCCAGCGCCTCGGCGTGATCCTCGCTCATCGCAAGCTCAAGGATCGCTGCGTCCTGCAGGGCGCCCGCAGCGTGGGCGTCGAGCCCGCTGCTCGCATCGACGACACGCTTGGTCGCTTCGACCGACAGCGGCGCACGCGCCGCGATCCGCTCTGCCAGCGCCAGGGCCTCCGCCGCCAGGGCGTCCGGCGCGTGAATCCCGCTGACCAGGCCGCAGCGCTCGGCCGTGCCCGCGTCGAAAGTTTCGCCGCCGAGCAGCAGCGCCTTGGCGCGGGAGACTCCGATCAGGCGCGGCAGGCGCCAGGCCGAGGCGATCAGGCCGATCCGCACGCCGGCGCAGGCGAAGCTCGCCTCGCTTGAGGCCAGGCGAACATCGCAGCACAGCGCGAGCTCCAGGCCGCCCCCCATGGCCCAGCCGTTGATCGCCGCGATCACCGGAGCGCGGCAGGCCTCCACAGTGTCGAACAGAGCGCTCCAGTCCTTGAGCCGTTCCAGGGCGGCGGCGCGGCCGGGCGAACCGAGGGCGGGAAGCGCCTCCTTCAGGTCGTCGCCGGCGCAGAAGGCCCGCCCCTGACCGGTGAGAATGACGGCGCGCACGGAATGGTCTGCGTCGATCGCGTCGATGGCGGCAGCGAGGCGCGCGCGCAAGGCGTCGTTCAGTGCGTTGGATGGCGGCCGGTCCAGGATCAGGCGCACGATCCCGGGGGACGGGCGCTCGACGACCAGGCCGTCAGGCGATGTCACCGCTCAGGGCGCTCCCGGAGGCGGCGGAGGCGGGGGCGGGGACTGGGGCGTCGACGGCCGGTGGAAGTAGTGGTCGTGCTCGCAGGCGCTCAACGCCACCCCTGCAATGACCAGGACTGCCGTCAGAACGACGCCGGCTTTAAGGGACCGGATCACGGGCGCTTGCCCCGCTTGCCGTCACGCTTGTGGTCGCCGGAACCGCCACCGTAGCCGCTGTTGCCGCCGCTGTATCCGCTGCCGCCGCCGTACCCGCTGTTCCCGCCGCCATAGCCGCCACCGCCGTAACCGCCCTGGTTCGCCTTCCAGAAGGGGTTGTCCCAGTCGTAGTGGTCATTGGCGTCGAACACGTCCGGATCCCACGGATCGAGGCGGATCGAGCGCACCCAGTCGGCGCCGTACCACGTCTCCTGCCAGTCGGAGCCTGGCCAGGCGTAGCGGCCCGGATCCTCGCAATTGCCGAACACGCCGTGGCCGCGCGACATGTAGCGCCAGCGCTGCCATTCCTTCTTGGGCGGACGCTTGCGGCCGCCGAAGTAGCGGTCGTCCACATCCGACCAGCGGCAGCGGATCACGTCGGTGACATGGTCGCCGTTGATGTCGGCCACGACGCTGCCCGAACCGAAAAAGTGGTTGCCCTGGATGCCCGCGGAGCTGCCGCCCGGCTCGACGAAGATGAATTCGTTGGCGCCGTAGATGTAGTTGTCGGAGATGCCTTCGCGCTTGTCGGGCTGGCCGGCGCCGACCTGGAAGCCGACGTTGGTGGCCTCCACGTAGTTGCCGGTGGCGGCCACTGCGCCGCCCGCCAGATAGACGCCCTTGCCCGCGCGGCAGATGTGGTTGCCGTCCATCATGGCGAAGTTGGCGCCCTCGATGAAGGCCCCGATGCCGTAGCCGCAGATGGTGGTGCCCTTGATGGTCAGCACGCCCGCGCTGCGGCCGTGCATCGACACGCCCGCGGTGCCCGCGCCGAAGCCCGAGGCCTCCTGCTGCTCGCGCGGCAGGTAGAAGATCGAGTCCTGAATGGTGCCGTCGAGCGTGCCCTTGGCCTCGAGCGCGACCGGGCCCCCGATCAGGGTGGTGTCATAGAGGTCCAGCTGACCGCTCTCGGCGCTCAAGATCGCTTCCGGCAGGTGGTCGCCGGGGGTGTCGGTGACCTGAACCCCGGCCTTCATGTAGACCAGCTCGGTGGTCTTCAGCTTGCCGCCGGCCAGGTAGTAGGCCGAGGCCGCGCCGCTGTAGCGGATGACTGTGCGCTGCAGCCAGACGGTTGAGTTCTCCGAATAGACGCAGGCGTCGCTGCCGCCGTGTTCGCCGGCGATGACGATGTCGCTGATCAGCACCGCGTTGTCCGAAGCGAACTCCGCGCGCCGGCCGGCCGGATTGTCTTCCTTGGCCGAGCCGCGGCGGGGAATCTTCCAGTCGCCGTCGGCAGGCACATTGATGGTGATGCAGGGCGCGCCTGGCGCGCCCTTGAAGGTCGCGGGCAGGTCGGCCGAGCCGAAGTCGGTGCCAGGGCGCGCGTCGCCCTGCAGGGTCATCGGCTTGTCGATGATCAGATTGCCCTGACAGGCGCTGCCGCCGCCGCGCATGAACAGGGTGCCGCCGGGCGCCACCGCGTCCAGGGCTTCCTCGACATCGCCGGGGTGCGCCAGATTGCAGTCGATCATCACCGTTTCGCGCGACCAGTGCGGGCCGAAACGACCGCCGCGATCGTCGCGGTCGCCCTCATGCCAGCCTTCGCGATGCCAGTGGGCGTAGCCGCGGCCGCCATAGGGGCGGTAGCGGCGATTGTGGATCGGCGGGCGGACCAGCAGGCCGAAGTTGGGCCGGGTCTCGGTCTCGACCTTGGCGTCCGGGAAGGCCTGGACGCTGGTCGCGGGGACCAGGACCGAGCCAAGGACTGCGGCGGCGAGACCGGCCAGGCCGGCGAGGCGCGTCTGGGCAAGCTTACTCATCGGGCGACCTCGTATTCGGCGCGGCCCTCGGCGGGACCGCGGCGGGCGTATTCAGGGCGGCCGCCGTAGTTGCGGCGGCCGTAGTCCGAGGCGGAAGCAGCCGGCCCGCCGTGGCGCGAGGCCCGGGTGACCTGCTCCAGCACCGCCTGGATGCGCGAGACGGTGGGCTTGAAGCCCGACAGCGCCGAGTCCATGCGGTAGACGACGGCCTCGGCCTTGTTTTGGTCGGCCACGCCTTCCACGCCGAGGGCGAAGTAGGTGGACATGGCGAACTTGGCTTCGGGCGAACCCTGCTTGTCGGCCTCGGAGAACCAGTAGTAGGCCCGGGCGTAGTCCGCCGGCAGGCCCACGCCCTCGGCGTACATCACCGCCAGCACCAGCTGGGCCCGGGCCGAGCCGTTGACCGCCGCGTACTGGATGGCGCGCACCCGGTCGATGGCCTGGAAGCCGCCGCCCTGAGGCTCGCCGATCATGCCCTTGAAGGTGTCGATCTCGCCCTGGGCCAGGTTGTCGCCGGAGGCGGCGGGCCGCTGCAGGACGCCAAGGTAGAGCAGGGCGTCGGACACGTGCTTGAACGGCAGCTCGTAGATCCGCGACAGAGCGTATTCGTAGGCGTCGCCGCGCGGACGGCTCTCATCGGAATGGGGCACGGCGCCGGCGGTGTAGGCGTCCGGCGGATAGAACTCGTACGGCGGCACCCAGCGGTTGGCCTTGGCCTCCACGAAGGTGTTGTAGTTGGCCCGCTCGGGCGCCGAACGCTCGAAGTCCTTGAGCAGGACGTAGGCGCCCACGTCGCCGGTCTGCATGGCCAGGTAGTTGTAGAGGTAGGCGTCCACGTCGTTGCGCGGGAACAGGCTGAGCGCCGCGCGGGCGGGGCGGTGCAGTTCGGCGTCGAACTTGCCGGCCGATTCCTGGGCCTGCTCGTTGTCGGCGGGCTCGCCGAAGGGGCCGTACAGCTCGTCGTGCAGGCGGGCCAGGGTGCGGAAGCCGTCCGCTCCTTGCGTTGACAGGATGTAGATCACGCGGTTGCGGACCTTTTCCTGCTCGGTGGTCGACATGCGCGACAGCTGGTGGTCCAGCGTCTTGTAGGCCTCGTGGCGCTCCCAGGCGCGGCAGTCGTCATAGCGCGACAGCGGGCGGAAGCCGCCGAGGAAGCCGTGGCGAACCGCGCGGTTGATCGGAGCGTACCCCTGCGAATTGGCCAGCGCCATGGCGTACCAGACCGAGGACTCGATCGGGTCCTCGATGTTCTTGTCGGTCGCCTTCTCGGCGCGGTAGCGGCGTCCGAGTTCGAGCTGGGAGAAGAAATCGTTCTGGAAGGCCTGGCGGCGGAGCTGGCGGATTTCCTGCTCCTGCTGATTGAAGCCGGGCTGCACCGCGCCGAACGTCGAGGGGCGGGGGCAGGCGAAACGTTCTTCCTTGGCCTTGAAGAATGCGCGTCCCGGGCCGCCGTCGCCGCCGCAGGAGACGAGGACGAGCCCCATCACGACCAGGACGGCGAGAACCGCAGCCACGATCCAGATCGGGCTGGCCTGAGCCTGTCGCGCCGAACTCCCGTACTCGGCCATCAAAACCACCCCACCCAAACGCCATCGTTAACTATATTATTACGAGTACTTGTGCGGTTGGCGTCTCCCCGCTGTCAAGGTTAACGCAAACCAGCGCTATCTGGTTTCCCTCTTCATGGCTGAACGGGGGCTGAATTGCGTCTTGGGGGCCACAGTCAGGGCCGGATTTGAGAAATCGTGGCCTCTGATCAATATTGATCGCCTTTCAGGAGAGTCTAGCGCGTCACGATTGTGGCGCAGCGCGGCCGTTGCGTGATCCCGCGCAGGGCTCGAAATCTGGGGATAAGCGCCTATATCGGGAGCATTCGATCAGGGTGACGCCCATGAGCTACGCCGCGCGCGACGACCGGCCGGCCGACAAGGCCCTCCGCTACGCCGAAATCGAGCAGGAAATCCTCTCCGTGCTGGAAGGAGAGCCGAATCGCACCGCCCGGATGGCCACCGTCGCCTCCATGCTGCACGACGCCATGCCGGACTATTTCTGGACGGGCTTCTATGTCGTCGACGGACCGGAGGAACTGGTCGTGGGGCCCTATCAGGGCACCCTGGGATGTCTTCGTATACGGTTCGGCCGCGGAGTCTGTGGAACCGCGGCGTCGGAACGGAAGATTCAGATCGTCGAGGACGTGCACGCCTTCCCCGGTCACATCGCCTGCGACAGCCGCTCCAACAGCGAAATCGTCCTGCCGGTCCTGGACGGGGCCGGAGACCTGATCGGGGTCTTCGACGTGGACTCCACGGCGTTCGGCAGCTTCGACGCGGTCGACGCCGAATGGCTGGAGCGCATTCTGGCGAAGGTCTTCTCGGCCTAGACCTTGGTCCTGGGCCCGTCGCGGAAGCGCCACTTCATCGCCAGCGCCGCGGCCGCCAGCAGCAGGGAGACGGTGTTGGAGCCCACCAGCGGCCAGGCGCGGGTCATGACTCCGTAGGCGATCCACAGGGTGAAGGCCGCCACCGTCAGGGCGTACATTCGCAGCGACACCGACGACGCATCGCGTTCCCGCGCGATCTTCACGATCTGAGGCACGAAGCTGGAGATGGTGCAGAGCGCCGCTCCGGTCCCGATGGCGTTGACGAGCAGGCTCATTCCTCACGAACGGCCACGGTGGGCGCCGGTTCCTCAGCTGCGCCGGCGCGTTCCCGGCTTGACCCGGCTGGTCATCAGGTCGGGCTTCTTCGGCGGCGTCCAGCCCTCGGGACGGACATAGACCTCGCGGCTCGTCCCCAGCCCCATTTTGCCCGGGACCTGTTCGCGCAGCTTCGAGGCCGAGGCGTCCTGGCGCTTGCAGATCTCGTCGCGCAGCAGGGCCGCGATCTCGAAATCCTCGGCGGCGACCGCCTCGGCCAGCTGCTGCTCCAGGCGCCTAAGCGTCTCGCTCACTGGGCCGGCGCTTCGTGTTTGGCCACGTCAGGCTGGGCGTCGATCGAGGCGGCGAAGGTTGGAGCCCGGCGCCAGTGGGTGCGCTGCTCGTAGGCGTAACCGAAACCGATCAGCCGCGCCTCGGACCAGGCCGGGCCGATGAAGCTCAGGCCCACCGGCAGGCCGCGCACGTCGCCCATGGGCAGGGTCAGGTGCGGATAGCCGGCGACGGCCGCGAGCGTGGTGTCGGACCCGGTGACGTGGTCGCCGTTGACCAGGTCGGTGGTCCAGGCGGGGCCAAGGGTGGGGGCGATCAGGGCGTCAAGGTGGTTGTCGGCCATCAGCTTGTCGATGCCCTCGGGCCCCGCCATGCGGAAGCTGTCGGCGCGGGCCTTCAGGTATTCCGGATCGTCCAGTCCCTTGGCCTTGTCCGCCGTCTCGAACAGCTCCTGGCCGAAGAAGGGCATCTCGGCCGCCGCGTTGGCCCGGTCGAAGGCGATCAGGTCGGCGAGGTTGCGCGACTTCACCGCCGCCGGCGTCGAGGCCAGGTAGGCGGCCATGTCGGCCTTCAGCTCGGTGTTCAGCACCAGCTGCTCGGCCTTGCCGATGTCCGCCTCGGCCTTGAATTCCTTGATCTCGACCACATCGGCGCCGGCGGCCTTAAGCTCGGCGATGGCGCGGTCGAGCAGGGCGTCGACATTGGGGTCGTAGCCGGCGTCGAAGCGCATGACGCCGAAGCGTTTGCCCTTCAGCGCGTTGGGGTCCAGCGCCCTGGTGTAGTCCGACTTGTGGGCGTCGGCGTCCCTGGTGGCGGGGTCTTTCGGGTCCGAGCCGGCCATGACCGAGAGCAGGATCGCCGCGTCGGTGACGTTGCGGGTCATGGGCCCAGCGGTGTCCTGGCTGTGGCTGATCGGGACCACCCAGGTGCGCGAGACCAGGCCCACCGTCGGCTTGATGCCGACCAGGCCATTGACCGAGGAGGGGCAGGTGATCGATCCGTCGGTCTCGGTGCCCACGCCCGCGGCCGCCAGCGAGGCGGCAATGGCCGCGCCCGTGCCCGAGGACGAGCCACAGGCGTTGCGGTCCAGCGCATAGGGATTACGGGTCAGGCCGCCGACCGCGCTCCAGCCCGAGGTGGAATGGGTAGAGCGGATGTTGGCCCACTCCGACAGGTTGGTCTTGCCCAACACGATGGCGCCGGCGGCCCGGAGACGCGCGACCAGGGGCGCGTCACGGCGGCCGATGTTGTCCTTTAGGGCCAGGGATCCGGCGGTGGTGGCCATGGGGTCGGCGGACTCGATGTTGTCCTTCAGCAGCACCGGAATGCCGTGTAGGGGCCCTCGGATGTGGCCGGCCTTGCGCTCCGCGTCGAGCCTGCGGGCGTCGGCCAGGGCGTTGGGGTTCAATGCGAGGACCGAATGGAGGCCGTGCGGGCCGCGATCGCGCAGCTTGATCTCGGCCAGGTAGGCGGCGACCAGCTTGACCGAGGTGGTCTTGCCGGATCGGAGCTGGTCCTGGAGCTCGCTGACCGAGGCGCCGTCCTTGTGGGCCTGGGCCGCATGCCCCTTGGCCGGTTTGGCGTTCGCCGCGGTGGCGGAGAGCGCCAGCGCCAGGCTCAGCCCGGCCGAGATCAGAAGCCTGTTCATCGTCCCATCCCCTCAATCAGACCCAGGTACGCGCCGTCTCGGCCGCTGGACGCTCATGCCCCGCGCTTCAGCTTGCGGTCCAGGAAGTCCAGGTAGGTGCGCCACAGGTGCAGCATTCGCGGATTGCCCCTCAGCCCGTGGCGCTCGCCTGGATAGTCCATCAGCTCGAACGGCCGGCTCGCGCCCTGCAGCGCGGCCATCACCCGGGTGGAGTTGTCGAAGGTGACGTTGTCGTCGGCCATGCCCTGGAGCAGGAGCAGGGAACCCTTCATGGCGCCCAGCCGGGGCACGATTTCGCTGGCCTTGTAGCCGGCCTCGTTCTCGGACGGCTTGCCCATGAACTGCTCGGTGTAATGGGTGTCGTACAGCCGCCAGTCGCTTGGCGGGGCGCCGCTCATGCCGGCGACGAAGGGGCTGTCGGGCGCGGTCATCAGCATCAGGGTCATGAACCCGCCGTAGCTCCAGCCCATCACCCCGATCCGCTTCGGATCGACGTAGGGCAGGGTCTTCAGGAAGCCGACGCCGGCCAGCTGGTCCTCGACCTCCACCGTGCCGAGCCGGCGGTCGAGCGCGGTCTTGAAGGCGACGGAGCGGTTCGACGAGCCGCGGTTGTCCAGCCGGAACAGGACATAGCCTTCGTTCAGAAGCAGCTGGTCGGTCAGGCTGCCCCACTGCTTCTTGATGGTCTGGGTGTGCGGTCCGCCGTAAACCGAGACGATCACGGGATATTTCCGGGCCGGATCGAAGCCTGGCGGGGTCGAGATCGCCCAGTGCAGATCGCTGCCGTCGGCGGCCTTGATGGTCCCGTACTCGGGCGTCCGCAGGCTCGCGGCGTATGGGAAGAAAGGGTGGGCCGTGTCCAGGGTGTTGGGCTCGATCCAGCGCACCAGCTTGCCGTCCGGCGCGTAGAAGCCGGTGCGGGGCGGGGTCTTCGGATCGGAATAGGTCCCGGAGAAGGAGCCGCCGGTCTTGGCGACCGTGAGCGTCCACCAGCCCTCGCCGGAAGTCAGCTTCTTCGGCTCGCCGGGCTTGGCGTAGGAGACCGCCCACAGGTGCCGCTGCAGGGTGTCGTCCTTGGAAGCGGCGATCAGGACCAGCTTCTTGGCCTCGTCCACGCCCGCGACCTCGTCGACGGGCCAGTCGCCATGGGTGACCTGGCGCACCGGCTTGCCGTGGCGGTCGTAGAGGTAAAGGTGGCGGTAGCCTGAACGCTCTGACGACCAGAGGAACTCCCCGGAGCCGAGCGGCTTGAAGTCGTCGTTGAGCTCGACCCAGTGGGGCGAGGTCTCGCTGAGGATCACGCTGCCGGTCCCGGTGGCGGGATCGACCTCCAGCAGGTCCAGGCGGCGCTGGTCGCGGGTCTGGCGCTGGACGTAGAGGGTCTTGCCGTCCTTCGACCAGTCCACCCGCGCCAGATAGATATCCTTGTCGGCGCCCAGATCGACCTTGACCCTGGCGCCGGTCGAGACGTCCTCGACCCACAGCTCGACCACCGCATTGGGCCGACCCGCGCGGGGATAACGCTGCTGAACGACCTTGACCCCGTCGGGGCCGATGTCGAAGCGGGGGACGATGTCGACGGTGCTCTCATCCACCCGGGTCAGGGCCACACGGCTCTCGTCCGGCGCCCACCAGGCGCCGGTCTGGCGGCCCATCTCCTCCTGGCTGATGAACTCCGCCGTACCCCAGGACAGGGTGTCCTTCCCATCGCTCGACAGCGCCTTCTCGGCGCCCGTCGCCAGATCCAGCACATAGAGGTTCTGGTCGCGGACGTAGGAGACGAAATGGCCTCTGGGCGAGACCTTGGCGTCGACCTCGTCGCCCGGCGTCTCGGTCAGGCGGCGCACCTTTCCGGTCGCGCGGTCGGCCAGGTAGAGGTCGCCGTCCAGAGGCACCAGGATGAACTTGCCCTGGTCGTCCCAGGCGTATTCGACCACGCCGCGCTCGCGGATGCGCATGCGCTCGCGCCGGGACTTCTCGGCTTCGGACAGCTCCTTGCCCTTGGGCTGCAGGACCGAGGCGTCGATCAGCTTGAAGGGCTCGCCGCCCTTCACGTCGGCGGCCCACAGGTCCAGCGTGTTCTGGTCGCCGGCCTCTGACTTCAGATAGGTGACCAGCTGGCCGTCGGGTGAAAGCTTCACGCCGCGGGCGCGCGGCCCGTTCAGGTCGGGATTGCCGAACACCCGCTCCGGGGTCAGGCGCTCCTGGGACTGGGCCTGGGCGGCGACGGGCAGAACGAGGGCGGCGCCGGCGAGGGCGGCGATGAGCAGGCGCGGCATCGGATGGACTTCCCCAACAAGAGCGGCGCGACGCTCGCGTGGCGCCGAAAGGGAGTCAAGGCGGCTCCGACGCTTGGCGCCCGCCGCCGGGCGTGCCACCGTCCGGTCCTTGGGGAAAATCTGACAGGATCTGACGCCATGCGTTCCGCGATGTTGCTCGCCGCCCTGGCGCTCGCCGCCTCGGCCACCACAGCGCTCAGCGCCGACAGCGGCCCGAAGCCGCCGGTGGCCGCCCAGAAGCCCTACACGGTCAAGGCGCCGGCGGGGGATCGCCAGGACGAGTACTACTGGCTGCGCGACGATACGCGGAAAAACCCGGAGATGCTGGCCTATCTGGCGGCGGAGAACGCCTATGCCGACCAGATGCTGGCCTCGACCAAGCCGCTGCAGGAAAAGCTGTACGGGGAGATCGTCGGGCGCATCAAACAGGACGACGCCTCGGTCCCGTTCCGCCGCCGCGGCTACTGGTACTACACCCGCTTCGAGACCGGGAAGGACTACCCGATCCTGGCCCGGCGCAAGGGCGAGATGAGCGCCGCCGAAGAGGTCATGTTCGACGAGAACGCGATGGCCCAGGGCAAGGGCTTCTTCGCCATCAGCGCCAATGTGGTCAGCCCCGACAACCGGCTGGTCGCCTACGCCGAGGACACGGTCGGCCGGCGCCAGTACGTGCTGAAGTTCAAGGACCTGACCACAGGCCAGGTGCTGGCCGACAGCGTCCCCAACGTCGAGCCGGATCTGGTCTGGGCCGACGACAACCGGACGGTCTTCTACATCGACAAGGACCCGGTGACCCTGCTGTCCAAGCGGGTGAAGGCGCACGTGCTGGGCACGCCCGCCTCGGCCGACCGGCTGGTCTATGAGGAGAAGGACGACAGCTTCTACATGGGGCTGCAGCGCACCCGCTCGGACAAGTTCCTGTGCATCGACCTGCAGTCGACGGTAGCCAACGAGCAGCGCTGCGCGCCGGCGTCCGATCCAACCGATTTCAAGGTGCTGTCGCCGCGCCTGCGCGACCACCTGTACCAGGCCGAGCATCTGAACGGCCGCTGGGTGATCCGCACCAACTGGAACGCCAAGAACTACCGGCTGATGGCCCTGAAGGACGGCCAGGCCTGGGGCGACCGGGCGCTGTGGAGCGAGGTCGTGGCCGAGAAACCCGGCGTCTTCATCGAGAACTTCGAACTGTTCGATGGCTTCACCGCCATCGAGGAGCGCTCCGAGGGCCTTAAGCGCGTCAGGACCCTGAGCAACGCCGGCAAGAGCGACTTCATCGCCGCGGAGGAGCCGGCCTACGCCATGGGCCTTGGCCAGAACGCCGAACCGTCCACCGACCGGCTGCGCTACACCTATGTCTCGCTCACCACGCCCGCCAGCACCTATGAGCTGAACACCTCGACCGGCGAGCGGACGCTGCTCAAGCGCACCCCGGTGATCGGCTACGACCCGTCAAACTATGTCACCGAGCGGGTGTGGGCGACGGCGCGCGACGGCACCAAGATCCCGGTGTCCCTAGTTTACCGCAAGGGCTTCAAGAAGGACGGCACGGCGGCGATGCTGCAGTACGCCTACGGCAGCTACGGCAATTCCACCGACCCCAATTTCTCGCCCACCATCGTGTCGCTGCTGGACCGGGGCATGGTCTATTCCATCGCCCACATCCGTGGCGGCCAGGAGATGGGGCGCGGCTGGTACGACGACGGCCACCTGCTGAACAAGAAGAACAGCTTCACCGACTTCATCGACGTCACCCGCTTCCTGGTGAAGCAGGGTTACGCGGCCAAGGACCGGGTGGCCGCGCGTGGCGGCAGCGCCGGGGGCCTCTTGATGGGCGGCGTGCTGAACATGGCGCCCCAGGACTACCGGGTGGTCATCGCCCAGGTGCCGTTCGTCGACGTGGTCACCACCATGCTGGACGAGTCGATCCCGCTGACCACCAACGAGTTCGACGAGTGGGGCAACCCGAAGGACCCCAAGTACTACAAGTACATGCTGTCCTATTCGCCCTATGACCAAGTGGCGCGAAAGGCCTATCCGGCGATGTTCGTCAGCACGGGCCTCTGGGATTCACAGGTCCAGTACTATGAGCCGACCAAGTGGGTGGCGCGGCTCAGGGCCCGCAAGACCGACAGCCATCCGCTGGTGTTCCGCATCAACATGGAGGCCGGCCACGGGGGCAAGTCCGGGCGCTTCCAGCAGTATCACGACACCGCGGAGTACTACGCCTTCATGCTGCAGCAGCTGGGCGTGAAGGACTGAAGGCGATGGCGGCTCAGGCTTTGAGCCGCCAACCCGTCTTGAATATCCACCAGACGGCGGTCATGCAGACCGCCAGGAAGCTCAAGGTCGCGCCGAGGCTGATGGCGATGTTGACGTCGCCCTGGCTGAAGAAGGCCCAGCGGAAGCCGGAGATCAGATAGACCACCGGATTGAACAGGGCCGCCGTCTTCCACAGGCCCGGCAACAGGCTGACCGGGAAGAAGGTGCCGCCCAGGAAGGTCAGGGGCGTGACCACCAGCAGCGGGATGATTTGCAGCTTTTCGAACCCGTCGGCCCACAGCCCGATGATGAAGCCGAACAACGAGAAGCTGAAGGCGGTCAGGGTCAGGAACGCCACCATCCAGATCGGATGATCAATGTGCAGGGGCACCAGGACGAAGGCGGTGAGCAGGCTGATCGAGGCCAGGATCAGCGACTTGGAGGCGGCGGCGCCCACGTAGGCGGTGACGATCTCGAATGGGCCGACCGGCGCCGACAGCAGCTCATAGATGGTGCCGCTGAACTTCGGGAAATAGATGCCGAAGCTGGCGTTGGAGACCGACTGGGTCAGCACCGACAGCATGATCAGGCCCGGCACGATGAAGGCGCCATAGGGCACGTCGTGGATCGGGCTGATGCGCCCGCCCAGGCCCGCGCCGAACACGATCAGGTACAGGGTCGTGGTCAGGACCGGGGCGACGATGCTCTGCCACAGGGTCCGGAACGTCCGGTTCATCTCGAACTTGTAGATGGCCGCGATGGCGTGGCCGTTGATCCCGGCGCTCATCGGCGGTCTCCCTGGTGGACGAGGCTGACGAAGATCTCTTCGAGCGAGCTCTGCTTGGTCTGCAGGTCGCGGAAGCGCACGCCGGTTTTCTGCAGATCGGTCATCAGGGCGGTGATGCCGGTGCGCTCCTGCTGGGCGTCATAGGTGTAGGTCAGGGCGTGGCCGTCGGAGCCGAGCTCCAGATTGTAGGCGGCCAGGCTCTTGGGTACGGCGGCCAGCGGCTCGGCCAGCTGGACCAGAAGCTGCTTCTTGCCCAGCTCCCGCATCAGGGCGGTCTTGTCCTGCACCCGGATGATCTCGCCGCGCGAGATGACGCCGACCCGGTCGGCCATCTCCTCGGCTTCTTCGATGTAGTGGGTGGTCAGGATGATGGTCACCCCGTCCTCACGCAGCTTGCGCACCATCTCCCACATGTCGCGGCGGAGCTCGACGTCGACGCCTGCGGTCGGCTCATCGAGGAACAGGATCTGGGGTTCGTGGCTGAGCGCCTTGGCGATCATCACCCGCCGCTTCATGCCCCCCGACAGGGTGCGCAGCTGGTTGTCCTTCTTGTCCCACAGCGACAGGGCTTTCAGGATTTTCTCGATGTGGGCCGGGTTCTTGGCCCTGCCGAACAGGCCGCGCGAGAAGCTGGTGGTGTTCCACACCGTCTCGAAGGCGTCGGTGGTCAGCTCCTGCGGCACCAGGCCGATCAGCGAGCGGGCCTTGCGCCAGTCCTTCAGAATGTCGGCCCCGTCGGCGGTGACCGTGCCGGAGGTCGGCTTGACGATGCCGCAGATGGTCGAGATCAGGGTGGTCTTGCCCGCCCCGTTCGGCCCCAGCAGGGCGAAGATCTCGCCGCGCCGGATGTCGAGATTGATATCCTTGAGCGCGTTGAAGCCCGAGGCGTAGGTTTTGTTCAGACGCGTGATGGAGATGATCGGAGAGGGCATGGGGCGCAGGTAGTCGCAGAACATCGCTACGGCAAGGCGCGCCCCTGCCGATTTGCGATCTAACCTTCGACTTCGGCGATGGGCCGGTCGTCGCCGCGGGCCAGCTCCTCGTGCCACTTGCCGTTGGCGTCTTCCCAGCTGATGCCCGCGTCATTGCCTGCGACGCCCTGTTCCCGGGCGGCCCGTTCGGCGGCGCGCCGGGCGCTGTCGTGGTCGCGGAAGGTCTCGGAATAGACGCCGTCGACGCGGTAGGCCCAGCCGCCGTCGTGCTGGACGATCTGATAGACGATGCGGGTCATGGGGAACTCCTTGCCGGTCTCAGTACCAGCGGGGGATGGGGCCGATCTGGGCGGTCGCCCGGTCGGAAAGGTCGAGGAAGACTTCGTCCACATAGCACCAGCCCCAGCCCTCGGGCGGATCGTAGCCTTCGATCACCGGGTGGCCGGTGGCATGGAAGTGGGCGGTGGCGTGGCGGTTGGGGCTGTCGTCGCAGCAGCCGACGTGGCCGCAGGTCCGGCACAGGCGCAGATGCAGCCAGGGCGAGCCCGACTTCAGGCACTCCTCGCATCCACGCGCGCTGGGCGTGACGGTCAGGATCGCGTCGCCGTGGAGGCATTCGTCGGCCATGGGACGAACCTAGTCCTAGCGTCCCACCATCGCCAGCCCGGCCTCGGCGTAGCGCGGACCTTCGACCTCGGCCATGGAAGCGGCGATGGCGGCGAGGTCCTCGGCCGAGAGGGTGACGGAGGCGCCGCCCAGGTTCTCCTCCAGCCGGTGCAGCTTGGTGGTGCCGGGGATGGGGACGATGTGCGGGTCCTGGGCCAGCAGCCAGGCCAGCGCCAGCTGGGCGGGCGTGGCGCCCTTCTCGTCTCCCAGGCGCTTGAGGGTGTCGACCAGGCTGACATTGTGGGCCAGGGCCTCGCCCTGGAAGCGGGGAAGCTTGGCGCGCAGGTCGCCCTCGCCGAAGCTGGCGTCCGCCGGCATGGCGCCAGTCAGCACGCCCCGGCCCAGCGGCGAGAAGGGCACGAAGCCGATGCCGAGCTCGCGGCAGGTGGGCAGGACCTCGGCTTCCGGGTCGCGGGTCCACAGCGAATACTCGCTCTGGAGCGCGGTGACCGGGAAGGTGGCGTGGGCCTTTCGAAGGGTCGCGGCGCCGGCCTCCGACATGCCGAAATGCCTGACCTTGCCCGCGGCGACCAGTTCGCCAACCGTGCCGGCCACGTCCTCGATCGGCACGTCGGGATCGACCCGGTGCTGGTAGAACAGGTCGATGTGGTCGAGGCCCAGACGCTTGAGCGATGCGTCGGCCACGGCCTTGATGTGTTTGGGCCGGCTGTTCACGCCCTGGGCCGCCTTCGCGCCCTCGGGGATGTTGAAGCCGAACTTGGTGGCGATCACGACTTTGTCGCGCACGGCCTTCAGCGCCTTGCCCACGATCGGCTCATTGGTGAAGGGACCGTAGACCTCGGCGGTGTCGAAGAAGGTCACGCCCCGGTCGTAGGCGGCCTGGATGATGGCGATGCCGTCCGCGTCGGGGATGGGCGGGCCGTAGCCGGAACTGATGCCCATGCAGCCGTAGCCGAGCGCCGAGACGGTGAGGTTCTGGCCGAGGGTGCGGGTCTGCATGGCGGGCTCCTGGGGGTGGAGCCGTTCAGATAGGCCCTCAGGCCCGCTTGTGCGAGACCGCGCTTGCCTGTGCAGGCGCGGACCTGGCCCAGCGGGTCACCTTGGCGACCAGCTCGGCCACATTGACCGGTTTGGCGATGCAGTCCGCCATGCCCGCTGCGGCGTAGGCGGCGCGCTGTTCGCTGAGGGTGTTGGCGGTCAGGGCGAGGATGGGAACGGCGCCGGCGGCGCCCTCCAGGGCGCGGATGGCCCGCGCGGCGGCGACGCCGTCGAGCACCGGCATCTGGATGTCCATCAGGATCAGGTCCCAGCCGCCTCCGCGTGCGGCGTCCACGGCTTCGGCCCCGTCGCAGACCCCTTCGCAGTGGTGGCCCTGGGCTCCCAGGATGGCCTGGACCAGCAGCCGGTTGTTGGCGTGATCGTCCGCATAGAGCACCCGCAACGCCGCGGGCTCGGCGTCCGCTTCGACGTCGGGCAGGGCGTCGCAGACCGGCAGGGTCACGCGGCACCAGAACCGCGAGCCCTCGCCCGCCGCGCTGTCGACGCCGACTTCGCCGCCCATCAGCGCGATCAGCTCGCGGCAGATGGCGAGGCCCAGGCCGCCGCCGCCATGACGCTTGCGCATCGACTGGTCGGCCTGGCTGAAGCGGCGGAACAACCGCCCCATCTCCGCCTCGCTGACCCCCGGGCCGGTGTCGGCGACCGCGATCTCGATGGCGGCCGCGCCGTCCGGCGCCTCGGCCCAACCCAGGCTGAGCGTCACCGCCCCGGCCTCGGTGAATTTGACGGCGTTGGTCAGGTACTCGCCCACGACCCGGGCGAGCCGGCCCTGGTCGCCGATCAGGCGGCCCGGCGCATCGGGAGCGATCTCCAGGCGCAGGTCCAGCCCCTTGGCCTCGGCCGCACTGCGTACGGCGGACAAGGCCTCGGCCAGCATGGCCTCGGGGGCGAAGGCGTCCGGCTCGAGGCGCACCTCGCCGCTGTCGAGCTCCGAGAGCAGGATCACGTCGTTGATGACCGTCTGCAGGGTCGCGCCCGCCTCGGCGATGCGCGCCACGTGGCTGCGTTGCACCGGGTCGAGGTCACCCTGGTCCAGCAGGCCGGCGAAGCCCAGCACGCTGGTCAGGGGCGTGCGCAGCTCGTGGCTCATGTTGGCCAGGAAGCGCTCCTTGGCCTCGGCCACCTCGGCGCGCTCATGGGCGGCCAGCAGAGCCTGCTCGGCCTCGATCTGGGCGGTGACGTCGCGCTCGCTGCACAGGACACCGGAGCGCCCGGTGACCGGATCGAGCGTCTGGCGCACGTCCAGGTGATGCCAGCGCAGGCCGCCGGCGGTGACCATGCGGCAGAGTTCCGCCACCACCTCGCCCGCCAGCGCCCGGGCCAGGACGCCGGCGCCGAGGTCGGCCTCGGCGAAGCGCTCGCTGAAGCCCGGGCCCGGCGCGCCATAGGCGTCGAAGGCGGCCGGGTTGGAGAAGATGGCCTCGCCGCCGGCCCCGAACAGGGTGATCAGGCTGGAGGTATGGCGCAGGGCTTCCACCGCGCGCCGCTCGTCCTCCTCCACCTCGATCGGGGCGGCCTCGAACAGCAGGACCTGGCGGCCGTCGGGCATGGGGAAGGCCGAGATCAGGGCCTGGACGGTCAGGGGCTCGCCGCGCGGATAGAAGGTCCAGCGCTCGAACACTGCCTCGCCCTGGGCGGTGGCCTGGGCCAGCCGCTCGACGCGGGTGCGCACGGCGGGCGACAGCTTGGAGAAGTCCCGCGACAGCAGTTCCTGCAGGCTCTCAGCGCCCCACAGCTCCATGGCCGGGGCGTTGGCGTAGAGGCCGTGGCAGCTCACCGGATCGAACAGCCAGATCGGCCGGCGCAGGCGGCTCCAGCCCAGGGCTTCGGGCGGCAGGGCGGGAAGGGCTGCGGGAGAGGTCAAGCGGGGCGTCCGGACTGTCGGCCACAGCCCTACACGGGACGGCTTTCCGGAGCTTTAAGACGAGGCGCGCAGGTCCGTTTCACGAAACCTGTCGCGGTCGCCTTGCGCCGGGAGAACGCGAAGTTAAGTGAGTGGCTCGCAGCGCCAGCCGCGCTACAACCCCCGCCGACCCCTGCAAGGAAGCTCCCCATGTCCATCACGATGTACGACGTCTCGGTCCCGGTCTTCGTTCAGGGCCTGAAGGGCCTCAAGGGCGTGCTGGCCAAAGCCCTGGCCCATGCCGAGGCGAAGAACATCGATCCGAACGTGCTGCTGCAGTCCCGCCTGGCGCCGGACATGTTCCCGCTGGTGCGCCAGGTCCAGCTGGCCTCGGACTTCGCCAAGGGCCCGGTCGTGCGCCTGGCCGGCGCCGAGCCGCCGGCGTGGGAGGACACCGAAACCTCCTTCCCCGAACTGCTCGCACGCCTGGACAAGACCATCGAGCTGATCGGCGGCTATGCGCCGGCCGCGATCGCGGGCTCGGAGGATCGCGAGATCAGCCTGGTGCGCCGTGGAGAGACCCACAAGTTCAAGGGCCAGGACTATCTGCTGGGCCAGGCCCTGCCGAACTTCTGGTTCCACGTCACGGCGGCCTATTCGATCCTTCGCCACAACGGCGTGGAGGTGGGGAAGAAGGACTTCCTCGCGATGAACTGATCCATCGGGGCTGAGCGGGGGAGCGGGGCGTGAGCAGACTGTTCGAGGAGCTGGCCTGGCGGGAGACGCCGATGGGCGTCATCAGCCTGCGCCGGCGACGGCTGCTTACGCTCGACCTCGACGTGTTCGAGGTGCTGCTCGGCGACGAGCACCTGATGTCCTCGCTGTTCACGGCCGGCGAGATCGCGCTGTCGACCGTGGGCCTGGCCGCCGCCCGGGGCGACCGGCTCGAGGTGGCGGTGGGCGGCCTGGGGCTGGGCTATACGGCGAAGGCGGCGCTGGACGATTCGCGAGTGGCTGAGCTGGTGGTGATCGACACCATGGCCGACGTGATCGACTGGCATCGCCAGGGGCTGACCCCGCTGGGCGCCGGGCTCGCCGCCGACCCGCGCTGCCGGCTGGCGCACGGCGATTTCTTCGCCTTCCTGGACGATCCGGCCAAAGGCCTCGATCCCGACCGGCCGGGGCGGAGCTTCGACGCCATCCTGCTCGACATCGACCACAGCCCGACCCGGGTGCTGTCGCCTCGCCACGCGGCCCTCTACGATGAGGCGGGGCTGGCGAAACTCGCTGCCCAGCTCAAGCCCGGTGGTGTCTTCGCCCTGTGGTCGGACGACCTGCCGGAGGACGCCTTCATGGCCACCCTCGGCGCCGTGTTCGACGAGCCCTACGCGGAGGTCGTGACCTTCGACAATCCGCTCACTGGCGGGACCTCGACCAACAGCATCTACCGGGGGCGACGGCGGTGATGGAGACGCTGAAGACCTGGGCGCTGCGCCTGCTGCCCGTCGTGCTGCTGGCGGCGGCCGGCTACGTCATCTGGCGCGAGCTGCATCAGCTGTCCTGGCCCGAGCTGAAGGCCTCCTTTGCCGCCTGGGGGCCGGAAAAGATCGCCCTCAGCCTGCTGTACGTGGTGCTGAGCTACCTGACCCTGGCGCTGAACGAGTGGGCCGGCCTGCGCTGGGCGGGGGTGAAGATGTCGGTGGGGCGGGTGCTGTTCGGCTCCTTCTGCCTGAACGCCTTCGCCCACAGCCTGGGGACCGCGGTGGTGGTCGGCGCGGCGGTGCGGCTTCGGGTCTATGCCGCGCGCAAGGTGACCATGGTCGAGATCGTCAAGACCACCGCCTTCGCCAATGTCTCCTTCGGCCTGGGCATGATGGCCATGGCCGGCGGCGGGCTGATCGCGGCGCCCGTGGCGCAGCTCGACGCCGTGCACCTGGCCCCGATCCTGGCGCGCGCGGCCGGGGCGGCGCTGCTGGTGGCGACCGCGGCCTATGTCGTGGTCTGCGCGCGGGTGACGGGCGAGCTCAGCCTGTTCGGCCACAAATTCATCCTGCCGAGCTGGCGCTGGGCCATAGCCCAGGTGCTGATCGGCTTTGTCGACAATATCCTGACCGTGCTGATCGGCTGGGTGCTGCTGCCCGACGGCCTGGTCAGCCTGGCCGGCTTCACCGGGGCCTTCGCGGTGGCGACGGTGACCGGGGTGGTCTCCTCGGTGCCGGGCGGCGCGGGGGTGTTCGAGAGCGTGCTGCTGCTCCTGCTGCCGGGCCTGCCGCACGCGCCGCTGGTGGCGGCCTTCCTGGGCTACCGGCTGTTCTATTTCATTATTCCGCTGGTCATGGCCGCGAGCATGATGCTGGCGATCCGCGGCCCTCGCCGGACGGCCTGAACCCGCCTAGCGCCCGACCCGCCACCCGTCCGCCGGCGCCACCCACATCACCCTCTGGGTCAGGGCGGCCTCGGCCTTGCCGTTGATGGTGGCGTCGGCGCGCAGGCCCTCGCCCTCGGGGGTAAAGATCACGCAGGCTTCGACCCCGAACAGGGGCTGCATCGAGCGGGAGATGGCTGAGCGATAGCGCGCGGTATCCGCCGCGTCCGCCTCGCGGCCGTTCACCGTGAAGGTCGAGGCGGCGATGGTCGCGGCCAGGATCGGGCTGCAGACCGCGCGGTCGCGGACGGTGACCGTGTCGACGCTGTGCATCACCACCACCGCGCCCTCGCCCGGAAGCAGCACCTCGGTGCGGTTGGCGATGGACCCGTCCGCGCGCCATTCGTACCAGCCCATGGAATCGCAGAGCTTGCGCTCCGGATTGGGCTGGTAGCACTGGGCCTTGCCCGCGCGGGCGGGGGCCAGGACATCGTCGGCGGTCAGGGCCGGGGCGGCGGAGGCCAGCGCGAAGGCTGTGGCGAGCAGCGGGGCCAGGGCTCTCATAACGCGGCCACAGCCACCGGGCTGCCGGGGGAGCCGTAGACGCATTCGACGCCGGTGTAGGCGGCGATGACAGCGGGGCGGGCGGAGATCATGTGGAACCATCGCTTGAGGTTGGGATGCTCGTCCAGATCCTGGCCGTGGGGAACGTGGGGCACGATCCACGGATAGCACGCCATGTCGGCGATGGAGTAGTCGTCGCCGCCCAGGTACGGCGCCTGGGCCAGCCGGGTGTCCATCACCGCGTAGAGCCGCCTGGTCTCCCTGGTGTAGCGCTCGATGGCGAAGGGGATCTTCTCCGGCGCATAGACGCGGAAATAGCCGGCCTGGCCGGCCATGGGGCCCAGGCCCCCCATCTGCCAGAACAGCCAGGTCAGGGTCTCGGCGCGGGTGCGCGGGTCGGGGGAGAGGAAGCGGCCGGTCTTCTCCGCCAGATAGAGCAGCAGGGCGCCGGATTCGAACAGGGCCAGGGGCTCGCCGCCGCCGGAAGGCTCGTCCTCCGAAGCCTTGGCGAAGGAGGGATCGTGGTCGACCAGGGCGGGCATCTTGCTGTTGGGAAACAGGGCGACATAGTCGGGCTTGAACTGGTCGCCCTTGGACAGGCGCATCGGGATGACCCGGTGGGCGAGGCCGGTCTCGGCGAAGAACAATTTCAGCTTCAGCCCGTTCGGGGTGGCCGAGAAGTACAGGTCGATCATCGCGGCCTCACCGTATTTGCACCGTTAATCAACCGTATTAACGGTGGCTCCCCTTCCCGAAAAACCGCTGCGGACGAGGCCGTCCGCGACCAGAACAAATACAGAACATTTGTGGGTTTGTCAAGAGGAGGGAAGGAAGAATTATCCACGGAATACACGGAAGGACACGGAAATGGTGTCCGGATTTCGAACCCCAGTGGCAGACGTCGATCGCGCCGGCCATGCCGGCGCAAGCTACTCGGATGTCACGCGGGCGACCTCGGAAGCGGGGCTCTGGTCCGTGTCTTTCCGTGTATTCCGTGGATAAAAATCTTTTTCAAACAACAAATTACCTATCGAGGAACGCCCCCGCCGGGTAGATGAGCACGCAGCTGTAGCGCTCGGGCGCGGAGCGGGTCAGGTCCTCGCGGCAGTAGTCGAGGCCATCGGTGTTCTTCTTGGGCTTTTCGGTGAAGCGGACATTGGCGCCCGCCGGGTGCTCCTCGTAGGCGACGGCAGGCGGGCGCTTGCCCAGGGCCTCGAAGAAGGCCTGGGCCACCAGGCCCGAACAGGTGAAGCGCAGGTAGCGGCCGTCGCGGTCGTAGGCCTTCGCCGCCGCCGAGGCCGCCAGGCAGTCGGCGAAATAGGCGGCGTTGGGCGGAGCGGGGTCGGCGCGGGCCGGGGCGGAGGTCAGGGCCGCGGCGGCGGCGGCAAACATCAGGATCCGCATGAAAGGCTCCCTCACAGTCGGGCGCGATAACGCCCCACGGTTCCGCCATCATAGTCGGTCAGCCAGATCGCGCCGAAGGCCCATTTCAGCGAGTCGCCGCCGGGGCCGACCCACTGGCGGCGCACCCGGTTGCTCTTCACGTCGATGGCGGTCAACGGAACGCCCGACAGCGTCACCCAGACCTGGCCGCCGCCGAAGCTGATGTCGCCGCCGTGGCCGGGGACGCCGGCGTCGATGGTCGCCGTGACCTTTCGGGTTTTCGCATCGACGCGGGTCACCGTGCCGTCGCCCTGGTTCAGCACCCAGATCGAGCCTGCGCCGGCGGTCAGGAAGCGCGGCTCGCGCCCGACCGGGACAGTGGCGGCGAGCTTGCCGGAGCGGGCGTCGACGACGCTGAGCACGCCGCTGTCGTGGCCGGTCACCCAGACGAAGCCGCCGCTGTAGAGCGGGTTGAAGGAGCCCGCCGGCAGGGCGATTCGCTGGCGCGGGCGCCCGGTCTCCGGGTCGATGCGGGTGAGCGTGCCCTTGCCATCGGTGACCAGCCAGACGCTGTCCTTGCTCGTGGCGATCCCGCCCTCGGAGGCGGCGGGTCCGATGGGCAGGACGGTGACGAGGCGGCTGGTCTTCAGGTCGACGCGGGCCAGCGCGTTGGGCTTGGCGCAGAGCGGGACCCACAGGCTGCCGAAGCCGACCGCGAGGCCGGCGCAGGCTCGGCCGGGCAGGGGGACGGTGGCGACCTCGCGGCCCGAGCGCGGGTCGATGCGGTGGACGGCGTCGGGCCCGCCAGCGCCGACCCAAACCGCGCCGGGCGATGAGGCGACCCAGTCGGCGGTCTTGCCGAGCTTGAGGGTGGGGGAGGGGTGGAGGTCAGCGAAGGGAACCTGGACGGCCTTGAGCGCGGGCGGGGGCGCGGCCGCGGCGGCGGTGGCGATGAGCAGGGCCACGGCGAGGAAGGGAGGGCGCATAAGGGGAGGGTGGATGCAGGAAGAAGGATTGTCCACGGCCTGCCCTCCGTAGCCTCGGCGAAGGAGGGACCCACACGGACAAGAAACAAAAATCAGACTCTCCCCGGCGGAAGCCGGGGCCCAGCAATCCCCGATGACAATCGGGGTCCAGGAAGAATGGCCTTGTCTAGACCCCGGCCTTCGCCGGGGATTGCTGGGTCCCGGCTTCCGCCGGGAAGAGTGAGATAATTTTCTCCAGGCTGGTCCCTCCTTCGCCGAGGCTACGGAGGGCAAGCCGTGGACAAATTCTTTCCTGGACCCGCTCAGCTCTTCGCGTCGTCGGACACCGCCCTGAGCGTCATGTCTTCCACGGTCAGGGTCGGGGGTGTCGCGCCTTCGCTGCCGCCTTCGATCAGGCGGAAGGGCTGCAGGGTCACGCGCACGCGGGGCGGAACCCCCGAAGTGGTGTCGACCAGGTCGGTGACGTCGAAGCTCTGGGCCGGGACCTCGCCCATGCCGGCCATGGCCTTGGACATGGCGCGCCGGGACGGGCGTTGGGCGCGGCCGAAGAGCTGGAGCACGCCCACGAAGTAAGGGCTGTCGCGGGTGGCGGGGGCGCCCGCCGGCAGGTTGACGAAGACGTCGTAGCCATAGACCCCGCCGCGATCGAGGCTGACGCCGCCGAGGTCAAGGAACAGCCGGCCGCGGAAGGGCGGCGCGGCGTTGGCGCCCGGCGCGGCGCG
>CAYSNW010000021.1:0-55879 GCA_964432415.1 uncultured Caulobacteraceae bacterium
CGGCGGCGGCGGCCTGGGCGTCGGCCTGGGCGCGCCAGCGCTCCTGCTCCAGGCTCTGGCGGGCGGCCGCCTGCGCCTGGGCGGCGGGATCGTAGGCCTGGGCCGCCGCCGGGCCGGCGGCCAGGATCAGGAGCGGGACGAACCAGCGGATCATGGCCGGAAGATGCGCCTCGTGGGCGCGGGATTCCAGCGTAGCCGTGGCGGATTCGTCGCGAGCCTGTTTGAGGGATCGGGCGTGGAGGCTAGCCTGGCCGCCGCCGCCAGGAGGTCCGCCATGTCGCCCCGTCTTGTCGCCCCGCTGCTCGCCGCGATGCTCGCGGGCGCCGCCTCAGCCCAGACGCCGCCGCCCGCGCCGCTGCATATTCCGACAGTCAACGGCGAGGTGATCCTGCCCACCCCGCGCGACAAGGACTCCTACGATCGCTTCGGCTACGCCCAGGTCCGCCGCGCGGGCGAGTGGGTCTATGTCTCGGGCGTCATCGTCGGCCGCCGCGATGGCGAGGGGACCGATGTCGCCGCTTTCAAGGACCAGGTCCGCCGCGCCTTCCGGCGCCTGGACGCGTCGCTGAAGGCCGCCGGGCTCGGCTTCGACGATGTGGTGATGATCAACAGCTTCCACGTCTGGCAGGGGCCGAATTTCGCCGGCACGCGCGACGAACAGTTCGCCGCCTTCGCCCAGGTCAAGGCCGAGTTCATGACCGGCCCCAGTCCGGCCTGGACCGCCGTGGGAACGACCGGCCTGCTGGCCGACGGCGGCATCGTCGAGGTGCAGATGATCGCACGCGACCCACTGCCCCGCCGGTGAGGCGGCGATTGCTTGGCATCGGATGTCTCCGGTCGTAGCTTGACCGGAAACCGGAGAGACCCATGCGCCCCATCTCGTTCGCCTGCGGCCTCGCGCTCGCGCTCGCCCTTTCCGCCACGCCGCTGCAGGCCAAAAGCGGATTCACGGTGCTCGACACCTTCGGCGCCCCGGACGCCGAGCTGACGGTGGCGGCCTACAGCGAGCCGGACAAGGGAGAGGCAGGCCCAAGGGTCACCCTCATCGGCATCGCCAATGGCGATCACCGCAACTCCATGGGCTTCCGTCGGCCTGCCTGGAACGAATTCCTGGCGCTGTGGGGGCGCACCCCGCACAGCCAGTCCGCCTGGACGACCGTCGGCTCGATCAGTGAGACCGAAACCAGCGACATCTCGACCCTGACTGTGAGTTCGGGTCCTGAGGGCGTCCGCTTTCAGGTGAGCTCGCCCAAACAGGGCACGGTCACCTATGTGCTGCCGACGTCCGAGGACGCCCGTTTCGAGCGTGCCCTGGCCACCGCCACCGCCGAACTGAGGCCCTGACCTGAGCGCTACTCCGCTGGGGCGTGGCCGTGTTCGGCCGCGTCCGACTCCGTCTTGCCCTCCGGCGTGAAGCGCGAGCCCAGGTGCTTGCGCAGCCAGTTGTTGGCGCGATCGACCAGGCCGAAGACGACCGGGACGAAGAGCAGGCTGAGCAGGGTCGAGGTGATCAGGCCGCCGATCACCGCCACCGCCATGGGCTCGCGGAACTCCACCCCGGTGCCGAGACCGAGGGCGATGGGCGTCATGCCGGCGCCCATGGCCACGGTGGTCATGATCACCGGTCGCGCCCGCTTGTGGGCGGAGTCGAGCAGGGCCTCGCGCCGGGTCATGCCCGACTTGCGCGCCTCGATGGCGTACTCGACCAGCAGGATCGAGTTCTTGGCCGCGATGCCGCAGAGCATGATCATCCCGATCAGGGCCGGCATGGACAGGGCCTTGCCGGCGACCAGCAGCAGGAAGAATGCCCCGCCGAAGGCCAGCGGCAGGGCCGCCATGATCACGATCGGGTGGGCGAAGCTGCGGAACAGCAGCACCAGCACGACGTACATCAAAAGGATGCCGGTCAGGAGCGCGAAGGCGAAGCCGGCGCCCAGTTCCTGCAGGCTTTCCAGCTGGCCGGAGGGCGCTTCCGACACGCCCGCGGGCAGGTGCTTCAGCGCCGGCAGCAGGTGCACGGCCTTCGACGCCTCGCCGAGGGTCGAGCCGGTCAGCTCGGCCGTGATGGTGGCGGTGCGGCGGCGGTCGTAGCGGTCGATCTGGTTGGGACCGGCCCCGAAGGTGACGTCGGCCACGGCCGAGAGCGGCACGGATCCACCCGATTGGGTCGGGACCTGCAGGGTCTTGATCACATCCAGCCGCTGGCGCGCGTCCTCGGCCAGCATGACCCGGATCGGGATCTGCCGGTCGGGGAGATTGTACTTGGGCAGCAGCTGATCGGCGTCGCCGAGCGTCGCCACCCGCGCGGCCTGGGACAGGGACTGGGCCGAGACGCCCAGCAGGGCGGCCTGGTCCGCCTTCGGCGTGATCAGAATCTCGGGCCTGACCAGGGCGGACGACGAATGGACATTGGAGATGCCTTTGACACTGCGCATCTCGTCCTCGACCTTGGCGGCCGCGGCTTCCAGGGCCGGGGGGCTGTCGCCCACGAGCGAGATCTGCATCAGGCCCCCACCCCCGCCGCCTCCGGCCACGCCGAAGGTAATGCGGGCGCCGGGCACCGAACGCAGCGCGGGACCGATGTCGGCCTCGAACTGCTGCTGGTTCAGCTTGCGCTCGCCCTTGGGCACCAGGTTGATGGTCATCGAGGCGCGGCGCACCTCGCCGGCCGAGGAGTTACCTCCGCCGCCGAAGGACGTCGTGGCCGAGCCGATCGAGGCGTAGATCGACTTCACCTCGGGGCGCTTCTGCAGCAGGGCGGTGATCTGGCTGACGACCGAGTCGGTCTGTTCCAGCGTCACCCCGGGCGGAAGCTCGATCGACAGGCTGGACTGGGCGCGGTCTTCGGCCGGGATGAAGTCGGCCTTCAGCTGGCTGGCCAGGAAGCCCGAGAAGAAGAAGAACCCGATGGCCAGGCCGACCACGATCAGCTTGTGGTCCAGCGACCAGGTCAACGCCCTCAGATAGCCCGGCATCCAGAAGGGCTCGTCGTGCTCCTTCTCGACCTTTCGGCGCAGCAGATAGGCGCCCATCAGCGGCGTCAGGGTCCGCGCAACGAGCAGCGAGAACAGCACCGAGACGCAGCAGGCGATGGCGAAACAGCGGAAGAATTCGCCGACCACGCCCGGCATGAAGCCGGTCGGGGCGAACACCGCCACCAGGGTCGCCGTCGTGGCCACCACCGCCAGGCCGATCTCGTCGGCGGCCTCCATGGCGGCGGGGTAGGGCGCCTTACCCTGACGGATGTGGCGCACGATGTTCTCGATCTCGACGATCGCGTCGTCGACCAGGATGCCGACCGTCAGGGACAGGGCCAGCAGGGTCACCACGTTCAGCGACTGGTTGGTCAGGTCCATGACCCAGAAGGTTGGGATCAGCGACATGGGCATGGCCACGGCGGTCACGAAAGTGGCGCGCCAGTCCCTCAGGAACAGCCAGACCACGAAGACCGCCAGGCCCGCGCCCAGCAGCAGGGCCTCAACCGAAGCCTCGAAGGAGCGCCTCAGATTGTCGGTGGTGGAGGTGACCTTCTCGATGGAGACGCCGGTGGCCTTGCCCTCGGCGTTGAACTTGGCGATCTCGGCGTCGACGCGTTTGGCGACGTCGACCTCGCTGGAGCCGACCGAGCGCACCACGCCGAAGCCCACGACCTCCAGGCCGTTGAAGCGCGCGCGGCCGCGCTGTTCAGACCACTCGTCCTTGACCTCGCCCAGGTCGCCCAGGCGCACGGAACGGCCGTTGGCCAGGTTGATGCGGGTCTCGGTCAGGTCCTGCAGCGAGTGGGCGCTGCCGAGCGTGCGCATGGCCTGTTCGGAGCCGCCGATCTCGCCGCGGCCGCCGGGCAGGTTGATGTTCGACGCCTTGAGCGCGTTGGACACCTGGGCGGCGGTGACGCCCTGGCCGGCCAGCTTGGCGGGGTCGAGCTTGATGCGGATCTCGCGGTTGACACCGCCGTTGCGCTGCACCTGGCCCACGCCCTTGATCGATAGCATGCGCTTGGCGATGTCGTTGTCGACGAACCAGGACAGGGCCTCGGGGCTCATGGCCGGCGCGCGCACCACGTAGTTCACGAAGGGCGCGCCGGTGAAGTCGATGCGCTGGATGATCGGTTCCTGCACATCGGCTGGCAGCTGCTGGCGCACGCCGGTGACAGCGTTCCTCACATCGTTGGTCATCTTCTCCAGGTCGACGCCGAGCTGGAATTCGATGGCGGTGGTGGAGACCCCGTCATTGACGGTGGTGGTGATGTGCTTGACCTGGCCCAGGCCCGAGACGGAATCCTCGATGATGCGCGAGACCTGGGTCTCCAGCTCGGTCGGGGCGGCGCCGGGCTGCACGACGGTGACCGCCACCACGGGCAGGTCCACGTCGGGGAAGTTGTTCACCCGCAGCTTGCCGTAGCCGATCAGCCCGCCGATCACGAGCACCAGGAACAGGACGAGGGTCGGGATCGGGTTCTTGATCGACCACGACGAAATGCGGCTGAGGTTCATCGTTTCACGCTCGCCACCGGCGCCGCGTTCAGGCGCGGCGCGCCGACGCTGACCAGTTCGCCTTCGCCCAGGAAGCCCGCCCCCTGCACCGCGACCCGCGCGCCGGCCTGCAGGCCCGAGACCTCGATCAGGTCGCCCACGCGGGCGCCGGTGGTGACCGGGGCGAAGTGGGCCCGGTTGTTGGCGGCGATCAGGTAGACCCCCGGCTTGCCTTCACGGTAGACGATCGCCTGCTGCGGCACGACCAGGGCGGGGATATTGCCCTCGTCGATCACCGCCTTGGCGAAGGCGCCGGCCTTGAAGCCCGAGCCGCGCGGCAGGGTGATGCGCGCCAGGCCCAGGCGGGTCTGGGGATCGACCTGGGGGGTGACCAGGCGCACGACGCCGACGGTCGAAAGGTTGGGCTCGCCGGTGACCCGCGCGGTCGTGCCCTGGCGCACCAGGGCCAGGTCCTGTTCGGGGATCTGGGCGTTCATCTCCAGCTGGTCGTCGCGTACCAGGCGGAACAGCTCGGTCCCGACCGAGACCACCTGACCCTTGACCACGCTGCGCGCGGTGATCAGGCCCGAGACGGGCGCGCGGATATTGGTCTGCTCCAGCCGGGTGCGGGTCTCGCCCTGGGCCGCGGCGGCGGCCTGAACATTGGCCTGGGCCGTCTTCTGGTTGGCGACAGCGGTGTCGAGCCCGGCCTTGGAGAGGTAACCCTTGCCCGCCAGCTCCTGGGCGCGGTTCAGCGCCGCGGTCTGCTGGGCCAGCACCGCATTGGCCGAAGCCAGCTGGGCGTCCTGCTGCCGCAGCTGCGCGCGCAGCAGGCGGTCGTCGAGCTTGAGCAGGATCTGGCCCTGGCGCACGCGGCTGCCTTCGTCGACCAGGACCGCGACGGTCTCCAGGCCGCCTGCCTCGGACGCCACGGGGATCTGCTGCCAGGCGGCGACCGAGCCGGAGGCGTCGAGCTGGCGCGGCAGGGACTGGGTCCCCACCACCGCGGTCGAGACGGTGATCGACGGCTTGGCGGCCACCGCCTCGGCTTTTTTCGGGCCGCACCCCGACAGCGTCGCGGCCGCAAGAATGACGAATGCGGCTACGCCCGTCCGGAACATGGCTGGCATGCGGATCCCCCAAAGATCGGTGTTCTTGTGGCCTAGGTATGCGCCCGGGCCGCGGTTTCAATGAAAGAACGCGCGATTGCGGTCGATTCCGACAGTTTCCCGGTGAAGTGCGCTGTTTTTTCGCCAGGAGCCGGACCTGGCCCAGGCGCCGGGTCCGATCCGGCCGCGCTCAGAGCCCCTTCAGGAAGCCGATCAGGGCCGCGTTGACCGCCTCGGGCCGTTCCTGCTGGATCCAGTGGCCGGCGCCGGGGACCACCAGCCGGTCGCGCAGGCCGGGGACCCACTGCTCCAGCTCCGCCTCGGCTGAGCCGGAATAGCCACGCACCGGATCCTTCTCGCCGACGATGAACAGGGCCGGGACGGTGATCTTCAGGTCCTGGACGAAGGCGCCCAGCGCCCAGTTGCGGTCGAGGTTGCGATACCAGTTGATCGGACCTTCGAAGCCTCCGCCCGCATAGGCTTCCACGTAGGTGGCGAAGTTCATTTCGCTCATCCACGGCGGCAGGGCGACGGCGCCCTTCACTTCGTCCAGGAACGAGCCGCCGGGTTCCATGAAGCCGGTGCTGCGGTCGGCGTCCGGCGTGGCGCCGTCGTAGGACCAGAAGACACGCTTCAGCGCCTCGGCCGGGTCCGCATCGAACTCGTGGGCGGCGTCGGGCGCCTGCAGGCGCAGCATGTAGAAGTCCTTGCCCATGGCCTTGGCGATGGCCTTGAAGGTGGCGATGGGCGGACGGTTGGCGCGGCGTGGGGTGAAGGGGACGGACAGGCCCGCCACCGCGTGGAAGATGTCCGGGCGCAGCAGGGCGCAGTGCCAGGCGATGGGCGCGCCCCAGTCGTGGCCGACCACCACCGCGCGGGTCTCGCCGAGCGCGCGGACCAGGTCGACCATGTCGCCGACGATCTTGAAGATGGAATAGTCGTCGGTCTCAGCGGGCTTGTCCGTGCCGCCATAGCCGCGCATGTCCGGCGCGACCGCGCGGCAGCCGGCGGCGGCCAGCGCCTCGACCTGGTGGCGCCAGGAGAAGCCCAGCTCCGGGAAGCCGTGGCAGAGGATGACCAGCGGCCCGCTCCCGGCCTCGAGCACCTGCTGGGACAGGCCGTCGGTCTTGATCAGGTGCTGCTTCATGGCGGCCCCCGCTAGGCGGCTTCCGCCTTCTTGCCGAACCGGCCGTAGAAGCTTTCACCCTTGGCCGCCATGTCGCGCAGCAGCTGGGGGGGATCGAAGCGCTCGCCGTAGGTCTTGGCCAGGCGGTCGCAGGTCTCCACGAACTTCGCGGTCCCGACTCCGTCGATCAGGCTGATCGGCCCGCCGGTCCAGGGCGCGAAACCCCAGCCCAGGATGGCGCCCACATCGGCCTCGCGCGGGTCGTCGATCACGCCCTCCTGCCAGCAGCGCGCCGCCTCCACCGCCTGGCGGTAGAGCAGCCGGGTCTTTAGCTCCTCGACCAGCTCGGGGGTGGAGTCGTTGATCTTGACCGGAGCTAGCTTGGCCAGGCCCGGCCACAGCGTCTTGGGCTGGCCCTTGGCCGCGGGGTAGTCGTAGAAGCCCTGACCGTTCTTGCGCCCGAAGCGGCCGCCCTCGACCATTTCGGCCACGATCTTCTCGCCGGGATTGGGCTTGTACTTGTCGCCGAGGTCGGCGCGGGTCTGTTTGGCGATCTTGTAGGAGAGGTCCAGCGCCACGTCGTCGTGCATCTCCAGCGGCCCGCGCGGCATGCCGGTCATCCGCCCGACGTTGTCGATCAGGGCGGGCGCGTAGCCCTCCTCCAGCATGGCCATGCCCTCGATCAGGAAGGTCGAGAAGCAGCGCGAGGTGTAGAAGCCTCTGGAATCGTGGACCACGATCGGGGTCTTCTTGATCTTCAGGACGTAGTCGATGGCCTTGGCCAGGGCCGCGTCGCCGGTCTGTTTGCCGAGGATGATCTCCACAAGCATCATCTTGTCCACCGGCGAGAAGAAGTGGATGCCGATGAAGCTCTCGGGACGCACCGAGGCTTCCGCCAGGCCCGAGATCGGCAGGGTCGAGGTGTTCGACCCGAACACCGCGTCCGCCGCCAGCTGGGCCTCGGCCTTCTTGGTCACCTCGGCCTTGACCTCGCGGTTCTCGAACACGGCTTCCACCACCAGGTCCGACCCCTTGATGTGGGCGTAGTCGGTGGTGGCGGTGATCAGGCCGAGCGTCGCGTCCGCCTTGTCCTGGCTCATCTGGCCGCGCGAGACGCGCTTGGCCAGCAGCTCCTGGACATGGGCCTTGCCCTTGTCGGCGGCCTCCTGGGTGGCGTCGATCAGCACCGTCTCGATGCCGGCCATGACCTGCACATAGGCGATGCCCGCGCCCATCATGCCGGCGCCCAGGACGCTGACCTTCTTCGGATCGGACTTCGGCACGCCGGCCGGGCGGCCCGAGCCCTTGTCCAGCTCCTGCTTGGACAGGAACAGGGAGCGGACCATGGCGCGCGCCTGGGGCGTCATCAGGGTCTTCAGGAAATAGCGGCTCTCGATGCGCAGCGCCGCGTCCATGGGGACCTGCACGCCTTCATAGACCGACTTCATCAGGTTCAACACGGCGGGGTAGTTGCCGTAGGACTGCTTCCTCAGCATGGCGTTGCCCATGATGAAGACCTGGATGCCGGCCGGGTGGTAGGGCCCGCCGCCGGGCAGCTTGAAGGCCTTGTCGTCCCAGGGATTGCCGGCCTTGCCGGTCTTGGCCCAGGCCTTGGCGCGCTCCACGATCTCGGCCAGGGGAGCGACCTCGTTGACCACGCCCGCGCCCTTGGCCTCGGCGGGGCGGAAGCTCTTGCCCTCGCTCATGGCCATCAGGGCCGCCTGCACGCCGATCATGCGCGGCAGCCGCTGGGTGCCGCCGCCGCCGGGGAACAGGCCGACCTTGATCTCGGGCAGGCCCAGCTGGATCTTCGGATCGTCCGCGACCACCCGGTAGTGGCAGGCAAGCGCGATCTCGAAACCGCCGCCCAGCGCCAGGCCGTTGATGGCGCAGGCCACCGGCTTGCCGCAGGTCTCCAGGCCTCTCAGCGCCTTGTTCAGCGCATAGACCGTGTCGAAAGCGCCCTTCAGCCCCGCCTCGTCGCGCGGTGCGCCGCCGAGAATTCCGCCCATCTCTGCCAGGTCCGCCCCGGCGCAGAAGCCGGACGCCTTGCCCGAGGTGATGACCACGCCCTTGATCGCGGCGTCGGCCTTGATCTGCTCCACCAGGGTTGTGAGGTCGTCACGCACCTCGGCGGTGATGGTGTTCATGCTGCGGCCGGGCACGTCGAAGGTGACGAGCGCAACGCCATCGGCGTCGATGTCGATCTTGAAGGTCTTCATGTCGGCGATCCTCAGACGCGTTCGATGACGGCGGCGGTGCCCATGCCGCCGCCGATGCAGAGGGTGGCGAGGGCCGTGCCCTTGCCGGTGCGTTCCAGCTCGTCGAGCACCGTGCCCAGGATCATGGCGCCGGTGGCGCCCAGCGGGTGGCCCATGGCGATGGCGCCGCCGCAGACGTTGATCCGGTCGTGCGGAATATCCAGCGCCTGCATGTAGCGCAGCACCACCGCCGCGAAGGCCTCGTTCAGCTCATAGAGGTCGATGTCGCCGACCGCCATGCCGAGCCGCGAGAGCAGCTTGCGCGTCACCGGCTCGGGACCGGTCAGCATGATCGAGGGCTCCGAGCCGATCGAGGCCATGCCCCGGATGCGGGCGCGGGGCTTGAGGCCTGCCTTCTCGCCGGCCTCCTTCGACCCGATCAACACGCCGGCCGAGCCGTCGACGATGCCGGATGAATTGCCAGGGGTGTGGACGTGATTGACGCGCTCGACCTCCGGGTAGCGCTGGTTGATCACCGCGTCGAAGGCCATCTCGCCCATCATGGCGAAGGAGGGGTTCAGCGCCGCGAGCGTCTGCATGTCGGTGTTGGGCCGGATGGTCTCGTCGTGGTCCAGGATGGTGACGCCCAGCTGGTCCTTCACCGGCACGACCGAACGCTTGAAGCGCCCCTCGGCCCAGGACCTGGCCGAGCGCTTGTGGCTCTCCACCGAATAGGCGTCCACGTCGTCGCGGGAAAAGCCGTACTTCGACGCGATCATGTCGGCCGAGACGCCCTGGGGCACGAAATAGGTTGGAAAGGCCGCGCTGGGATCGACCGGCCAGGCCCCGCCGTCGGAGCCCATCGGTACCCGGCTCATGGCTTCGATGCCGCCGCCGATGGCGAACTGAGCCTCGCCGGAGATGACCTTGGCGGCGGCGATGTTGCAGGCCTCCAGGCCCGAGGCGCAGAAACGGTTGACCTGCACGCCCGCGGTGGTCTGGGCGTAGCCCGCGGAAAGCACCGCCGTGCGCGCCACGTCGGCGCCCTGCTCACCCACCGGCGAAACGCAGCCCAGGATCACGTCGTCCACCAGCGCGGTGTCCAGGCTGTTGCGGTCGCGCAGCGCCTGCAGGACCTGGGTGGCCAGCGACAGGGCGGTGATCTCGTGCAGGGATCCGTCCTTCTTGCCCTTGCCGCGGGGCGTGCGAACGGCGTCGTAGATGAAGGCTTCGGCCATGTGGGTCTCCCGGGAGGTCTGCGCTGTAACCCGCCCTTTACGTAAACGTCAAGATCAGATCGCAAATCGCCGGGCGCGCGCTTGCGGAGAACGCTGTTCCCACTAGGCTCGACGTACAGGAATTCGGGGAGGGCGACGATGCGCAAGCACGTGATGACGACGGCGGCGGTGACGGTCCTGGCGGTGGCGCTGATCAGCGGCTCGGCCCTGGCGGCGAAGCATGGGGCCAAACACCCGGCGCGCGAGCAGGCGGAGCCGGTGTTCGACCTCGTGATCCACGGCGGGACCATCTACGACGGCTCGGGCGGCGCCCCTTACGTCGGCGACGTCGCCATCAAGGGCGACCGCATCGTCTATGTCGGAAAGGGCCCGGCGCCCGGGCTGACGTTCAACGAGATCGACGCCAAGGGCAAGGCGGTGGCGCCGGGCTTCATCAACATGCTGAGCCAGGCCCAGGAGTCGCTGCTGGTCGATGGCCGCGGCCAGAGCGACCTGCGTCAGGGCGTGACGCTGGAGGTCATGGGCGAAGGCGATTCGATGGGTCCGATCACCCCGGCCATGGCCCGGCTGGAGGAAACCCGCCAGGGCGACATCAAGTACAGGATCGACTGGTCCACCCTCGATCAGTTCCTGACCAAGCTGCAGAAGAAGGGCGTATCGATGAACGTGGCGTCCTTCATCGGCGCCACCACCCCGCGCCGCGTGGTGCTGGGCGAGCGCGACGTGCAGCCGACGCCCGCCCAGTTGAAGCAGATGCGCAAGCTGGTCCACGACGCCATGGAAGACGGGGCGATGGGGGTCGGCGCCTCACTGATCTATTCGCCCGCCAGCTACGCCAGGACGCCGGAGCTGATGGCGCTGGCCCAGGAGTCCGGCAAGTGCGGCGGCATCTACATCGCCCATATGAGGAGCGAGGGCGACCGGCTGCTGGAGGCGGTGGACGAGACTGTGGCCATCGCCAGGTCCTCCGGGGCGCCGGCGGAGATCTGGCATCTGAAGGCGGCAGGCAAGTCCAACTGGAACAAGCTCGAGCCCCTGATCGAGAAGGTCGAGGCGGCCCGGAAGTCCGGCGTGCGTATCAGCGCCAACATGTACACCTACACCGCCGGCGCTACCGGCCTGGACGCCGCCATGCCGCCCTGGGTGCAGAACGGCGGGCTGGAGGCCTGGATCGAGCACCTCAAGGACCCTGCCACCCGCGCCAAGGTCATCGCCGAGATGAGGAACGAGCATCCGGGCTGGGAAAACCTCTACGGCCACGCGGGGGCGGAGGGCACCCTGCTGCTCGGCTTCAAGAACGAGAAGCTCAAACCGCTGACCGGCAAGACCCTGGCGGAGGTGGCGCGCATGCGCGGTCAGTCGCCGGAGGACACCGCCATCGACCTGGTCATCGAGGACGGCAGCCGGGTGGGCGTGGCCTACTTCCTGATGAGCGAGGACAATGTGAAACGCCAGCTGACCTTGCCCTGGGTCAGCTTCGGATCGGACGAGCAGGCGGAGGAGCCGACCGGGGTGTTCCTGAAGTCCCAGCCCCACCCGCGCGCCTACGGCAACTTCGACCGCGTGATCGGCCACTACGTCCGCGACGAGCATGTGCTCTCCCTGCCCGAAGCCATCCGGCGGCTGTCCAACCTCCCGGCCCGCGACCTGTCGCTCAAGGATCGGGGCATGCTGAAGAAGGGCTACTTCGCCGACGTCGTGGTGTTCGATCCGGCGACCGTCGCCGACCACGCCACCTTCCCCAGGCCGCAGCAGTTCTCCACCGGCGTCATCGACGTCCTGGTCAACGGCAAGATCGCGCTCAAGGACGGCGAACCCACCGGCGCCGCCTCGGGCCGGGTGGTGCGCGGGCGGGCCTGGAAGGGCTACAAGGGCGGCGGCTGCAAGGCCTCGGCCAAGGCCTGGACCTGGAACTGGTAAGGGCCGCTGTAGCGAGCTAGGGTTGAGGCCTTACCGTGGCGTTGGCGGCGGAGGGTCGCTGACGGGCGGTTTTCGTAAGGGGCCCCTGTCATGCGCATCAAGCTCACCCTGGCTGTCGCCGCCGCCTGCGCCGTGGTCGGCGCCGCCAACGCCAAGCCGGTTTCGGTCTCGGCCGTCCCGCCCAGCCAGTTGACCGCCAAGCCGCTCAATGTGGCGAAGATCGACGGGCGGATCATCGCCAAGACCATCGAGCTGAACTACCTCACCAAGATCGGCGACAACTGGATCGCGCTCTGCAAGACCAAGGCGGTGGGCTGCCAGTTCGCCGCCATCGGACCCCATGGGGCGATGGTGCAGCGCGCAGCCGGCGACGCCCGCCGGGCGCCTGACAGCTCGCCGCGCAAGATGAGCGCCACCGACCGGCTGACCATCGCCAGCGTGTCCAAGGTCTGGACCGGCTCGGCCATGCTGCACCTGATGCACGAGAAGGGCGTGGGGCTGGACGACAAGGTCGCGACCTGGCTGCCCAAGCACTGGACCCTGTCGGCCAAGGCCAAGACCCTGACCTTCCGCCAGCTGATGACCCACAAGTCCGGGCTGGAGTGCGGCGGCATCGACTATGTGACGTTGCGCAACTGCTTCAAGACCACCGACCTCAGCGGCGCCAAGACCTATCACAACGAGAACTTCGCCATCTTCCGCGTGGTGATCCCCACCATGCAGGGCATGAGCGACAAGACGCTCGAGGGTCCGGTCAAGGCCGAGCAGGCGGGCGACGCGACCTGGATGGCGGTGTCCTTCGCCAGCCTCTACCGCGAGTACGTCAACAAGCACGTCTTCGCCGTCGCCGGTCTGCCGACGCTGGACTGCCAGCCGGGGCCGAGCCCGACGCTCAGCTACGAGTCGTCGGACGACAGCCATCCGCTGGACTTCACCACCGTCAAGCCCGGCGAGATCTGGGGCGATATGCGCGAGGTGTGCGGCTCCCAGGGCTGGTGGATGTCGGTGACTGACATGGCCAAGGCCTACAGGGCGGTCATGACCCCCGGCCTGATCCTGGACCAGGGCTCGCTCGACGAGATCAAGAACAACGGGGTGATGCTGTTCACCGACACCTTCGACGGCGGCCTGGCCGCCTGGGGCCACAATGGCTGGCACCCCTACAACTACGGCAGCAACGCCGGCGAGGTGGTGACCGAGGTGGTCTATCTGTCCAACGGCGTGGTCATCTCGCTGCTGGTCAATTCCTACTATCCGGGCAGCCCCGGGGGCGCGAAGGCGGATCTGAAGACCGCGGTGATGCTCGCCAACAAATAGAGGAACCCCGCTGCGGCGGCCATCGTTGAGGCTCCTGAACGGACCCCCCGTAAGGAGTAGCTGCTATGGCCGACCAGCCCGCCGAATTCACCGACGCTATCGCTTTGCTGAAGGCCGACCACCGCAAGGTCGAGGGCCTTTTCGAGGACTTCGAGAAGGCCCGGGGCGCGGAGCGCAAGCAGGCGCTGGCGCACCAGATCTGTAACGAGTTGAAGATCCACACCACGATCGAGGAGGAGATCTTCTACCCGGCGCTCGAGGGCAAGATCGACGAGGACATGCTCGAGGAAGCCTTCGTCGAGCACGACGGCGCCAAGCTGTTGGTCAATGAGATCGAGGCGGCCTCGGCGGATGAGGACTTCTACAACGCCAAGGTCAAGGTGCTCAGCGAGGAGATCGAGCACCACGTCAAGGAAGAGGAAGAACCGGGCAAGGGCATGTTCGCCCAGGCGCGCAAGGCCGATGTCGACCTGGTCGAACTCGGCGAAAAGATGCTGGCCCGCAAACGCAAGCTGGCCGCCCAGGCCGAAGCTGAGGGCCTGCCGGAGGCGAAGACCAGCACCATGCATCACAGCGAGGCGCAGCCGCCGGCCTGAGGGTTCTCCCAAAAACTTGACGTCATCCTCGGAGCGGAACCCCGCAGGGGCGCAGACCCGAGGACCAACAGCTCCAGGCGTGAAGCTGCTATTGGCACCGGCTTCAATCAAGATTCGCTGTTGGGTCCTCGGGTTCTCGCTTCGCGAGCCCCGAGGATGACGGGCTTATTTTGAATGATCACCACCCCGGCGCCCGATAGGCCGGCTTGCCGTCCAGCACGGTCATCAGCGTCTTCGCTTTCAGGATCTGGGGCGCCGGCGCGGTCATGAAGTCGGTGTCGAAGATGGTGAAGTCGGCGCGGTAGCCGACCTTGATCAGGCCCAGCTCCTTCTCGCGGAACGAGGCGTAGGCCGGCCAGAGGGTGAACATCTTCAGCGCCGTCGCCCGGTCCACCGCCTCTTCCGGGTGCCAGTCCGGGCCCTGGAAGCCGTCCAGCGAGCGGCGGGTCACCGCGGCGTAGAATTCGATCCGGGGGTCGCCCCGCTCCACCGGCGCGTCGGTGCCGCCCGGGATGATCGACCCCGCATTGATCAGGCTCTTCCAGGCGTAGGCGCCCTTCAGCCGCGCCTCGCCCAGTCGCTTGGGGGCGAAGTACAGGTCGCCGATGGCGTGGCTGGGCTGCATGGAGGGAATGACACCGAGCTTGGCGAAGCGCGGGATGTCCGGCGGCGAAATCACCTGGGCGTGCTCGTCGCGCCAGCGCGGATCGGGGACCTTGCGCTCGGAGACGGGGACCGCCTCGAAGGCGGCCTGGTACCAGTCCAGCACCAGGTGATTGCCGCGGTCGCCGATGGCGTGGGTGGTGACCTGGATGCCGCCCCTCAGCGCCCGCTCCCAGACCGGCAGCACGTCTTCCTTCTTCATCTGCAGCAAGCCCGTGCCGCTGTCGTCCTCATAGGGCTCGAACAGGGCCGCGCCGCGTGAGCCCAGCGCGCCGTCCATGTAGAATTTCAGCGTGCGGGTGATCACCCGCCCGTTGGCGGTGAAGCGCGGACCCTCCTTCAGCAGCCGCTCGGCGCCCTCGGGCGTCACGGCGTTGTAGACCCGAAGCGGCAGCTCGCCCCGCTTGGCGAAGCCATCCAGCATCAGGGTGTCTTCGTAGTCGACGCTCATGTTGTGGGCGCCGGTCCAGCCGTAGGCGGAATAGACCTTGAAGCCGGCCTTGTAGGCTTTCGCCTTGAAGTCGTCGGTCTCGGGCGGGACGATCGGCCCGATCAGCTGCATCGCCGCGTCCACCAGCATGCCGGTGGGTTCGCCGTCCTTGTCCTTCAGGATGGCGCCGCCGGAGGGGGCGGCCGTGTTGCGGTCGATGTGGGCGGCCCTCAGCGCCGCGGAATTGGCGACCAGGGCATGGCCGTCGGCGCGGCGCAGCAGCACCGGGTTGTCGGGCGAGACCGTGTCCAGGTCCTGGCGGGTCGGAAAACGCCCCTCCGGCCAGTGGGTCTCGATCCAGCCGCGGCCCATGACGATCTGGCCCCTGGGGGTGGCGGCGACCCGCGTCTTCAGGGTGGCGACCAGGGCGGCGACCGAGGGCGTGCCCTCCAGGTTCAGGGTCAGCTCCCGCTGGCCGATGCCCAACAGGTGGGCGTGGGCGTCGGTGAAGCCCGGAAACAGGGCGGCGCCGTGCAGGTTCACCACCTTCGTCTTCGGCCCGACCAGCGCCTTGGCTCCCGCACGTGAACCGACGAAGGCGATGCGCCCCGCGCGCACCGCCACCGCCTGGGCGTCGGGGTGGGCGTCGTCGGCGGTGTGGATCGGCCCGCCCCAGTAGACGGTGTCGGCCGGCTTCGGCCTGGCCTGGGCGGCCGAGGCGATGGCGAGCGCCGCGCCCAGGGCGGCGGCGAGGTGGGTGATCTTCATGTGCTGAGGCTCCGCCCGAATTTGAGCGCAAGAACGCGCGGCCTCGAGGCGGCGTCAAGCGGCGAGGCGCCGGAAAGCGGTCAGCGGGGGAAGTTTCGGCTGCGCTGATAGTCGTCGTAGTGCAGCCGGTCGCCCTCCACCCGGCTGGTCTTGGCTCCCGGGGGGCGCAGGGCGAAGGTCAGGGCCACGAATCGCTCGTTGGCCTGCTGGCCGAAAGCGGAGATCTGGCGCTCGACATAGCTGAGCGAGGCGGACAGCGGCCCCTTGCGCCAGCCGACGCCGGCCTGGACGTCGCCGGTCACCGCGGTCTTTTCGGACGAGAAGCCGGCTCGGCGCAGTTCGCCGTCGCGGTCCCGGGCCATGTTGAGGCCGACCGCGTCATTGCCGCTGGCGGCGAACAGGTAGAAGCGGCCCTTGCGGCGGTAAGCCGGGTTGATGCGGCCGAAACCCATGCGGTCCAGCACCGAGGCGGGCGAGCGCGTCTCCGGCCCGCGCGGGCTGATGTCGACCTGAACCCGGGTCTCGGAGCCGCCCGAATCGCGCTGCACCAGCCTCATGTCGAAGCGAGGCTCGTAGCGGTATTCGGCCGCCTGGGTGGTGCGCAGGGACTGGCGGTCCTCGCCGCTCCACAGGATCGGCGGTCCGGAAGGAGCCTGGGCGCGCACGGCCGCGGACAGGGTCTCCGCGTCGGAAGGCTGCGGAACGGCTTGATCGGCAGCGGCGGTGCTGGCGGCCAGCAGGCTGGCGGAGGGAATCAGTTCTTCGGCGACGGGGCGGGCGGTCGCACGGCTGAAGACCACCGTCGCGCCCACGGCGCTGACGATGACCAAGGCGGTGAATCCCGCCAAGGCTGCGATGCTTCGAGAGCCTCGCAACATCGATCTCCCTTACTCCCCAATGGTTAACCCTAACGCAAACCTTGGCCGTGGAACAGGCCCATCTCTTGAACGCGTTTGATGAACGCTTCAGTTCGCCGGTCGAGAGAAATCGAATAGTTTCCTAAGCTTGGCGGGAGAGTGCGCTGAACCGAACTCGCCCCAAAGCGTTGTTTTTTCTCATTCGGGTTGAATGGAGAGAGATAATGCGCACCCTGATGATCAGCGCGCTGGCGGCGGCCATGACGGTCGGCGCGGGCGCCACGGCCTTCGCCCTTCCCTCCGCCGCCGTGCGGGCCGACGCAGCTTCGCCGGCCCAGACGTTAACCGTGGACAAGATCCAGTATCGTGACTGGCGAGACCGGGATCACGACCGCGACTGGCGCGATCGCCACGATCGGGGCCACCACTACGGCTACCGCTACGGCTATCGCGGCTATTACGTCGCGCCGAGCTACCGCTACGGCTGCCGCTATCCGCACCGCTGGTACGATCGCTGGGGCCGCGCCCACTGGCGCTGCGACTAGGAACCGGGCCGAGCGCCGGGCGGGCTCGCGCTCCGCCCGGCGTCAGCCCGCCTGATCGTCCAGCCGGGTCTTGAGCGCCTCGATCTCGGCGAAGAACCGGTCGCGCAACTCGGCGGCGAACGGGTTCTCGCGCTGGATGGCCAGGAACAGTTCGTCCGAATCGCCCTGGACCATGCGCATGCCGTCCATCAGAGCCTCGTAGCTCCGCGTGGTGTGCACCTGGGGCAGGGGCTCCAGCCCGCCCATGACCTTGCCGATCATGTGAGTCAGACCCTGGACGGCAGCGAGCGCGCGGTCGTGGGCCTCGGGCGTGGTCACCGAGACCTTCAGCAACAACGCCTTTTCCAGGAAACGCACCACGCGGGCGACGCGGCGCGAGCGCACCGGGCAGACGATGCACTCCAGCCCGGCCAGTTGCTCGCGCGCGCTCTGGGGCCCGAACAGGGGGTGGGTGCCGATCACCTCGGCGTGGGCCGGGATGGCGGCCTCGAGCCAGGCGGCGGGGCGCACCTTCACCGAGGCGACGTCGAAGACCATGGCGTGGGGACGCACGTGCGGCGCGATCTCGCGCGCCAGGGATTCTAGGCGGCCGACCGGGGCGGCGAGCACCACCAGCGGACAGGCCGCCGCCTCCTCCAGCGACACCAGGCGCACGTTCCAGCGCCGCGCCTCGCGCCGCGCGGCCGGTGAGGGGTCGTGGACCAGGACCTCGAAGAAGGGGCTCAGATGCCGGGCCGCCAGCCGCCCGAAGGCGCCGAAGCCGAACAATCCCAAACGCCTGACCGCCATCGCGCCCTCCGAGTGCCCGACAGCGCCTAGCACGGTCCGCCCGATCAGGCGATTGACCGGCGAGGCTGGGGCGTCGAACCTGAGCCGTGGGGAGCAGGAAATGGGCGTAACGGCGAGAGAGGGTTACACGACCACACTCGTACGCGCGGCGCTGGCCTGGGGCGCGGCGGTGGCGACCGATGCCGCGTTCTCCATCGGGTTCGCCGTTGCTCAATCCATTTCCGTGCATGGACTGGCCAACACCACACTCCACAACGTGGGCTTCGAGATTGCACTGCAGGCGCCGTCCTGTCTCGAAACCGCCGCTGAGGCCATGCTTTTCGTGGGTCTTCCGATCGGCGTGCTGCTTCACCTCATCCGGTTCAGGACATGGTGGGCGTTCACCGGCGTCAGCGCCGCTCTGTCGCTCGTGGCCGGGGTAGTGTTCTGGGGCGTTCTCGGCATTTTCGCCGGCTCGGTCATCGGCATGATCGAAACCACCGCGCCGATAATCCTGGGCGGGGTTCTGCAGGGCGCGGCGACCGGCTGGGTGGCCTGGCGCATCGCCTACCGCCACACGCCGTCGCGCGAAGGTGCGGGCTGAGCCTTTCCTCTTTCCGACTCTTCCCGGCGGAAGCCGGGACCCAGCAATCCCCGGCGAAGGCCGGGGTCCCGGCAAAGAGCATTTCTTCTGGACCCCGATACACATCGGGGATTGCTGGACCCGGCTTTCGCCGGGGAGAGAAAATGAGGTATGAAAGGATGCGTGTCCTTCCCGCAACGCCTGTGGCGCCCTCTCACCTTTTCGCTGTTCAAATCTCGAAGACCCGTGCTATCCGCCGCGCCCCGAAGTGAGAGGACCCATGACCTCGCTACCGACCAATCGCTACCAGACGACCAGCCACGTCGCCCCCATGGGCGAAGTGCGCGACGTCGTGTGCGTGCGGGAGGTGCTTCAGGGAGCCTAGGATCATCCGGATCAGAGGCTGTACGAAAGAACCCCTCCCGGCCCGGCCGCGGAGGGGTTCTTCGTTTCGGAAGGATCTCGATGCGGCCACGGCCGGGAGGGCGGTGAGCGTGTCATGCAAAGGTGGTTCCCACTTTTGCGCCCGGACATGCTCCCTCAACCAGACAGGAGAGGTCCCCATGACGGGACACGAGACGTTCGAGGGCCCCCGGGTCCACATCAAGGCCTGGACCAGGGGCGTGCCCATCGAGGACGCCGCGATGAAGCAGCTGCGCAACGTCGCGTCCCTGCCGTTCATCCACAAGCACCTGGCGGTGATGCCCGACGTGCACTTCGGCAAGGGCGCCACCGTGGGCTCGGTCATTCCGACCCTCGGCGCGATCATCCCCGCGGCCGTCGGCGTCGACATCGGCTGCGGCATGATGGCGGTGAAGACCTCCATCACCGCCGCCCAGCTGCCCGACAACCTGTTCGGTATCCGCTCGGCGATCGAGGCGGCCGTGCCGCACGGCCGCACCGACAACGGCGGACGCAACGACGTCGGCGCCTGGGCGGGCGAGCCTCCGGCCGCGGCGGCCGAACGTTGGGCGGTGCTGGAGGAAGGCTACAAGGCCGTCGTCGACAAACACCCCAAGGCGGCGCACCCGCGCGGCTACGGCCACCTGGGGACGCTGGGCACCGGCAACCACTTCATCGAGCTCTGCCTCGATGAGAACCAGGACGTCTGGGTGATGCTGCACTCCGGCTCCCGGGGCGTGGGCAACCGGTTCGGCTCCTACTTCATCGAGCGCGCCAAGCACGAGATGAGGCGGTGGTTCATCAACCTGCCGGACGAGGATCTGGCCTACTTCCCGGAAGGGTCGGAGGGCTTCATCGACTACATCCGCGCGGTGTCGTGGGCGCAGAAGTACGCGCTCGCCAACCGCGAGGTGATGATGGAGCAGGTCCTGGGCGTGCTGAGGCTGCAGTGGCCTGACGTGTTCACGACCGAGACGGCGGTGAACTGTCACCACAACTACGTCTCCAAGGAGAAGCACTTCGGCCAGTCGGTCTACGTCACCCGCAAGGGGGCGGTCCGGGCCGGGGAAGGGGAGCTGGGGATCATTCCGGGGTCGATGGGCGCCAAGTCCTTCATCGTCCGCGGCAAGGGAAACCGGGACTCCTTCTGCACCTGCTCGCACGGCGCCGGCCGGGCCATGAGCCGGGCCGAGGCCAAGCGGCGCTTCACGCTTGAGGACCACATCGCGGCCACCGCCGGCGTCGAATGCCGCAAGGACGCCGAGGTGATCGACGAAACGCCGATGGCCTACAAGGACATCGACGCGGTCATGGCCGCCCAGGCGGACCTGGTCGAGATCGTTCACACCCTGCGGCAGGTGGTGTGCGTGAAAGGGTGAGGAGCGGCCGATGGCGTCACGCCATCGGCATCGGATCGCCAACGATTTTGGCGATCCGCGCTCCGAACGCCGGAGCGCAAGCGAAGGCCGGCGACGTCGAGAACGGGAGCGCTCCGCGGACGGGGCGCTCCCGGATTTCGCGCAACATTCGAAATCTGTAGTGACAGGGATGCAGCCTCAGGTAGGCTCACCGCTGTTTCCGGGGGGAGATTTTCCGATGCGTATGGTCACCGCCGCCGCCGTGGCGGCGCTTCTGGCGGCATCGCCCGCCCTCTGCGCACCGGCGCCGGCCACGCCCACCGCCGATCCCGCGGAGGCGGCGCGCGAGGCCAAGGTCGAGGCCACGATCAAGAGCATCAAGCCCCAGCACGGGACGATCACCATCCCCGGCACGGACGCCAAGCTCAATCTGTCGGACCGCTACATCTTCCTCGACGCCGCCGACGCCAAGAAGTTCCTGACCGACGTCTGGGGGAACCGGCCGGAGGAGCAGGAGGACGTGCTGGGCATGATCATGCCCGCCCAGGTCGCCGACGGCGAAAGCCTGTGGGGAGCGGTCGTCACCTGGCAGGGCGACGGCTACGTCTCCGACACCGACGCCAAGAAGATCGACTACGCCGACACGCTCAAGAAGATGCAGGACGGCGACCGCGAGCAGAACGAGGAGCGGGTCAAGGCCGGCTTCCCCGAGATCAATGTGGTCGGCTGGGCCGTGCCCCCGTCCTACGACCCGGCCACCCACACCATGATCTGGGCGCGGGAGCTGCAGATCGGCGGCAAGACCGCCCACGGGCTGAACTACGACGTGCGCCTGCTGGGCCGCAAAGGCGTGCTCAGCCTCAACATCATCGGCGGCATGGCCGATCTGGCCGCCGTGCAGAAGGTGTCCGGCGACGTGCGCCAGACCGCCCAGTTCGACCCCGGCGCCCGCTACGCCGACTTCCAGAAGGGCGACCACATGGCGGCCTACGGCCTGGCGGGCCTGCTGGCCGCGGGCGTGGGCCTGGCCGTGGCCAAGAAGGCGGGACTGATCGCGGTCATCCTGCTGCTGGCCAAGAAGTTCGGGGTGATCATCATCGCCGCCCTGTCCGGCGCCGGCGCCTGGATCTCGCGCCAGTGGGGCCGGCTGACCGGCCGCCGCCGCGACGCCTCTAACGTGCCGCCGCCGCCGCCGGAGGATGGGGTCTAGGCTCTTCGGGCCGCGAAGCGGCTGAAATCAAGAAGCGTTGAACCACGAAGGACACGAAGGGCACGAAGAAGAACCTCGGGGACGGATCGAGATGTCGCATCGACCTCCTCGTGTCCTTCGTGCGCTTCGTGGTGAATCCTCTTCTCGCCTACTTCTTGTGCTTGGCTTCGCGCTTTTCGCGTTCGGCGATCATCAGCTGCAGCGGCGTGGGCGGCAGCTCGGAGAACTCCAGCTTGCCGTCGTGGTTCTTGTCCAGCGTGGCGAAACGGTGGGCCGCGGCCAGGTCCCATTCCTCGGGCGTGATGCGGTAGTTCAGGTCCTTGTCCGCGCCGCGCACCGGCTGGGGCTCGTCCAGCAGGCCGAACTGGCCCGCGCCACGCCGCCCGCCGCCCATGAAGCCGCCACCGCCACCGCCGCGGCGGGCGCCGCCGCCACGGCCGGCCTTGCCTTCCAGCAGCTCCTTCCTGGTCATCACGTCGCGCGCGGTCAGGCCGCCGACCCGGGGCAGGATCTCCGGGACCATCTTGTTTTCGTAGTCGTCGTTCTCGAAGCCGTCGATGACGCCATCGTGGTTGGCGTCCAGCACCTTGAAGAAGCGCGCCGCGTCGGCCTTGAACTCGGCCAGGCTGAGCGAGCCGTCGCCATTGGCGTCCGCGCGCTTGAACCAGGCCTCGACCGGATAGGGTTGTCCGAAGTCGACACGGAATGGCTCGCCCGCCGGACTGATGAACAGCTGCTGGCGCCCGTGGGGGCCTTCCTCGACGGCGGCCTCGGCCGGCGTCGGCGCGGGCGGGCCGTCCTTGGACCCGACGCTCGGCGGGACCAGGGGCTTGGACGCCGGGGCCTGGGGCGGGATGCTGTCGGGGCGCGGGCCGGTCGAGCGCGGTCCGTCCGGATCGGGGGCCGGGGCGCTCTGCGGGAAGGCGGGAGTAGCGACCAGAATCAGGGCGCCGATCAGCAGGCCTCGCACCATGCGGAGATTATCCTCGTTGCGCCCTCGCCCCGGGGCGGAGGTTCGGATGGACGACCCTGCCGCGAGATCGCGGCGGAAGTCTGACGGGTTGGCTACTTCTTCTTCCTGGACTTGTCGGACAGCAGCTTGAACTGGAAGGGCGTGACCGGAAGCTCATCGCGCTCCAGCTTGCCGTCGTGGTTCAGGTCCAGGGTGGCGAAGCGGCGCTCGGTCTTGTTGAGCCACTCGGCCAGGGTGACCTTGTAGTCCAGGTTGCTGTCGCAGGCCCGGATCGGCTGGGGTTCGTTCAGGAAGCTGAAGCGCGCGGCGCCCCGGCGGGCCTGCATGGCGGCCGCGTCGGCGCTCATCAGCGGCTTGCGGTCGTGGGAGATGCGGCTGCCCGAGGCCTCGGTGGTGGGCAGGGTGCCGTCGGGATTGCGCTCCCACTTGGGCTGGCGCGGCGCCTTGCTGGGGTCGAAGGCCTCGATGAAGGGCTCCAGAATCTCCGGCGCGATCGACTTTTCGTAATAGCTGGTCTCGCTGTCGTCGATGACGCCGTTGCCGTCGCGGTCGACCTTCCGGAAGAAGGTCTGGGCGTCGGCCTTGAACTCGGCGAGGCTGAGGGCGCCGTCCTTGTCGGTGTCCGCGCGCTTGAACCAGACCTCCACCGGATAGGGGTCGTCGGGGTAGGCGCGGAAGGGCTCGCCCGCCGGGCTCATGAACAGCTGGGTGACGTGGCGGGCCGCGGCGGTGCCGGGCGTGGTGACCACCGGCAGCGGATCGGCCAGGGCGGGCGCGGCGGCGATGAGAACGGCGCCGATCACAAGGCGTCGATGCATTTGTCGGATACCCCCGAGGTTTCGGCCCCCATCATAGGACGCGATTTCGCCAAGCTCTAACCCGTTCGTGGCGAAAGTCCGTCCGGAAAATTCAGTGTGCGGCGCTTTGCGCGCGACTTAACAGCCCCCGCCGTGACCGCTATTGCCGGAAAGCGGCTGGAGGGACGGGGCATGGACGATTTCGACGGGCTGAACATCGTGGTGACCGGGGCGGGCACGGGCCTGGGCGCGGCCACGGCGGTCGGCGCGGCCAAGCGCGGCGCCTCAGGGGTGGTGATCAACTACGCCTCGAGCCGGGACGCTGCCGAGGCGGTGGCCGATCTCTGCCGTGACGCGGGCGCGAAGGTGGCTCTCGTCCAGGGCGACGTCGCTTCCGTCGCCGACTGCCGCCGTATGGCCGAGGTGGCGGCGCCCTGGGGAAGCCTCCACGCCCTGGTCAACAACGCCGGGACCACCAAGTTCGCCCGCGATCACTCCGACCTCGACGCCCTGTCGGCGGAAGACTTCCAGCGCATCTACGGGGTCAACACCGTCGGGCCCTACCAGATGATCCGCGCCTGCCGGCCGCTGCTGGAGGCCGGCGCCCGCTCGGCCGGGCGGGCCTCCTCGGTGGTCAATGTCTCCTCGGTTGCGGCGCTCAACGCCACCGGTTCCTCGGTCGCCTACATCGCGTCCAAGGGCGCGCTGAACATCATGAGCGTGGCCCTGGCCCGCGCGCTCGCGCCCCTGATCCGGGTCAACGCGATCTGCCCCGGCTACATCGAGAGCCCCTGGACCGAGAAGGTCGAGGGTAAGGCGGTCGCCGACCGCTTCCGCGAGCAGGTCAAGGCCATCGTGCCCCTGCGCTTCGCCGCCGCCGCCGAGGACGTGGCCGAGACGGTGCTGTTTCTGGCCGGGCCGGGCGGGCGCAACATGACCGGCGAGCTGGTGGGGTCTGACACGGGCTACCGGATGCTGGGGCCGCAGCCGGTCAGGGACGCCTAGCCGCCGCGTTTCGCCATCCGCTTGAGCGTCGCCGGGCTGTTCAGCTGCCTGACCGCATCCTTGCCGATCCAGCGTGAGGTCGGGTCCGCCGAGCCGGCCAACCGTTGCGCCATCGCCAGAGCGGCGGTGTGCAGGGCGGCGTTGCGCCAGCCGATGGCGCGCAGGGCCCAGTTCACCGCCTTCTTGACGAAGTTGCGCCCGTCCGTGGCCGCGGCCTCGATGAAGGTCAGCGCCTCAAGGAACGGCGCGTCGTCCTTGCGCTTGTCGTGCAGGGCCAGGCTGGCGATCAGTGCGAAGGCCGCGCGGCGGCCGAACTCGTCGTTCAGATTGCGCCACTCTTCGACCTTGGCCCAGGCGTGGGGCGAGCGGTCGAACAGCTTGAAGCAGAGGCTGTCGCAGAGGGCCCAGCTGTCGAAGTCGGCGCGCCAGCGATCCATCTCCTGGGGCGTCAGGATCTTGGGGTCGGCGACGAAGGCGGCCAGGGTGCGGGCTTCGTATCCGCCGCTGTCCCAGAGCGCGTGGGCCAGGCCATGGTCGCGGCCGATCTGCCTGCCCAGGTCCTGGATCGCCGCCATCGGGACCCCCAGAGCGTTGTGGGAGGGAATGGCGTAGCGCGACATGCCGGCCAGGATCGCGGGATCGGCGCGCCGCTCCAGCTCCGCCAGCGCCTGCGCCAGGGTCAACAGTCGCCCCGCTTCGCCAGGGCCTCGCGCTGGATGCGCGCCCATTCCTCCGGATAGGGCTCGAAGTCGTCCGGCCGCGCGGCGTTGAACGGCTCCCAGCCGTTGATGGCGAAGTAGATCGACATGGCCTCGAAATAGCTGTCGGCCAGGAAGGTGCGGATCAGGCGCGCCTTGGGCGACATGAACAGCCGGGGCGAGTCGCCGGCCGGACCCGCCAGCACCATTGACGGAAGGGCCTGACCCCGCTCGTCGACGTCTTCCCAGAGTTCGTGGACCAGCTGCGCCATTGGTCCTGTCTTACGCGATTCAAAGAAAAACCCCCGGCCGTTTCCGACCGGGGGTTCGTCATTTTCAGGCTGAGTGCAGTCTGAGCAGGGCTTCTTAGAAGTCCATGTCGCCCGCTGGATCGGCGCATGACCGATCCAGCTACTTTGCGGTGATGGGCGCTTATGGACTTCCTTAGAAGTCCATGTCGCCCATGCCGCCCATGCCGCCGCCGCCCATGCCGCCGCCGGCGCCGCCGCCCGAGCCCTTCTTGGGGGCGTCGGCCACGGCCGCTTCGGTGGTGATCATCAGGGCCGCCACCGAGGAGGCGTCCTGCAGGGCGGTGCGCACGACCTTGGCCGGGTCGATCACGCCGGCCTGGACCAGGTCGACGTACTCTTCCGTCTGGGCGTTGAAGCCGAAGGTCGGGGACTTGTTCTCCAGAACCTTGCCGACCACGATCGAGCCTTCCACGCCGGCGTTCTCGGCGATCTGACGGATCGGGGCCTGCAGGGCGCGGCGCACGATGGCGATGCCCGCGTTCTGGTCGGCGTTGTCGCCGGTCATGCCGATGAGCACCAGCGAGGCCTTCAGCAGGGCGACGCCGCCGCCGGGGACGATGCCTTCCTCAACCGCCGCACGCGTGGCGTTGAGCGCGTCGTCGACGCGGTCCTTCTTTTCCTTCACTTCGATTTCGGTCGAGCCGCCGACGCGGACCACCGCAACACCGCCGGCCAGCTTGGCCAGGCGCTCCTGCAGCTTTTCCTTGTCGTAGTCCGAGGTGGTGTCCTCGATCTGCTTCTTGATCTGGCCGATGCGGGCCTCGATGCCCGCCTTCTCGCCCGAACCGTCGACGATGGTGGTGTCTTCCTTGGTGATGGTGACCTTCTTGGCCTTGCCCAGCATGTCCAGGGTGACGGTCTCGAGCTTGATGCCGAGGTCTTCGCTGATCACCTGGCCGCCGGTCAGGATGGCGATGTCTTCCAGCATGGCCTTGCGGCGATCGCCGAAGCCCGGCGCCTTCACCGCCGCGACCCGCAGGCCGCCGCGCAGCTTGTTGACCACCAGGGTGGCCAGGGCTTCGCCTTCGATGTCCTCGGCGATGATCAGCAGCGGACGGCCCGACTGCACCACCGCTTCCAGCACCGGCAGCATGGGCTGCAGCGAGGAGAGCTTCTTCTCGTGGAGCAGGATCAGGGGTTCGTCGAGCTGAACCTCCATCTTGTCCGCGTTGGTGATGAAGTAGGGCGACAGGTAGCCGCGGTCGAACTGCATGCCCTCGACGACCTCCAGTTCGGTGTCGAGCGACTTGGCTTCTTCAACGGTGATGACGCCTTCGTTGCCGACCTTTTCCATGGCGCGCGCGATCATGGCGCCCACGTCGCTGTCGCCGTTGGCCGAGATGGTGCCGACCTGGGCGATCTCGTCGTTGGTGGTGACCTTGCGCGAGGACTTCTTGATCTCGGCGACGACGGCGATGACCGCCTTCTCGACGCCGCGCTTCAGGTCCATCGGGTTCATGCCGGCGGCCACCGACTTCATGCCTTCGGTGACGATGGCCTGGGCCAGGACGGTCGCGGTGGTGGTGCCGTCGCCGGCCTTGTCGTTGGTCTTGGAGGCGACTTCCCGGATCATCTGGGCGCCCATGTTCTCGAACTTGTCTTCCAGTTCGATTTCCTTGGCGACCGAGACGCCGTCCTTGGTGGAGCGCGGGGCGCCGAAGGACTTTTCGATCACCACGTTGCGGCCCTTGGGGCCCAGGGTGACCTTCACGGCGTTGGCGAGGATGTTGACGCCGCGCAGCATCTTTTCGCGCGCGTCGGTGGAGAAGTGGACTTGCTTGGCGGCCATGGTGAGCTGCTCTCTCAATCAGAATTGGGGTTGTAGACGGATCGGACCGTCCGGCCGGGGAGGGCCGAGGGTCCGGTGATCAGACTGTCGTTCAGGACGAGGTTCAGGCGGCCTTCTTGGCGGCGTCGGCCTTGTCCAGCACGCCCAGGATGTCGGACTCCTTCATGATCAGCAGCTCGTCGCCGTCGATGCGGACTTCCGAGCCGGACCACTTGCCGAACAGGATGCGGTCGCCGACCTTCACGTCGGGTTCGACGCGCTTGCCGGCCTCGTCACGGGCGCCGGGGCCAACGGCCACGACTTCGCCCTCCTGGGGCTTTTCCTTGGCGGTGTCGGGGATGATGATCCCGCCCTTGGTCTTCGCTTCCTCTTCCACGCGCTTGACGAGCACGCGGTCTCCGAGCGGACGAAACGCCATCTTGCAGTCTCCGGTCTTCTAAAAAGGGACAGCCCCCAGGGGTTGGGCCGGATATCCGGGCGGCCGTTAGCAGCCGCGTCCCCTGAGTGCTAACGCAGCGGGGAGTTATGGTCGCTCCACCCGGGAGTCAAGGGGCGGGACGGCTTTGAAAGCCCACGATCGCGCATGGATCGTTCAGCGTCGCCGCGGGGGGCGAGACGGGCGCCGTGCAAATGCGGTTGACTCTGGCAATGTACTTTGCAATGTAAAGCACATTGCTGACCCACAAGGAGAGCCCCGATGAAGTCCCTCATGATCGCCGCCGCCGCGGCCGCCCTGTCTCTGGCGACCGCCTCCGCCGCGCTCGCCGCGGACGTCACCGTGTCCGTTTCCGGCGTCCAGGCGCGCGGCGGCACGCTCTACATCGCCCTGCAGAACCGCAGCCAGTTCATGCAGCGCGCCATGACCTCCGGCGACCTGAAGGCCAATCCCGAGGCCGGAACCGTGACCTTCACGATGCACGGCGTCCCGGCCGGCGAGTACGCGGTCAGCGTCCTGCACGACGAGGACGGCGACCATCAGATGAAGCGGGAAGCCGACGGCCGCCCCCTGGAGGGCTGGGCCATGGTCAACTACTCAGGCTCGGGCCGCCCCGACTTCGACCGCATCAAGCTCACCGTCCGCGAAGACGGCGCCAGCGCCCACGCGAACATGGTCTATCCGCGATAGGACCGTCCGATCGCGGGCTCCGAGACGCATCCGGGACGCACGCGATCTGACCTGCCCGGAGCGACATCGGCCGAAGATGCGATCCTTCCCCCCGCGAGGGGGAAGGTGGGCCCCGTCAGGGGCTCAGAAGGGGGGCCGGGCTACGGATGACCGCAAGAAGCGCCTCCCGGTGCGCAAAACCTGCCCCAGATCTCACCAAGCCACGCAGCGGTTGCGCTGCCCCCCATCCGGCTCCTTGCGTCGCCACCTTCCCCCTCGCGGGGGGGAAGGATCGATCATCCAGGTTCATGGCCGCAGCCTCTCATCGCTCTTCCCCCATCCCTGTCGCTCCGCTAGAGCCAAGCCCTCGCAATTTGGGAGATCGGCGGATGGCGGCGCTGCAGGCGGCCCTGGTGGCAGGGGGCATGGGGGCGTTCGCGGGCGCCCTGGTGGGCGCCCTCACGCTCGGCGGCCGTTCGACCGCGGGCATCGCCATTCCCGACGCGGCGAGCCTCAGCTTCGACCAGCGCATCTCGATCGGCGCCTTCCTTTTGGCCGGCCACGTCGTGGCGGCCGCGGCGCTGTGGCAGCTGCCGACCGTGGGATCCTGCTTCGCGGGCGGTCTCGGCGCCGGCTGGATCGGCGCCGCCGCGGCCGGACTGGTCGGTCTGATGCGCCAGTCCGACAATTTGCCCCGGCGCCTGCTCGATCTCGGCTTCCGCCTGGTGGTGGGCTTCACCCTCATGGCCCCGCTCTGGGCCTATGTGCAGATCCTCTACCGCCACGCGCCCGGGCCCAACCACCTGTAGGGGGAAGGCGCCCGCCCGGACCCTATGCTAGAGCTTCCCCCGGGGGGAGCTTGCATGGCCAGGGCCAAGGGGTCTTTCGCGAAACGTCTGTTGTGGACACTGGCGATCGTCCTGGTGCTGGGCGCCGGCGCCTGGGGCGCGGCGAACCTGCTGCTGCCGCGCGCGAAGATCGCCGCCGACCTGGAACGCACCCTCAGCGACAGGCTCGGACGGCCGGTGAAGATCCGCGGCGGGGTCAACCCGACACTCTGGCCCGTGGCCGGAATCGAGGCGCGCGACGTCCACATCGCCAACCTTCCGGGCGGCGCCGCCCCGGACCTGATCTCAGCCGAGGCCTTCGACGTCGGCGTCTCACCCCAGGCCCTGCTCTCCGGGAGGGTCGAGGTCCGGCGCCTGCTGCTGCGCCGTCCCGTGGTGCGGCTGGAGAAGGCCGCAGACGGCACGGTCAACTGGAAGCTCGGTTCCGGCGCGCCGAAGGCTGCGGGCCTGGGTTGGCTCAAGGACCTGAGGCTGGAGCAGGTCAGCGTAGAGGGCGGGGTGCTGAGCTATCTCGACGGCGCCTCGGGAAAGCGCCAGGACCTGGACCAGCTGGACCTGTCCTTCGCCCTGGACAGCCTGGACAGGCCGCTGAAGGTCGAGGGCGGGTTCTGGTGGAAGGGCCGGTCGATCCGTCTCGACCTGGACCTCGCCCAGCCGCGCCTGACCCTGGCCGGCGAGGCAGCGCCGGTGGGCTTCAGCCTGAAGAGCGAACTCCTGACCCTGCGCCTGGACGGGGCCCTGGACCCGGCGGCCGGCCAGCTTGTCGGCCGGTTCGACGCCTCGGGCCCCTCCCTGCGGGCCCTGTCGGCCTGGACCGGCAAGGCCATGGGCTCGGGCAAGTCGCTTGGCGCCTTCGCGCTCAACGGGCGGCTGACCCGCCAGGGAACCAGCCTGAAGCTCGAAGGCGCCCAGATCGCGCTCGATCACCTGAGGGCCTCGGGCGACCTCGACATCGACCTGTCGCGGCCCCGCGCCTACGCGTCGGGCCAGCTCTATTTCGCGGTCCTGGATCTCAATCCCTACCTCGGCCCCGAGGGCCCGCCCGGCGCGGGCTGGAGCACGACGCCGATCGATCTTTCGGGGCTTTCCGCGTTCGACGCGGACCTGCAGCTCAGCGCCGGGGCGGTGGCCTGGCGGCGGGTCAAGCTGACCGGCGTCGGCGGTTCGCTGGCGCTGAACGGCGGCCAGGCGGACATCCGCATCGAGCGCATGGCGCTGTACGGCGGTTCGGGTTCGGGGCGGGTGGTGCTCAGCCAGGGCGGCCGTTCGGCGCGGGCGGCCTTCGCGCTCAACCTGTCCGGCGTGCAGGCCCGGCCCCTGCTCACCGATCTCGCGGCCCTGGACCGCATCGAGGGCACGGCGCGGCTGAACGCCAACCTCGCCGGAGCGGGCGCCAACCAGGCCCAGATCATGAAGGGCCTGGCCGGGACCGCCACGGTGGAGGTCGCCTCCGGCTCGATCCGGGGCGCGGACCTGGCGGCGGTCTCGCGCCAGGTGACCTCGGTGCTGTCGGGGCAGGCGGTGGGCGCCAATGCCCGCACCAGCTTCTCGACGCTGTCGGCGGATTTCACCGTCTCCGGCGGCGTCGCCTCGACCTCGAACCTGCGCCTGGTCACAGCCGCCGTCACCCTGAACGGGGTCGGGCGGATCGACCTTGGGAATCAGGCGCTGGACCTGTCGATCAAGCCTCAGGGCGCGGCGAAGCTGGGCGGCCGTTCGCTGGACCTGAGCGCCGTGCCGTTCCGGGTCTCGGGGCCCTGGAGCAAGCTCGCCTTCACCCCGGACCTGAAGGGCCTGGCCGAGGCGGAGCTGCGCGGCAAGCTGGGCCAGGCGCTGGGCGGGGACGACAGCAGCGGGATCGGCGGCCTGCTCAAGGGCCTGGGCGGCAAGGGGACGAAGGACCAGGCGCCGACCGACGGTAGCGCCCCGGCGCCGGCCAGGAAGAAGAACCCGCTGAAGGACGCGCTGGGCGGACTGGCCCATTAGAGCCGATATTCAATTACGCCCGTGTAATGTTTCGGCGAATGCTGTGATTGCGCGAACGTAATGAATAAAGTTTAAATTGTCTCGACAGTCCGTCTTGTCCTAAACGCCGCTCGTCGAACGCGAGACGGCGAAAGATCGTCCGGGTCCGGCCAAGTCCACGGAGACGGATGATGAAGACCAATCGTTTCGTACTGGCGGCCCTGCTGGCCGCCGTCCTGCCCGCCACCGCCGCCCTGGCAAGCCAGGGTCCCGCCCACATGCGGATGGTCGTGGTCCGCCACGACCCCGTGCGTCCGGTCGAGGCCGCGGTGATCGAGGCCAAGGTCCGCAGCGCCGTGCGCGATCACTGCGCCAGGGCTGTCGGCGACGACACCTGCCTGACTGTGGCCCGCAACGACACCGCCCGCGCCAGCGCCCGCACCGTCGTGAGGGTCGAGGCGCGCTGATCAGCTCCGCGCCGGATGGGCCACCGCCCAGGCGCGCGAGCGCATGACCGAGACCGCGTCGTGGCCGGCGTCGCCGCAGGCCTCGGTCTCCAGCCCCGGGGTCCTGCATGGCCCGGGATGGGACCATTCCAGAATCCAGCCCGAGCCCTGCTCGCCCCTCCGGTGCGCGCGGCAGAAGCGGTCGGCGTAGCCATAGTTGTACTGGCCGGTCAGGGTGCAGAAGGCGTCGGGCGCCTCGACCAGGTCGTCCGGCGAGCAGACCCGCCCGACACAGGCCTCCCAGGCGCAGGCCCTCGTCGGCCCGGGCTTGCAGGGCTGGGGCAGCCCCAGCTCGTTGTGTCCGGCGCCGAAGGCGTGCCCGGCCTCATGCAGGAACAGGATCTGCTCGCGCAGGCGCAGGGCGGCGTCTCCAGTATAGCCGCCCGCCATGCAACCCGGCAGGACGATGATCCCCGACAGCTGCACCGAATTGTAGATGCAGGCGCGCGACGGATCGCGCAGGCCGGTGAAGACCACCACCAGGGCGGCGTCGCGGCCCTCGTGGCGGAAGAGCCGGGTCGCGGGCAGCCAGCCCAGCATGCGCCGGTTGAACTCGGGCGCCGGGAAGTAGTTGGACGGTTGGTCCATGCTGGGGCCGTCGGCGGCGCCGGCGACGTCCAGCCCCGCCACGGCGTGGGCGGGCAGGGCGATGGTTTCGAAGACAATGTCCGGGCGCCCGCCCTCCAGCCGGGTGATGCCCGAACGGCGGAAGGCGGCGTCGAGCGAGGCGGTGTCGTCCGCCGCGATCCGCTCCAGCACGCAGACGCCATAGTCACCGGTGCGGGCATGGCAGGGCGCGAGCGCCGCCTTCTCCCCGGCTGTGCGGGGCTCAAGCTCGGCCAGGCCGGCGGCGGTGTAGGCATAGAGAATGCGGATGCGGCAGGGCCGGTCGGCGGCGCAACGGCGCTGGTCCGCCGGCGTCAGGTCGCGGCGGAGCCCGGACAGCGAAGGTCCGACCTCCGGCCAGAAGATCGCGAGCAGGGCCGCCAGACCCAGAACCGCTGCGGCTGTGATGATCAGACCGGTGCGCCGCATCCGCCGCCCTCCCCCAAGGTCGGGCCCAAGGGAAGGCGACGGTTGTGGCGGTATGGTGGCGGTTCTAGCGCCCGGCCAGGAAGGCCTCGACCGCCTCGCCGAAGCGGGCGGGCTGGTCCAGCATGATGAAGTGGCGGCTGGCGTCGACGCGGATCAGCTTCACGCCCTTCAGCCCGGCGTAGGCGCCGGCGTAGAGCGCGTCCGCCCGCGCGGCCGGGGCCCCGTCGTCGTCGGCGGCGTAGAGCACGGTGACCGGCGTGGAGATCGAGGCCAGGCCCGGCCTCAGGTCGGTGACCATCAGGTCGGCCGCCGCCTGGGCCATGGTGCGGCGGTCGCTGGCCAGGGACCAGCGCAGCACCGCCTCGCGTCCGGACGGGTCGCGCACCAGCGCCTCGGCCAGCGCCTTCTGGTTGGCGGCGAAAGCCTCGGGTTGAGCGCTCATCAGCTGATTGACCATCATGGCGGCGTACGGCTTCGCGCTCTCCACCGTCGCGGTCGGACCATAGACCAGGCTGAAGAAGGGCAGGGCGTCGATCACCAGGACGCGACCCACCGCAGGTTCGTGCTCGGCCAGCCACAGCCCCATCTCGCCCCCCAGGGAGTGGCCGATGACCGCCGGATGATCGAGGCGCGCCTCGCGGATATAGCGGGCCAACGCCTGGGCCGCCGGTTCGAACACGGGGCCTTCCCCGACCTCGGCCTTCAGCCCGGCGAAGCCCTTGAGCTGCACCAGATGCAGGCGGTGGGTCGCCGCGAGCTTCGCGACCAGCTGGTCCCAGACCTCGGGGGCGCAGGCCAGCCCGGGGATCAGGATGACGTCGGGCCCCTGGCCCACGACCCGCACGCTGATGCGGTCGGAGGCGAAGGCCGGCGTCGCCGCCGCGGTGGGTTCAGCAGCCTGGACGGCGGTCGTGGCGGCGGCGCCGAAGGCGAGCGCCAGGGTCGCGGCCAGGGCCGCGTGAAGGGAAGACATGGGGGAACTCCGTTTGAAACTATTGGGCGTGGGGGTTTTCGAAGACGTCCTCGACCTTCAGGCCGAACAGGGCGGCGATCTTGAAGGCGAGATCGAGGGAGGGGTCGTGCTTGTCGGTCTCCAGCGCGTTGACCGCCTGGCGCGAGACGCCGAGCCGTTCGCCCAACTCCGCCTGGCTCCAACCGCGCTCGGCGCGCAGCACGCGAAGGCGGCTCTTCATCGGCTGTCCTTCACGAAGGGCGAGATGATGCCGAAGCAGAACCAGAAGGCCGGGAACACCATCCACAGCGGCGCGTGCGGGGCCTTGGCGAAGCTCTCCAGGAAGCCCCAGACCGCGCAGCCCGCGAAATCCAGAGCCACGGCCACGACGAAACGCTTGGCCAGCAGGGCGCGGACGAACTCGTCGGAGCGGCGCATCAGCCGGAGCATCGCCAGCATGACCATGATGATCGGCAGGGCCGGGAGGGCGGCGACCGGATAGACCAGCGGTCCCGCGAGCAGCTGCTCGCCCAGCGGCGTCCAGGAAATGACCACGATCAGGATCACATACAGGGTCATCCACACGGCGACGCTGCGGACGTATTCGGCTTGGGGCGACATGTGTCAGGACCTCATGACAGAAAGTAAGGTCAACCTGACACATGAGTTGTGTAAGGTCAACCGGACATTATGTACTTGACAAAGCAGGCCCTGAATTCCATTGTGGGGACAAGGAGTTCAGCCCATGCGCCTCGACAGCCCCATCTTCACCGACGCCGATAAGGCCCGCGAGCATCTGGAAGCCACCCGTTGGCCCCAGGGTCCGATCTGCGCTCATTGCGGCGTCGTGAACGAAGCGACCGCGCTCAAGGGTTCGGCGCACCGTGCGGGCCTGTACCAGTGCAACGCCTGTCGCGAGCAATTCACGATCACGGTCGGGACCGTGTTCGAGCGCTCCAAGGTGCCGCTGAACAAGTGGCTGCTGGCGACCTACCTCATGTCCTCTTCGAAGAAGGGCGTTTCGGCCCACCAGATCAGCCGCCAGCTCGGCGTGAGCTACAAGACGGCTTGGTTCATGATGCACCGCATCCGCGAAGCCATGACCTCCGACAGTGGCGCCGGCATGGGTTCCGGCGGCGGCACGGTCGAAGTCGATGAAACCTTCATCGGCAAGAACGGCGACGTTCCGAAGTCGCGCCAGACTTGGCAGAACAAGAACCGCGTCCTGTCGCTCGTTGACCGCGCCACGGGCCGCGCCCGTTCGTTCGTGGTCGCTGACTTCAAGATGGCGACCCTCGCGCCGATCTTGCTTTCGAACATTCACCGTGAAGCCCGCCTCATGACCGACGAGGCCCGCCACTACATCACGGTTGGTAAGGAATTCGCCGCCCACGCCACGGTCAACCATAGCGCCGAGGAGTACGTCTCCCGCTCGGATCGCACCGCCCACACCAACACGATTGAAGGCTTCTTCGGCATCTTCAAGCGCGGGATGAAGGGGATCTACCAGCATTGCGGTTCGCAGCATCTGCACCGCTACATGGCCGAGTTTGACTTCCGCTATTCCAACCGCATCGCGCTCGGGATCGATGACACCGCCCGCACGAACGAAGTCCTGCGCGGCATCGGCGGCAAGCGCCTTACCTATCGGCGGATTGGCGAAGCCGCTTACGCTTAAGCAGAAGGCTCAGCGCATTCTCGCAAAGCGCAGAGTGGCGAAAAGCACTTCGGAATAAAAAGGGAACGCTTTTCAACCTATGCGGGGGCTCCGAGCCCCACGAATCGGGATACGGGCAGAGTTGCTCAGGGGTCGCGCAAACGAACCCCTGAGCATTTCTGAAACCGCTGGATAGAGCGGCCCCGGTGAAAACGTTGAACCTTCCTTGGATCGGAATCAGCGACGCGGTCAACGGCATATCCAGCATCCACATAAAGGATGCCTTATATGGCAAGCCACCAAACGATCCGCTGCATCGTCAAAGACGACCGGAAGAACCACTACGAACGCATTGAGCGCGTCGGCGGCACCAATCCAGACGGCAGCCGCTGGTCGCAGTCCCAACAAAAAACGATCGAAGACATCGACACCGGAGCGTGGATTTACCACTCACAGGGCTCGGACGGCGTTCGAGCACTTGTTGTTACCGCCGTTAGCCGGTTTGGGAACAAGTACATAAAGACTGAGGCGGACGGAGACGTGCCCGACAATCTTCTGAGCCTTCCGACCTGCCCATAATCAGCGCCGAGGGCGACTCGAATTGCGTTGGGTCAGTCGCCCAAGCCAAGGCTTGGGCGACTGCATCCAATTGAGCGGCCATGACCCCATTCGCCGTCTTTCGTGCGCTCTCAATCCGACCCTGCTCGCGTCCGATGAAACTCACTACCTTGTACCCTTGATCGGCCTTCCCGCCTTTCGCCCAGGCTGGGGCTTGGCGTGAGGCTGGGGCGGCATCTTCAACAGGTTACCGACGACGCGGTTGAACTCGGCGTCGTCGGTCTTTTCGTCGGAGGCTTCCGCCTTGGAGGATGATTCAGACATGCCTCAACCCTATCGTGGCGACGGCCATGTGTCTTTCGCCGCCGGTTACATGTTGGGCATCCCGGCGCTTGGGGCTCCAATTGCCGCGATATCGAACCTATGGACGCTAACCGAAGACCAGTGGGGCGTCATTCTCGCCGCGATGCTGGGCGTTCAGGCTGAAGTGGGCCTCACTATGTATCACAGCCTTACTGGGACCGGCTCACAACGCTCCGTCTTGAACGAGATGGCGACCGCCTATCTGGAGCCCGAGCTTCATGAGCGTTTTCGCGAGTTGATGAAGCAGACCAAGAGCCGGGCGATTGAGCGTAACGCCATCGTGCATGGTCTGTGGTTTTACGACGAGAAGACGCCCGACGCCCTCATTCTTCTGCCGAGAAACGCGTTCTCACAATTCGTGGGGAAGCACATCGGCGCCGCCCTAATGGGGCGGGAAAACCTGCTGTCGCTCGGCGATCCCGCACGGCTACTCAGCAAAAAGGATTGGCTCGTTTACAAACCCAAGGACTTCGCTGCGACCGCAAGGAGGATGACTGATTTTGCGATCGATCTAGACGACTTCTTCGACAGACTGATCGCTATTCGCGGCCTGCCCCCGATGGGGCCTCCAGCGCGTCCAGAACTTCCTCTGCCAACGCCTCCGCTTCAATCCGGGCCATAGGCGGGCCGTCGGTCGAGAACCAGGCGACCAGTTTGTCCGCTATGACGGCGCGCGCCTTTTGGCGGCTCGCGTCCTGATCTTGCGAGCCGCCCGAAGCGCCGGCCTGTCGGTTGGAATCAGTACGTTTTGGCGTTTGCTTTGTCACGTACATAATGTCCGGTCAACCTGACATTTTCTCGGTCATCCCGACTTTCGCGCCGGCGAGGGCCGTCGTAGGGTCGCCCTCCCGCGATGGAGCCCGCCCTCATGACCGACCTTTACGACATCCCGCTCAACCGCATTGACGGCGCCCCCGCCACCCTGGGCGACTTCCGCGGCAAGGTGCTGCTGGTGGTCAATGTGGCCTCGGCCTGCGGGCTGACCCCCCAGTACGAGGGTCTGGAGCGGCTTTACGGGCGGTTCAAGGATCGGGGCTTCGAGGTGCTGGGCTTTCCGGCCAACGAATTCGGGGCCCAGGAGCCCGGGACCGACGCCGAGATCGCAGACTTCTGCACCACGAAATTCGGCGTCGACTTCCCGATGTTCTCCAAGATCGTGGTCAAGGGACCGGGCAAGCACCCGCTCTACGAGGGCCTTATCGCGGCGCAGCCGAAGGCCCGGGAAAAGCCCGGCGGCGGTTTCCGCGAGCGCCTGGCGGGCTACGGCGTGCAGCCCGACAGCGAGGCGGGAATCCTGTGGAACTTCGAGAAGTTCCTGATCGGCCGCGACGGCAGGGTGATCGGCCGCTTCGCCCCCGACGTCGGGCCCGAGGAGCCGATGCTGGTCGAGGCCGTCGAGGCGGCCCTGGGCTGAGGGGCGGCTTCCGCTCTTTCGGGATCGCCCCTAGGGTGTCTCTGAGACTGGCCGTTCGACGCCGCGGGGGAGATCAGAATGCGCGGGAAACTGATGGTCGCGCTCGGCGCGGCGTGGTTTGCCCTGGCGGGGCCGGCGCTCGCGCAAGCCACGCCCAGCCCGGCCGAAATCCACGCGCAGGCCCGGGGCATGATCGCCGAGGCGCGGGCCTCCGACGTCCTGGAGGACATCACGCCGGACGGCTCGCCGATGATGTCCATCCGCCATAACCCGAGCGGCCTGGTCTGCCTGTTCTTCCCCGACACCAAGCAGCAGGAGATCTCTGTCGAAGCCTCGGGCGGCGTCGCCCGTGGCGAGACGGTGTCGTGCAGCACCCACGTCGGCAGCGTGAACTACTACGCCTTCGCCACCCGCTATCCGAAACCACCGGCCCTCGAGGCCCATCTGGCAAGGGCTGCCGGGGACCTGATCAAGATCCTGTCGGGCAAGACGATCGATGAGCCTCCGCCGCCGGCCCGCGCTTACCCGTTCGCGACCGTGGGCGTGCTGGGAGTCCGCGCCGGCAAGCCATCCTACGCCCGCGCCCGGGTGGCCCAGATCGGCGACTGGACGGTCTCCTTCGTCGTCATCAATGCAGGCTCGGCGGACACCAAGCTCGCCGACGAGATGCTGGCCGCTCAGTCGGATGCTGCGCTGAACTGGATGGTCGAGTGGAGAGCGGCTCGGCGCTAGAGCGTGCGTTTCTGTACGAAGCCCTGACTGCCGTCGTCCTCGGCCGGCTCCGCATGGACGGCGCTGACCGCCGCGCCGGGCGGGCCGGAGAGGCAACGCTGCCTCAGGGCTTCGATGGCGGTGCGGTCGCCGATGGCCAGCGCTTCGACAGAACCGTCCTGGCGGTTGCGCACCCAGCCCTGAAGGCCCAGCCGGCGCGCCTCGCCCAGCGTCCACCAGCGATAGCCCACGCCCTGGACCCGGCCCTCGATCCGGAAGCGGACCGCCTCGCGCATCAGCCGCCCGCGTAGATCGCCAGCCGCCCGTCGGGCCGGCGCACGGCGACCGTCTTGCCGGTTCCGTCGATGGCGAAGACTAGGTCCGAGACCTTGTCGACATGACCGAGGTCGAGCGTCTTGCCCGGCCCCGCGGGATCGAGCGCGATCAGCCTGAGCCGCACCGGGGTTCCACCGGCGGCGGCCGCGCCGGTCTCCAGCAGGGCCAGGCGGCGTCCGTCGCGCGACAGGCGCCAGTCCTTCAGCGTCCAGCCGGCCTCCGGCGCCGCGCGTCCCACCTCGACGCGGCCGGGCGCCCGCCAGACCGTGAGGACGCCGTCGGTTCCAGCGCAGATGACGGACAGCTTGTCGGGCGTGGGCGAGGCGCGGCCCGCGACCAGGCACTTGCCGTCCTGTTCCGGCTCGAACCGGTCGGTGATCTTGACGTCCTTCATCGCCCAGACCGCGGCGCGGCCGTCGAGGTCGGCGGCGAAGGTCCTGCCGTCGCGGCTGAAGGTCCGGTGGTCCGGCGCCCGGTCGAAGGCGTTCTCGGCCCAGCGGGCGAAATGGTCGTGGCTGAGCACCAGGGTCCGCCCCTTGTCGTCCGCGGTCGGGCGCGTGAAGGCGGCGCCGTTCAAGGATTCGGAGACGGCGCTCAGGGACAGCAGCTCGATGTGATCATCGCGGCCGCCACCCAGGCCGTAGGGCACCTCCTGGCGGTGGCGCGGATCGAGCAGCCGGACGGAGTGGTAGTCCGCGTCCTGGAAGGTCTCCAGGGCGGCGCCGTTGTCGCGGAAGGCGTCGAAGCGGGGGTTTTCGATGATCGGGGTGCGCGAACCCTTGGTGGCGTAGGTCGGCGCCCCGGTGTCGAATCGCATGACCCTGAGGCCCCCCTCACCCTTCGACTGGGCCAGCAGCCGCGGCGGGGAGGCGGAGCCGGTGGCGGCGAGCGCGTCGGCCCCTCCATCCAGGATCATGCGGGAATCGCCGGTGGTGGCGTCGAAGATCTCGATCTCGCTCTGGCTGGAGACCGCGACACGGGTTCCGTCGTCGCTAAGCGCCAGGGCGTTCACGCAGGCCGGCTGGCAGGATCGGGTTTCGATGACGCGGGCGGGCGCCGTGCCCTCGATCTTGGCCGAGCAGGCGGCCAGCGGCAGGGCGGCGGCGAGCGCCAGGATGAAAAGACGCATGGTATAGGGTCCCCCCGGACGAGGGCTGCATCTAAACCGGGAACGCGCCTCAGGTGCAACGCCGATAGGGCAGGTAATCGTAGTTTCCCACGCCCTGGACGATCAGAAAGCGGCAGCGGCCGGGTCCCGGGTTGAAGGGCCGGTGGGCCGTGCCGGGATCGACACGGCGGCTGGCGCCGACTTCCAGGGTCAGGGTCTCGAGCGCCGCGCCCGAGGCCATGTCGATACGTTCGATCTCGAGACGCCCCTCCAGCCCGTAGAAGACGTCGAAGATTTCGCTGTGGCTGTGCCAGGGCACTTCCTCGCCGGGCGCCAGGGCGAACTCCTTGACGAAGACGTCGCGGCCCTTCGCGATCCAGCGGCGCGAGGCGACCGTGTAGTGCGGGTTCTGCTCTTCGGCGCCGGGGTCGGAGGGAGGCATGGGGGCGGGCAATGGCGCCGCGCGCAACCTGCAGGCAAGACGCTTGCGACGAAAGCGTACAGAACCTTGGCAGCCCGGCCTTTGCGTGCGAGATGAACGCGTTCGGTGGGGTGGTTCGACGGTTGATGACCGGGGCGTTGGTTGAAATCTGGCAGGCGGCGTCCGCCAAGGGATTCCGCGTCGACGGCGCCGACGGCCTGGGGGGCGATCTGGCCTGCGCCGCCGCACGGCTGGGGGAGGCCGGGGTCGGCCCCGGCGCGGTGGTGCTCCATCAGGCCCCCCAGCACCGCGACGGCCTGATCCTGTTCTGGGCGGCCATGGCGCGCGGCGCGGTCTTCGTTCCCATCGATCCGTCCTGGCCCGAGCCCCTGCTCAGGCAGGCGGCGGGAGGGCTTGACCCCCGCATGATCGCCGCTTCCGGCGAGCGGCTCGAGGTCCTGAAACGCGTGTTCCCGAACGCCCGACCGATCGAGATCGGCGGCGACGCGACCTGGAGCGGCGCGCATCCGCCGGCCGTCTTAGCCGACATGCCCGAGGCGGCGCCGGGGGCCTACCTGTTCACCTCCGGCTCGACCGGCACGCCCAAGGCGGTGGTGCTGAGCCGCGGAGCGCTGGCGACCTCGGCGCGGCTGGCGGCGGAGACCTTCGGCTGGGACCGACGCGAGGTCCTGATCAACCTGGCCGAACCGCACACCATGAGCGGGCTCAGAAACGCCTTCATCGCCGCGCCGGCCGCGGGCATGGACTGGCGCCCGCAGCCGCCGGCCGAGCGCTTCGACGTCTTCGCCCTGGCCGAGCGGCTGGAGGAGACCGGCTGCCAGCGCCTCGTCGCGGCGCCCAGCCTGCTGCGCCTGTTCGCCCTGATGGGAAGCCGCATCGAGCCCTCTGCTTTGGCGAAGCTCAAGGCGGTGTATTGCACCGGCGCGACCCTGGCCGGCCAGGACGCGGCGAAATTCCACGACCGCTTCGGCGTGCCGGTGATCGACTACTACGGCCTGACCGAGACGGCCGGCCTGTGTCTCAGCCAGGAGGTTGAAGGCTGGGCGCCGGGGCAGGGAAGTCTGGGCCGGCCGGTCGGCTGCGAGGTGCGGCTGATGAGCGAAGGCCGCGAGGCCGAGGAGGGCGAACTGCAGATCCGTTCGCCCCAGCTGATGAGCGGCTACCTGGGCGATCCCGAGGCCACGGCCGCGCGCTTCGACGGCGAGTGGCTGCGCACGGGCGACCTGGTCCGCCGCCGACCCGACGGCGCCTATGAGCTGGTCGGGCGGCTGGACGCCTTCATCAAGACCGCGGCGGCCGAGCGGGTGCATCCGCGCGAGATCGAGGACGCCCTGACCGCCCATGCGGCGGTGGCCGAGGCGGCGGTCCTGGGCCTGGCCGAAGGCGGCGGGCCCGAGCGTATCTGCGCCCTGGTGGTCACCCACGCAGGGGCTCCCGTCCCGGCCGACCTCGCCGACCAGCTGGCGGCCTACGTGGCCGAGCGCCTGGGCGCCGCGCGGCGGCCCAACCGGGTGCGCATCGTCGAGCGCCTGCCCCGCAGCGCCGCCGGCAAGCTGATCCGCGCCGACCTGGAGCGCCTGCTGGCATGAGTCTGCTCGCCGACAGCCTCGCCCGCGCCGCCGATCCGCGCCAGGCCCGCAAGGTCTGGCTGGCGGCGGAGGGCCGTTCCACCACCTACGGCGAGCTGAGCGACCGCATCGGGCGGCTGGCCGCGGTGCTGGCCGCCGAGGGCGTCGCGATCGGCGACCGGGTGATCCTGGCCAGCCGCGACGAGACCGAGTTGGCCTGCCTGTTCCTCGGCCTGATCGCCTGCGGCGTGACCGCCGTGCCGCTCGATCCCGACACCCGCAGGGTTCGGGCCCAGGCCCTGGTCGCCAAGGCCCGGCCGAAGCTGGTCATCGCCGACCGGGCCTTGCTGGAGGGCTGGGCCTTGGCCGGCCACCCGGTCATCGAGATCGCGCCCCGCCTGGCCAAGGCCGGCCTGTTCGGACCGAAGCCGAAGCTGGAAGGCCTGGCCGCACGGCTGGAGGCGGCGGTCCCCATCGCCCCGCCGACCACGATCGATCCGGAGACCATCGCCTACATCCTGTTCACCTCGGGCACCACCAGCCAGCCCAAGGGGGTGTGTGTAAGCCACCGGGCCCTGTTCGCCCATCTGGCCACGCTCAGCCGGCTCTACGGCTACGACGCCGACAGCCGCATCCTGAACACGCTTCCGCTGTCGCACACCGACGGCATGAACCAGGGCCCGGTCATCGTCTTCTGCAACGGCGCGAGCGTCTACCGTCCGGTGCGCTTCGAGGTGGGGGCGATCGAGCGGGTGCTGGACGCGGTCTACCAGCTGCGCATCAGCCACATGGTGGTGGCGCCGACCATGCTGTCGCTGTTCGTGCGGCTGGGCTCGGCCCATGCCGACGCCTTTTCCGGAGGCGACTTCAGGCTGATGATCTCCTGCGCCGCGGCGCTGGAGCCCCGGCTCTGGGAGCAGTCCCAGACCCTGTTCGGGGTCGAGATCATCAACGTCTACGGCCTGACCGAAACGGTCACCGGGGGGCTGTTCAAGCGCGGCGCGAAGGACGGCAAGTGGGGCTCGATCGGCCGGCCGGTCGACTGCGAGACCCGCATCGTCGACGCCTCGGGCAAGGACGCGGAAGAGGGCGAGCTGCTGATCCGCGGCGAACTGGTCATGAGCGGCTATTTCGACGACCCGGCCGCGACCGAAGCCGTGCTCAGGGACGGCTGGCTGCACACCGGCGACATCGCGCGCCGGGACGCGGACGGCGATCACTGGATCCTCGGGCGGCTGAAGGCCCTGGTCATCCGCGGCGGGCTGAACATCCATCCCGAGGAGGTCACCGAGGTCCTCAACCGCTTCCCCGGCGTGCGCGAGGCGGTGGCCTTCGGCGAGCCGGACGCGGACTGGGGCGAGACCCTGACCGCGGTGGTGGCCGCCGACGAGGGTGTCTCAGAGGCCGACCTGCTGGCTTGGTGCCGCGAGAAGCTGGAGACCCGCAAGGTGCCGGGCCGCCTCGTGGTCGTGGGCGAACTGCCCAAGGGCCGCACCGGCAAGGTGCTGCTTGAGGAGGTCCGCGCCCTGGCGCATCGGAGCGCCGAGGCGCCTGCTGCCGGCGGAGGCGACGCCCAGGCCCGGGTGCTGCGCACGGCGGCCATGGTGTTCAAGTCCGATCCGGCGCGCCTGACCCTGGCCTCCTCGCCCGAGGACGTGGCCGGCTGGGATTCGCTGGCCCATCTGGAGCTGATCGCGGCGCTGGAGGAAGAGTTCGGCGTCAGCCTCGCGCCGCGCCAGATCATGGCGCTGGACAGCCTCGGCAAGGCGCTCACCTACGTTCAGGCCGCATGAGCGCGCCCGACCGTCCGCCGCTCTGGACCTGGGCCGCCGCCACCGTGCTGGCGGGCGCCGTGGTCGCGGGCCTGGTCGCCGCCCACGACGCCCTGCAGCCGCAGGTGATGGCCTATCAGCTCAACCTCGCCCGCTTCGACCAGCCGGCGGGCCCGGCACGGCGCCGGATCGTGGTGCTGGGCACGTCCAAGTCCCAGTGCGCCATCGAGTTCGACGACGCCATGGAGGTGCGGCTCCGGCGTCTGGGCGTCGACGCCGACTTCGTGCGCGTGACCTACACCCAGGCCCGCTACGAGGATCTGCGCTACGCCTTCGACCGCATGGAGAAGGACCCGCCGGCCCTGGTGCTGGTGGGCGCCGACCTGCTGCTCTTGCAGCCGCGGGCCTATTCCACGCCGGAGGATCTGCGCGAGCCCTGGACCTCGCGGTTGCGCGGCGACCTGGCCTCCATCGCCGGGCGCCGGGCGCGCCAGGACGACGCGGCGGGCGGCGCGGTCTCCTGCGATGTGCTGGCCGCCGGCTTCCCGCCGCGAAAGCTCGCCGTCTACGCCCGCCTGATCGGCCGCGCCCGCGCCTCCACGCCCCAGGAGCGGGTGCTCTACACCGACCGGCTGGATCGCCTGCGGGCCCACGGGACCATCACGGGCCTGCTGACCCTGCCCCAGACGCCGGCCGCCCAGGCCGCCTTTCGGCCCGCCCTGCTGGCCGACATGGCCGCCGCGCGGGACGACCTGATCCAGCGCCATGGCCTGATCGAGCTGACGCCGCCGTTCCCGCCGCCGGCCTCGGCCTTCATCGACCAGGGCCATCTCAACGCCATGGGGCGCGAGCTCTATTCCGACTGGCTGGCGCGTGAGATCGCCCGGCGTCTGGCCGCGAAGGCCCCGGGCGCATGATCGAACTCAACCTGATCATGGCCCTGCTGGGCTGGGCCGCCGCGGGCGTCGTGGCCGCGCGGCTGCTGCCCGGCCGCTGGCAGGTCACCGGCGCCATGGTCTGCGGGATCGGGCTCCTGGCCAGCATCTCGCCGGTGGGCCTGGCCGTGACCGTGGGCGGCGGGCTGGCGACCTTCGGCATCGGGAAGATGAAACAGCGGCGCGGCGCGGCCATCGCGCTCGCCATCGCGGTCATCGCCATCGGCTATCTGGTGCTGCTGCGCCTGGCCGCCCCGGCGCTCGGATCGGGCGGGGTGATGAGCCCCCAGAAGACCGTGGGCGTCCTGATCCTGCCCTTCGGCCTGGCCTACACCTCGCTGCGGCTGATCCACTACCTGATGGAGGTCCACAAGGGCGGTCTGAGGCCCCACGGCGTCGGCGACTACCTGGCCTATCTGCTGCTGCCGCCGGTGCTGGCGGTGGGGCCGATCCACCGCTTCGAGGAGTTCCAGCGCGACCTGGCGCGGCGGCGCTGGGACCCGGACCAGTTCAACGCGGGCGCGGGGCGGGTGCTGCGTGGCGCGGTCAAGGTGGTGATCCTCGGCAACTACCTGATGGCCGCCAAGCTGACCCCCTGGCTGGTCTCCCATGCCGCGGGTCTGCCCTGGCTGAAGCTCTGGCTCACGGCGGCGCTCTACTGGGTCAACCTCTACATCCAGTTTTCCGGCTACTGCGACATCGCCATCGGGCTTGCGGCCATGATGGGCTTCCGCATCCGCGAGAACTTCCAGCGGCCCTATTTCGCGTCGAACATCGCTGAGTTCTGGCGGCGCTGGCACATGAGCCTGACCAGCTGGTGCCGCGACTACGTCTATGTGCCGGTGCTGGCCATCGGCCGCCGACCGATGGCAGCGCTGGCCGCCTCGATGATCGCGCTGGGCCTCTGGCACGCGGTGTCGATGCGCTACCTGCTGTGGGGCCTCTACCACGCCATCGGGATCATGGTCCGGCGCGCCTTCCATCACCGCACCGCCTCAGCAATCGCCGCCTGGCCCGAGGCCGGGCGCAAGGCCTGGGCGATGGCCTCGGGCTTCGTGACCCTGAACTTCGTGGTCATGAGCTTTCCGGTGATCGAGGCGGTAGAGCGCCTGTTCGGGGGGCTCAACCTGTGACCGGATCCATGCTCTACCTGTGGCTCTGCGCGCGGCTGCCCAGGCCCCTGGTCGATGTCGGCTATGTGCTGGCCCGCGCCGCCCTGATCGTGCTGGTGATCCTCTTGGCCGACGCCCCCTTCTCCAGCTTCACCTACTTCCGGCGCTAGAGAATGCGCCCCTGGACGCGCGAGGTGCTGGTCTGCCCGGGCTGCCGCCTGCCGCTTGGCGGCGGCGAGGGCCCCGACGCGATCCTGAGCTGCCCGTCCTGCGCCCTGCAGGTCCCGGTGCTGGAGGGGTTCCCGTTTGTGACCGAGGCGGGTCTGGACCTGCCGCCGCTGGAGGACCTGCGCGAGCGCCTGCTCGGCGACCCGGCCGCCTACGCCGCCCACGAGGCGCGCAAGGTCGCCCGCGGGACGCTGGACGCCTACGCTGCCTTCCACCCCTTCAACGAGTCCACCCGGGTGATCGAGGCCATGGCGCCACTGATGCAGGCGGTGCTGAGGCCCGGCGACCTGATCCTGGACGTCTGGTGCCGCACGGGCTGGAGCGGGGAGTGGCTGGCCTCGCGCTTTCCCGAGCAGCGGGTCATCGCGCTCTGGGAGGCCGACGCCGGGGTGCTGGGCTACAAGGGCTTCCGCCGCTGGCTCGGCGAGGACCGCCGCGCGCCCAACCTCGACGTGGTCTTCGCCCATCCCGACCGGCCGCTGCCGTTCGCCGACCACGCCTTCCGCATCGTCCACACCGCCGACCTGCTGCACCGCTACCCCCTGGTCCCGATGGCGGCGGAGTGCATCCGGGTGGGCGCCCCGGACGGGCTGTCGATCTTCCCCCACGTCCACATGGCCAACAGCGAGCCGGAGCCGTTCTTCGAGCGCGGCGGGACCAAGCGGCACGGCCGGGAATACCGCGCCTGGCTCGACCGGATCGAGGTCTCAACGGGACGCCGGGGCTGGGTGCTGGGCGAGGCGCGGCTGTTCGAGCAGGGGGCGAGCTTCCCGCTGACCGACGAGGCGGAGACGCACGACTACAACGGGTTTGTCGTGGTGGGGCCTGCGATCCCCACCTCTTCAAACTTGACGTCATCCTCGGGGCTCGCGCAGCGAGAACCCGAGGACCCAACAGCGAATCTTCCTCGAAGCCCGGCGCCGGCGGCGGCTTTGACGTCGGAGCTGTTGGGTCCTCGGGTCTCCGCCCCTGCGGGGCTCCGCTCCGAGGATGACGGGGTAAACAAAAAAGGGTTCCAGTTCCTCCTAAACCCCCTGTTCCGCCTGTCCTTCGCCCGCTCGACCGCGCGGGTGGACCCCTCCCTGCGCGACGGGGCGGCGGGGCATCTGCTGTTCCGCCACGTGGTCTACCAGAACCGCCTTCCGGCCCGGCCCGTGCCCCTCAGTGCGTGGCAGATGCTGCAGCTCGCCCTGGCGGCGGCGGGAGAGCGGTTGCCGCTGGCGGGCCTGGAGCTCCTGATCGAGGCGGAGCTGCTCCGCCCCGCCATCGTGCCGCCGGAGATGGTGGAGCTGCAGCGCTTCCACGCGGGCCAGCGGCCGGTGCAGGCGCGAGGCGATCTGCTGGCGGGCCTGCTGGAGGACCTGGCGGCGAGCGACGCGGCGGCCGTGCGTTCAGCCGAGGGCGATGAGGTCAGCGGCCGCGACCTGGCCGGCGCCGTGGCGGCCCTGATCCCGGCGCTGGGGAACGGGCCGTTGCGGCTTGGCGGCGTCGAGGGGCCGGCGGGCCTGGCCCTGGTGCTGGCGGCCATGGCGGCGGGGATCGAGCTGGACCTGACCGGCGGCGAGGACCCCGGGGCGGTCCTGGAGAAGGCGCAGCCGGAGGCGGCGATGGCGGCGGTTCGGCCGGGCGGGCGGCTGGTGCTCGACTGCGACGGCGAGCCTGTTCCTGTGGCCGCGGACCTGCTGCTGGAAGCGGCGGCCTCGATCCGCACGGCGGTGTCGCCCGGCGACACGCCCGGGGGAGACCTGGGGGCGGCGACCACCCTGCTGGCGGCGCTGACGGCGCTGATGGCGGGAGAGGTGGTGGGGTTCACCCCTTAGTCCGTCATCCCCGGGTTCTTCGCTTCGCGAAGCCCGGAGGATGACGGACAGAGTTTTGGGTTATGCTTGCCCCATGCACCGCCGCCACGCCCTCGCCCTGCTTGCCGCCTCGGCTGTCGCGCCGACCGTCGTCCGCGCCCAGTCCGCCGTCGTGCGCAGCGAGGGCGAATGGCGCGACGAGGCGCGTTCCCGCACCGTGCCCTGGCTGATCCGCAGCCCGGCGACCCTGAACGCCCGGGCGCCGGTGGTGATCTTTTCCCATGGGCTGGGCGGCTCGCGCCGGGGCGCGGCCTACTACGGCGAGCACCTGGCGGCCCACGGCTATGTGGTGGTCTATCTGCAGCATCCGGGCTCGGACACGGCGGTCTGGGGCGGGGTGGTTCCGGACCTGGACCACGTCGACCGCGCCGCCCTGGCGGCGAAGATTCGCGATCCCCGCATCACCATCGACCGCTTCCTCGACGTGCCCTTCGCGGTGCGCCAGCTTAAGGCGATGGATGCCGGCGGCGGGCCGTTCGCGGGCAAGCTGGACATGGCCCGGCTCGGCATGTCGGGCCACTCCTTCGGGGCGCTGACCACCCAGGCCATGGCCGGCCAGGTCTTCCCCAACGGCCGCTCCATGCCCGAACCCGCCTTCAAGGCCTTCATCGCCATGAGCCCGTCCGGCGATGCGCGTGGCGACGACCGCCGCGCCTTCGCGGGCTTCAAGCGCCCCTTCCTGTCGCTGACCGGCACCGACGACGGCTTCAACCTGAACGGCCCGCCGGACGTGGAGCGGCGCCTCAGGGTCTTCCGGGCCCTTCCCGAAGCCTGCCCGGCCAGCCAGATGGTGCTGAACGGCGGCGACCACATGGTCTTCTCCGGCCGGGCCGAGGTCGGAAAGTCCCGCCCGAAGGACGCGCGCTTCCACGCCCTGGTCCAGGCCGCCTCGCTCAGCTTCTGGGACGCCTACCTGCGCGACGACGACAAGGCGCTGGCCTATCTGCGCGACGGCGGCCTGCAGGCCCTCGCCGGCGCCGACGCGACGGTGGAGAGCCGCGGCCCGCGCCGCTGAGGCCCTCCGTAAAACCACCGTTAATCAACCGTATTATCGGTCCCCGGGGGCGGCGAAAGCCGGGTAGGCGCGCCGGGGCTCCCCGGCGATCACGTGGCCGGGCGGCAGGGGATTCACAGAGTCAAAGATCGTAGCGAAACGACCAGAACAAATAGCGAACATCTGCCGATTTGTCAAGAGGCCGGTTCGGGCGCGGGGTCCGGTTCAGGTTCGGGTTCCGGCTGGGGGTCCGTCGCGGCCGGCGACGGCTCCGGCTCGGGCTTCGCGGGCGCGGCGGTGGGCAGGCCGGAGCGGTAAAGCCGCTCGACCTCCGGCCGGTAGGCGCCGCCGCCGGACAGGCCATAGTCGTCGATGTTGGCCAGCAGCAGGTCGGCGTTACCGGTGCCGCACAGGGCCAGGAAGGCCAGGCTGGAGGCGCGGCCCGTGGTCTTGGCCAGGTCCAGCAGGGCCTCGCGCGCCGCGCCGCCGCCGTTCTGGGCCAGCCGGTAGATCAGCATGTAGCGGCGCGAATAGTAGACGTCGAACAGGCGCGAGGCCTCGGCCACCACGCGCGCGGCCGTGGCGTTCTCCGATTCATAGGCCAGCAGCAGCAGGCCCGCGGCGGTGCGCACGGTCCGGGGGGCGCCGCGCGAGGCCAGCCGCCGGCGTGCCTCGGCCAGCACCGGCTGCAGCTCCGGGGTCACCCGCCGTGGCCCGGACTCCACCGGCGGCGCCGGGGTGCGGCCGTCGTCCACCAGCACGGCCCAGTGGTAGATGATGTCGTCCGGCGCCTCCGGAACCGCCAGCTTGGCCAGGGTCTCCGCCGAGCGCCGCCAGGTGGCCGCGGGGGTCTCGGGCGCCGAGACCAGCCGGCGCAGGGCCTCGACCACCCGTTCGTCGAGCGCGACGTGCGCCGGGGTGAGGTCCAGCGCGCAGGTGAGCCAGAAGGCCGCCATCGATCCGGCCAGCTGGGCCCCCGGATCGGCGCTCTGTAACGCCTCCACCACCATCGGCTGGGCGGCGCGCAGGCGTTCCAGTTCCGCGGTGTCGCCGGGATAGTCGAACGCGTGGTACGCGGTCTCGGCGACATCGAAGGCCTGCAACGCCGGCCGCAAGGCGTCGCCGGCGCCGAGCTGGCCCGCGAAACTCTCGGTGTGAGGGTGCAGGTCGTCGCCCAGCCGCGCGACGATGTCGGCGGGCAGCGCCTTGATCGCTCCGGCGAGGGCCTCGCTGAGCATGAACTCGATGGCCACGGCGGCGGCGGTCGGGTGGCGGCGCCAGGCCGGGCTGTCGGCCAGCAGCTTGAACTCTTCGCGCAGGGCCCCCGCCGAGCGCCAGGCGGCGAGCAGCCGGAGCAGCTCGCCCTTGTCGGTCTCCCCCATCCGCCGCAGCAGGGCGGGCGCGACCCCTTCCAGCCGCCAGATCAGGTAGGACAGCGGCTTGGCGCGCCCGAAGTCCAGGTTCAGCCGCGCGCAGTCGCCGAGCAGCCGCCCCGCCCGCGCGCCGTCAAAGCCGCCGTCCGTCAGCGACAGGCGCGTGTCGGCGCGGATCTGTTCGGGCGTGAGGGCCCGGGCGATGGCCTGGGGATCGGCGGTGCGCAGCACCTCCAGATAGGCGCGGATGCGGGCCTGTTCCGCTATGGCCTGGCGCGAGGCGCCGCCCGCCTCCGGGGCCTCGGTCGCCTTGAGCTGGCTTTCCATCACCTGGACCAGACCCTCCCGCGCCTGGTCCAGGAGGTCCTTGAGGGTGTGCTCGAGCAGGGGCTCGAACAGCTCCGGGAAGTGCTTCTGCGCCGCCTCCTCGGGCAGGACCGCACGCAGGGTGTATTCGAGCAGGCGCAGGTTCTCGACGCAGGCGCGCCGGGCCTTCTCGTCGCGCTCGTTGAGCCAGCCGACCGCGGCGAGCACGGCGTTCTCGGCCGCCTCGTCGAACAGGCCGTTGAAGTTCTCCATGCCGACCGAGGGGTCGAAGGCCAGGATCGAGGCGAACAGCCGCTCCCGGTCGCCCGCCTGCATGCGGTCCAGCACCCGGACGGCGACCTCGAGCGCGGTCGAGCGCTCCAGCTTGGGGATGGCGTCCTCCAGCCCCGCCTTGCCGGCGTCCTGAAAGATGTGGCGCAGCTTGTCCCGGTCGGCCGCGCCGGGGACCAGGGCGGCGCGGATGCGCGAGGAGGCCGGGCCCGCCAATATGGCCAGCAGCAGCAGGGCGAAGCCATCGGCGCCGAACTTGTCGGCGGCCCGGTCGACCATCTCCACGGCTTCGCGCGCCGGGTCGGAGGCGCCGATGCGCAGGAAGTAGGCGCCGGTCTCCACCGGTTCCGCCGGCTCCGGCTGGGCGGCGCCCGGGCGTCCGCCGCCGCTCTCCGACGGCTTGTCCTTGCGGCTCTTGAACTGTTCGCTGACCGCGGCGTCCAGGGTCTCGACCACCGGGTGGAAGAGGAAGGAGTCCATGCCCTCGAACAGGTGGCGGTCATTGTGATGCTCGGATTGGCCGTAGTCGACCTTGCAGTTGAACAGCACCCGCACCTTCGGCCCGTTGGTGTCGTCGCTGAACAGGTGCTGGATGGCGTACAGCCGCTGGGCCAGGTCCGAGCCGTCGCGGTAGCAGTCGATGTAGATCGCCGTGCGGGTGCGTGGGACCCAGCCGTCCGGGATCTCGTGCAGCAGATAGCCGGCGTGCCAGCCCTTGCCCGTGCAGTGGGCCAGCCAGGCCCGGGCCACCCGTTCATTGGCGGCGTGGTCGGAGCCGAACACCCCATAGAACTGGCGCGCCTTCTGGCCCTTTCGCTCGCGTTCGGCGAAGGCGTACAGCGCCGCGGCCGCCTGGCCCTCCTCCGGCGACAGGTCCGCAGGGCTCGACCGGCGCGCCGAGCGGGGATAGCCCAGGAAGGTCGGCGGTCCCTGGGTCAGCCAGGCCACCGGCCCCTTCAGACCGGCGAAGATGAAAGGGAAGGGGATGGCCATGAAGCTCATGGCCGTGACCATGGCCGGATGCTCGCGGATCTGGCCGGCGAGCAGGCCCAGCAGCCAGGCCAGCGTCGCGCCGGCCAGCGGGATGGGGCCCGCCAGCTGCCCAAGGCCGTCGACCTGGCCCGCGATCGGGCCGGCCCGGGCGTTGATCAGGTCGGCGCTGTTGGGCATGGCGTTCAGCAGCACGGCCACGACCGCGCTGAGCACGAGATAGATCGCGCCCGCAAACACCAGCCGTAGCAATAGACGCCACACGCCCCGCCCCCTCGCGCGACTTGCAGCCGTTAACTAAGCTCAAGGCGGTATCGGATGCACGCCTCAACCCGCGACGGTTGAGATCGGCCGGCGTCGGTGTCGCTTGCCGGCAACGCCCCTCAGGCCAGAAAGTCCCCGCTTTCGATCACCGGCGCGTCGCCCGGCGGCCGGTTGTAGAGATAGACCCAGGCCATGACCCGCTGCCCGTCGTCGAGGCTCACGCGCTTGCGGCGGCGCACGTATTCGTCGGCCGGGGACGGCGGATCGGAGACGTTTTCGTAGACGTCCAGCCGCGCGAGCCAGGCCGGATCGTGCAGCTCCAGCAGGTCGCCGCGCACCCAGCCGCCGCGGCTTTCCACCATGCCCGGATACCAGCCCAGCCGGTGCAGCCGCCCGCGCACCCGCCCGCCGCCGACATGCCGCGCGGCCGCCGTCAGCGTCCGCATCATCGGATTGTCCGTGCCCGGCTGCCCTGGCGCGCCGGGGCGCAGGGTGCCGACGAAGAAGAAACGCAAGGGGGCGGCCATGACCAATGAATAGCGGCTCCAAGCGACGCGGTCAGTGGAATTGAGCTCACGGGAAGAGTGATGCGAACGCCGCCGCCGATCCCAGAGCGAGTGGTCTTGGGCGCCACTCAGACGAGAATCATTCCCCTTGCAACAACCGGAAGACTCAATGTTTGTCGCCGAGGGGCGGGAGGCGTCGCATGGAGAAGGGGACCGGGAAGCGGTCGTGGGAGAGCTTTCGTCTGGTGGTCGAGACCCTCGACCTACTCGCAAAGCTTCGCGATCTGGTCGGCATCGTCTTGCTGGGTGTAACGGCGGCTGTTGTGGCGCTGGTCAGTCTTGTAATTGGCAATGACATCACTGTTGCGGCGCTTAACAAGCCGAACCACCCGATGCACAAGGTCATCGTTCAGCTCCTCATGCTGTACGGGTTCGTGTTTGCTTTGGGTATTGTCGGTTCGGCCGTGGCCCTGTTCTATCTCAGCCGATACAAGCGCACCAAGAGACACCTGAAGCAGGAAAAAGAATTATCGGAGCGCTACAAAGCTTGTGGCGACGACTTCCTGAGACTCTCCTACCACAATGCCAAAGCCGACAAGGCGGCATTTGATGAACTGCTCCGCCCATTGAAATGGAGCGGCGATATTCCGACGATCGGACGCACGGAAATGTCCCTAGCGATCGCGAATGCCGAGAAGCAGATCCGCGAAAACATTCTCGACAATCTCGATTTCCTGAAACTCATCGCCGATAACTTCCTCAAGGGGCAATGCGCGGTGAACGTCAAGCTGGTGACCATCGAAAACGTCGGGCAACGTGGCGAGCCGGTCGCCGTGACCAAGACCGTGGCGCGCGACCGTTATAGCGCGCCGCGCCGCGCGCACCGCGACGGAGTGGTCATACGGGTTGACGAAGACACCGCTCACGAATTTGTGCTGATCGGCAAAGGTCCTGTGTACAGGGCGGACGGGCTCTCGGAAAAAAAGGACTATCTGAATCATCGAGCCGAATGGGACCAGCACTACGACTCAATCGTGGTGTGCGGGATCCAGTCTCACGTCGACGGGAACAACACCATTGCCTATAGGGGTTTACTCACGGTCGACAGCAAGTCCGTCAACGTTGATCACGACACGATCGACTATCACGCGCGAGAAATCGCCAACCGGTTGTCCATCCTTCTTTACAGGCTCGAAATGATAGCCAAATTGAAGGACAGGGCGCTGACGAAATGAAGGAGACCGATACCTTGAAATTGGCCGGTGCACTGGGGGCGGTGTCTTGGGATGAGCTGAATGAGTTCAACCGGGGCTCAAAGCTGATTGCCGCATCGATCCTCGAAGGGAGTACGATCGAGTGCGATGGGCCGGTTATCGGTATCGTTGTTGGCTATGACGACGAGGGACGCGCTCAAACCAGCGTTCCCGATCCGGAGGCGACCCAGGAGTCGGCGGAATTGCTTATCCGGAGCCTGGCTTGCGCTGAGTCAGACTAACCCTTCGGTCTTGTGGCGCACCACAGTCGGTCGCAGTCCCACCGCCCAGTCCCCAGTCTGACATCTACCAATCTTGTCGAAGCGCCTGGCGACGCCGACATGCGGGTTGCCTGGGCCGGGCATCACCGAGCCAGCCTCGCGACAGCGGTCGCACTTGCACATCAGCTATGATTGCAGGCTTAGAATCGCCACGGGTGGGGAACTGTTAGCCATGCAGATCACAGGCGATTGCCGGGTCGGCGAGGCGGCGAAGGTCGCGCCGCGGGTCCAGCGCCTGATCGGTGTCCCGCGCTGGCCGCTGCTGCTCTGGCTTGCGATGATCCTCGTCTTCGTCGCCTTGGGTGGAATGGCCGGCGCCCAAGCCGGTTGGTGGCTGCACGTTCCCTCGCTCATTTCGTTGCTCGGCGGCATATTCCTGGGCTCCTGGCTCAGTTGGGCCCTGGGCCTGCCGCTCTATCGCCGGCTCCACATCCGGGTTTTCCGCAAGCACTTCCTCGACCGCGGCGGCGTCGATCCGCTGCCGCTCACCGTCGAGCTGACCCCGGACCACCTGACCCACACCCTGGGCGCCGTTCGCCGCACCATTCCCTGGTCCGCTGTCACCCACCTCCTGGGCCCGCCCGGTTTCTGGGTGTTCGTCGCCCAGGGCGAGGCGATCTACCTGCCGCGCCGCCTGTTCGCCGATCCGGCCGCGGAGCGGGCCTTCGTGGCCGAGGCGCTGTCGTTCATGGGCGAGGCGGCAAAAGCGCGCAGTCCCCAGGCGGCGGCGTTCATCCTCGCCTGAGGAACGGCGGAACCCGCGCTTCCAAACCCCTCCCGCGCCACGCCGCCTCCGGGGTCGCGCCCCATCCCCTGGGCGGCGCGGATTCCACGCCAGGTTTCCGGCGCCATGGCTTGCCACCGGGCCTGACCCTACCTAAGGTCGAACCTACGGTGAAGCTTTCACCGCCTGTCATCGCCTATTGCCGGGGGGGGCCCCATGCGCGCCGCTATCTTCTCATCCCTCATGCTTGCCTGCGTGCTCAGCGTGAGCGCCTGCGCCACCGTCACGCCGGCCTATGTGCCGATCGCCGCCAATGCGCGCGAGGCGGTGGAGTCCACCGAGGTCGTGGCCCCGGTGAAGCAGAGCGAAATCTACGTCTTCGTGCCGCCCTCGCAGATCGCGGCCTCGGGCGGCGGCGGCCTGCTGCTGGCCCTGGTGGACGCGGGCGTCGACGCCCAGCGCACCAAGAACGCCGAGGCGGCCGTCAAGCCGCTGCGCGACGCCATGATCGACTACAACTTCGACGACAAGCTGCGCGACAACCTGCAGAAGGACCTGGCCCCGGTGGGCTGGCTGAAGGTGTCCGGCACGCGGGTGGTCAAGGACGCCAGCGCGCCCGGCCTCGACAAGGCGATCAGCGGCTCCAAGCAGGCCGCGGTCCTGGTGGTGGCGGCCGACTACCAGCTGTCCAACGACGGCACCACGCTGAACGTGATCCTGACCGCCGACCTGTTCGCCAACACCAAGAGCCTGGCGGCCTTCAAGCCGGCCAAGGGCGGCGACGCCAAGACGCTGTCGGCGCCGGGCAACGCGCTCTACCGCAACCGCTTCGTCCACACCTCGATCATCCCGGGCACGGTGGGCGACCGCGCCGCCAACATGGCGACCTGGTCGGCGGACAAGGGCAAGGCCCTGCGCGCCGCCCTGGACGAGGCCGTGGTCGATGTGACGGGCCAGCTCGCCCGCGACCTGTCGACCCCGCCGCCCCCGCCCGCCGCGCCGGCCGCCAAGTGAGGCTCGGCCGGGGCGCCCATGCGTCCCGGTCCCTGCCGCCCGGCGCTAGGTCAGCCGGGACTTAGGTCAGCCGGGACTGCGGTGGCGGCGCGCTCGGCTGAGCCGGACGTGCCGGCCTCCTGCGAAGGGGCGGTCGGCCCGGCGCAGCGCAGGCGCAGCCGCATGATGGTCCCGCCCCCGGGACGCTCGGTGGCGACGACCTCGCCGTCCTGGGCCCGGGCGAGCTGGCGCACGATGTAGAGGCCGAGGCCGATGCCGCCGAACCGGCTGCGG
>CAYSNW010000022.1:0-51735 GCA_964432415.1 uncultured Caulobacteraceae bacterium
CCTCGCCGTGGTAGTTCGTGGGGATGCCGCCCATGTTGTAGTGCACGGTCGGCAGGACCGGGATCGGCTGCTTGGTCACGTCGACGCCGGCGAAGATGCGCGCGCTCTCGGTGATGCCGGGCAGGCGTTCGTGGATGATCTTCGGGTCCAGGTGATCCAGGTGCAGGAAGATGTGGTCCTTGTTCGGCCCCACCCCGCGCCCTTCGCGGATCTCGATGGTCATGGAACGGCTGACCACGTCGCGGGAGGCCAGGTCCTTGGCCGAGGGGGCGTAGCGCTCCATGAAGCGTTCGCCTTCGGAGTTGGTGAGGTAGCCGCCCTCGCCGCGCACCCCTTCCGTGATCAGCACGCCCGCGCCGAAGATGCCGGTGGGGTGGAACTGCACGAACTCCATGTCCTGCAGCGGCAGGCCGGCGCGCAGCACCATGGCGTTGCCGTCGCCGGTGCAGGTGTGGGCGCTGGTCGCGTTCTGATAGGCGCGGCCGTAGCCGCCGGTGGCCAGGATCACCAGCTTGGCCCGGAAGCGGTGCAGGGTCCCGTCGTCCATCTTCAGCGCCGTGACGCCGATGCAGGCGCCGTCCTGCATGATCAGGTCCAGCGCGAAGAACTCGATGAAGAAGTCGACGTCGTTCCTGACCGACTGGCCGTAGAGGGTGTGCAGGATGGCGTGGCCGGTGCGGTCGGCCGCCGCGCAGGTGCGCTGGATCGGGGCCTCGCCGAAATTCCGGGTCATGCCGCCGAAGGCGCGCTGGTAGATCTTGCCCTCGGCCGTGCGCGAGAAGGGCACGCCCCAGTGCTCCAGCTCATAGACCGCGGCCGGCGCCTCGCGGACCATGTATTCGATGGCGTCCTGGTCGCCCAGCCAGTCCGATCCCTTGACGGTGTCGTACATGTGCCAGCGCCAGTCGTCCTCGCTCATGTTGCCGAGCGAAGCGGAGATGCCGCCCTGGGCCGCGACCGTGTGGGATCGGGTCGGAAAGACCTTGGTGACGCAGGCTGTCTTCAGCCCCGCCTGGGCGCAGCCGAGCGCCGCCCGGAGACCCGATCCGCCGGCCCCGACCACCACCACGTCGAAGGTGTGATCGATGAAGCTGTAAGCCGCCATGGGGGATCAGACTCCGATGCCGCCGCCGAAGGCGACCTTCAGGATGGAGAACACCGCGATCGCCGCGAGCAGCAGGCAGATCGTGAGATTGAGCAGCAGCAGAAAGCCCTTGCCGAAGGGCTTGTGGACGTAGTCCTCGATCACCACCCGAAGGCCCAGCTGCATGTGGTAGAGCGCGCTCAGGATCAGCAGGATCATCAGCACGGCGTTGAGCGGAACCTTGATCCAGGCCAGGGCCGCATCATAGCCCCGGCCGAGGAAGAGCCAGACCGACCACAGGCCCCAGATTCCGAGCGGGACCAGCAGGACCGAGGAGACCCGTTCCTTGACCCAGGTCCCGGCGCCGTGGTGGGCGCTGCCCGAGCCTTCGACCTGGCGCCGCGGCGTGCGGTAGTTGTCGCTCACAGGGTGATCCTCCCGGTGAGATAAAGGCCCGCCCAGAAGGCGGCAGTGGCGATCACGGCGAACCAGATCGAGAGATTGGCCAGGACGTTGGCCGTGGGCGGCTTCAGGCCCAGGCCCGTGTCCCAGATCAGGTGCCGGAGCCCCGAGGCCAGATGGTAGAAGGCGCAGGCCGACAGCCCGACCCAGACGATCAGCGCCAGGGGATGGGCCGCAAAGGTAAGGAACACGGTGTAGGCCTCGGGCCCCGCCGCCAGGGCCGCGACCCAGGCGACCACCACGAAGGCGCCCACATACAGGCCGACGCCGGTGACGCGATGCAGGATCGAACCCAGCATGGTCACGTGCCAGCGCCACACCTGCAGGTGTGGCGACAGGGGGCGGGGCTTGGGGGGCCGGACGGCTGCGGGGGCGTCCTTGCGGGCCTTGGAGGCGCCCGCGTTCGCTTGGGACATGAGGAACTCGCCTTTGGCGCCGCCGATTTCCGCTTCGACGCGCGGGGTTCTTTTAGACCCTGAGCCTTGTCTGTCAACGAAGCGCCGGGCCGTGGGCGAGCAAGGATTCGCGCAGGGATCGCGGTCCTGATATTTTCATCGCCTGAACGAGGTTGAGACCGTGACGCCCGCCCTGATCGCCCTGCTCATCGCGCTCGCCCAATCCGCGCCGGCTCAATCCGCGCCGGCCACGGAACCCGCCCCGACGGCTGCGCCTCCGCCACAGAGCCCGCCGCCGCCCGCGGCCCAGGCGCCGGCCCCGGCATCCGCGCCCGCCTCAGAACCGTCCGAGGAAGGCGAGGCCCAGGGCGCGGCGCAACAGCCGCTGCCGGTCTCTCAGGAGAGCCCGCTGGAGACCCTGACCCGCAGCCCGTCGGTCCGGCCCTTCGTCATGCCGTCCATGACGCCGCTGACGCCCATCCCCTACGGCGCCCTGCCCGACGTGGTCCCCACCGCCCCGGTGGTGGTGGAGAAATACAGCCGAAGCTACGAGCCGCCCAAGGATTCCATCGAGCAGTACTACGACCGCGGGATCCAGGGGGCCTACCAGGCCGAGCAGTCCATGATGGGGACGCTGGACGGGCTGTGGAGCATCAACACGCCCGAGGGTCAGCCGATCTTCACCCTGGTGCTCAACGATCCGCCCGGCGGGGTCGGGCTGGAGGGCGCCTGGCGCGACCTGCGGCGCGGCAGCGATGCGGCGTCCATCGGGGTGATCGACCGGGTGAGCCGCGAGGGCCAGAGCCTGCTGCTGCAGTTCCACGGCGGCGACCGCATCGAGCCGACCATCCTGCATCTGCGTCGCGAGCCCGACGGCCGCTGGCGCGGCGACCTGGACGACGCGGGCCAGAAGATGAGCGTGACTATGGCGCGGTCGGCAGGGCCGACCTGAGCAGTCTGAGCGCCGCGGCGAGGGCGTCGGGACCGTAGGGCTCGGGCGTCCCGCGTCCCCACACCGGATCCGGCCAGAGCCCGTCGTCACGGCGGCGGCCCAGCACATGGACATGCAGCTGGGGCGTGACATTGCCGAGCGCGCCTATGTTGATCTTCTCCGCCGGGCGGCCCGTCGCCTTCGCCAGGGTCCGCACGGCCAGGGAGGCCCAGGCGATTTCCTCCATCAGGTGTGCGCGCTGATCGGTCGGCAGGTCGTCGATCTCCCGGGCGCCGTCGACGCGGGGTACGAGCACGATCCAGGCGAAGCGGCCGTCGTCCTGAAGACGCGCCTGGCTGAGCTCGAGCTCGGCGATCAGATGCGAGGTCGAGGCGAGGTTGGGGTGAAGCTCGAACAGGGCGCCGATCCTAGCGCCGTAGGATCCGGCAACCCGTCAGGTTGAGGCGGACGTCGAAGAAGGAGCCCCCGAAACTGCCCTGCAGACCGATCATGGAGGGGAATTTCAGCCCGTTGACGCTCTGGTTCTCGATCGTGACGTCGAGCTTGGTCGCGTCGGAGCCGTCGGCGCCGATGAAGTCGGAGTTGTAGCCGCTCAGCAGCAGGCCTCCCGGATCCGCCACAAATCGGGGACGCATCGAAGAGTTGAAGCGCGGATCGTGCACGCGCACCTCGGTGATCAGATTGCCCGCCGCGATCTCCTCGGTCACCTCGGCGGCGTGGTCGTTGTACTTCAGCTCGCGCCCCGAGGCCGTGGCGTGATCGTCGACCGCGACGCCTGGCTCCGGGAAGGGCGAGCCGATGACGAACATACTCCAGGACTTGAAGAACCCGTCCATCATCTCCTTCATGCCGCCCGACATCTGGGCGATGCCCTTCGCCTCTTCCGGACTTCCGGCGGGCGGGGCCGTTACGGCGACATTGGCGACCCCGTCGGCGTCCACCGTCAGGTCGAACCGCACCGTGTCGAGCTTCTGAACCGCCCGTGCGCGATCGGCGTCCGGCAGGGTTTTGAGCAGGGAGCTCCAGTCGGGATGGATGCCGCAGGACGCACTCTGGAATCCTTGCCGGTGCAGGCTGTAGTAGGTCAGCGCCGCCTTCTTCAGGTCCACCGGTCCGCCGGCGGGCGCCGCCCACGCCGCCGTGGCCGTCAGGGCCAGCACGCCCATCAGCGCGAATCTCATCGCTGGTTTCGTCATCGCTCGCCCTCCCGCGTTCCTCGATCCTAGCATGCGCCGGTTTTCGCCCAGGGGGCAATTCGCTGCGGGCGCGCCAGGACGGAAACCCAACGGCCTTGCAGGGCCGGGCAGGCGGGACTACACCGCAGCGCAGCAATTTCCTCCCCACCTGACCCTCGGAGACTGAAAGCCATGGCGCGCGCGAAAATCGCCCTGATCGGAGCCGGCATGATCGGCGGCACCCTGGCCCACGTGTGCGCGCGTGAGGAGCTGGGCGACATCGTGCTGTTCGACGTGGTCGAGGGCGTGCCCCAGGGCAAGGGCCTGGACATCGCCCAGGCCTCCACCGTGTTCGGCAAGGACGTGAAGCTGGCCGGGGCCAACGACTACGCCGCCATCGCCGGCGCCGACATCTGCATCGTGACCGCCGGCGTGGCGCGCAAGCCGGGCATGAGCCGCGACGACCTGATCGGCATCAACCTGAAGGTCATGAAGGCGGTGGGTGAGGGCATCAGGACCCACGCGCCCGACGCCTTCGTCATCTGCATCACCAACCCGCTGGACGCCATGGTCTGGGCGCTGCGCGAATTCTCCGGCCTGCCGCACAACAAGGTGGTGGGCATGGCGGGCGTGCTGGACTCGGCCCGCTTCGGCCTGTTCCTGTCGGAGAAGTTCGGCGTCTCCATCGAGGACGTGCGCGCCTGGACGCTCGGCGGCCACGGCGACGACATGGTGCCGATGGTGCGCTACTCCACCGTCGGCGGTCTGCCCCTGCCGGTCTGGGTCGAGCAGGGCGCCCTGACCCAGGAAGAGCTGGACGCCATCGTCGAGCGCACCCGCAAGGGCGGCGGCGAGATCGTCGCCCTGCTGAAGACCGGCTCGGCCTACTACGCCCCGGCCGAGAGCGCTGTCTCGATGGCCAAGTCCTATCTGAAGGACAAGAAGCGGGTGCTGGCCGCGGCCGTGCACCTGACCGGCCAGTATGGCGTCAACGACCTCTACGTCGGCGCGCCCTGCGTGATCGGCGCCGGCGGCGTCGAGCGGATCATCGAGTTCCCGATGGACGCGGCCGAGAAGGCCATGTTCGCCAAGTCGGTGGAGGCGGTGAAGGGCCTGCTGGAGGCCTGCAAGGCGATCGATCCGTCGTTGGGATAAGAAGTCTTCAATCCAAAAATATCTTGTCATCCCACGGTCACGCGTAGCGTGATCCGGGGGACCCAGACGACCTTCGCCGCGTCGGTGTCTTCGGCGGCTTCGAGCGTGGTCTGGGTTGCCCGGATCGGCTTGCAGCCGACCGTGGGATGACTGGAAAAAATTGGGAATCCCCATGGCCGCTCCCACCCTCGAAACCGAACGCCTGATCCTGCGGGCGCCGCTGGCGGGCGACTTCGAGCCCTGGTGCGCCATGATGGCGGACGAGGCGGTCGCCCGCTTCATCGGCGGCGTGGCCGCGCCGTCCGTGGTCTGGCGCCAGCTCTGCACCATCCGGGGGGCCTGGGACCTGTTCGGCCATTCCATGTTCTCGGTCGTCGAGAAATCCAGCGGCCGCTGGATCGGACGGCTCGGCCCCTGGACCCCGGCCGGTTGGCCCGGAACGGAGGTGGGCTGGGGTCTGGCGCGGGAAGCCCAGGGCAAGGGCTACGCGACCGAGGGCGCGACCGCCGCCATCGACTGGGCCTTCGACACCCTCGGTTGGGACGAGGTCATCCACTGCATCGATCCGGGGAACGTCCCTTCAGCCCGGGTGGCCGAGCGGCTGGGCTCGACCAACCTCAGGCCCGGCAAGCTGCCGCCGCCGTTCGACGCGGCCACCATCGATCTCTGGGGACAAACCCGCGATCAGTGGCGTTCCAGGCGCCGCTCTTAACCGTTCGCTTGGACTCTCTGCTCAAGGGTGACGGCCATGCGCCGACGCCCGACCCTGGAGACCGAACGCCTGATCCTTCGCCCGCCGAAGGAGGCCGATTTCCGCCCCTTCGCCGACATGATGGCCGACGCCGAGCACGTGCGTTACATCGGCGGCGCCCAGCCTCCGTCGCTGGCCTGGCGGGGCCTGGCCAGCATGGTCGGCTGCTGGACCATGCGCGGCTACGGCATGTTCGCGGTGCTGGAGAAGGAGACCGGCCGCTGGATCGGCCAGCTCGGCCCCTGGAAGCCCTACGGCTGGCCGGGCAATGAGATGGGCTGGGCCCTGGCGCGCCACGCAGCAGGCAAGGGCTATGCACTGGAGGCCACCACTGCGGCCATGGACTGGGCCTTCGAGAACCTCGGCTGGACCGAGGTGATCCACTGCATCACGCCGGAGAATACCGCCTCGATCCGCCTGGCCGAGCGGTTGGGCTCGAAGCGGATCGGGCCTGTCCAGTGTCCGGCGCCCTACGACAAGATCGAGTCGGTGGCCTGGGGCCAGACCCGCGAGGAGTGGTTCGCGCGGCGGGCGGCCTGAGGGCGCAATTCGCTTCACCACGTTTGCTGGCGAAAGCTTAAGCACAACGGCGCAGCCTTCACCTCCGGAGCCTTCCGGAGGACGCCATGCCGTCCGCGATCATGCCTGTCTCCAGCGCCCTTTCCAGCGCCGCCTACGGCCTGGGCGACGCGGGACGTCGCCTGGACGCCTCGGCCCGGCGGGTCGCGGCCATCGGCTCGCCCGACGGAATCAGCGTCGACCTCGGCCACGAGACCGTCCAGCAGATTCAGGCCAAGGTCGAGTTCGAGGCGTCGCTCAGGGTGATGTCGATCGTCGACGAGATGCTGGGCCGGCTGATCAATCTGAAGGTCTGAGCCCGAGGCTCAGTTTGAATTGAGCCTGTCCGGGCGCAAAAGTGGAGCCACTTTTGCATGACAGGCTCTAGTACCAGCCCTCTTCCCTGAGCGCCCGCGCATAGGTGCGGCTGACCGGCGCCTTGGCCCCGTTCTTCAGGGTGAAGACCGCGCGGCCGTCGCCGCGGTCGGCGTCGACCAGGGCGGACTTGGCCACCCACCAGGAGCGGTGCACCCGCGCGCCCTCGATGCCCTCCAGCTCGGCCACCGCGTCGGACAGGCGCATCAGGATCAGGTCGGAGCCGCGGTCGGTGTGGACGCGCAGATAGTGGTCCTCGGCCTCCACCGCATAGATCTCGGCGCCGCGGAGCTTGAGCGGCAGGCGCTCGAGAAAGCGCGGCGGGCCGTCGTCCGCGGAGCCTTCGTGGGTCTCCATCGGCTGGCGATTGGCCATCAGGCTGATGCCGGTCATGGCGGCGGAGACCAGCATGACCGGGCCTATGAAGGCCGGGATGTTGGAGAGCTTCAGGGGAAAGGCGAACAGGGCCGAGGTCAGGAGCCAGACCACGATTACGAAGGGCGCGCCGATGATCACGGCCAGCAGCAGCGCTCCCACGATCGGCCGGTCGTCGAAGCGACCGCGGCCGTACAGCAGGTTCGCGGCCAGCCGGCCCCAGACCCCGCCAATCAGCATCAGCCCCACCCAGTAGCCGAGCCTCAGCCAGAAGGGCGCCAGGTTGGTGCCGAAGGCGCCGGCCAGGGTCATGAACAGACCCGCAGCGCCGGCGATCAAGAGACCGCGCGCCCAGCCTTCCTGTCCCCTGCCCATGATCACGGCCATCGGCGACTCGCACCTTCCAACCCGCCCTTGAAACCACGAACCGGCCCCTGCGCGAAGCCTCCGCCGCTCACGAAGCGCGAACGGCGCCGGTCCCGCTTCACGAAGTCCCGGCGTCGGTCGGCGCAAACGCGCTGGAAGCCGCGTCGAGGGCCGCCCAGGGTCGCCTCATCGCCGGATCGGCCGGCGCACCAGAGGCTCGCCTTCCATGACCGACGTCACCGTTCGCTCCAGCACAATCTTTCGGGGGTTCTTCCTGCGTTTCGCGATCGGGATCGCGGTCGTCCTGCTCCTGATCGCCCTGTCCTTCGGCGGCAACCTGGGCGCCGCCCTGCGCTATTTCGCCAGCGCCCCGGGCCACCTGCATGCGCCCGACCTGTCGCTGGTGGCGCGCGCGCCCCTGGCCATACAGCTGCACCTGAGCGCGGCACTGACCGCCTTCGCCATCGGCGTGGCGCAGTTGATCGGGGTGAAGGGCACGACCGCTCACCGGGTGCTGGGCTGGACCTGGGTGATCGCCATCGGCACGGCGGCGATCAGCTCGCTCTTCATCCGCGAGGTGAACCACGGCCAGTTCAGCTTCATCCACCTCTTGTCCGGCTGGACCATCATCGTCCTGCCCATGGCGGTCTATGCCGCGCGCCGTCACAGAGTGGCGCGCCACGGCCAGATGATGGCCGGACTGTTCGTCGGCGGCCTGATCATCGCCGGCGTCCTGGCCTTCCTGCCCGGCCGGTTGATGTGGCAGATGTTCTTCGGCTAGGCGTCCCTCAGACACACCGACTCGAAACCCGCAGCCGCAAAGCGCGCCATCTCGCGCCGGGCGGTCTCCAGATCGCCCGAGCGGCACAGGCCCCCGGACAGGCGGTCCAGCCGCCCCGTCTCGCCCATGGTCAGGGTCAGGGCGCCGGACAGGAACTGGTAAGCCCAGTAGATGTCCTCCTCGCGCGCCTTGGGCATGACCTTGCGCATCAGGTCCAGCATGCGGTGGATCACCGGGTCGAAGTAGCGGGTCATGGTCTCGCCGCCCCAGACGGGAGTGGCGTTCACCTGGCTGACCAGGGCGCAATAATGCTTCCAGCCCGGCCCGCCCTTGGCCTGCCATTCCAGCACCGGCCCGATGAAGGCGTCGATCACGCCCTCGGCAGTCATCTTCGCGCCGAACTCCCGCTCGTACTGCTCCATCGCCTCCATGCGGTAGCGGTTGATCAGCTCGGCGCGCCGGAGGAACACCGCGTCGAACAGGCCGCGCTTGGTGCCGAAGTAGTAGTGCAGCAGCGCCGTATCCACGCCGGCGTCGCGGGCGACCTCGCGAATGGTGACGCCGTAGAAGCCGTGCTTGGAGAACAGGTCCTCGGCCACGTCCAGGATGGTCTCGGAGGTGTCGCCGGTGCGACTGCTCTTGGTCGGGCGGCCGCGGCGGCCTCCGCCGGTGCGGCGCGCCCTCGGTTGCGATTCGGTCGGTGTTGCAGCCATCTGGCCCTGGCCCTCGTGACGGCGTGTCGGTGCGCGCGCCGACTCAAGGCATAGAACCTGTCGGGCTCGCGGTCCAATTCGGCCGGAAAACCGGGACTTTCCCGCCACAGGTCGAGAGCCAATCGAAGCGTATACGATACTGCGGTTTGACAGTTACGGGCCTCGGCCTCACCTTCACCATAGAAATCATTGGGCGCTGAATTAAAGAATGCGCCGCTCGGAGGGGCACATGAAAGCCTGTTACAAAGTCGCGCTTCTTGCCGGAGCCGCCTGGGGTCTGACCGCCAGCCTCGTCCAGGCCGCCGAGGCGCCGACCCAGGTCGAGGACATCGTCGTCACCGCTCGGCGCGTCAACGAATCCGAACAGCGCACCCCCGTGGCGGTCACCGCCTTCTCGGAGAAGTCGCTGGAGCGCCTGGGCGCCAAGAACGCCGTCGACCTGCAGGGCGCGGTTCCGAACCTGAACATCGCCCAGGGCCGCGGCTCGTCCAACGCGCTGAACATCTACATCCGCGGCGTCGGCCAGCCCGACGCGCTGCAGACCTTCGACCCGGCGGTCGGGGTCTATGTCGACGACGTCTATTACAGCCGCATCCGCGGCGCCCAGTTCGACCTGCTGGACATCGACCACATCGAAGTGCTGCGCGGGCCCCAGGGCACGCTCTACGGCAAGAACACGCCCGGCGGCGCGCTGAAGTTCGTCACCAAGAAGGCCGACGCCCGCGTGGGCCACGAGTACGTGTCCGGCTCGGTGGGCGACTACAACGAGACCGACGTGCGCGGCGGCTTCGGCGCGCCGCTCAGCTCCACCGTCTCGGTCAGCCTGGACGGCCTGATCGCCAAGCACGACGGCTACGTCACCGACCCGATCCTGCACCGCGACTACAACAACCAGAACACCAAGGCCGCCCGCGCCGGTCTGGCCTTCGTACCCGACGACCGCACCCGCCTCGACCTGTCCTTCGACTATTCCCAGGACGACGCCCATCTGAACGTCGGCCAGGCGACCAACACGCTCTCAAGCGCCTTCGGGGCCGTGCTGGTGTCGCTGCCCGCGGTCCCGCCGAAGTACAATTTCCAGACCACGACCACCCCGGCCCTGCCGAACTCCACAGCGCTGCGCCACTACGGGACCTCGGCCACGGTCACCTCGAAGCTGACCGACGACCTGACCCTGAAGTCGATCACCGCCTACCGCATCCTGAAGACCAACGACTATGTCGACATCGACGCCACCCAGGTGGCGCTGGGCGACGTGTTCGTGGGCGTCAACCAGAACCAGGTGAGCCAGGAGCTGCAGCTGGCCTGGGACAACAAGGGGCCCCTGTCGGTGGTCGGCGGCCTGTTCTTCATGCGTGAGGGGATCACCTCGCACCAGATCGCCTTCGCCGACGCCTTCACCTCGCCCTTCACCTTCCAGCGCACCGTCGACGACAGCCTGAAGACCAACAGCTACGCGGCCTACCTCAGCGGCACCTACCACCTGAACGACAAGACCCGGCTCAGCGCCGGCCTGCGCTATTCCAGCGACGAGAAGACCTACTTCCGCACCACCTCGACCTTCTCGAACCTGGCGGCGCTGGTGGGCACCTTCGCCTTCAACGGCAAGAAGCGCTGGACCGACCTGTCGCCGACCGTCTCGCTGGACTACCAGGCCAGCGACAACGTCATGGTCTACGGCAAGATCTCCGAAGGCTATATGGCGGGCGGGTTCAACGGCCGCGCCAACAACCCGGGCGAAGACCAGCCCTACGCCCCGGAAAAGGTGCTGAGCTACGAAGCCGGCGTGAAGAGCGAGTGGATGGACCGCCGCGTGCGGCTGAACGCGGCGATCTTCGACCAGGACTTCAAGGACTTCCAGGCGCGCGTCAGCCGCTCGGTGACCTCGCCCACCCAGCCGGTGCCCTCCATCGATTTCGCGGTGCTGAACGCCGGCAAGCTGAACATCTACGGCGCCGAGCTCGAGCTGACCGCCAACCCGGTCCCGGCCCTGCTGCTGGACGCCCAGGTTGGCTACCTGCACGCCGAGTACAAGACCTTCTCCGAGCAGCGGCAGGTCACCCCGGCCCCCGCGCCCCTCACCACGGTGGACCGCAGCTTCCAGACCCCGGCCTTCTCGCCGACCTGGACCGCCCGGTTCGGCGGCTCCTACGAGTTCGACCTCGCCGGCGCAGGCTTCCTGTCCGCCAACGGCGCGGCCAAGTACCGCTCCAAGATGGCCCTGTCGGTCGACAACTCCGACATCTTCACCCACGCCATCTTCCCGGGCATGTGGCAGGAGGCCTTCTGGACCTACGACGCCAGCGTGGTGTGGCAATCGCCGGACCGGCACTACACCGCCGGCGTCTACGGCAAGAACCTGTCCAACGAGGTCTACAAGACCGACGCCCAGGAGTTCTCCAGCGTCGGCGGCATCCGCACCGCCTACTACGGCAACCCGCGGACCTGGCTGTTCACCCTTACCGCCCGCTGGTGATCCTGCCGGCGCGCCGCGCCGGAAGCCTCCACGGATTGCAGACGACAGGGCCCCGGACGATGTCCGGGGCCCTTATTCTTTCAAGCCTGCAGGCCCCGTCTCCGACGAGGTGAAATCGTATACGATGCACGGATTTGACTCCGGGCCTTTCTCGCTGCACTTTCGGAAAATAAATCATTAGTCGCTGAATTAATTTCGGCGTCATCGAGGGGAGGGCCACATGAGAGCCTTGTACAAAGCCGCATTGCTTGCGGGCGCCGCCTGGGGCGCCGCCGCCGATCTCGCCTTCGCCGCACCGGCCACGGCGCCGACGGTCGTGGACGACGTGGTGGTCACCGCCCGTCGCCGCGAGGAGAACCTGAAGGACGTGCCGCTGGCGGTCACGGCCTACAGCGCCGACAAGCTGGACCTGTCCGGCGCGCGCACCATCACCGACCTGGCCAAGACCACGCCGAACCTGACGCTGCAGGTCTCGCGCGCCACCAACTCCACCCTGACCGCCTTCATCCGCGGCGTCGGCCAGCAGGACCCACTATGGGGCTTCGAGCCCGGCGTCGGCCTCTATGTCGACGACGTCTACGTCGCGCGTCCGCAGGCAGCCGTCCTCGACATCTTCGACATCCAGCGCGTCGAAGTGCTGCGCGGGCCCCAAGGCACGCTCTACGGCCGCAACACCATCGGCGGCGCGGTCAAGTACGTCAGCGCGCCCATCGGCAACCACCCCGAACTGAACCTGCGCGGGACCTTCGGCTCCTTCGGCGAGCACGATGAGATCGTCTCGGGCAAGACCCCGCTGGGTTCGATGCTGTCGGCCGGTTTCGCCGTCGCCAAGTACGACCACAAGGGCTGGGGCCACAACTCGACGCTCAACGTCGACCAGGACAACAAGGATGTCCTGGCCTACCGCGGCTCGCTCGACTTCCACCCCAACGACAAGCTGAGCGTGAAGCTGTCGGTGGACAAGGTGGTCGACGACTCCAACGTCAACAGCGGCCACCGCGAAGTCGCCTACACCGACCCGGTGACCCACGTGACCTGGGGCGTGCTGCCGGGCAAGTACGACACCCAGGCCGGCGCCGGCTCCAAGAACAAGGTGACCAACCAGGGCGGTTCGCTGACCGCGGCCTACATCATCGACGACAGCCTGACCCTGAAGTCGATCACCGCCTTCCGTGACGGCCGCACCGACGGCATCATCGATTTCGACAACACGCCGGTCGCCTACCTCGACGTCCCGGCCCGCTACCGTGACCACCAGTTCACCCAGGAAGAGCAGCTGCTGTTCGGCAGCGGCCGCATCCATGGCGTCGCCGGCCTGTTCTATTTGCAGGGCTACGCCGCCGGCGCCTTCGACACGGTGGTGAGCAACGCCAACCTGACCATCTTCACCCAGGGGTCGGTGACCACCAAGAGCCTGTCCGGCTTCACCGACGTCAGCTTCGATGTCACCGACCAGCTGCAGATCTCGCTGGGCGGCCGCTACACCGAGGACAAGAAGACCGGGACCGTCTACCGCCAGAACTACACCGGCCTGAAGAGCCCGTTCTTCGGCAACGCCGCGGCCGTTCCGGGCCTGATCCGCTCGAACTATACGAACTCGGCGACCTTCACCAAGTTCACCCCGCGCGCCAGCGTCAGCTACAAGATCAGCCCTGACGTGACCGCCTATCTGAACTGGGGCAATGGCTTCAAGTCGGGCGGCTTCGACATGCGCGGCGACGTGGTGCTCTATCCCGCCACGGTCAACGGCTACCGGCCCGAGACAGTGACCTCCACCGAGCTGGGCCTGAAGGGCTCGGTGTTCGACCACCGCCTGACCTTCGCCACCGACATCTTCAACATGGACTACAAGGACCAGCAGATCACGACCCAGTTCGCGATCGGCGCCGGTCCCTCGGTGGCCAGCGTGGTCGACAACGTCGGCTCCAGCCGGGTTCGCGGCTGGGAAGGCGAGGCCCAGCTTCGCGCCACCGACAACCTGACCTTCACGGCCACGGCGGGCACGATCGACGCCAAGTACATCAAGTGGATCGCCTTCATCCCGGCGGGCACGCCCGGCGCCACCTGCACCGGCAACTGCGACGTGTCGGGCCAGCGCAACTTCCAGAACACGCCCAAGCTGGTCTGGTCGCTGTCGGCCACCTACTCCATCGACCTCGGCGATCACGGCCGCATCCGCATCAGCCCGACCGCGGCGTTCCGCGACAAGTACCAGGCCTTCGAAACCCCCGAGCCGGAGATCGACCAACAGAAGGGCTACACCCTCTACGACGTCGACGTGGTCTGGAACGATCCCTCGAACAAATACACCGTGGGCCTGCACGGCAAGAACCTGTCCGACGAGCGCTACCACGTCGGCGGCTACTACTTCCCGGGCAACACCTTCGGGAACTCGATCACCGGGTTCTACGGACCGCCCCGGACCTATCTGCTGACCCTCTCGGCCAAGTTCGACTGAGGGCGTTGATACGGAGCGGGCGGCGACCTTCGGGTCGCCGCCCTTTTCATTGGGGGGCATGCGATGAACGAAGCCGCGGCGGCCGGCGGCGTCGGCACGAAGGGCTACCGGGCCTGGATCCTGTTCGTCCTGATCCTGGTCTACACCTTCAACTTCATCGACCGGCAGATCATCGGCGTCCTGGCCGTGCCGATAAAGGCCGAGCTGCACCTGAGCGACAAGCAGCTGGGGCTGATGGGCGGACTGGCGTTTGCGGCCTTCTACACCTTCCTGGGCATCCCCATCGCCTGGCTGGCCGACCGCTTCAGCCGCACCTGGATCATGACCATCGCGCTGGCGCTGTGGAGCGGCTTCACCGCCGCCTGCGGCTTCGCCGTGGGTTTCGCCCAGCTGTTCCTGTGCCGCATGGGCGTGGGCGTCGGCGAGGCGGGCGGCGTGGCCCCGGCCTACTCCCTGATCGCCGACTATTTCCCGGCCGGGTCTCGGGCCCGGGCGCTCGCGGTCTATTCCTTCGGCATCCCCATCGGCAGCGCCCTCGGCGTGTTGTTCGGCGGCCTGCTGGCCAGCCACCTGAACTGGCGCATGGCCTTCCAGATCGTGGGCCTGGCCGGGCTCGCCCTGGTTCCGGTGCTGCGCCTGGGCGTGCGCGATCCGAAACGGCCGGCGGCGCAGCCGAAGGCAGGACCCTTCCTGCCGACGCTTGGGGTGCTGCTGTCCAAGCCCAGCTTCTGGCTGATGTCGCTGGGCGCCGCCTGCTCCTCCATCCTCGGCTACGGCCTCATCTTCTGGCTGCCGTCCTTCTTCAAGCGCAGCCTGCACCTGAGTCTGGAGCAGACCAGTTGGTACTACGGCGCCATCATCCTGCTGGGCGGGGTGATCGGGGTCTGGGGCGGCGGGGCGGTCGGCGACCGGCTGGGCCGCAGCGGCAAGGCCGGTTACTGCCTGGCGCCGGCCATCGCCTTCCTGATCGCGATCCCCTGCTACGCGGCGGCAGTGCTGTCGCCGACGCCTGAGGTCGCCTTCCCGCTGTTCCTGCTGCCCCAGGCCCTGGCCCTGGCCTGGCTCGGCCCGGTGATCGCCGCGGTGCAGCACCTCGTCCCCCAGGGCCAGCGTTCGATGGCCTCCGCCGCCTTCCTGTTCGTCAACAACCTGGTGGGCATCGGCTTCGGCACCTGGTTCTTCGGCTTCGTGTCCGACTACCTCGGGCCCCGTTTCGGCGACCAGTCGCTGAAATACTCGATCCTGGCAGGGCTCTGTTTCTATGGGCTCAGCGCCGTCTTCTTCATCCTGGCGGCGGTGCGGCTGAAGCGGGACTGGGTCGAGGACGGCGGGGGTCACTGAGCCTCCGCGGCGTCATCGCCATGGAGCCCAGGTGCCGCCTGGGGCTTTTTGTCGTATAGCCCCTGCCCTCGACCCCCCTGGCCCGCACCGGGGTCGAATCCGATATGGTATCCGGGCCGAGCCGAGGACCGCGTCGAACACCCATGACGGATTTCGTCTTTCACGACCCCTCGGGCCGACGCGGCCGGCGCGCCGCGATCGTGTTCGGCCTGCTGGCCACAGTCCTGATCCTGTTGATGGCCGGCTTCGCCATGACCCTGGCCACCGCGCCCCAGCTGCCTCGGGTGGACTACCAGTCGCCGCGCGCCCTGGCCGCGGTTCACCCGGAATACCACCGGCGCAAGGAGGTCTCGTGGCTGAAGGCGCTGGAGCGCCGCCGCGGCGGCGTCGTGCCGGCCGCCGGGGGCAAGCCGCTCGTGGTCGCCTTCCACGTCTGGTACCAGCAGAATTCGTTCGAATCCCTGAAGCGCCACATCAACCAGATCGACGTTCTGGCGCCGCAGTGGATGAACCTGACCAACGCGCGCGGCGACGTCGAGATCTACGCCGACCCCGAAGCGCGGACGCTGCTGGCCAACTCGGGCAAGCGCATCGCCGTCGTGCCCCTGATCATGAACGTCTACAACCGGGGCTTCGACGGACGCCCGGTGGAAAAGCTGCTGCTCGATCCCCAGGCGCGCGCCACACTGATCGGGCGCCTGCTCAATCAGGCGGAGAAGAACGACTGGGCCGGCGTCGGCTTCGACTTCGAGGAGCTGAGCCCCCGCGCGCTCGCCCTCTATCCCGGCTTCCTCAACGAGGCGCGCACCGCCTTCCACGCCAAGGGCCGCCAGATCTGGGCGACCATGCCCTTCGACAACCTCGACTGGAAGGCCGACAAGCTGCAGGCCAACCTCGATCAGCTGATCCTGATGGCCTACGACGAGCACTTCCTCACGGGCGGCTCCGGCCCGGTCGCGGGCCAGGGCTGGTACGAGCAGAACCTTGATCGGCTGAAGGCCGTCCTCGATCCGAAGAAGACCGTCGTGGCGCTGGGCGCCTACGGCTACGACTGGGTCGGAAAGAACCCGGCCGAGGCGCGCACCTTCCAGGAGGCGACGCAGGACGCCAGCGACAGCTCCGCGCCGATCACCTTCGACCCGGCCTCGCTGAACCCGACCTATTCCTTCGAGGAGGACGGCAAGCGCCACGAGGTCTGGTTCCTGGACGCCGTCACCCTGTTCAACGAAATCCAGGTCACCGACGACTGGCGGCCCAACGGCTACGCGCTCTGGCGCCTGGGCACCGAGGACGAGGGCGTGTGGAGCGTGCTGGGCCGTCCCTACGGCGAGGCCAGTTCCGATGCGCTGAACCTGCTGACCGCCGGCCAGGACGTCTCCTTCGACGGCCGCGGCGAAATCCTGCGGGTCACCGGCGTGCCTCACCCCGGCACCCGGGAACTGACCCTGGATCCGAAGACCGAGCTGGTCTCCTCCGAGCGCTACACCAAGGTGCCGGCCGCCTACACCATCCAGCGCCTGGGCATCGACCGTCATCCGGGGCAGGTGGCCCTGACCTTCGACGACGGGCCGGACGGCCGCTGGACGCCGAAGATCCTCGACATCCTGAAGCAGTACCACACCCCGGCCACCTTCTTCGTGATCGGCCAGAACATGGAGCACCGCCCCGACCTGGTGATGCGCGAGGTGCGCGAGGGTCACGACGTCGGCAGCCACACCTTCACCCATCCCAATATCGGCCAGGTGCCGCTGGCCGAGGCGCAGCTGGAGCTGAACGCCACCCAGCGGCTGTTCCAGACCCTCACCGGCCGGTCGATGCGCATGTTCCGCCCGCCGTTCCTGGGCGACGCCGATCCCTCGACGCCCAACGAGGTGGCGCCCCTGCTGCTGGCCCAGAACCTGGGCTTCCTCAATGTCGGCCTGCGGGTCGACCCGGACGACTGGCAGAAGCCGACCTCCGACCAGATCGTCGAGCGGGTGCTGGACCAGCTGAAGAACCCCCGCATCCCCACCAGCCCCGGCCAGGTCATCCTGCTGCACGACGCCGGTGGCGACCGGCGCGAGACCATCGCGGCCTTGCCCAAGCTGATCACAGCGCTGCGGGCCCATGGCTACGAGATCGTCCCGGTCTCCAGGCTCGCCGACCTGACCCCGGCCCAGGCCATGCCGCCCACGGACCGCAACTCCATGAGCCTGGCCATCGACCGGGCGGCCTTCTTCCTGATGCGCAACTTCGAGCAGGGCCTGCGCATGCTGCTGGTCTTCGCCATCGTGCTGGGGATCGCGCGGCTCATCTTCCTGGGGGGCTTCTCGGTGGCCCACGCCATCAAGACCGCGCGCGCCAAGCCCCCGCACCTCGACCCCGAAACCCGTCACCTGGTCAGCGTCCTGATCCCCTGTTTCAACGAGGAGACGGTGATCGAGACCTCGGTGCGCCGCATCCTGGCCTCGGACTGGACCGACCTCGAGATTCTGGTGCTGGACGACGGCTCCACCGACAGCACCGCCCAGGTGGTGGAGACGGCCTTCGCCGACGAGCCGCGCGTGCGGCTGATGAAGTTCGAAAACGGCGGCAAGGCCCGGGCGCTGAACCGCGGCCTGACCCTGGCCAACGGCGAGATCGTCATCGCGCTCGACGCCGACACCCAGTTTCCGCCCGAGACGGTGGGTCGCCTCGCGCGCTGGTTCGCCGACCCCATGGTGGGCGCGGTGGCCGGCAACGCCCTGGTCGGCAACCGCATGAACCTGATCACCCGCTGGCAGGCGCTGGAATACGTCACCGCCCAGAACCTGGAGCGCCGCGCCCTGGCCTTCCTCGGCGCGGTCACCGTGGTCCCCGGCGCGGTGGGGGCCTGGCGCCGGTCGGCGCTCGAGGCGCTGGGCGGCTATCCGGTCGACACCCTGGCGGAAGACCAGGACCTGACCCTGGCCTTCCAGCAGGCCGGCTGGAAGGTGACCTTCGACGCCGAGGCGCGCGCCTTTACCGAGTCCCCGGACACCGTGGGCGGCCTGCTCAAGCAGCGCTTCCGCTGGTCGTTCGGCACCCTGCAATGCCTGTGGAAGCATCGCTCGGGCCTGTTCGATCGCAAGAACTGGCCTTTGGGCTTCGTCGCCCTGCCCCAGGTCTGGATCTTCCAGATCGGCATGACGGTGATCTCGCCCCTGGTGGACCTGGCGGTGGCCTGGTCGCTGATCTCGGCCTGGATGGCGGCCCAGTCCCATCCTCTGGAGTGGAACCAGGACGACATGTTCCGGGCCATCGCCTTCTGGCTGGCCTTCGTCCTGCTCGACCTGGCCGCCGGCGTGGTCGGCATGCTGATGGAGCCGCGCGCGCCCTGGAAGGATCTGCCGTGGCTGCCGCTGCAGCGCTTCGGCTACCGCCAGCTGATGTACTATGTGGTCATCCGCGCGGTCTCCCACGCCGTGCGCGGGCGCCGGGTCGGCTGGGGCAAGCTGGACCGCAAGAACACCGTGGCCATGCCCGCGCGGGGCTGACACCCCACGGCCACAATCTCCGCCCTTTTCTGGCCAAGCTTTGCGCCGGGAATGCAGCACGCAGAGGTTGCTGTGGGGGATCAGATGCGCCGTCTCGCCGTCACCGTCGCCATGGGAGTGCTGGGCGCCGCCGTGGCCGCCTTCACGCCCGCTCGGGCCGATCCGCCCGCGCCGCCGCCGGCCGTGTCCCTGACCATCTACAACGGCGATATCGCCCTGGTGCAGGAGGTGCGCTCCATCGAGCTGAAGCCCGGCGCCAACCGGGTGGAGTTCAAGGATGTCTCCGGCCAGATTCGCCCCGAGACCGTCAGCCTGATCGCGCCCGGCGCTTCGGTGCTGGAACAGAACTTCGACTACGACCTGCTGACCCCCGCCAAGATGATGGAGAAGGCCGTCGGCAAGCAGATCCGCATCGTGCGCTTCGGCGCCGGCGGCAAGCGGACGGAGGAGACCGCCACCGTCCTGTCGGTCAATGACGGGGTGATTCTGAAGGTCGGCGACCGGATCGAGGTGCTGCACGACGGCGGCGAGCCGACCCAGGTGCTGTTCGACTCCATCCCGGAGAACCTGCGCGCCCAGCCCACCCTGTCGGTGACCCTGCAGGCCGCCCAGGGCGGACGGCGCGACGCCACGCTGAGCTACCTGACCGGCGGCTTCGGCTGGCGCGCGGACTATGTGGCCCTGTTCGACGAGACGAAGGGTGTGCTCGACCTGCAGGGCTGGATCACACTGAACAATTCGTCGGGCGTCACCTACCGCGACGCCCGCACCCAGCTGGTGGCGGGGACCGCGAGGCTGAGCGGGGCGCGCCAGGAGTACCCCCAGGCGCGCGGCGGCGGCGTAATCAGCGGCGGGACGGCGCCGGGCGGCGCCAACACGCTGGCGGACTACTACCTCTACACCCTGCCCCTGCCGGTGACCGTGGCCAACAACCAGACCAAGCAGGTCGGTTTCATGAACGTGTCGGGGGTCAAGGCGAGCAAGGTCTACCACTACGACGCCTGGAACTACGCCAGCGACCCCAGTCCCGGCCACGCCCGGGTGATGATCGACTTCAGCAACGGCGGCGATGGGGTCACGCCCCTGGCCATGCCCGCCGGCGCCCTGCGCGTCTATGTGCGCGACCAGAAGGGCGAGCCCAAGTTCATCGGCGAGAGCCGTATCGGCCACACGCCCGCGGGCTCGAGCCTGTCGGTGGAGGTCGGGGACGCCTTCGACGTCACCGCCAAGGCCACGGTGGTCTCCAGCGAGAAGATCACCGACACCCGCACGCGCTACGCCATGTCCTACAGCTTCCGCAACGCCCGCGCCGAGCCGGTCGAGGTCGCCTTCTCGCAGAGGATCTGGGGCACGGACGCCCGGGTCGAGAAGGAGAGTCTGAAGAGCGTGCGGATCGACGCCACCACCTTGGGCTGGACCGTGGCCATTCCCGCCAACGGTGAGACGGTGCTGACCTACACCGTCGACGTGGGTCGGTGATCTTCCCCGTTCTGGCGGCCGCCGCCGCCCTGGCCGCGCCGGTCACGGTGACCTCCGCAGAGCCTGAGGCGGTGAGCGTGACCATCTATCGGCTGAACGACGCCAGCGCGCGCGACCTCTATGGCCGGCTGGGCGAAGGCGGCGCCGACGACGGCGCGCTCGGCCTGGTGGTGGAGACCCGCACCATCCGCCTCGCCGCCGGCGACAACATCGTGCGCTTCCGCGGCGTGTCCGACCGGCTGATCCCCGAGACGGCCCGGGTGAGCGGCCTGCCGGGACCCGTGGGCGAACAGAACTTCGACTACGACCTGCTGAGCCCGGGAAGCCTGCTCAAGCGATCAGTCGGCGCGCGGGTGCGGCTGATCAGAACCGATGCGAAATCCGGGTCCGAGCAGGAGCGGCGGGCCGTGATCCGCTCCGCCCCCGACGGGGTCGTCATCGAGTCCGCCGAGGGCGCCGAGGCGCCGGGTTGCGGAGGCCCGAACGAGCGGCTGGTGTTCGACCGCACGCCGGACGGCCTGGCCGACCAGCCCACCCTCTCCCTGCGCGTGCACGCGCCCAAGGCCGGGCGCTACACCGTGCGCCTTGCCTATCTGGCCACGGGGCTGAACTGGTCGGCGGACTATACCGCCCGGCTCCGGCCCGACGGAAAGACCCTGGATCTCTCGGGCTGGATCACCCTGGCCAATTCGGGATCGACCAGCTTTCGCAAGGCGCCGGTGGCGGTGGTGGCCGGGCGGCTGAATGTCACCGGCGAGGACCACGCCCCCGACGCCGAGCCGGTCACCCGCTCCGACCAGTGCTGGCCCATGGCGGTGCGCTGGGGCACGCCGGTCCCGCCGCGACTGGCCCAGCAGGTCTACGCAATGGAGGGCTATGGCCGGGGCGGGGTGGTGGTCGAGGACGTGGTGGTGACCGGCTCGCGCGTCCCGCAGCCCAATTTCACCGCCTCTGCCCCTATCTCGGTGATCGAGTCGCGCAACCTCGGGGACTACAAGCTCTATCCCCTGCCCTGGGCCACCACGGTCGCCGCCCGCCAGGCCAAGCAGGTGCAGTTCCTGTCCAAACAGGCCGTGCCGTTCCAGCGGGTCTACATCTACAATCTGCTGCCGACCTACGGGGGCTACGCCCTGCAGGACGGCGACGGCGAGGGGCCGCGCTCAACCATCCTGTCGTTCCGGCTGAAGAACACGCTCGAGACCGGCCTGGGTTCGGCCCTGCCCGCCGGTCAGGTCTCCGTCACCGAGAGCTCAGGCGGCGCGCCGCTGCTGACAGGGGGCGGCAGCTTCAGCGACACCCCGGTCGGCCAGCCCATCGACATGGGGGTCAGCGAGGTCAACGACGTGCGCGTCAGCCGCCGGGTCGTCTCCGCCACCTCCGACGAGGACGCCAAGGCGGGCCTGGCGAGGATCACCATCGAGGCGACGGCCGCCAACGACCGCGCCGAGCCCGTAGCCTTCGAATTCAACGAGCCGCCCTACGGCCGCGATTTCCGCGTCGTGTCGGAGACGGTCGAGAGCCACGTCAAGGACGGCCACCGGGTCTGGCCCCTCGCCCTGGCGCCGGGCGAGAGCCGCACGGTGCGCATCAGCGTCGAGTGGCGTCCAGGCGAATAGGCCTCAGCCGCCGCAGCGGGTCTCCGCGATGACGGATGCCGGGTCGGTGAAGGTCCAGCCCTGGGCCTGCATCGGCTCCACGATCTGGCGCAGCTGATCCGTCCCCAGGAACCAGTGGTAGAAGAAGCTGGCGAAGCCGTCCTTCAGGACCAGGTCACGTTTCGCGGTCTCGACCAGCTGGGCCGGGGTGCGCGCCGCGTTCTGGTTGAAGGCCTCGCGCGCCAGATTGCCCATGTTCTCGGGGATCACCACCTGGCCGTAGAGGTCGCGTACCGGGTAGGGGAAGAACTGCCCCTCGTAGGGGACCGGCCCGTCGCCCGCGGGCGCCAGGCTGCCGGAGAAGTACATCGAGCGCTCGTAGCGAGCCGGGAAGCGCTGGGCCGAGGCCGCATAGTCCAAGGCCGAGGCGCCATAGTGGGGGAACTCGAAGATGGTGGGCTTGGGCAGCCCCGCCGAGGCCCAGACCGCCAGGCCGTCATCCATGCGCTTGCCCGCCCAGGCCAGGCTGTCCTGGGCCACCGGCCCGTCGTAGCGCACGGCGTTCTTCTCATCGACGTGGGCGCGGAAGAACTCGAAGTCGGCCGCGCTCTTGCCGCTGTAGGGATTGTTCAGGGCGTCGAGCTGATGGGTGTGGCCGTGCATGATCAGGCTCCCGCCGCGCGAGACCATGTACTTCAGCGCCTCGGCGACCTGGGGCCGGTCCGCCAGCGTCGCGTGACGCGGCATCTCCTTCACGGTGGCGTTGGGGTCCTCGAAGCTGTCGTAGACCGCCACCGAGAAGGGCGCGCCGCGGCTCTTCAGGTAGTCGGCCAGAGCCCGGAGCGCCGCCGGGTTGGCGTCGGGGCCGACGTCCTCGATACGCACCATCGCCCGGTGCCGGTCCGGGGCCCTGGGCGCCAGCAGGCCGGCCAGAATGTCGGCGTAGGCGAGATAGCGGTCGTCCTCACCCATGTAGGAATAGGGGTTCTCGCCCACGAAGGTCAGGTTTCCCGACCGGATCGCCCAGGGCAGCTTCTCGCCGTCCGAGCGCGTCGCGGTGGCCAGCACCTCGACCTTCTTAGGGTCGGTGATGGTCTCGGTCGCCAGTTCGCCGGCCAGGTCGCCGCGCCGGGTCAGGGCGGTCCCATGATAGTCGACCCGGTCGAAACGGCCGTGGTCCAGGTCGCCCGGCTTGAAGCCGTAGCGCTTCGCAAAACCCGGATCGGCGTCGGACAGCTCGTTCAGGCCGTAGGCCAGCCACAGCACGCGACTGGACGTCGCAGCCAGATCCTTGCGCAGGGCCTCGGACTGGGGCTCGCCGTAGCTGGATCCGACAAAGACGGTCAGCGCATGCCGGTCGATCGAGCCCGGCTCATAGGCGGTGATCGGGACCAGGTCGGCGTCGGCGTAACGGCCGGCCAGGTTGGCGGTGAACAGGCCGTAGAGCTCGCCCAGCCGGCCCCACTCTCCGCTCCTGGAATAGAGCACCAGCACGCGCTGGCGGCCGCAGGCGGCGGGTTTGGGCAGGGCGCGGAAGGCGGCCATGGCGGCGGTCTGGTCGGCCGGGCTCTGCGCCCCGGCGACGCCGCCGCCGGTGGAGGGCTGGCCCCCGGGAATCTTGAACCGGTCGCAGGCCGCCAGAGCCAGCAGGCTCGCGGCGGCGATCAGGACTCCGGCGGGCGCGCCTGAAATCTTCAACCTGTGACCCCCGGACTCATACGCGTCCCCGCGCTTCGAGAATTTATCAGTTTTACCGCAGCGGCAAGGTCCGGTAATCTGTTTCAATCCTTGGGAGTGCACCAGGGGTGTCGGACGGGGGCCCGACAAGGGGGAGTAGAGGGGGTTTTGAGTATGCGGGTTTGTCTCGCCGCGGGTACACGCCCGGAAGTCATCAAGCTTGCGCCGTTGCATGTGGCGTTGGGGCGCCACGGGGTGTTCCAGCCCATCTGGGTCTTCTCGGGGCAACAGGACGCCCTGGCCCGACAGGCCTTCGAGGCCTTTTCCATGATCCCCGACCTGGAGCTGCCCGCGCCCGACGGCGACGGCAGCCTGGGGGTTCGCCTGGCCCAGCTGATCGCCACCTTCGACGGCGCCTGGGCCGAAGCCCGGCCCGACCTCGTCGTGGTCCAGGGCGACACCTCCACCACCCTGGCCGCGGCCCTGTCCGCCTTCTCCCGCCGGATTCCGGTCGTGCACCTGGAGGCGGGCCTGCGCAGCTTCGACCTCGGCGCCCCGTTCCCGGAAGAGGCCTGGCGCGCCATGGTCAGCCAGATTTCGGCCCTGCACCTGGCGCCGACCGAGCGTTCGGCGGCGAACCTGCGCCGCGCCGGCGTGCCCGGCGAGCGTATCCTGGTCACCGGCAACACCGTGGTCGACGCCCTGCGCCATCTGGCGGGCGACGCCCCCTGCCCGGTCACGGTCGAGGAAGGCCGCCGCCTGGTCGGCGTCACCCTGCACCGGCGCGAGAACTGGGAGACGGGCCTGGACCAGATTCTGGAGGCCGTGCTCGAGATCCGCGACCGCACCTCGGACGTGGAGCTGGCCTTCGTGTTGCATCCCAATCCGGCGCTGAGGGCCCGGGCCCAGGCGCGCCTGGCCGACCAGGACCGCGTCCATGTCCTGCCGCCGCTGGCCTATCCCGACTTCCTGGCCCTGCTGCGCGGCTCGACCATCGTGCTGTCGGATTCCGGCGGCGTGCAGGAGGAGGCGCCCTGCTTCGGCGTGCCGGTGCTGGTGCTGCGCGACACCACCGAGCGGCCCGAGGCGGTGGAGGCCGGGGTCGCCCGCCTGGTGGGCGCCAGCCGCGCCCGGGTGGTGCGCGAGGCCATGACGCTGCTGACCGACGCACAGGCCCATAGCGAAATGGCTCGTGAAATCAGCCCCTTCGGCGATGGCTACGCCGCTGAACGGGCCGTGGACGCCATCGCGGACCTTCTGGGCGTCTCGTCCGCTTCGGCGATTCGAGCCGTGTGATGCCAACGGCCCGATTTTCGCTTTGAACCCTGAGCGATGGTCGATCCGGCACAGTTCTTCCAATCGATCGACCCGGCCGCCACGGCGCTCGGTTACTGGCATGTGCTCCAGGTCCTGACCGCCTTCGCCGCGGTCGTGATCTTCATTTCCTCGATCGACGACCTGTTCATCGACTTCGCCTACTGGAACATGGCGCTGGCCAAGGGCCTGCGTCAGCTGTTCAAGCCGCCGCCCACCCGCGATCGCCTGTCGATGGCGGCCGAGAAGAACATCGCCATCATGGTGCCCGCCTGGCAGGAGTCGGCGGTGATCGCCACCATGATCGCCAACACCGTAAACACCTTTGAATACAGACGCTTCCACATCTTCGTCGGCGTCTATGCCAACGACCCGGAGACCCGCGCCGAGGTAGACCGCATGCGCCAGCGGTTTCCCAACGTGCACCGCGCCGACGTCCCCCACGGCGGCCCGACCAGCAAAGCCGACTGCCTGAACTGGCTCATCCAGGGGATCCTCTCCCACGAGCAGAGCCTGGGCGAAGAGTTCGACATCTTCCTGATGCACGACGCGGAGGACGTGGTGCATCCCTTCGGCCTGAAGACGGTCAACGGCTTTCTGAACGGCCACGGCATGCTGCAGCTGCCGGTCCTGTCGATGAACCGCTCCTGGCGCAGCCTGATCGCCTGCCACTACCTGGACGAATTCGCCGAATTCCACGGCAAGGACCTGCCGGTGCGCTCGGAGTTGTCGGGCATGACGCCGTCCGCGGGCGTGGCCACCGCCTTCAGCCGCGAGGCCATACTGGCGCTCAGGGCCGAGCGGCAGGACGAGCCGTTCAACACCGGCAGCCTCACCGAGGACTACGACGTCGCCCACCGGCTGTCGGCGCTGGGCTACAAGTCGCGCTTCGTGCGCTACTACGCCCGCACCACCCGTTTCCGCCCCGCCTGGTTCCGCAAGGGCGAAGTGCCCTACACCCGGCGCGAACTGGTGGCGACCAAGGAGTTCTTCCCAGATCGCTGGACCACCAGCGTGCGCCAGAAGACCCGCTGGATGCTGGGCATCTCCTACATGGGCTGGCGCCAGCTCGGCTGGTTCGGCGACCTGACCAACCGCTATTTCCTGTTCCGCGACCGCAAGGCGCTGTTCACGGCCCCCACGGGCGTCCTCGCCTACATTCTTCTGCTGCACCAGCTGGCCTGGTGGAGCGTCAGCCTGATCGCGCCGGACCTCGTCTACCTGCCCCCCCTGATCGACCGGCCCTGGCTGGAGATTCTGGTGCTGATCAACCTGGCCTTCCTGGTCAACCGCCTGTTGCACCGATTGTGGTTCACCGGACGGACCCACGGCATGGGCTACGTCTGGCTGGCCCCGGTGCGCATGGTGCTGGCCAATCTGGTCAGCTTCGGCGCGTTCTGGCGCTCCATGCGCCTGTTCATCGGCCACCTGATCACCGGCAAGTCGATCGGTTGGGACAAGACCGACCACGCCTTCCCCTCGCCGGGCGAGCTGAAGCTGAGGCGCACGCGGCTGGGCGACATCCTCACCTTCTGGAACCACGTCGACCCCCAGGCTCTCGACGACGCCCTGAAGGCCCAGAAAGCGTCTGACCGGCCGCTCGGCCTGCTCTTGCTCGATCGCGCCGCGGTGGGCGAGGAGGTGCTGGCCGAGGCCTTCGCCGAGCAGGAACAGACCGAATGGGCCTCCTTCGACGCCCTGGCCATCGATCCCACCATCCTGGCCCGGCTGTCGCCACGCGAGGCCGGACGCTACAGCGCCGTGCCCCTGCGCCTGCTGGGCGACCGGCTGGAGGTGGCGCTGGGCGAACCCCTGTCCAAGGCCGCGAAGGCCGAACTGGAGGCGCGCCTGCTGTCGGCGCCCGACGTGGCGAAGATCCGCTGGGCCTTCGCGCCCCTGAGCGACATCGCCTTCGCCGTCCGCTGGGCCTGGCGTCCCGACGCCCTGAGCGAGGCCCGCAAGGCGGTCGCCTCCATGGCCGCCCGGGGCCAGCTGGACGCCTCGGGCCAGGCGCGGCTGTGGCGGGCGCTGCGGGCGCCGGCGGTACGGCTGGGCGACCTGCTGGTGCGGGCCGGCGCGCTGGACCACTGCGCGCTGCAAAAGGCGCTCGCCGCCCAGGACGCCCAGCCCCTGGGCGAACGGCTGGTGGCGCAGGGCCTGACCCAGCGTCCGGCCCTGGAGACCGCCCTGGCCGTCCAGGGCCAGGGTCCCGGCAATGTCTTCGCCGCCGCCCAGGCGCTGGGCGTCCTGCGCACCGCCCCGGCCCCTCCCGAGCCCGAACCGGTCTGAGTAGCGTCACAAATTGGCCGTGGTAGGCTATCCACTGTGACGGATCGGGCGCGCCGCATCGCGCGCCCCGGGGATCGGGGGAGACCACCATGCGCCATCTCATTTCGAGCGCCGCCGCCTTGGCGTTTGCCGCCTCACTCGGCGCGCCTGCCCTGGCCCAGGACGCGCCGGTCGAGCAGCAGCTGTCCCTCACCGTCTACAATTCCAACATCGCGCTCGTGCAGGACATCCGCCCCATCGACCTGAAGGCCGGCCGCACGCGGGTCGAGTTCAAGGGCGTCTCGGGCGAGATCCGCCCCGAGACGGTCAGCCTTTCGGCGCCGGGCGTGGGCGTGGTGGAGCAGAACTTCGACTTCGACCTGCTCACCCCCGCCAAGATGATGGAGAAGGCGGTCGGACGGCAGGTCAGGATCGTGCGCTACGGCGCCGACGGCAAGCAGGTGACCGAGACCGCGACGGTGCTGTCGGTCAACGACGGGGTGATCCTGAGGATCGGCGACCACATCGAGGTGTTGCACGACGGCGGCGAGCCCACCCAGGTCCTGTTCGACTCGATCCCCGAGAACCTGCGGGCCCAGCCGACCCTGTCGGTGACCATGAGCGCGGCCGCCGCGGGCAAGCGCAACGCGACGCTCAGCTACATGACCGGCGGTCTCAGCTGGAAGGCCGACTACGTCGCCCTGTTCGACGAGAAGCGCGGGACCATGGACCTGCAGGGCTGGGTGACCCTGACCAACAATTCCGGCGTCACCTATCGCGACGCGAAGACGCAGCTGGTCGCCGGCGAGGTCAACCTGGTCAACAACGACTGGGAATGGCAGCAGCGCTATCGCCGCGGCTCCACCACCTCGGCCGGGACCGGCGGCGGCGAGGGCAATCCGATCGCCGACTACTATCTCTATCCCCTGCCCGAGCGGGTGACGGTGGCCAACAACCAGACCAAGCAGGTGGGATTTCTCAGCGCCGCAGCCGTGCCCGCGCGCAAGGTCTATCGCTGGGAAGCCACGAGCTTCTCCTCCCAGACCGCGCCCGAGCACGCCAAGGTGATGATCGAGTTCTCCAACGCGAAGGACGGGACGGCCTCCATGCCCATGCCGGCGGGCATCCTGCGCATCTATGTGCGCGACCAGGAAGGCGAGCCCAAGTTCATCGGCGAGAACCGGGTCGATCACACGCCGGTTGGCTCGCAGCTGGCGGTGCAGACCGGCGAGGCCTTCGATGTCACCGTGCAGGGGACCGTGGTCTCGGCCAACAAGATCAACGCCGGCCGCACCCGCTACAGCATGGACTATGTGGTCAAGAACGCCCGGCCCGTGCCGGTGACCGTCGAGCTGGCCCATGTGGGCCTCGGCCGTGACGGCAAGGTCGACAAGGAAAGCCAGCCCAGCCGCCGGCTGGACGCCCAGACCCTGAGCTGGGACGTCGAGGTCCCGGCCAATGGCGAAAAGCACCTGACCTTTACGGTGGAGGCCGGCTGGTGATACCGGGCCGCGCGCTCGCCGCGCTCGGCCTGTTGGTCCTGATCGCCACGGCGGCCCGCGCCGCGCCGGTGATCTCGCCCCAGGCGGACCAGGTCGCGGTGACCATCTATCATGTCGGCGACGTCGACACCGCGCAGCTGAGGAGCGGGGCGGCCGCCGGCGCAGGCCTGACCCTGGTCTCCGAGACCCGCACGCTGGACCTGCCCGCCGGGGAGTCGGTGATCCGCTTCGAGGGCGTGGCCGACGGCATGGTCCCCCAGACCGCGCGACTGAACGGCTTTCCGGGCCAGCTGGTCGAGCAGAACTTCGATTACGACCTGCTGAACCCCGCCAGCCTGCTGTCGCGATCGCTGGGCGAACACGTCCATGTGGTTCGCACCGATCCCCGGACCCACAAGCGCTACGAACAGGACGCCGTGATCCGCTCCGCGCCGAACGGGGTGGTGCTGGAGGTGGCCGGCGGGATGGAGGGCCTGAACTGCGGTCCGAAGGAAAAGATCGTGCTGGACCGGGTTCCCGAGGGCCTGGCCCAGCGCCCAACCCTTTCCATGCGCGTGCGGCTGAAACAGGCCGGGCGCCACACCATCAAGCTGACCTACCTGGCCACCGGGCTCAACTGGTCTGCGGACTATGTGGCGCGGGTGAACCCCGACGGCCGCACCCTGGACCTGTCGGGCTGGATCACCCTTTCGAACCGGGGCGCTGTCGGCTTTCCTGACGCCAAGACCGCCGTGGTCGCGGGACGGCCGCATCTGACCGGACAGGACCGGGCGCCGCGTGTCCACACCGAGAGTCTCGGCCTCGAGTGCTGGCCCGAGGTGCGCTACTGGACTCCCGCACCATCCTTCGCATCGACTCACAAGGAGGATCGCGTCGAATACGCCGGCGCGCCCCCGCCCCCTCCACCTCCGCCGCCACCCCCGCCGCCCATGGAGCAGGTCGTGGTCACCGGCAGCCGCGTCCAGGCGCAGGACGTGGGCGACTACAAGCTCTACCCCCTGCCGGGGCCGACCACCGTGGCCGCACGCCAGACCAAGCAGGTGCAGTTCCTGGACCAGGCGGCGGTGCCCTTCACCCGGGTCTACGTCCACCGGGTCGACACCGACTCCACGGGAACCCGGTTCCAGAATGCGGACCCGGAGACCCTGGTGAGCGTCCTGGTGCGCATGGACAACACCCGCGCCGGCAAGCTCGGCGAGCCGTTGCCCGCGGGCTCGATCGCGGTGATGGAGGGCTCTCCCCAGGGGCCGGTATTGGCCGGCCAGGACCGGGTCAAGGACCTGCCGGTCGGCCTGCCGGTGGAGTTCTCCATCGGCCACGCCCGCGACATCGTCATCAAGCGCCGGCTGGTCGACGCCAAGGCCTGGGGCGGGGGCAAGTCCTGGCTCGGGGGCAAGCAATCCAAACACTTCAAGACCACCGTCGAGATCGACGTGACCAACGCCAAGGCCGTCCCGGTCGCCTTCGAGCTCTGGCAGTCGACCGCTGGCGTCCCCGTCAGGTTCGACTCGGAGAACATCCGCCACCACATCAAGAATGGTCAGTTCATCTGGCCCGTCGCGCTGAAACCCGGCGAGACCCGCACCGTGCGCTACACCTTCGAGTGGCAGTACTGAGTCACCAGGGCTTGGCCGCGGCTGGCTTCGCCGCGCTCGACTCCGACCCGAACCGGCCCAGGCGGAACAGGCCCGAGATCAGGGTGACCTCGCGCTCGAAGGCGACGGTGCCCGGCGCGATCAGATCGAAATGGCCCTGGTCGGGGACCACGGTCAGCTCCGCCTCGCCGCCACGCTTTCGCGCCCCGTCACGGTAGGTCTCGCCGAAATGCGCCGGGGCGATGGCGTCGGCGCCCCCATGCAGCAGAATCTGGCGCGCGGAAAACGGTTCGAGCCGGACCGGCGAAGTGTCGGTAAAGGGATCCGGGTGCGTGGCGGTCGCGGGCCCCACCAGCCGCTGGACCAGGTCCGCCCCGCCGCAGCCGTTCGAGTGGCGCGGAAGTTCCTCCAGATCGCCGAGCTCGCCTGTGGCCAGCACCGCGTCGAGGCGCAGGGGATTGGCGACATACAGCGCACTTGAGGCCGGGATGCGGCCGCGTGCGGCGGCCCACAGCGCCAGATGGCCGCCGGCGGAATGGCCGGTCGCGATCACCCGGTCGAGCTTCAGCCCATGCTTCGGCGCCTCCGTGCGCAGGAGGTCGATGGCGCGGCCCACGTCCTCGAACGTGCCGGGGTAGCCGCCCCCGGGCTCGTCCACCCCGCGGTACTCGATGTTCCAGACCGCATAGCCGCGCCGGGCCAGGTCCTGGGCGGCGAAGTTCATCAGGTCGGCGCCCGCTACCGCCTTGGTCCAGCAGCCGCCGTGGATCATCACCACCACCGGATGCGGTCCCGGTCCCGCCGGCAGCCATAGGTCGACGAACTGGGCCGGCTCGCCGCCGTATACGATACTGGCGGAGGGCTTGGGCCGCGGCCAGGTCTTCATTTCCGAGAAGGTGACCATGGCGCGAGGGGCCGGCGCGGCGGCCGTCAGGCCCGCTCCCAGGACCAGGGCGGCGGCCACGGCCAGGGCCGGTTTCATCGCAATTTCGCGCATTTCAGCCCTCCAGCGGAACCGTTCGCAGCATGACCGATTTCTAACTTGAACGGTCCCGAATTCTGAGGGCGACTTCGCGCGCCTGCGACTCCCAGCTCTGGCGCTCGGGGGCGATATCGAAGATCAAGCCGCACAAGACGCGCGAGGAAACGCTCCATGACGAAAATCCGCCTGAAGCTCGCCCTGATGGCGAGCCTGGTCCTGATCGGCTGCACCGACCGTGTCGGCGGCTCGGGCCAGACCAGCCACGGCCTGGACCTGGCCGGCATGGACAAGACCGTCAAGCCGGGCGACGACTTCTTCAGCTTCGTCAACGGCGGCTGGGTCAAGTCGACCGAGATCCCGGCGGACCGGTCGAACTACGGCGTCTTCGCCCAGCTGCGCGAGATGGCCGACAAGCGCACCTCGGACCTGATCCAGGGGGCGGCGTCCGGCCAGGCGGCGGCGGGCACGGAAGCGGCCCAGGTCGGCGACTACTATTCCAGCTACATGGACGAGGCCGGCATCGACGCCAAGGGCCTGACCCCCATCAAGCCGGCGCTGGACCAGATCGCGGCGGTCTCGGACAAAAGCGGCCTGGCGGGCCTGCTCGGCGCCCAGATGCGGGCCGACGTGGACGCGCTGAACAACACCAACTTCCACACCGACCGGCTGTTCGGGGTGTGGGTGGCGCCGGACTTCAACAACCCCGGGACCTATGTCGCCTACATGCTGCAGGGCGGCCTGAGCATGCCCGACCGGGACTATTACCTGAGCGCCGACCCCAAAATGGTCGGCTACCAGAGCGCCTACAAGGCGCACATCGCCAAGGTCCTGACCCTGGCGGGGGTGCCGGACGCGGACGCCAAGGCCGGCCGCATCTACGCCCTGGAGCGCAAGATCGCCCAGGTTCATGCCAGCCGCGCCGACTCCACCGAGGTGAAGAAGGCCAACAATCCCTGGAAGCTCGGCGACTTCTCGGCCAAGGCGCCGGGGATGGACTGGACCAGCTATTTCCAGACCGCGGGCCTGAGTTCGACCCCGATGATCATGGTCTGGCATCCCGGCGCCACCAAGGGCATCGCCGCCCTGGTCGGCAGCCAGCCGCTGGACGACTGGAAGGACTACCTGACCTTCCACGCCATCGATCACAATCTGGAGGTCCTGCCCAAGGCCTTCCGTGACCAGCGCTTCGCCTTCTACGACCAGACCCTGTCCGGCGCGCCCCAGCCGCGCGAGCGCTGGAAGATGGCGGTCTCCTCGACCAACGCCACCCTGGGGGACGCGGTCGGCAAGCTCTACGCCCAGAAGTATTTCACCCCCGACGCCAAGGCCAAGGCCCAGGCCATGGTGGCCAACATCAAGGCCGCCTTCGGCAAGCGCATCGACAACCTGAGCTGGATGGCGCCGGAGACCAAGACCAAGGCCAAGGAGAAGCTCGAGACCCTCTATGTGGGCGTCGGCTATCCGGACAAATGGCGCGACTATTCGGGCCTGAAGATCGTCAAGGGCGACGCCCTGGGCAATCGCGCCCGCTCGGAGCAGTTCGACTACCAGAGCGCCGTCGCCAAGCTCGGCAAGCCGGTGGACAAGACCGAGTGGTCGATGACGCCGCAGACGGTCAATGCGGTGAACCTGCCGTTGCAGAACGCGCTGAATTTCCCGGCCGCCATCCTCGAAGCGCCCTTCTATGACCCCGACGCCGACCCGGTGCTGAACTACGGCGGCATCGGCACGGTGATCGGCCACGAGATCACCCACAGCTTCGACGACCAGGGCGCCCTGTTCGATGCGCAGGGCCGCCTGTTCAACTGGTGGACCCCGGCCGACATGAAGCACTTCCAGGCCGACGGCGCCCGCCTGGCCAAGCAGTACGACGCCTACGAGGCCCTGCCGGGCCTGCACCTGCACGGCATGCAGGTGCTGAGCGAGAACATCGCCGACGTCGGCGGCCTGTCCGCGGCCTACGACGGCTGGCGGGCCTCGCTGAACGGCAAGCCGGCGCCGACCATCAACGGCTACACCGGCGACCAGGCCTTCTACATCCGCTACGGCGAGGTGCACCGGGCCAAGTTCCGCGAAGCCGACCTGCGCCGCCGGGTGCTGACGGACGGCCACTCGCCCGACATGTTCCGCGCCGACATGGTTCGCAACCTCGACCCCTGGTACGCGGCCTTCGACGTCCAGCCGGGCGCCAAGCTCTACCTGGCGCCGGCCGACCGGGTGAAGGTCTGGTGATCCAGGTCTGAGAGCACCGGGGCCGCCCCCTGTGGCGGGGCGGCCACCCGCGCCCCGGACGGACGAAGACTGCGAACTCGGGCGACCCTCCGCCTTCGGATCACCGCCACCCGCACCGCACGGCGGGAGGCTGGTCCGTGTCCGGAATTTCACCGGGGCGCATCGCCTTGAACGAGATAAGCTTTACAGACGCGGATGAATATCTCCGGGTGACCGGATCAAATGCGCGCCGAATCGGGATAGTTTGGATTTTCACCTAACTGTATTGAAATCGACAAGGACTCTTCACTTGATGATCTGACCCGAACCTTCTTCTAGCCCCCCGAGGCGGCGTTCGACCGCCCGCGCACGTCCGCCGACGTGCGGTGTCGTCAGACCCTCGGGGGATTTCATGTCCACACGCTCCACGCGCGACCGCCGCGCCTCGCTCGCCGTCTGCTCGCTCGCCATCCTCAGCTTTGCGGCGGGCTCGGCCCACGCCGCGGAGGCCGCCGACGCCAAGGACAACCCGGACATCCCCGAGGTCGAGGCCGTCATCGTCACCGCTCCCAAGGGCGCGGCCTCCGAGGCCGCCCCGGTCAAGGGCTCCCTGACGGCGACCGAACCCCAGGCGGTGATCACCCGCCAGTTTATCGAGGAGTCCGCGCCTCGGGTCGGCGACTTCACCACCACGGCCATCCTGGCGCCCTCCATGGGCGGGGTGCCCAACGCCAACGGTCCGGGCGCGACTGACGGCGCCAAGATCACCATGCGCGGCTTCGCCGATGGCGAGTTCAACATCACCTACGACGGCATCGCCTGGGGCGACACCAACGGCCCCAGCCACCACGCCAACTCCTTCTTCCCTTCCTCGGTGATCGGCGGGGTGGTCATCGACCGCGGCCCGGGCAAGGCCGATGAGATGGGCCAGGCCAACTTCGGCGGCTCGCTCAACCTGTTCTCGCTGCCCTTCGAAGACCACATGGGCGTGCGCCAGACCGCGACCGCCGGCAGCTTCCAGACCTACCAGGGGGTGACCACCCTCGCGAGCGGCCCCATGGCCTCGCTCCACGGCCTGAACGCCGTGGCGAACTTCATGGAGTACAAGACCGCCGGCTACCTGACCAACAGCGACAGCCAGGGGCAGAACCAGTTCATCAAGTTCGCCGTGCCGCTCACCGACAAGATCACCCTGACAGCGCTGTTCACCAAGAACAACGACTCCTACTACCAGGGCGACGCCTCGGCCTCGGCCACGGTCGCGCAGATCGAAGCCTTCGGCATCCGCTACGCTCTCGGCAACGACCCGACGCTGCAGACCTACTATAAGTACAACTACACCAAGAAGCAGACCGACTTCGAATACATCAAGCTGGCCGGCGACCTCGGCGCGGGCTTCAGCTTCGACAACACCCTCTACAGCTACTGGTACAGCAACAAGACGCTCTCGGCCCTGAACAACGGGGCGGATTCCACCCTGGGCGCCACCGCCCTGGCGGCCGCCAACAAGGTGATCCTGACGCCGGCGGCCACCTATCCGAACGGCGGCTCGGGCTACTCATCCGCGCTGAAGGTCAACGGCTTGCCCGGGTACCTCAAGCGCAACGAGTACCGGGTGTGGGGCGATCACTTCAAACTGTTCAGGGACACCGAGATCGGCCGGTTCACCGTGGGCGGCCTGTGGGAGCTGGCGCGCACCCAGCGCTCGCGCTTCGACATCGATCTTCTGACCAAGCAGCCGGACTACCGCGAGAAGGCCGCGACCTTCGCGCCGACCACCGGTTGCGGAACCCTGACCGCACGCTCGGCCCCGGGCCAGACCTGGGACGGCGCCTGCATCGAGCCGCTCAACGTAGCCTACAGCGAATACTCCGGCTGGACCCAGTACCAGGCCTTCGGCGAGTTCGAGTGGCGCGCCACCGACAAGCTGACCATCACGCCGGGCGTGAAGTACGTCAGCTTCAAGAACGAGTTCCTGCCGGGCACCACCGCGGTGGCCGTCAGCGGCTCGATCCAGCCGCTGTTCGCCGCCTTCACCCACACCAAGACCCTGCCCTACCTGACGGCCAACTACCGCTACCGGTCGAACTGGAGCTTCTACGGTCAGTTCGCCCAGGGCTTCCTGGTGCCCAACATCAGCGCCTACTATGTCAACCAGCCGGCCTCCCAGCCGGTCGTGCCCCAGACCTCGACCAACTACCAGCTGGGCACGGTGTTCAACGCCGGCCACCTCGTGATCGACGCGGACGTCTACTACATCGACTTCCAGCACAAGATTCAGACCGTCACGGTGGCGGGCGAGACCCAGGCCAATAACTCCGGCGGCGCGATCTACAAGGGTCTGGAGCTGCAGGGCACCTACCTGCTGTCCAACAACGTCTCGCTCTTCGCCAACTATTCGAAGAACGACACCAAGGCCGTCGATGACCCGATCAACCCCGGCGGCAACGGACACCCGATCGCCAAGGCGCCCTTCTACACCTACGCCTTCGGCGTGCGAGGCGTGAAGCATGGCCTCCTGTCGGGCGACGATTCGCTGATCTCGACCCTGAACTTCAAGGCGGTCGGGCCCCAGTACATCATCGCCGCCTCGGGCGCGTCCGGCCCCACCGGCCTGATCAAGACCTTCGGCGAGGCCGACTTCTCCACCACCTACAAGTTCGGCAATTTCAGCCTGCAGGCCCAGGTGCTGAACCTGGCCGACCGCCACGACCTGACCTCGTTCAAGGGCAAGGCCTTGATCGCCGGCACCACCTCGCCGGCCCTCACCTCCGCCCAGGGCGGCGCGGGCAACACGCCCGTCTTCCAGTCCGGCCGCAGCTTCCAGGTCACCCTGAAGGCCGCATTCTAACAAGAGCCTCCCGACCCTTGGCGGCGCGTCCTCCCCAACGGGCGCGCCGCCGTCTTTTTTCGAGACCCGCGAGGATCCCATGACCCGTCACGCCGCCCTTGCCGCCGCGATCGCCTTCACCGCCCTGGCCGGCGTCGCCTTCGCCGCCGGTCCCTCGATCCTCAAGCCCGAGCAGATCGACCCGGCCCGCATCCTGCCGCCGCCGCCGGAAGACGGCACGCCGCCGGCCATCGCCGAATGGGCCGAGCTTCGCCGTCTGCAGGAAGACCGCACCCCGGCCCGGCTCGAACAGGCCCGCTCGGACGACAAGACCGAAGACGCCTCGATCTTCGCCAAGGCCTTCGGCCCCGGCTTCAAGCTGGACGCCCTGCCGGCGACGGCGAAGCTGATGCAGGAGGTGCGGGTCGAGGAAAAGGCGGCGGCCAGCGCCGCCAAGAGCCATTTCAAGCGCAACCGTCCCTGGATCGTCGACGCCAGCCTGGACACCTGCTCGCGCGAGGATCCGCCCCAGACCTCCTATCCCAGCGGTCACGCGACCATGGGCTATTCCATGGCGGTGGTGCTGGCCGCCGCGGCGCCGGACAAGGCGCGGGCCCTGATGAGCCGCGCCGACGAATACGCCGAGAGCCGGCTGGTCTGCGCCATGCACTTCCGCCGCGACATCACGGCCGGCCAGGTGCTGGGCACGGTGGTGGCCTATGAGCTGATAGCCGATCCGCGCTTCCAGGCGGACCTGGAGGCGGCGCGGCAGGAGCTGAAGGCGGCCGGGCTTACCGGCGGCTAGGTCGGTCTATTTGGTCGGGACCATCAGCCGAGCGTAGGCGGCGCCCGCGTACATGAGGCGGCCTAGGGCTAATGCCACTCTACTTTGTGGGCACCATCAGCCGGGCGTAGGCCGTGCCTGCATACATGACAAACGGCTGGGTCACGTCCGGGGAAGCTTGCTTCTCCGGATAGCCGACCATCTCGCCGCCGATGTTCAGGATGACGATGTGCGGGCCGGTGGATATCCACTTGCCCCCGTCCGGCGGAGCCGAGGCGTAGGGGTCGAGGTTCGACGCGTCGGAGCCGCCCGCCAGCATGTAGCCCATGCCGACCTTGCCCGGCGTCGGCGTCTTGTTGGCCGCCAGCGCCACCAGCCAGTCCAGGCCGTTGGCGTCCACGCAGATCGGGTCGATGCCCGGCGTGGTGGGATCGTCCGGCATGCAGGTGAAGTTGTTGGTGCCCTGGCGCAACACCCGCATGGTGCCCTTGTGGTCGAAGGCCACGATGGTGGCGCTCTGGGCCACGGATTTGGGCGCGGCCATTTCGGCGCTGACGATCACGGTCTTGTCGGTCGAGGTGGGCGCGATGCCCGGAAAGGCCCAGGCGGCGGGCGCGAGCGCGGTCAGGGCCGCGGCGGCGAGGATCACACTCAGTCTCATGGTCACGTCTCCTGGACCCGTCCTCAAGCCGGACAGGCTGATGCGCGCGCCAAGGCTAAGCTGATTTATGCTTATCAACTCCTTACCGTCGGCCCCGCGCGCGCAAAAAGGCGCGGGCGGCTCAGAGGCGGTCGGCCATGACCAGCACCAGCAGGACCACGCCGCTGATCATCAGGGCGGTACGCCGGCCCGACAGGATATAGCCGCCCACGCCCAGGAACCAGGGGATGATGGCGCTGCCGAAAGAGCCGGCAGCGGTCAGGAACAGCGGCCCCTCGCTGTCGCGCAGGACGTCCAGCGCCAGCCGCTCGGCCCAGCAGATCAGGAGCAGGCCGATGATGAACACCGTGCGCGCCCAGACCCGGCGCGAACCCTGGGATCCCCAGCCGGGCGGCGTCATCAGCGGTTCGGGCGGCGGCGCGAGCATGACGCCGTTCATAGCTGCGTTCTTCGCTTCACGAAACGAAGGCGCCGACGAGCGACGAGATGTGATTGGCCGCAATTGGCACGGTCAATCGAATCGCCGCATGCGTGCATCAGTTCGCCCTTCTTCGATCGGAGGTGGCACGATGGCAGATATCCAGACATGGGTGGCGCCGCTGGCAGGATTCTGGCTGGTCTATGACAACATGTTGCGAGCTTCAAAATACGTGAACGATCTGAGAGAAGTCATAATCTCAGGCAAGGTATCTGGAACAGCGATTACACTTGCACATCGAAAAACAATCTTCTTTGATTGGGCCCTTTCGATGGTCGCAACTATAGTGGTTGCATTCATATTCTCTCTACTTTTAGTCTGGATAGGGGTTGAATTATTGCGTGCGAAGTCCGCAGCAGGCGGAATGATGCTCGTAATAGCGTGCGTCCCAGCTCTGGGGATTGGGTTATTTGTTCTGTGCGGTGTCTCGGACGTCAAACTCATCAAGAGGGTTCTCAAGGAGGAAGAGTCCGCCGCCTGATCAGAAATATTAGCGCCAGCCATAGTTGAAGCTGAGGCTGATCCGCGGCTTTCGGGCGCGGTTGGGCGGCACCTCGTGGCGGAGCCAGCTTTCCCACATGAAAACCGTCCCCGGGGCGGGGGTCAGGGTCACGAAGCTGCGTTGGTCCTCGGGCGCGTCGGCGCGCCGGGGCGGGGAGGCCATCATCAGCGGCAAGCGCGGGTCCTCGAGCCGGAGGCCGCTCGCGCCCTTGGGAACGGCGACATAGACGGTTCCCGACAGCACGCTGTGGGGATGGATGTGGCCGGAGTGGGACGCGCCCGGATCGAGGATATTGGCCCACAGGCTGTCGAGCTTCAGCCGCCGGCCGCCCAGGTCCAGCGCCAGGGCCTCGGCATAGGCCGCCGCGTGGCGGTCGAGCCGGCGCTTCAGATCGCCGAACACGGTGGCGCGCGCGGGCAGGTCGTCGAGCGACGCATAGGAGGTGTAGCCGCCGTAGCCGTGATCGCGGCACCAGGCCTGGCCGGCCATGTCCTCGTCAGCCAGCATCCGGCAGGCGTCATCCAGCTCGGCGTTGAAGGCTTCGAAGCCGCGTTCGGCCGCGAGGCTGGCCTCATAGAGGCGGGTGACGAAGAGGGGGCGAAGCTCGGCCATCGCCGCCGCTTATCATGCGTCGCGCCCGAAGGCCCAGAGGCCGAGGGGTCTAGTTCCGCCGAGCCACCAGCAGGCCCAGCACCAGGCCGACGCCCAGCGCGCAGCCGATGGCGGTCAGGGGATGGTCGCGGATGTCTTCCTGAGCGATGGCCGCCGCCGCTTCGGCGCGGGCGCGGGCCTCGCGGCTGATCACGCGCCCCTGTTCCCGGGCCTGGGCGGTCAGGGCCTGGGCGGCCTCGGCCAGCGCCGCGGCGGCTTCCGACACCGCGTCGCGCGCGTCGTTGACCGTCTGGTCCAGGTCCTTCTGCAGCTTGACCGCGGCGTCTTCCGCCACGCCCTGCAGGGTGTCGGCGAGTTTCTGGGCGACCGGCTTGGCCATGAAGCGCTCCTGAGGCTGGATCGGAACGGGAGCCTTAGCACAGCCTCAGGGGTTTTGGGCACGGCTTCAGTGACGGGCGGCGATCCACGCCTTCGACTGGGCCTCGGTCAGGTCGAGCAGGTCGCCCAGCGTCAGGGGCACGTCCAGCGGATGCAGGCCCCAGCCGGAGGCGACCGCGCCTCGGGTCAGGATCACCTGCAGCAGGTCCTTGAACTTCGACTCCTCCAGCGAGATGCGCAGCACCGAGCCTTGCGCGTCGGTGACGCATTCGCCGCTGAGCTGGCCGATCAGCTCGACATAGGGCGGGTCCTCCGCCGGCGCGACGGAAGGCTTACGGAAATAGCTCTTCAGATTGGCCTTGCCGCCGGCCAGCGCCGCGGGATTGACGCAGGCGCCGACCTGGCCCGGCGCCGGATTGGCCCCGAAGATGCGGTGGGCGCTGTCGTCATTGACGGTGTAGGTCGACCAGACCACGACGCAGCCGGTCTGTCCCGTCTTGCGGCAGAGCGGGATGGCTTTCAGCGTCCCGCCCACGTCCTTGCCCGCCGGCACACCGAAGCCGGGGTGGCCGGCCAGCAGCGCCGAGACCAGCAGCTTCTGGGTCGGCTTGCCGTCGATCTCCTCCGCCAGCAGGCGCGACAGGATGATGGTTCCCTGGCTGTGGCCGATCAGGATCACGCCGCGGCCGTGGTTGTCGTGGGCCAGGTACTGGCGCCAGGCGGCGCGCACGTCCGCGTAGGGCGGGTCCCAGTCCAGCTTGCCGCCCGAGCCGTTCATCGCCTTGGTCAGCGCCGTCATGGTCATCTGGCGGTACATCGGGACATAGACCCGGCAGCGCGAGGCGAAGCGGCCGGCGTGGCTCTTGGCCACCGCGATCTCCTCCGGACCCGGGATCATGTCGCTGTAGTCGGTCAGGTCGCGCGAGACGGTGGGATAGACATAGAAGCAGTCGACCCCCGGGTCGGCCGCGGCCTGGAACGGCTGGGGCGTGCGATTCCCGGCGGCGTCCACCACCAGGGCGCCGAAGTCGCCGATACAGTTGGTCATGGCCTCGGGGCGGCACAGCCAGGAGGCGGCCTGCGAGTAGTCGACGGGGGCCGCAGCCGCCGGCGTCTGGGCCGACACCGGCGCGCCCCACACCAGGGCCGCGGCGGCGGCCGCCGCGCTCAGAAACCTACGCATCGCTTATCCCCCAGATCCGGAACCGTGACGATTACACGCCTGTCCGGGCAAGACCAGTCGTCGGACGCCGCGCGAAGGGAACGCCTCGCCCGGATGCGCATTCGCAACAGCATGAGTGTGCGTTTGCCGTCGAAGATCGCCCGGGCCTTCGTTCCCGATCCCCACGAACTGGTCGAGCACTATCCGAACCGCACGGAGCTGCGCGCGGACCGGCTGGTGCATCTGATCGGCCTGGCCGCGGCGGTCGCGGGCGGGGTCTATCTGGCCACTTCCTCCTGGGCCCAGGGCCGCTTCGGTCAGGCCGGAGCCACCACGGTCTATGCGGCCTGCCTGGTGGCCATGCTGACCTGCTCGGCCATCTACAACCTGACCCGGCCCTCGCCGGCGCGCCGGCTGCTGCGGCGCCTGGACGAGGCGGCCATCTTCCTGCTGATCGCGGGGTCCTGCACCCCCTTCACCACCCAGAAGTTCCACGGCCTGGAGGCGGTAACGCTTACGAGCCTGGTCTGGGGCATGGCGCTGGCCGGGGCGGTGGCCAAGGTGTTTCTGACCCGCCTGTCGGACCGGTTCTGGTGCTGGGTCTACGTCGCCTTCGCCTGGGCGGGCGGGCTGCTGGTCCTTCCCATGATCTCGCGCCTGCCGCCGGTCGCCCTCGCCCTGCTGGCGGTGGGCGGGATCACCTACACCCTGGGCGTGGTGTTCTTCCTCAACCCTCTCCTGCGCTTTCGCCGCGCCATCTGGCACGGCTTCGTGGTCACGGGAGCGGCCCTGCATTTCGCCGCTGTGACGCTCGGTGTGGTGCTGGCCGCGCCCTTCTGAAGGCCGGCCCTCCAAAAGGACAATTGACTCCCTCCCCGCCGCCCGTTCCAAGCTGAGCCGGGCGGAATCGTTACGGGGGGTAATCATGCGCCGGGTTTCCAGCACGGCCTTGGCCGGCATTCTGTTTTCCACCCTACCCGGCATGGCCTTCGCCGCCGATCGGGCCTCGGAGAAGGCGGTCGCCGACGAGGTCATCGTCACCGGCACCCGGGTCGCGGGCCTGAGGGCCGCCGACAGCCCCGCCCCCATCCAGGTGGTCGACGCCAACGCCCTGACCCGCACCGGCGCGCCGGACCTGATGCAATCCCTGGCTCTGACCGTACCCTCCTTCAACGCCCAGGCCATCGGCGGGGACATGGCCAACGAGACCCTGGCCGCGCGGCTGCGGGGCCTGAACCCCAACCACACCCTGGTGCTGATCAACGGCAAGCGCCGTCACGGCACCGCCAACCTGGCCATCCTGTCCAGCCCCTACCAGGGCGGGGCGGCCGCCGACCTCAGCCTGATTCCTCTGTCGGCCATCGCCCGCGTCGAGGTGCTGCAGGACGGGGCCGCGGCCCAGTACGGATCGGACGCCATCGCCGGCGTGATCAACATCATCCTGAAGAGCGACGACCAGGGCGGCTCGGCCCTACTGACCGGCGGCGGTTATGAGGAGGGCGACGGCAAGACCGGCGACCTCGGCCTGAACCTCGGCCTGCGGCCCGCCCCCGGGGCGTTCCTGAACCTGTCGGCCAACACCCGCTACCACGACTATTCCAACCAGGGCGGACCGGACCAGCGGGTGGAGCAGGCGATCCATTCCGGCGCCCACCCGGACTGGGCCACCCTGCCGGGCTACCCGCACCTGAACAAGATCTTCGGCGACGCGCGCCAGCAGCTGAACCTGGTCAGCCTCAACGCCGGCGCGGACCTTGGCGGCGGGACCGAGCTCTACGGTTTCGGCACCTACAGCCGCAAATACGCCGCCGGCTGGGCCAACTTCCGCCTGCCGACCAAGCTGCCGGCCCTGCACCCCAAGGGCTTCAGCCCGATCGACACCATGAAGGAGCAGGACTACGCCCTGACCGGCGGGGTTCGCGGCCATCTGCGCGACTGGGCCTGGGACCTGAGCACCACCTACGGACGCGACGCCGACGCGGTCAATGTCACCAACTCGGCCAACGTCGACCTCTACAACGACACGGGCGCGACCCCGTCCGCCTTCCACGCCGGCGACTTCATCTTCGGCCAATGGACCACGACGCTGGACCTGCGCCGGGAACTGACGCTGTGGACCCGCCCCGCGACTCTGGCGATCGGCGCCGAGCACCGGGCCGAGACCTATGAGATCAAGGCCGGCGACGCCCCCTCGCGCTACAAGGCCGGCTCTCAGTCCTATCCGGGCTTCTCCCTGACCGACGCGGGAAACCACCAGCGCCACAACATCGCCGCCTATGCCGATCTGTCCTTCTCGCCGCTGGAGCCCCTGACCGTCGACCTGGCCGGCCGCTTCGAGCGCTTCAGCGACTTCGGCGACACCTCGGTGGGCAAGATCACCGCCCGCTGGGAGATCTCGCCCCTGCTGGCCCTGCGCGGCACAGCCTCCACCGGCTTCCGGGCGCCGACGCTGGCGGAGGAGTACTATTCCGCCACGAACGTCCAGCCCAACTCAGCCTTCGTGCAGCTGCCGCCCAACGCAGCCGCGGCGCGGCTGATCGGCATCGATCCGCTCAAGCCCGAGAAGTCGACCAACTTCAGCGCCGGCTTCGCGGCGCGGCCCTTCGCCGGCGCCTTCCTGACCTTCGACGCCTACCAGATCGAGGTGCGCGACCGGGTGGTGGGGTCGGGCACCCTTTACGGCTACTACGGCGGGGTGGTGCGTTCCGCGGCGGTCAATGCGGCGATCACCGCCAACGGCAATGTGCTGGAGCCCGTGCCGTTCTCCGGGATCAACGTCTTCACCAACGGCATCGACACCCGGACCCGCGGCGCGGAGATGGTGTTGACCTTCTCCAGCCATTTCGACGCCGGCTCGATCGACTGGACCGTGGCCGGAAACCTGAACGAGACCAAGGTCACCGCCATCCGTTCGACCCCGACCCAGCTGGCCGCCTCGGGCCAGAGCCTGTTCGACCTGGTGGCCACCTCGACCATCGAGACCGCCTCGCCGAAGCACAAGCTGACCCTGGGCGCGCTCTATAAGCGCGGCGGCTGGACGGTGAACCTCAGAGAGACCTTCTACGGCGAGTCCTCGCGCTACCAGGATCCGGGCGACGGCCATCTGTACCTGGACCAGGCGGGGGCCAAGACCATCACCGACCTGGACATCGGCTATCGGATGAAGAGCGGGATCAGCGTGTCGATCGGCGCCGACAACCTGTTCGACGTCCGGCCCAACCGGGTCAGCGCCGCGGCGCTCGCGGCCAGCGCGGCGGCGGGCAATCCGGCGGTCGAGGTCTATCCGGCCTTCTCGCCGTTCGGGATCAATGGCGGCTTCTGGTACGCAAGGGTCGGCTACCGGTTCTGAGCAAGTTTGTTCAAGCGCCCCGGCGGCGGGCGCCGTCCAATGGATGGTCCGTTCGCCGGAGTCTCGAATGCGCCTTCTGCCGGTTCTCGCCGCCCTGATCCTGGGCGCCCCGCTCGCCGCCTCCGCCGCGCCCGATCCGGCGCCCGAGCATCCCTCGTTCGTCAAGCTGGCGCCGGGCGTCTGGAGCCTGCGCGACGAGTTCGTCAAGGACCGCCAGCCGGACGGGACCACGGTGATCTTCGAAGGGCCAAAGGGGCTGGTGGTGTTCGACACCGGCCGCCACGCCTGGCGGCGCAAGCTGATCCTGGACTTCGCGGTCGAGCATCACGCGAAGATCGCCGCCATCGTCAATTCCCACTGGCACCTGGACCACGTCAGCGGCAATCCCGACCTCAAGCGCGCCTATCCGGGGGCCAGGGTCTACGCCAGCCGCGCCATCGACGATGCGCTCACCGGCTTCCTGAAGACCAGCGCCGCGGACGGACGGAAGTATCTGGGCGACGACAAGCTGCCCGCCGCCACCCTCGAGGATCTGAAGAACGACCTTGCCACCATCGACAACGGCCAGGCGCTCCGGCCCGACGTGCCGGTGGAGCGGACGCAGACCCTGACCCTCGCCGGGCGAAAGCTGAAGCTGAACCTCGCCCCCAACGCCGCCACCGACGGCGACATCTGGATCTACGACCCGGCGACCCGGGTCGCGGCGGTGGGCGACCTGGTCACCCTGCCCGCCCCCTTCCTGGACACCGCCTGTCCCGAGGGTTGGCGCGCCGCCATGGCCCAGGTCTGGGCCACGCCCTTCACCCTCGCGGTTCCCGGCCACGGCGCGCCCATGAGCCGGGCGCAGTTCGCTGTCTACCGCAAGGCCTTCTCGGACCTGGTCGACTGTTCGGCCTCAAGCCGGGACCGGCTCGACTGCGCCGGCGACTGGGCCAAGGCGGTGGAAAGCCTGGGAGACGGGAGCGACCTCGGCCGTCGCCGCGCCAAGGGCATGGCCAACTACTACGTCGGCGACGTGCTGCGCGCCCACGGCGGCAAGAGCGCCAGCTGCAAGGCGAAGTGAGCCTGTCGGCGCGCGATCCCTTCGAGGTTTCTCAGGCATAGGGTGTCGATTCGACAGAGATCGACTTCGGGCGGATAGTGTTTGCGTAACGTACGCAGGCATTCGATCCGGCCTCGCCCGGCGTTCCGGCGGCGGCCGAAGTGTTCACGAGCGTTCGCCTTCCCGGCCGGCGAAAGTTTTTTCGCCCTCGATTGAACCGGAACCGGCCCTCGCAACACCAACGGTTATGGGGCTGCGACCGGCGCGGCCTCCCAGACACCAGAGGATCACCGCCATGAACCGCCAAGCTCGTACCCGCCTCGGCCTCAAGGCCGCTGTCTCGGCCTTCGCCTTCGCCGCCTTCGCCGCCCTGGCCTCCACCTCGGCCCAAGCCGCGGACCTGTGCAACAACACCAACGGGGGCGGGGTCATCAACAACCCGCCCAACGCCACGACCCTGTGCAACCTCGGCCGTCCTGCCCACATCAGCCAGCTGGTGACCTATCACTGGAACGGCGGACGCGGCGCCCGGCCCGGCTCCATCATGCTGGTCAATTCCCAGGCCGGCGTCCGCTACGGCCCGTTCCAGACCCATGGCACGTCCGGCCAGAACGGCGCGCCCAACGTCAACTGGATCGCCGACGTCAACATCAACGTCCCGGCTGGGATGTACCAGGTGATCGACTCCGATCACGCCTCCTGGTCGTGGAATCCGCAGTCGGGCAACGCCGGCTTCGCCGTCGTGCGCGGCGACTTCATGGCCGCTCCCCCGAGCCCCGGCCCCCGTCCGTCGGGCGGCGGCAGCTCCGGCGGCGGCTCCGGCGGCGGCGCCCTGCCGCTTCCGAACCCCTGCCGGGCCAATTCCGCCTCCTACCTGGAACTGGCCAAGCCGGTGTGCGGCGGAACCCCGGGCACGGTCCTGACCCTCTACGTCAGCCGCAACGGCCTCAGGACCCGCCCGACTGTCGCGACCTTTGCGCGGGGCCCGCTGGGCGCCATGCACTTCGCCAACATCAACCTGCCCTACGGGCCGGCGGTGCTGCAGCAGCCTCTGACCCTGGTCCGGGGTGACGGCCTGCAGCCCGGCAGCCTCTATACGGTGCAGATCCCGGCCGGGGCGTGCTTCTCGGGCCGCAACCACATGTGGGCTTTCGACCTGAACGTTCCGGGCGCGGGCGCCATCGACTACGTGACCGTGAACTGCTGACCGGCATCGACCGGATACAAGGCGGCGCCCTGGACCAAGGTTCAGGGCGCCGTTTCGTCCTCGCCCATGACCACGACCAGCGGCCCGAGGCCGGTGCGCCGGTCCTGGCGCTTCAGACCCGGCGCCCACAGGCTGGAGACCGAACCGTCGAGATAAAGCACGTCCGGGCAACGCAGCTCGTCGCGGAGGAACCGGGCCAGACGTCCCATCGACACCGGCCCGTCACTGATCGCGAAGATCGCCAGCCCCAGCCCGCAAACCCCCACGCCGTTACGCACCGTGCGCGAGGGTCCATCCTGCGAGATCGCCGGATGCAGGGCGCCCGCACGCACCAGCAGGGGCCCTGACTGGGTGGCGAAGAGGGGGTGCACCCCCGAGGCGAGGAAAACCGAGGTCTCATCCACATGGGGCCGACCGTCACGGCCGACCCAGAAAACGCCGTTGGGCTTGAGGTAGAAGTTTCCGGCGCCGTCGGCGGTTTCGGCCGCGTGCAGGGTCTCGCCCTCGCGCACAAACAGGCCCACCGGCGCCTGGGCCCGGTCGTACATTCCGGCGTTCATGGCGAACCTGACCCGAGCGGCCGCGTTCCCCAGCGCCCGTTCCAGGGCTGGCAGGCCGCCGATCACCCGCCCGTCGGCCTTCCAGGCCAGCCGCAGCCGGTCATGGCCGGCGCGGTAGCGGCACACGACGAAGCCGGCGCCCTCGAAGCGCGCGGCCTCGCAGCCCTCGGCTGGCGCGGGGCGGGCCAGGGCGTCGCCCGCCAGCAGGGCTGCCGCCAATCCCAGCATCGCGAGGATGCGCGCGCGCAAATCCGGCCTCCGTCCCAAGGTCCGGTTGACCTGACGCAATGCGCGGTCTCGACGCAAGGGCTCATGGTGGACCGGTTGGAAGCCCGGGACCGCCGCCATGCGCCTGAACCAGACCCTCGCATTCGCCTTGCTCGCCGGCGCCGCTCTCGTGGGATCGGCCTCCGCCGGCGCCGAGCCGAAGCCGACCCTTTCACCGGCCGCCCTGCGCGGTCAGGCTCTTGCGAGCAGCCACTGCGCCGCCTGCCATGCCACGGGAACCAGCGGCGACAGCCCTCTGGCCGCAGCCCCGCCCTTCCGCACGCTGGGCCGGCGCTACGATCCCGCCATGCTGCAGGAGGCCTTCGCCGAGGGCGTGTTCGTCGGCCACTCACCCATGCCGCAGTTCGAACTCAGCCCCGCGGAGGTCGCCGATCTGGTGACCTACCTGCAGGCGCTGCAGCCGGCGCGGAGCAAGTCTCCCGCCTGATCAGAGCGGCGTCACCGCGATGACACGGAAGGTGTGCTCGCCGTCGTCCTCGACGACCGTCACGTATTCGCCCGGCGCCAGGCGCACGTGATCGAGCCGGCGCACCCGGTCCTCGTCCTCTCCGGTCAGATCGTAGCGGAAGGCCCAGGCCCCGCCCGGCCCACGCACCAGATGGCCGATGTCGTGGTCCTCGTCGCCGTGAACGCGCACCACGCGACAGGCCTGACGGTTGGCGGACCACAGGGCTTCGTCGAGCCGATCGCTCGAATCCAGCGGGGCCACGAGGCGAAAGCCGTGCTCCGGGTCGCCAGCCGGATGGCCCGGCTCGCGCGCCAAGGTGAGGTCGATGCGTCGGAAGGCGGCGGGAAGGGCTGCAGTGCTCATGGTTTCGGCTCCCGGTGGAACGGCTCTGGCCCATCAAGCGCGGCTTGGGGAGGCGACGCCTTGAGCCGGATCAATCATCGCCCGAGACTGCGAACTTGCGCCCGCTCAGGCTGTGTTGGTCATTCCGAACCGGATGCGCCAGCGATCCGCCTCCCGCCCCCAAACCTCAAGGAAACGCTTGCCGCGCGTGGACCGCTCGCCGGACTCGCGTTCCCGCAGCCGCACCTCCAGCTCACCGCGCACCAGGACCCAGTCCGAGCTCAGCGAAACCACCTGATCAAGCGAGATCGCCAGCTCACCCTCGAAGCGTTCGAAGGTGGCGCTGATCGTCGCGCGCCTGACCTCCCGGGCGGCGGCGCCCTCCGCCTTCGGAAGTCCGTGCTGAATCTCCGCGACCTGGCCCGACCAGGCGTCAAGAACCGCCTCCAGGTCCTGCGCCCGGTAGGCCGCGGCGAAGTCGGCCAGGGCATGGCGGACTTCCTGTTCCGCCTGCGCGCTCACGCAGCAGCCCTTGGCGCCCAGATCGGGCATCCCTCGCCGAGGGCAAGGATTTCGCCAATGTGTTCCCGATCGTGCTCAAGGGTCATGGCCGCCAGGTCCGCCAGGGTGATCGGACCAAAGCTGTGGAACAGGGCCCGCCGGTCCCAGGCCGAGGGCGGCAGGGCGCGCAACACCGCCAGGTTCTCCGCCCGCGCGTTAACGAACGCCTCAAGCGCCGGCTGCCAGTCGCGGGACAGGTAACGGCGTTCCCGCGCGATGGCGTCCCCGTCGAATTCGGCGATCGACGGCGTGTCCTCGTCCAGGATCGCCCGGATGCGGGCCGAGAATCCTTCGGTTTCGAAATCACGCAGGTGCCATAGGTGCTCAGTCAGGGCGAAGACGTGCCCTTCCGGGCGGACGCCGAACTGGTCGCTGCGGCCCGTCGCGCTCACCGCCCGCAGAAACCCCGGCAGCGTCGCCAACTGCTCCACGATCACCTCGGCCATGGCCTGTTCGGTCATCAGCCCCTTCCTCTTCTGGCTTGCAGTTTCGTAACATCGCGGTTACGAAACTGCAAGATGACGAAATCGCCCGACGCCTCGGACGCCATTTTTGCCGCCTTGGCCGATCCGGTCCGACGCGCGATCGTCGCCTCGCTCTGCGATCGGCCTGCCAGCGTGCATACCCTCGCCCAGGCCTTTCCGATCAGCCGCCCCGCGGTCTCGCGGCACCTTCGCCGGCTCAAGGAGGCGGGTCTGGTCGAGCTGCGCTCGCCCAATCGCAAGGACGTGTACCGTCTGCGCCCGGAAGCCCTGGCCCCGCTCGATCTCTGGCTGGAGCGCTACCGCGGCTTCTGGGACAGCCGGCTTCGGGAGCTGGCCAGCCGGTTTGAAGATTCGTGACTACCTCCGTCACCATCATCGGAGGTGTGATCGAAGGCGAGGTGCTGATCCACACTGTCGCCGAGCGGGTGTTTCACGCCCTGACCGCCGCTGAAGAGCTGATGCGATGGTGGGGGTCGAAGGAAACCTATGAGATCAGGCGATGCGAAGTCGATCTGCGCGAAGGCGGCGTCTGGTCATTGGAGGCCCAGGACGTCGGCGGGCGGCCCTTCTCCATCTCCGCCCGGATTCTCCGGCTCGATCCGCCCCATCTGCTCGAACTGAGCTGGGCCACGAGCTGGGCGCCGGACGACCGCTCGGTCGTAGAACTCAGCCTCACGCCCGAGGGGGAGGCCGCCACGCGGCTGCGCGTTCGCCACAGCGGCCTGCGCGGCGGCGGGACGGCCGGACGGGACACCCACTACTGGGCCTGGCGCAGCATTCTGGACTGGGCGGAACAGAGTCTGGCTGCAAGCTGATGCGCCAGAGGGTGATCGTCGCGGCCCTGATCGAGAAGGACGGCCACTTCCTGTTCATCCGCCAGGACAAGCCGGGCGGAGCCTTTCCGGACACGCTGCACATCCCCGGAGGAGGCGTCGAGCCGGGTGAGGACCCTGATGACGCAATCGTTCGCGAGGTGCAGGAGGAGACCGGCGTGCGCATGAGAGATCTCAGGCGCCATGACTTCGGCTCCGCGATCGTCGAATACAAAGGCGAGACCATCCAGTTCGTCTACCTGCAGTACACCGGCGTCTGGAAGGAAGGCGTCGCCAACCCGGGCTCGGACGCGATCGAGACCCTTTGGCTTTCGCAGGCCGAACTGGCGACGGCCAAGCACAACCCCCTGACACTGAAGCTGCTGTCCGACCGGGGCCTTCTGTAGTGAGCTGAGGTCCGATCGGAAGGCCGCGGGCTGCGGCTCAGTCCGGGCGGCCGCCATCGCAACAGCCCAATCCGCCATCAGGCGGGAACGTACGCCAACCTGACCGCGTGCTCGCCGATGGGATCGCTGGCGACGAGGCGAAGCGGGGGCCGGGGGCCGGCGAAGAAGGGCGTGCCGCGCCCCAGCACGACGGGGCGAAGGTAGAGTCGATATTCATCGACAAGGCCAACCTCGCCCAGGCTTCGCGCCAGCTCCGGTCCCGCGACGCTGATCTCCCCGACGTGCTCAGCTTTAAGCCGGCGTATCGTCCCTTCGACGTCATCCGCGACAAGGGTGGCGTTGGGACCGACAGCCTTCGACGAGCGCGACACGACCCACTTCGCCTTGGCCCGCCACAGCGCCGCGAAGTGGTGATCCTCCGCGTCCCAACCCGGATGGTCTTCGTCCCAGTACCGCATGATCTCGTAGGTGCGGCGACCATAAACACCGCCCGCCAGGTCGCGCATGTGCTCGGTCAGATGACGGGAAAGCGCGGAGTCCGGCGGCCCGAGCGCCATGTGGTCGACATACCCGTCGAGGGACTGCATCAGTCCGAATACGAGCCTTGCCATGACCGCTTCCTCCATCCAGGCGCCGCTCCGCGACTCTGGTTGCATTATGCAATCGGTAGCGGGGTTATTCCACTGGATTCAGGTCGCACTCGGTTTTTGGCGTCCGCCCGCAACCGCCCGGCTTCCGCTGCTGGATTACCTGATGGGAAGGGTGGTGCCGCCTAGGTGACTCGAACACCTGACCTACGCATTACGAATGCGCCGCTCTACCGGCTGAGCTAAGGCGGCCCACGGCCGGCCGGAGGCCCTGAGGGAGGGCCCGGCCCGCGGGAGGCGACTATCTAGACGGAACCTGAGCCCTTGCCAAGGGATCGCGCCCGGCCGCGGCCGGCGCGGCGAGGCGGGGCGGGCGGTTCGGGCGCCGGGCCGGTCAGGGCCTCGTCGAAGGCGCCGGGATCGTCGGGCAACGGGGCCATGAACACCCCGCCCGTCTCCACGGCGGTGACGAAGGGCGCCGAGGCCTCGTAGGACGACGGGAGCTCGGGCAGGTCCGACAGGGTGCGCTCGCGCCGCTCGAAGCGCGGATGCAGCAGTTCGCCCGTCTCGGTCCAGGTGGAGACCAGCCGCGTCCAGTCGGCCAGACCGTATTCGAAGGCGCGGCCCTCGGGATCGAGGTCGGACCAGTCCGGCTCCTGCGGCGCGGCCGACCCGCGCGCGACCCAGGCGCTGGCGTCGTCGGGGC
>CAYSNW010000023.1:0-50632 GCA_964432415.1 uncultured Caulobacteraceae bacterium
GCGGCGGTCGGCGGCGCGGCCGGCGGCCTGGTGGGCAGCCTGACGGCGGCCGGGGTCCCCGAAGAGCACGCCCACGCCTACGCCGAGGGCGTACGCCGCGGCGGCTCGCTGGTCACCGCGCGGGTGCCGGACGACCAGGAAGCCTCGGCCAGGGCCGTGCTCGAACGCTCGGGCCACGTCGACCCGATGACCCGTGTCGAGGCCTGGCGGGCCGAAGGCTGGCAGCGCTTCGACGAAAACGGCCGCCCCTACGAGGTGAGCAGTCTCGACCGGCCGGCCGAGAGCGCCGAACCGCGCATCTGACCAGGGACCGGTTCTCCGCCCGCGCCGATCCGGCGTGGGCGGAGCGCCGCCGCCCACCCATTGCTCGTAACCCTCGGGTTCCCGCTGCGCGGGCCCCGAGGATGACGGCCAGGGGAGGGAGGCCTCAGTAGGCCTCGTAGCGCCCGTCGCGCGCCAGGTTGCCGAACTTGGTGGTGTCCTCGTCGAAGGACATCTTCACCGTGCCGATGGGGCCGTGGCGCTGCTTGCCGATGATCACCTCGGCCAGGTGGCGCAGCTGGTCCATCTCCTCCTGCCAGGTCAGGTGCTCGGGCGTGCCCTCGCGCGGCTCGACGCGGGATTTGTAGTAGCTCTCCCGGTAGACGAACATCACCACGTCGGCGTCCTGCTCGATCGAGCCCGACTCCCGCAGGTCCGACAGTTGCGGCCGCTTGTCCTCGCGCTGCTCCACCTGACGCGACAGCTGCGACAGCGCGATCACCGGCAGGTCCAGCTCCTTGGCCAGGGCCTTCAGACCCATGGTGATCTCGGAAACCTCCTGCACCCGGCCCTGGCTCTGCTTGTTCTCCGATGCGGTGACCAGTTGCAGGTAGTCGACCACGATCAGGTCCAGTCCGACCTGGCGCTTCAGCCGGCGCGCGCGGGCCGCCAGCTTGGCGATGGACAGGCCGCCGGTGTCGTCGATGTAGAGCGGGCTCTCCTGGATCTCGATGGCGGCGTCGCGCACGCGCCCGAACTCCGAGGCGTCGATCTCGCCCTTGCGCAGCCGGTCGCCCGAAACCCCTGAAGCATCGGCCAAAAGACGCAGGGCCAGCTGCTCGGCGCTCATTTCCAGCGAGAAGAAGGCCACCACCCCGCCGCGCACGGTCTTGCGCGAGCCGTCGGCCTGCGGCTCCCAGGCGTAGGAGCGCGCCACGTTGAAGGCGATGTTGGTGGCCAGCGCCGTCTTGCCCATGGAGGGGCGGCCCGCCAGGATGATCAGGTCGGACGGGTGCATGCCGCCCAGCTTCTTGTCGAGGTCGATCAGGCCCGAGGACAAACCGGCCAGTCCGCCTTCCCGTTCAAAGGCTTCCGCCGTCATCTTCACGGCGCCTGTGAGGGCGTCGGCGAAGGTCACGAAGCCGTTGGAGGAGGCCGCGCCGTGCTCGGCCAGTTCGTACAGCTGCTGTTCGGCGATCTCGATCTGGTCGCGGGCCTCGCTCTCGACGTCGTCGTTGGCGTTCTTGGAGATCTCGCCGCCGATGCGGATCAGGTCGCGGCGCAGCGCCAGGTCGTAGACCACCCGCGCATAGTCCGCCGCGTGCGCTGACGGCGGCGCCCGGTCGACCAGGTCGGCCAGGTAGCGCAGACCCCCCAGCTCCTCGAAGCCGGGGTCGCGCTTGAAGCGCTCCATCAGCACGATCGGCTCGGCCAGCAGGCCCTTCCTCACATACTCCTCGATGGCGTCGAACAGGCGCTGGTGGAAGGGCTCGTGGAAGTGACGGCCCTGCAGATGGTCGGTCAGCCGCTCATAGGCGGCGTTGTCGAACAGCAGGGTGCCGAGCAGGCCCTGCTCGGCTTCGAGGTTGTGCGGCAGCTGGGCGATCGCGGACACGTCCGCGCTCGAGCCCTGGACAAAGGCGGGGAGCGTCATGGGTTAACCGTTAACCCGGATCGGCCCCGCGCGGGGAGGGTCAGGCGGGCTTGTCCACGATCAAATCGCGCCTGTGGACAGCTTCTGCGTCCGAGGCTGACGCAAGGGGATCGGGCCTAGGCCCTGAGGCGACGCACACGTCCCGCGACGCGGCCCATGAACCGCGACCAGGCCGGCGACAGGGCCTCGTCCGCCTCGCGCAGGGCGTAGCGTTCGGCGTTGGCGCCGCAGGAGACGATCAGCCGGCGGGCTTCGCGATCGACGCAGTAGCCGTAGAAAGGCAGGAATTCCGCCACGTGACCCAGCCACAGCCACAGGCGACCCATGGACGGTTCCTGCTCGAAGGTGACGTGGGTCATGGACGTGGCCGCTACTGCCCCGCGCGGGAAGCGCATGGGTCTCAGAGCGATGACGCCGCCGAACGGGGCCGCCCCCCGGTCTGGATGCGAAAATCAACCCTGGGCGGGGCGGACGCTGAAGCGCTGCAGCTCGCGCTTGGGCAGGTCCCAGTCGGGCTTCAGTTCGGCAGCCCGGCGGTAGTCCTGGTAGGCGGACTTCACATCGCCCATAGCTTCGTGCGCCAGGCCTTTGTTGAGCCAGCACTTTTCTGGCTGACGCGTGCCGATCGACAGGCAGCGGTCCAGATCGCCCAGGGCCTCCTCGTAGCGGTGCTGCCCGATGCGCGCCGTGCCGCGGTTGGCGTAGGCCTCTCCCAGGTTCGGGCGGATGGCCAGGGCGCGGTCGAAGTCCGCCGCCGCCTCGTCGTAGGACTGGCGCCTGAGCAGCACCACGCCCCGGTTGACGAAGGTCGAGGCCCGGTCCTTCGGGCTCAGCGGCTCCTGGTTCAGCGCCTCGGTGCAGAGATCCAGGGTCTGCATGTCGCGCGCCCCGTGCTCGACGGCCTCATAGCAGCCCTGGGCCCGGCCGCCGCCCAGCACCACCATGGCGGCGCGGGCGGGCGTGGCAAGCGAAGCGGAAAGGGTCGCGACCGCGACCAGGAGCACTGTGCGCATGGCGGCGCCTCCTTCGCAGGAACCCAGTCTAGCAGCCGGCGCCGGCCTTGGCCCTGGTTTGCGACAAAGGCCGCCGGTCAAGGCATGCAGGGCCGCCCACGGTTGTCGAACATCCCGTCGTCGCGAACGATCAGGCCGTTCCTGACGGTGAAGAAGTCCTGCAGCGGCAGGGTGAAGGTTCGGCCCGGCAGGTGGCTGCTCAGCAGGAACCGCACTGCGACCCGGTCGCCCTGGACCACATACTCCTGCACCTCGACCGTGGCGTCCGGAACGGCGGCGAAGATTGCCTTGTAGGTCCGCTCCACCTCCGCGCGGCCCCGGCGGGGCTTGCAGAAGTCGGAAGCCGTCACCTCCGCGTCGGGCGCGTAGAGGGCGACAACGCCGGCGACGTCGTGCCGGTTCACCGCCGCGAACTTGGCCTCGACCACGGCGCGGGGGGACGGGGTCGCGAAGGCGGGCGTGGCGAGGGCGGCGAGGAGGGCGCCCAGGATCATCTTGCGCATGCGGGCGCTCCTGTCTTGGAGGCCCCAGTCTAGTCGCGCGGACAATGAGCACCGCGATCCTGCGGCCAAGTCCGCCCCTCGCGCGACAACCTGCCTTCGCCGGGGAAACGGTGTGAAAGGAGGAGGGAGCCCAGCTCCTGCCTTTACCGTGAATGCTCAGCTTATCTTCATACGCGACAGTTTTCGCAGTACTTTCTCCAGCCTCGCCCGCTTTGGCGGATGGTGGATGTCCTCCAGCCGCATCCGCACCACCGCCTCCAGGGCGCGGGGATCGTTGGCCGGCGCGGCGCGGAGGGCCGCTTCCGCATACATCGGCGTCTGATTGACCGCCCCGACGCGCACCATGCCCAGCAGATGGGCCCACGCCTGGGGCGGGCCGTGCGGCTGCGAGGCCAGGCTCGCCAGGATTCCCACGCAGTGGTCCTTGGCGATGACCGATCCGCGTTCGGCCGCATCCAGGATCTCCGGCAACCGCGCGCCGATCCGCTCGGCGCAGACCGCCGCCACGGCGTCGATGGCCGTCATGGCCCCCCAGACCAGCCGGTTGTTGCGGCTCTTCAGCGCCGCGAAGAAGACCTCGAGGTGAGGCGCGATCAGCTCGGGTCGCAGCGCGCCGATCTCATAGAGGGTCTTGATCGCATCGCCCTGGATCGCGGCGGTCGCGGCTCCCAGCGCGCCGGCCAGCTCGGCGATGGCGGCGGTGTCGCCGCTCGCCGCCAGGGCGCGCGCCAGCTCCTGATTGGGGACCTCATCGCGACGGCCGAGCGCGCTGGCCAGGCGGTCGAGGACGCTCATCGTCCCGGGACCGGACTCACGGCGAGGGATCGGCCTTGGTCGCCGTCCATCCTTCGCAGGTCTCCGGATGCAGGGCCCTGGCCTCGGCTTCGGCCCGCGCCTCGCGATACATCCGGTCCCGGTCCTCCCGGGCGGAGAAGTCGTAGCGGATCCAGGCCAGCACCTCGCCCTTCGATCCGCGCAGCTTGGCCTGGCCGGAATGGGCGGTCTCCAAGGCTTCCAGAAGCTCTTTGTTCAGGATGCTTCCGTCCGCCTGCGGGCCCGCGAGGATCTGGATTCGGGTGGCGATGAAGTGCTCGACTTTCGCCCGCCAGGTCTGCGGCATTTCCAGAGGGGCGGTGCGCTCCCGCTGGCGGTCCAGAACCAGTCCGATTCGCCCGCCCTTCAGGATTTGCGGCCCGCGCAGGCTGACGACCGAGGTGGAAATGAAGGTCGGCGGACCCAGGCCCTCAGGCGTAGCCAGGAAATAGGCGACGTCCAGTTCCGGCTCATCCTCCATGAATCCCGCCGTCCATTGGCGCCCGCCGATCCGCGGCGGCGCCCAGGTCGTCATGTGCAAGGTCCGCTTGCCGCCGGTCTTGCCCAGGATGTCGACCTCGACCTGCGACTGCCCCGCACCCTTGGCGACCCCGACGCAGCGCCAGTGGTGCGATGGCGCGGGCGGCGTGTCGCCCGCGTGCAGCCCGACCAGGGCGGCGATGAAGGCCAGGATGCTCATTTGGCCGGGGCCTCGGCGCCCGCGTCGGCGGGATCGGCCGCCGGCTTGGCCGCGGCGACCGGCGGCGGATAGTCATTGCCGTAGGCGCGGGACCCGCTCGCGATGCCGATATCGTAGCCCTGGCGGATCACGATCCTGAGGTTTTGACCGGGTTCCAGCTTCTGGGTCTTCAGCACCACATCGCCGACGCGCGCGACCTCGGCGTCCGGGTCCTTGGGCCAGGTTCGCACGCGGGCCGTGACGGTCAGGGTGCGGCTGGAGCGGGCCGCCTCGCCGTTGGAGGGCATGAAGGTGGTGGTGTTGTCCTGCACCCCGGCCTCGACGACCTCCGGCAGCTCCAGGACCGCAGCCTGGGTCTTCTGCATCGGCGCAAGCGTCTTGCTCCAGCCCGAGAGCCAGCCGCTGACCAGGTCGACCGGGTACAAGGTCAGCGCCACCGCGCCGGCCAGGAACAGGGCCACGACCCCGAAGGCTACGGCGGGGGCGGCCGAACGGCTCGCCGGGATGGAGGTGGTTCCCTTGCGCACCACGATCGATCCGGAGAGCAGATCATGGATCAGGCGCCGCGAAGGCCGGTTGAAGAGCAGCAGGATCAGCTGGGCCATGCCGGCCCCGAACACCAGGGTGATCGCCGCGATCTCGAACACCTGGGCCCAGAGCGGATCATCGATCTGCAGGGTCAGGCCGTTCATCGTGAAGGGCAGCTGCAGCAGCAGCGAACGCCACATCGCCTGGACCAGGCCGATGGGACGGCCCGCCGTCGACAGGACCCGCATGCCCAGCATCCGCATGCCGAGCGTCGCCGATCCGCCGGCTTTGCTGGTCAGGAAACCGAAGTAGAGCAGGGCGACCGGAAAGCCGATCAGGCGCGTCGGCCCGTCCAGGGAGGACAGGTAGTCGAAAGCCAGCGAGCCGGCGCCGAGGCCCGCGACGCCCAGGATCACGGCATCGAGAAAAAGCGCGATCAGCCGTCGCCAGAAGCCGACCCAGATTGGCTTGGTGTCTTCAGCCATCATCCCCCCCGAGATGACCTTGCGCCCCACAACGCGAGCGGCAGCTTGCACCTTGCCGCAGGGAGGGGCGCGTGGCGAGCCAAAACGCGCGTTCGCGTCGGACGAGCATCGGTGGATCGCCTGTCGAGAGGCTGTTATCGGTGAGCGATGCAGCACGCGCCGCCGCCGATTCCAGTGATCAAGAGCGCCGGTGAGCTGATCTATCCGGACGTCGACTATCCTTGGCCCGTCAAGTCGCTGGCCTTACTTGCCCTTGCCCTGGTGTTCTGTGGTCCTGGCCTGGTTTTCCTTGGGACTCGCCGGCGCAAGACCGTCCAGGGGCTCGCGGCCTACGCTGCCTGCGCCGTGATCGGCGTGGCGTTGATGATGGCGATTTCCTGGGGCTGGCCCAATTCCGACGGCTTCGTCCACCGGTTCGGCGTGCTGTGGCGTCACCTGGCCTCGCAGGTGCTCGAGATGGCCCTGGGTCTCGCCTTGGCGGCGGCGTTGCTTGGCTGGCTGTTTCGCCCACGTGAGTTGGGAAAATCGGAATAAATGTCGGATAAATCGAAGAAATTACTCACGGCATATTTCGCGCGCCTCCGCCTTGTCGCCTTCGCCACGGTCGCCACCGTGCTCCTCGTCGCGCTGGCGGACTTCTCCTGGCCGCCGACCGCCCGCGAGGGACGGCTACTGGCGCTGGGCCTGGCCTCGGCGCTGGTCGCATCGCCCGTGACCGCCCTGGTCCTGCTTGCGATCCCGATGCTGTTCTGGAAGTTCGCCAGTGCGGACGATCGCGCCCGCGCCGAGGCGCATGTGCGGATGTTCGAGGCGGCGTCGCCGGCGGAGCGGCCGGAGCTCGACAGGCTGTATGGCCTGTGGCTGAAGCAGGGGATGGCGGCCCAGGGAAATCACACCCTGCTCGGCGGGCTGATCGTCTTTCTTTCCGTGCCGCTCTTCGCCGTTGCGGCGCGAACGGACCTGCCGGTTGTCTTCTACGCCGCCGGCGTTCTGGTGCTCGTCGCGGGCGTTGCACAGGTGATCCGCGCGGGCCGTCGCGAGACCTCCTGGCGCCGGGCCCACCCGTTCGAAGTCTGGCGGCTGGGGCCCCACGACTAGCGCCGGTTCGTTATCCTGCTCCGCCTGGCGGGATACTCCCCGGGTGGTTGCTCAATGCCGGCACAGGGCCCGCAGGCGGGCGGAAGTCTGGGCCGCCTGCTCGGCCATGCGCTCGCTGTAGAACTGCAACTGGTTGCTGTGGCCGTCGTCGCGGAACAACTGCACCGACCAGACATTGGGCGTGATCGTCACCCGGTCGTCGACGCGGCCCTCGCGGGCCATCTCCGCATTGCGCTTGCTGGCCTCGCTGCCGTGCGTCACCGCCGCGACCTGGGCGAAGGGGATGCCCGCCGTGGGGATGTCGGACTTCACCTCCGTTCCCCATTTGGAGACGTAGTGGAAGCTGATGTTGCAGCTGTCGGGGTAGATCTTGATGTCGGTGTATTCGGTGGTGAACTCCTGGGACCAGGTGCTTCCCGTGGCCACGTTGGAATAGTCGCCCCGGTAAACGACCCGGCCCTGGGCGATCATCAGCCCGCGCAGGAAGTCGAGCGCCTGCGGCGTGCTCATCTGGTCGATGGGAATTTCCTGGGCGTGGGCCGGCGTCGCGAGGGCGGCGGCGGCAAGCACGGCGGTCACCAGACGTTTCATCGCTGAACTCCCCCGAGATGGCGGCCCAGATGGCGACCCATGACATCGCCAGCCGGGGGCCGCTGTCAAATCCCGCGGGCGCCGCCTTGCCCGGCGTCGGGGGGCCACGGCGGTTGCGGGCCGGCGCGGCACGGGCGATACCCGAGCCATGCCCTCCGAGCTTCCCGTGGTCCGCCTGGCCGTCCGTTGCAGGATCCCCGTCGCCGTGGCCGGGGTGGTGTCGGCCGTACTCGGGATCGCCAACCTGCTTTCTCCCATCGTGTCCGACGCGCTGGCGCAGAGCGTGGCCCTCGCCGTCGGGGTCGCTGCGGCGGTGATGTTCCTGAGCGCGACCTTCGATCCTCGGTTTCACCGCGCGATATCGGCGATCAACGCCGAGAGGCGGGCCCAGGCGCGCGCCCTGGGCTGGCAGGCCCGCCTGCTCGGCTGGGGTCTGCCCACCGGCGATCCCCTGCTCGTGGCGGTCTGCCTGCTGCTGGCCGCGGAGATTCTCGTCTCCGTCAGCTTCGCGCATCATTTCCCGTCCGCCATCCTCGGTCTGGCGGCCTTCTTCCTTGCCGGAATGACCAGCATCGCACTGTCGGTGGGGGGCCGTGCGGCCGGGCCGTCGGCGGGACAGGCCGCCTAGGCTTTCGCCGCCCGAGTTGCTTCCGGTCCGCCGTTTCGATGTCGGCGCAAGGCTCGCAGCGCGCCGGCGAGGCCACCGCTCGTGAGGCGACCTGGCGCGGCTATCTCCGACCACACCCCGCGAGGGTCCGGACGTAGAGGGCCCTCGTCGACGCCGCGCCCGTCCGGGCGGTATCCTGGACTGTTCCGGTCTCGATGAACCCCGCCTTCTCGGCGACGCGCCGCGAGGCGGTGTTGTCGGCCTCAATGTGCGCCTCCAGCCGACCAAGGCCCTCGACGCCGGACGCCGCTTCGCAGAGCAGCCGCAACGCCCGCAGCGCATGGCCCTTTGCGCGAAAGGCCGGGAAGACCCAGTAGGAAACGTTGGCGGAGTTCTCGCAGAGTCTGCGAAGCTCGCACCCTCCCATGAGCAGTCCCGACGGCTGGCGAACGGCGTAGGCGAATTTCGGCCCGCCCGCTGCGCGCGCTTCGATCCAGCGTCTCATGGCGTCTCGGGTCTCCGCCAGCGTCGCCGGCCGTGAGGCGTCGAAGCGCCGGCGCATCTCCTCGTCCTCCCCCTGCAGGTGGGCCTCGGCGTCCTCCACCCGATGCGCGTCCAGCAGCACCACCCCGTCCTCCAGGCGTTCGGGCAGGCGGATCGGGGGGAGGGTGGGGTCGGTCATGCGGGCGCCCTCGCGACTTGGGCGCCAGCCTAGCAAATCTCTCAAAGCAAAACGGCCCGGGATCGCTCCCGGGCCGCCTGTCTTGTCGTCGTCTTGGCCGCTGCGATCAGAGATCGCCCGGCGCCGCCTCGGCGATGGCCTGGCCGGCGCCGCCTTCGAACAGGTCTTGCGCCTGTTCCAGGGCCGCCGCGCGCTCTTCCTCGAATTGCGAGGTGATGACGTTTTCGCCGCGCGCCTGGCGCTCGGCTTCGTCCTGGGAGCGGGCGATGTTGATCTTGACGGTGATGGTGACCTCGGCGTGAAGGCGGACCTTCACCTCGTGGACGCCCAGCGTCTTGATCGGCAGGTTCAGCACGACCTGGTTGCGTTCGACCTTGCCGATGCCGCCGCCGTTGACCGCGTCCGCCACGTCGCGGGCCGAGACCGAGCCGTACAGCTGGCCCGACTCCCCGGCCTGACGGATCAGGATGTAGGAGCTGTCGTTCAGCGCCTCACCGGCCTTTTCGGCGTCGGTGCGGTTCTGGGCGTTGCGGGCTTCGATTTGCGCGCGCTGCGCTTCGAAGACCTTCTGGTTGGCCGAGGTGGCGCGCAGGGCCTTGGAGCGCGGCAGCAGGAAGTTGCGGGCGAACCCGTCCTTCACCGTCACCGTGTCCCCGATGGACCCGAGCTTCTCGACGCGTTCGAGCAGGATGACCTTCATCGGTGCGCCCTCACTTCACGACGTAGGGCAGAAGGGCGAGGAAGCGGGCGCGCTTGATGGCGCGGGCCAGTTCCCGTTGCTTCTTTTGCGAGACGGCGGTGATGCGCGAGGGGACGATCTTGCCGCGCTCGGAGATGTAGCGCTGCAGCAGCTTGACGTCCTTGTAGTCGATCTTCGGCGCGTTGGCGCCGGAGAACGGGCACACCTTGCGGCGGCGGAAGAAGGGACGGCGACCGCCGCCCGAACCCGCCGGAGCGCCTACGGTAGGCGCGCTGTCGTTCTGGATATCGCTCATGTTTGCGCTCCTCAGACCGGATAATCTTCATAGCCCGAGGGCGGACGGCGTTCGGTGCGATCGCCCCGATCCCGCTCGCGCTCCTTGCGGGCCAGCACGGGCGACAGTTCCAGGTCGAGTTCCTCGACCTTGACCGTCAGGTAGCGCAGCACGTCTTCGTTGATCGACAGCTGGCGCTCCATTTCCTTGACCGCGGGCGACGGGGCGTCGATCGCGAGCAGGGAGTAGTGGCCCTTGCGGTTCTTCTTGATCCGGTAGGTGAGGTTTCTGAGACCCCAGTACTCGATCTTCGCGACGTTGCCGCCGCCTTCCTCGATGAGCGCCTTGAGCGTGTCGTTGAGGGCTTCGGCCTGTTGCGGCGAGATGTCCTGCCGCGCGATGACCACGTGTTCGTAGTAAGCCATACGTTCCTTCTTCCGGTGTGGATGGCGGCGCGGCGTCCGGCGGAAGTTCCGGTCGTCACGATGGCTCTCGGCGCGGCGTCCGGGCGGTTGACCCGAACCTTTTGCGCTCCGCGTGAGACCGCCATCCAGTGAAGCGGGCGCATGTACGCGTGAAAGCCCGCAATGGCAAGGGAAATGCGCGCCCCGGAGCCCGGACGGGCGCGGCTCGTCTTGCGGCGGGTCGCCGCTCATGCGACCTCAGGACAGCACACAGTTTGCGCGTGCGCTCGGGGGCGTCCATGAAATCCATCGTCAGGCTTGTCATCCTGTGCGGGGCCCTGGGCCTGGGCCAGCCTTCGCTGGCCGCGCCGACGCCGGCGCCGGAGGCGACAGCCACCACCGCCACCCCCAATGCCCTGGCCCTGGCCAGGCGCTACATGGCGGCGGTCCACCTGGACCGGACCATGTCCGCCCTGGTGAACAACATGGCGCCGGTCATCATCGACCAGCAGCTGCAGGCCCATCCCGAGCTCAAGGAACATATGACGCCCGAACTTCGCCAGGCGATGATCGAGGTGATCAGCGAGGCCGTCCTCGAGCGGCTGCCGGCCATGAACGACAAGATGCTTTCGATCGTCGCCGAGACCTTCACCGAGCAGGAGCTGACCGAACTCGTGGCCTTCTACGAGAGCCCGACCGGTCAGGCGGTGATGGAAAAGGCGCCCTCGATGATGCGGCGCATTCCCGAGCTCATGGCGACCATAAACATGCCGACCGATGAGGAAATCGGGGCCCGCCTCTGCAAGAAGATCGACTGCAAGGCCGCCGGCGATCACAGCAAGCCCACCAAGTCCTGACCCGGAGCCCGTCATGACCAGACGCAGCACCTACGTCGGCTTCACCGTCTTCACCCTGTCCGCGGCGCTCGCAGCCTGCGGCGGGGACGTGGAGACCGGCAAGGAGGCGGCCGTCTACACCTCCGTCGAGCAGTGCCAGAAGGCCAACCCCGGCGCCGACTGCGAAAAGGCGCTGCGCGAAGCCCAGCTCGAGCACCTGAAGACCGCCCCCGCCGCCCAGACCCGCGCCCAGTGCGAGCAGGAGTGGGGCGACGGCCACTGCGAGGAGCATCCCGGCAGCACTGGTGGCTCGGTCTTCCTGCCGATGATGGCCGGCTTCATGCTCGGTCATGCGCTGGCCGGCCCGGGCCCCGGCATGGGTCAGCCGGGCTGCGCGCCCAACGATCCGCGCTGCAACAACGACCCCGGCCGCTCCGGCTTCACCGGCGGCAGCCACGGCGTCTACGTCGGGCGCACCGGCGGGCTGTTCTCCGGCGGTAGCCGCATCGGCGACGCGGAGATGAAGAACGGCGGCTACCAGGCGCCCAGCCGCGCCTTCGTCTCCGAAGGGGCCGGCGGCAAGGTCACCGGCGGACGGGTCACCCGGGGCGGCTTCGGGCGCTTCGGCGGCTTTCACTTCGGCGGCGGCCGCGGGGGCTGATGCGCCGCTCCACCATCGCGCCGCGCCCGGACTGGCGCGGCAAGGTCGAGGACCTGGGCCTCACCTGGCACACCACCGACGACGGCCAGGCCTACTGGGACGAGAGCGCTTTCTGGGCGTTCAGTTCCGCCGAGGTCGACCGTATCGAGGCGGCGACTCAGGAACTCTACGACATGGTGCTCCAGGCCGTCGGCTGGGTCGTGGACAATGGGCGCCTCGCCGACCTCGGCTACGACGAGCGCGCCAGCGCCTTGATCGAGGCCAGCTGGAACAACCGGAGCTGGGAGCCGACCCTCTACGCCCGCTTCGATTTCGCCTTCGATGGGCGCGACCTCAAGCTGCTGGAGCTGAACGGCGACACCCCGACCGCCCTGCTCGAGGCGGCGGTGGTGCAGTGGTGGTGGCTGCAGGACCGTTTCCCGCATCTGGACCAGTTCAACTCCATCCATGAGAAGCTGATCGAAGCCTTCGGCCTGCTGGCCGGATCGGGTATGGCCGAGGGGCCGATCCATTTCACCAGCGTCCAGCCCCACGCCGAGGACGAGGGCACGGTTGGCTACATGGCCGCCTGCGCGGCGGAGGCCGGCCTCGACCCGTCCTATGTGCCGATCGAGGCCGTCGGCTGGGCGGATCTGGAGGACGGCTCAGGCTGCTTCGTCGACGAGGACGACCGGCGCATCGGGACCCTGTTCAAGCTCTATCCCTGGGAGTGGATGCTGGACGAGGACTTCGGCGCCCACCTGGCCGCCGAGGCCGCCGCCAAACGCATCCGTCTGATGGAGCCGGCCTGGAAGATGGCCGCCTCGAACAAGGCGCTCCTGCCGGTGCTGTGGAAGCTGTTCCCCGACAGCGAGTGGCTGCTGCCCGCCACCATGAGCGAAGCCGAGGCCCGCGCCTGGGGCGACTATGTCAAAAAGCCGGTCCGCGGCCGCGAAGGCGCCAACGTCACCCTGGTCCGCGGCGGCGCGGAGGTGGCCAGCCGCGACGGGACCTACGCAGACGACCTGTTCGTGTTCCAGAAGCGCGCCGAACTGGCCTCGGCCCAGGGCAGCTACGCGGTGCTGGGCAGCTGGGTGGTCAACCGCCTGGCCTGCGGCATGGGGGTCCGGGAATCGGCCAGCCCGATCACGGACAACACGGCGCGGTTCGTGCCGCACGTGATGGAGTAGAGGTCACCGGACGGACGGCTGGTAGGGCCTAGTCGGGACGCCGGTCGACGTCGCTCGGCCGGATCACCTTGATCGGTTTGAACGACACCGCTTCGCGCGGGGAGTGGAAGGTCCAGTGCCGGACCTTCGGGCCCCTGGCCGTGCAGGTCAGCTCGGCGGCCTCCAGCTCATGCCGCTCGGGCTTCAGGCGGGCGTGCTTGTAGGCGTCGACCCGGATCAGGCAGCGCGGGCGGGGCATGGGCTCCATCCAGACGCGGGGCGCCGTCGCCAGGCTGGGGTAGTCCGGCGAGGTCGTCTCCGGCGGATCGCAGATCCAGTCCGGGTCGCGGGCGCAGAACGCCGTCCAGGCCCGGCGGGCCAGCGCGCTGGCCTCCGCTTCCGTCCGGCTGCGCCGTTCGTAGCTGAAGCGGAGCACCTGTCCGTTTTCAAGGGGGACCTGAGCCCGCCCCCAGATCGGCGAGATTTGCGGTATGTAGTCGACGAAACAGCCGCCCAGGCCGCACAGGCCCACCAGAAGGGCCACGCCACCGGCGAGGGAAGCTGCTCGCGCGCGGCCAAGGCGGTCGTCATGCGCCATCATGGACGCATCTTCCGGATTGCGTCACCAGAGTCGAGGGCGGCGGCCTTTTCCCTTCCTCGGGATGACACGCGATGGGGCTAGGCGGCCGGAACCTTAGCCATGTGAGCCCGTTTCTCGTTTTCGCCGGTCCGAAACGCCGGCCAGACGGGGCGCATTTCATGCTCAGAACGTACGAGGCTCGCACCGGAGGCCGCTCTTGAACGCGCTCCGGAAAGCTGAAGGGGACGCGGCCACCGGGATCGATGGCCTGGACAATATCCTGGCCGGCGGCCTCGGCCGCGAGCGGGTCTATCTGCTGGAAGGCAGTCCCGGCACCGGCAAGACCACCACCGCCCTGCAGTTCCTGATCGAGGGCGCCCGCATAGGCGAACGGACGCTCTACATCACCCTGTCGGAGACCGAACAGGAATTGCGCGACACCGCCGCGGCCCACGGATGGTCGCTGGACGGCGTGGATGTCTTCGAACTGGTCCCGCCCGAGAGCCTGCTGGACGAACAGCAGCAGCAGAGCCTGCTCTATTCCTCCGACCTGGAGCTGGGTGAAACGACCCGCATGATATTCGAGGCGGTCGAACGCATCCGCCCGGCGCGGGTGGTCATCGACAGCCTGTCCGAGATCCGGCTGCTGGCCCAGAGTTCGCTGCGCTACCGCCGCCAGGTCCTGGCGCTGAAGCACTACTTCGCCAAGCAGAAGTCGACCGTGCTGCTGCTCGACGACCTGACCACGGACATCCTGGACAAGACGGTGCACAGCGTCGCCCACGGCGTGGTGCGGCTGGACGAACTGGCCCCGACCTACGGCTCGGAGCGCCGGCGGGTGCGCATCGTCAAGTATCGTGGCCGGCACTTCCGCGGCGGCTATCACGACTTCACCATCAAGACCGGGGGCATCGAGGTCTATCCGCGCCTGATCGCCGGGGAACACCGCACCCACTTCGACCGCTCCAAGTCCCTCAGCGGCGTCGCCGGCCTGGACAATCTGCTGGGCGGCGGTATCGAGCGGGGCTCCAGCACCCTCATCCTGGGCCCCGCGGGCACCGGCAAATCCCTGGTTGCGATCCATTTCGCCGTCGCGGCCGTCGCGCGCGGAGAGCGGGCGGCCCTGTTCATCTTCGACGAGGAGCTGGGTCTCCTGTTCGACCGGGCCAGGGCGCTCGGCTTCGATCTGCAGGCCCTGGTCGACTCCGAACAGCTGATCGTCCAGCAGGTCGACGCCGCTGAGCTTTCGCCCGGCGAATTCACCTCCCGGGTGCGCCATTGCGTGTCCGTGGCCGGGATCAAGACCGTCGTGGTCGACAGCCTCAACGGCTACCAGGCGGCCATGCCCGAGGAACAGTTCCTGCTGCTGCACATGCACGAGCTGCTGCAGTACCTGAACCGCCAGGGCGCCACGACCTTCCTGACCGTCGCCCAGCATGGGCTGGTGGGGGACATGAAGGCGCCGGTCGATGTCACCTACCTGGCCGATACGGTCATCCTGCTTCGCTACTTCGAGGCTGTGGGGCAGGTCCGCCGGGCTATGTCGGTGATCAAGAAACGCGCCGGCAGCCACGAGAAGTACATTCGGGAATTCCAGATCGACGAACGCGGCCTGACGGTCGGGCCGCCGCTCGAAGGCTTTCAGGGCGTGCTGCGCGGCGTGCCGAACTTTGTCGGCGCCGGCGCCGGGCTGATGGGTGAGCCTTCCGCGTGAGCCCTGCAAAGGACCCGAGTTCGGAGCGCGCGTTGGTCCTGACCCCGATTGGCCGCGACTCGGCCATCGCCGCCTCCATCCTGAAGGAGGCCCGGCTGCCGGTGTGGGTCTGCGCCGGCCTCACGGACCTGGTCGCCGCGCTTCGCGAGGGCGCCGGCGTGGGACTGCTGGCCGAGGAGGCCCTGCACGGCCTGGACTGGACCGAGCTGGCGGAATGGTTGGCCGACCAGCCGGCCTGGTCGGATTTTCCCTTCATCGTCCTGTCCCACCGGGGCGGGGGCCTTGAGCGCAATCCTTCCGCCGGACGCCTGATGAAGGCGCTCGGCAACGTCACCTTCCTGGAGCGGCCCTTTCATCCGACCACCCTGGTCAGCGTGGTGCGCACGGCCCTGCGCGGCCGCCTGCGCCAGTACGAGGCGCGCGAACGCATCGAGGAGATTCACGAGGCCGAGGCGCGCTTCCGCACCATGGTGGAGAGCATCCCGCAGCTAGCCTGGATGGCGCACCCGGACGGGGAGATCTTCTGGTTCAATCAGCGCTGGTACGACTACACCGGGATGCGGGCGGAAGAACTGGGCCAACACGACATGCGCCAGATCCATGACCCTGAGATTCGGCCGCGTGTGCTGGAGCGCTGGCGCCGGTCGCTCGACACCGGCGAGCGCTTCGAAATGGTCTTTCCGCTGCGCTCGGCTACGGGCGAATATCGCGCCTTCCTGAGCCAGGCCGTGCCGCTTCGCGACGACGCAGGGCGGGTCGTCCGCTGGTTCGGCACCAACACCGACGTGACCGAACAGCAACAGATGGAAGCGTTGCTTGAACAACGCGTTCAGGAAAGAACTTCAGAACTTGCATCGGCCAACCGCCAGCTCGCGGCCCAGATCGCGGAGCGGGAACGGGTACAGTCGGCGCTGCGCCAGTCTCAGCGGCTCGAAGCAGTGGGCCAGCTGACCTCCGGCGTCGCCCACGACTTCAACAACCTGCTCACCGTGGTGCTGGGCAATGTCCGGCAACTGCAGCGCGGATCCGTAGATTCCGCCACGGCGCGCCGGCTCGACATGATCGGCCAGGCGGCGGAACGCGGCGCCAAGCTCACCGCCCAGATGCTGGCCTTCTCGCGCCGGCAGAAGCTGGAGCCCCGGGCGGTGGACCTGAACGAGACGGTTAGGTCCATGCGCGACCTCTTGCAGAGCACGCTCGGGGGCGGCGTGCGCATCGTGCTGGAACAGGAGCCGAACCTGTGGACGGCCATGATCGACCCGACCCAGATCGAGCTCGTCATCCTGAACCTGGCCATCAACGCCCGCGACGCCATGGACGGCGGTGGAAAGCTGACGGTGAAGACCGGCAACGTCACCCTCGGCGCGCCGGAACAGCCCGAGGAGCCGGCGGCGGGGGACTATGTGATGCTGAGCGTCGCCGACACCGGCGCGGGCATGAGCGACGAGGTGCGCAGCCGGGTGTTCGAACCCTTCTTCACTACCAAGGACGTCGGCAAGGGCTCCGGGCTCGGCTTGAGTCAGGTCTTCGGCCTGGCCAAACAGTCCGGCGGCGGCGTGCGCATCGACACGAAGGTGGGCGAGGGCACCTCGGTGTGCGTCTTCCTGCCCCGCACGCGGGTCGGCGTTGAGGAAGCTCAGTCCCCATCGGTAAACGCGCCGCCCCGAGCTGACACGGAAGTGCTGATCCTGGTGGTCGACGACGACTCGGCCGTGCGCGAGGTCACCGCTTCGATCCTGGGCGAACTGGGCTATCGCGTGATCGAGGCCGGCAGCGGCGGCGCGGCGCTCGACCTGTTGGACCGCAATCCGGACATCCGCCTCGTGCTGCTCGACTTCGCCATGCCGGGCATGAACGGGGCGGAGGTCTCTCGCGAGATCCTGGCCCGGCGCCCCGAAATGCCGATACTGTTCGCCACCGGCTATGCCGACGCCGCGGCCCTGGCCGCGGCGGACGACGACCAGGTTCTGCAGAAACCGTTCGAGGAAGACGAGCTGGCCTACCGCGTCGCCAGGTGTCTCGAAGAGCCCACCGCGCACTGAGAAGCCTTGACAGAATGACCAAAGTTCGCTATATGTTCTCGTTTGCGCCAAGACCCCTTCTCCGGGGTTGAGGCGGTTCCCTCCAGCCCCGTTCGGGCGAGGGATAGGACCGATAATACGGTTGATTAACGGTGCAATTACGGTGAGGCCGCGGCTGTGACGACCCGCCGTTCAGCCCTTGTCCGCTCCCGCCCTTTCCCCTAGTCCTCCGGCCACCAATCCGCAGGAGCCTTCGATGAGCCTCGCGCTTCTATTTCCGGGACAGGGCAGCCAGGCCGTGGGCATGGGCGCCGACCTGGCCGACGCCTACGCCTCCGCCCGCGAGGTCTTCGCCGAGGTGGACGAGGCGCTGGGCCAGAAGCTGTCGGTGCTGATGCGCGAGGGGCCCGAGGACCAGCTGACCCTGACCGAGAACGCCCAGCCCGCCCTGATGGCGGTCAGCATGGCGGTGGTGCGCGCGCTGAAGGTCGAGTTCGGTGTGGACGTGTCGTCCGCGGCCTTCGCGGCCGGCCATTCCCTGGGTGAGTATTCCGCCCTGGCCGCCGTCGGCGCCCTGACCCTCGCCGACACCGCGCGCCTGCTCAAGCTGCGCGGCCAGGCCATGCAGCGGGCCGTGCCGGTGGGCGCCGGCGCCATGGCCTCCCTGATCGGCCCCAGGACGGACGTGGCCCTGGCCGAAGAAGCCGCCCGCGCGGGCGCCGAGGTCGGGGTCTGCGTCGTGGCCAACGACAACAACAACGGCAACGTGGTGATCTCCGGCTCGAAGGCCGGCGTCGACCGCGCCATCGAAAAGGCCAAGGAGCTGGGGGCCCGCGCCATTCCGCTCAACGTGTCGGCGCCCTTCCACTGCCCCCTGATGCAGCCCGCCGCCGACGAGATGGCCTCGGCCCTTGCCGGCGCCCTGATCGTGACGCCGCGCGTGCCGGTGGTGGCCAATGTCACCGCCTCGCCGGTCACCGACCCCGAACAGATCCGCCGCCTGCTGGTCGAGCAGGTCACGGGACGGGTGCGCTGGCGCGAGAGCATGATCTGGCTGGCCGGCGAGGGCGGTGTGTCCCGCTTCGCCGAACTGGGCTCCGGCAAGGTCCTGACCGGCATGGCCAAGCGCATCGCCCCCGACGCCGAGGCCGTGGCCCTGAACAGCCCCGCCGATCTGGAGGCCTTCGCCGCCAGCTTGGCGTAGGCCTGTCCAATGCCGCTGCACTGCAAAGCGATCTGGGGGGCGGAGGGCGACGAGGAAGACGGGCCGGCGATCAACGCCAGCCTCGACGCCGCGTCCCTGAGCGACTCCTTCCGGCATTTTTCGATCTTCATGTCGCCCGACCCGGGCGAACCCAACCGCTGCTACGTCGACTGGGGTTCGCACGTCGATCAGAGCAACGGCGAGTGGGGCTATTTCGCCGACTTCGAGATCGCGGCCCACCGGCGAACCCTGATCCTGAAGCTTGGCAAGGCCCAGGGCGCGCCGGGCGACGATCACTGGGTGCTCGAATGCCCGAGTGGGATCGACGCCGATTGCGAAGCGGTCCTTCAGACGATGAAGGCCGGCAGCTGGCGTCCGATCCAGGAAATCATGGCCGACTGTGCCGAGCCGGTTGAGACCGGTCTGGTGATCGCCTTCTCGCGGCGCAACGACGGCCTGCTGTTGGAGTTCCGCGACCTGTTCCCGACGGACGCCGACTTCTTCGGTCATGATCACTATGTCGAGATCGGCGGCCAGGCGTTCGGGCGCTTCGGCGGGGTGAAAAGCCTTGAGCTGGGCCATGGCGGACACCGCCTGGAGGTGCGCCTGAACTACGAGGCTCCCGACCTCGGATCGGCATTTGCTGTTGTCTTCCGCCAGCCGGTGGGTGATCGGGAGGCCAGCCTGATGAATCGCCTCAAGCCCGACAGGAAAACCAGCGATGTTTGATCTTTCCGGCAAGACCGCCCTGGTCACCGGCGCCACCGGGGGCCTCGGCTCCTCGATCGCCCGCTCGCTGCACGCCCAGGGCGCCCACGTGGTCCTGTCCAGCACCCGTGAAGGCGTGCTTCAGGAACTGGCCGCCGAGCTGGGCGAGCGTACCTCGGTCGCCGCCTGCAACCTGTCCGACGCCGCCGAGGTCGACGGTCTGGTGGCCAAGGCGGAAGGCCTGGGGGGCGAGCTCTCCATCCTGGTGGCCAATGCCGGCATCACCCGCGACGGCCTTCTGATGCGCATGAAGGACGAGGACTGGGAGCAGGTGATCCGGGTCAATCTGGAGAGCTATTTCCGCCTCTCCCGCGCGGCGCTGCGCGGCATGATGAAGCGCCGCTACGGCCGCATCATCGGGGTGACCTCGGTGGTGGGCGTCACTGGCAACCCGGGCCAGACCAACTATGCCGCCTCCAAGGCCGGCATGATCGGCTTCTCGAAATCCCTCGCCCAGGAAGTGGGATCGCGAGGCGTGACGGTGAACTGCATCGCCCCCGGCTTCATCACCAGCCCCATGACCGACGTGCTCAACGAGGGCCAGCGCGAGGCGATTCTCACGAAGATTCCGGCCGGACGGCTCGGTACGGGGGATGAAATCGCCGCGGCGGCGGTCTATCTGGCCAGCGACGAGGCGGCCTATGTGACCGGCCAGACCCTGCACGTGAACGGCGGGATGGCCATGATCTGAGGGCGCTTCCGGCGCTTTTTCACCTCTGGAGAGTGTGCTAGGCCGGAACTCTATGGCTTTGGGGCCGCTGGAAAGGCTTGCGAAAGCGACAGCGGCATGACACCGAACGGCGCAAGCCGATCTAACGAAAACTCTAAAAGGGACTTTGAACCTTATGGCTTCCGACGTTCTCGAGCGCGTGCGCAAGATCGTTATCGATCACCTCGACGCCGACCCTGACAAGGTCACCGAAAAGGCCAGCTTCATCGACGACCTGGGCGCCGACAGCCTGGACAACGTCGAGCTGGTGATGGCCTTCGAAGAAGAATTCGACATCGAAATCCCGGACGACGCCGCCGAGCACATCCAGACGGTGGGCGACGCCGTGAAGTTCATCGAAGAGAAACTCGCCGCCTGATCAGGCGCGAAGAGGCGCGCGGCCGGGGTCACCCCGCGCCGCGCGTCCCGCGTCAGGTCTGAGCCGGGGGACGTGAGAGCATGCGTCGCGTAGTCGTAACAGGCGTCGGTCTGATCACACCGCTCGGCGCAGGCGTCGACGTCACCTGGAAGCGGCTGCTGGCCGGACAATCCGGCGCAGGCCGCATCACCAGCTTCGATCCCACCGACTATGCCTGCCAGGTCGCCTGCGAGGTGCCCCGGCTGGACGGCCGCGGCCACGGCGGCCCCGAGGTCGAGGGCTCCTTCAATCCCGACCTGGCCATGAGCCCGCGCGATCAGCGCCGGGTCGACGATTTCATCCTCTATGCGGTCGCCGCCGCCGACGAAGCGGTCAAGGACTCCGGCTGGCAGCCCGAGGCCGAGGAAGACCGTCAGCGCACCGGCGTGATGATCGGCTCCGGCATCGGAGGCCTGGGCCCCATCGCCGAGACCGCCATCGAACTGCACGAGAAGGGCCCGCGCCGGATCAGCCCCTTCTTCATCCCCTCGGCCCTGATCAACCTGGCCTCAGGCCACGTCTCGATCAAATACGGCTTCAAGGGCCCCAACCACGCGGTGGTCACCGCCTGCGCCACCGGCGCCCACGCCATCGGCGACGCGGCCCGCATCATCAAGTACGGCGACGCCGACGTGATGGTGGCGGGTGGGGCGGAGTCCTCGGTGGTCAAGATCGGCATCGCGGGCTTCATCGCCTGCCGGGCGCTGTCCACCGGCTTCAACGACACCCCCACCAAGGCCTCGCGCCCCTACGACAAGGACCGCGACGGCTTCGTCATGGGCGAGGGCGCCGGCGTCCTGGTGCTGGAAGAGTACGAACACGCCAGGGCGCGCGGGGCCAAGATTTACGCCGAGGTGGCGGGCTACGGCATGGCCGGCGACGCCTACCACATCACCGCGCCGGCCGAGGACGGCGACGGCGGCTTCCGCGCCATGCAGGCGGCGATCAAGGACGCGGGGATCAAGCCCGCCGAGATCGACTACATCAACGCCCACGGCACCTCGACCCCGCTTGGCGATGAGATCGAACTCAGGGCCGTCGAGCGCATGCTGGGCGACGCGGCGTCGAAGGCGTCCATGTCCTCCACCAAGGGCGCCATCGGCCACCTCCTGGGCGCCGCCGGGGCGGTCGAAGGCGTCTTCACCGTGCTGGCCATCCGCGACCAGGTCGCCCCGCCCACGATCAACCTCGACAACCCCTCGGTCGAGACCGGGATCGACCTGATCCCGCACAAGGCCAAGCCGCTGAAGATCGACACGGCCTTGTCCAACAGCTTCGGTTTCGGCGGCACCAACGCCTCCATCATCTTCAAGCGCGTCCCGTGAGCGGGCGCGGCGGGGAGCGCCCAAGGCGGGGGTTCTTCGTCACCCTGCTGACGGCTGTGATCACCATTGCGGTGCTGGGCGCCGCCGGCGCCGCCGGCCTGTGGTTCGCGGTCGCCGGTCCCGGACCGGCCTCGCACAAGATCACCGTGGTCACCCGCCATGGCGCGGGCGTGGGCGAACTGGGCGCGACGTTGAAGCATGCAGGGGTGATCTCCTCGGTCCAGCTGTTCCGCCTGGCGGCCGAGCTGACCGGCGACGACCGCAGGCTCCGGCCCGGCGAATACGAGTTCGACGCCCACGCCTCGCTGTTCGACGTGCTCGAGCAGATGGTCGAGGGCAAGGTCAAGCGCCACTGGGTGACCATCCCCGAGGGCCGCACCAGCGCCCAGGCCGTGGCCATCCTCAAGGCCGAGCCGGTGCTGACCGGCGAGGTCGAGGTCCCGCCCGAGGGATCGCTGCTGCCCCAGACCTACGAGATCACCCGCGGCGAGAGCCGCGCTGAGGTGATCCGCCAGATGCGCGCCGGGCGTGACGCCCTGGTCGCCGACCTCTGGGCTCACCGGCGCCCGGGGCTGCCCTACAAGACGCCCGAGGAGGCTGTGACCCTGGCCTCGATCGTGGAGAAGGAGACCGCGGTTGCCGCCGAGCGGCGCCACGTGGCGGCCGTCTACATCAACCGGCTGAACAAGGGCATGAAGCTCGACGCCGACCCGACCACCATCTACGGCATCTCCAAGGGCGAGCCGCTGGGGCGAGGCATCCGGGCGTCCGAACTGGCGGCGGCGACGCCTTACAACACCTACGTCATCACCGGCCTGCCGCCGACGCCGATCGCCAATCCGGGCAAGGCGTCGCTGGAAGCCGCCTTCGATCCGACCGACGACCCCGACCTCTATTTCGTGGCCAACGGCACAGGTGGCTCCAGCTTCGCGGCCACCTACGAGGCGCACGCCAAGAACGTGGCCAAGTACCGCGAGTGGGAGGCCGCCCAGAAGGCCAAGGCCGCGGCCGGGCGCCGCTGAGATGGCCGGAGCCGCACTTTCCGGCATGACCGGCTTTGCCCGGGTCGAGGGCGCGCAGGGGCCCTGGACCTGGTCGGTGGAGGCCCGCTCGGTCAACGGCCGCAATCTGGAGGTCCGCTTCCGGGGACCGCCGGGCTTCGACGGCCTGGAGCGGCTCGCGCGCGACGCGGCGCAGACCCGCTTCCAGCGTGGCCAGGTGAACATCGGCCTGCAGGCCAAGCGGGCCGACGCCGCCGGCGCCGTGCGGATCAACACCGAGGCGTTGGACCGTTACCTAGCGCTGTCGGCCGAACTGGTCGGGCAGGGCAGGGCCTCGCCTCCGGCCGCCGATGGCCTGCTGGCGCTCAAGGGCGTGATCGAGGCCGGCGACGAGGACGAGGATCCTGGCGTACGCGCCGCCATCGAGGCGGCCATGGGCACGACCCTCAACGCCGCCCTCGACGGACTGAAGGCGTCACGCCTGGACGAGGGCCGCGCGCTCACCCCCATTCTCGCCGGCGCCGTCGACCGCATCGAGGTCCTGGTCGCGGACGCAGAGCGCGAAGCCGCCGCCCAGGTCAACGCGGTGCGTGACCGCTTCTCGCGCCGCCTGCACGAGCTGATGGCCGCCGAGACCGCGGGCCTGGAGGAGCGCATCGTGCTCGAGGCCGCGGCCCTGGCCGCCAAGGCGGACGTGCGCGAGGAGCTCGACCGGCTGACCAGCCACGTCGCCGCCGCGCGCGAGCTGTTTTCCAAGGGCGGGGCCGCCGGCCGGCGCCTGGACTTCCTGACCCAGGAGTTCATGCGCGAAGCCAACACCCTGTGCTCGAAGTCGGCGACGACCAGCTTGACCGCGACGGGCCTGGACCTCAAAGCAGCCATCGAACAGCTGCGAGAGCAGATTCAGAATGTCGAGTGAGCGTACCCCTCGCCGCGGCTTCATGCTGGCGGTCTCCAGCCCCTCCGGCGCGGGCAAGACTTCGCTGTGCCGCCGCCTGGTCGCCGACCACGAGCACCTGGTGCTGTCCATCTCCATGACCACCCGCGCCGAACGGCCGGGCGAGGAGGACGGCCGCGAATACCACTTCATCAGCCCGCCCGAGTTCGACCGCCTGATCGAGCAGGACGCCCTGCTGGAGTGGGCCGACGTCCACGGCGCCCGCTACGGCTCGCCGCGCTTTCCGATCGAGCAGGCGCTGGAGGGCGGCGAGGACGTGCTGTTCGACATCGACTGGCAGGGCGCCAAGTCGATCGCCGACAAGGCGCCGGCCGACACGGTCCGGGTCTTTGTCCTGCCGCCCTCGATGGGCGAACTGCGCCGGCGCCTCTACGCCCGCGCCCAGGACAAGCCCGAGGTGATCGAGCGGCGCATCCGAAACGCGCGGGCCGAGATCGAAAAGACGGGTCTGTATGACTACGTCATCGTCAACGACGACTTCGACCGTTCCTACGCCGAGCTCGCCCACATCTACCACGCCGAACGCAGCCGCCGCGGGCGCAACCTGTGGATCGGGGACTACGTCCAGGGCCTGCTGGCCGAGCCGGTCTGATGTTTCGCCGCGAAGCCGAATGGATCGGCGCCCACCTGGCCGCCCTGCCGGTCGAGGCGATCTCGCCGCTGATCAATATCGGCTCCTCCACCGGCGACTTTCGCGAGCGGATCCAGCCCTGGATCGATGAGGCCATCTTCAGGCCCCTGCGCGAGCGCGGCGTGGCGGTGATCCACGTCGACCTGAAGGACGCGCCGGGCGTCGACATGGTCGCCAATATCTTCGAGGACGAGGGCTTCGAGCGCATGAAGGCGGTCAGGCCGAAGATGGCGCTGCTGACCAATGTGCTGGAGCATGTGCTGGAGCCTGGCGTCTTCACCCGCCGTTGTCTGGAGCTGCTGGAGCCCGGCGCGCGGCTCCTGATCAGCGTGCCGCGCAGCTATCCGCACCACAACGATCCCATCGACACCATGTTCAGGCCCACGCCCGAAGAGGTCGCCGCCCTGGCGCCCGAGGCCCGTATGATCCACGGCGAGATTCTGGCGACCGAGTATCACTGGCACGAGATCAAGCGGAACCCACGCAAGCTGATGCGCGACAAGTTCAAGTGGCTGTTCACGCCCTACCTGGTGACCTTCGCGGAGCTGGAGCGGGCCTAGTTCTCCCCGTCATCCCACGGTCGGCCGCAGGGGCACACTCTACAAACTATGTCCGTCATCCTCGGAGCGGAGCCCCGCAGGGGCGTAGACCCGAGGACCCAACAGCGAATCTTGCGTGAAGCCGGGCGCCTCTTCCCTTCGCAGCGTTGAGCGGGGGGCTTTTGGGTCCTCGGGTCTCCGGCGCTTACGCGCCTGCGCTCCGAGGATGACGGACATAGTGGTGGGTGCGTAGCGCCCAGCCGACGGCTCTAGCGGTGGAGCGCCGCCGCCAGCCTCAGGAACCCGGCCACGTCCACCGTCTCGGCCCGCGCGTCCGGATCGATCCCCGCCGCCTCGCACAGACCCGCGCCCCCCAGCGTCTTCAGGCTGGAACGCAGCATCTTGCGCCTCTGGCCGAAGGCGGCGGCGGTGACTTTCTCCAGCGCCTTCAGTATCGACGCCTCGGGCCGCTCCGTGCGCGGAACCAGCCGCACCACCGCGCTCGCCACCTTGGGCGGAGGGGTGAAGGCGCGGGCGGGCAGGTCCATCACGACCTTTGCTTCGCACACCGCCCGGGAGATCACCGCCAGGCGTCCGTAGGCGTCGTCGCCGGGCTGGGCCGCGATCCGGTCGGCGACTTCCTTCTGGAACATCAGGGTCAGGCTGAGCGGGACCCACGGCCCGGTCAGCCACTTCAGCAGCAGCGGCGTGCCCACGTTGTAGGGAAGGTTGGAGACCACATGGCCCGGCCGTCCGCCGGTCAGGGCGGCCTCGTCCACGCGCAGGGCGTCGGCCTCGACGACTGTCAGCCGCCCCGGCGCAGCCGCTTCCAGATCCGCCAGCAAAGGCAGGAAGCGCGGATCCTTTTCCACCGCGATCACCGCGCCGGCGTCGCTCTCCACCAGCGCCCGGGTCAGGCCGCCGGGGCCGGGACCGACCTCGATCACCGGGGCGCCGTCGAAGGGACCGGCCAGGCGCACGATCTTGCGGGTGATGTTCAGATCCAGCAGGAAGTGCTGGCCGAAGCTCTTGCGGGCGAGAAGGCCATGCTGCTCCAGGCTCTCGCGCAGCGGCGGCAGGCTTTCCAGGCTCATGCGGGGGCGAGCGCTTCGGCCCGGCGCGCCGCCATGTCCGCGGCCATGCGGATCGCGGCGATCAGGCTGTCGGGCTTGGCGATGCCCCGCCCGGCGATGTCGAACCCGGTGCCGTGGTCGGGCGAGGTGCGAATGATCGGCAGGCCCAGGGTGGCGTTGACCCCGCCCCAGAAGTCCAGGGTCTTGATCGGGATCAGGCCCTGGTCGTGGTAGAGGCACACCGCCGCGTCGTAGCCGGCCCGGGCCTCGGCGTGGAACAGGCTGTCGGCCGGCTTCGGATCGCCGATGTCGACGCCCAGGGCGCGGAGCTCCGCCACCGCCGGGGCCAGCACCTCGACCTCCTCGCGCCCGATGGTTCCGGCCTCGCCGGCGTGCGGATTGAGGCCGGCCAGGGCCAGGCGGGGGCGGGCGACGCCGAAGTCGCGGCGCAGGGCTTCATGGGTGACAAGCGCCGTCTGGACCACGGCCTCGCGGGTGACGGCGCCGGAGACCTTGGCGAGCGGCGTGTGGATGGTGACCAGCACCACCCGCAGTCCATCGACCGCCAGCATCATCACCGGGCCGCGACGGCCCTCCAGCGGCGCCTGGGCCGTCAGTTCGGCTAGGAACTCGGTGTGGCCGGGAAACTGGAAGCCCGCCTCGTAGAGCGGCGCCTTGGCGATAGGGGCGGTGACCACGCCCGACGCCTGGCCCGCCAGCGCAAACTCGACCGCCGTCTCGATCCACAGGATCACGGCCTGGGCGCGGGCGGTGGAGGTGGTGGCGCCCAGGCTCTGGCGCAGCCGCGAAGGCTCGAACACCGGCAGGGCGCGACGGAAGACGGCGTGGGCCTGGGCCGGATCGTCGATGCGCTCGATCTTCACCGCCCCGGCCGGAAAGGCGGTGGCCAGGGTGTCGGGGTCGCCCACGGCGAAGAAGTCGGGCCCGGTCGTGCGCAGCGCCGACCAGGCCTTGACCACGATCTCCGGGCCGACGCCGGCCGGATCCCCCAGGGTCACCGCGAGCGGCGCCAGGGAGCGGACCGGGCTCATTTCACTTCGATGGTGGCCGCGTTGTGCAGGTCGCGCAGGTAGCGCCGCATCAGCATGGTCATCTGCTGGGCGTAGAGCTTGTTCTCGATCTCTTCCTTCGAGGGCATCTGGGCGCCGGCGGTCTTCTTGTCGCAGAGCGCCACCAGGTGCAGGCCGACATCGGTGCGGATCGGGGCGGAGACGTCGCCGGGCTTCATGGCGGTCGCCGCCGCCTGGAACTCGGGCGCCAGGTCCGCCACGCTCGATTCACCGAGATCGCTGGCCACGACCCCGTCGACCTTGCCGGCCACGGTGTCGATGTTGGTGCAGTTCATCTTGCCCTGCAGCGAGGCCAGCTTCTTGGTCGCGGCCTCCACCTGTTCGGGGGTGGCGGTCTTGTCGAGACGGATGGCGGCCTGCTTCAGGCTGACGGTGGTGATGCCGCCGCCGGCGCGTTCCTCACGCAGATAGACGATCCACACCCCGTCCTTGGTCTGGATGGGCTTGGACAGCTGGCCCGGGCGCATCTGCCGCAGGGCGTTTTCGACCTCCGGAGCGATTTCGCCCGAGATCAGCCAGCCGCCGTCGCCGCCGCTGGCGGCGGAAGGGGCGTTGGAGAACTGCTTGGCCACCGACTGGAAGGGCGCGCCCTTGACGATCTGGTCGACCAGCTGGTTGGCGCCGTTCGTCGCTTCGTCCATGCCGCCCACGGCGTTGGCGTCGATGTAGATCTCGCCCACCAGGTACTGGGGCTTGGTCGAGGCGTCGGCGATGCGGGCCATGGCCTTGGCGACCTGGTCGGCGCCGATCTTGGCGCGGTCGTGGTAGCGGCCCTGGACCAGCATCTGCCAGGCGGTGCGCGCCCGAATCTGGTCGCGGAGCGTCTGGGGCTCGACCCCGGCGTTGTGCAGACCAGCGAGCAACTGCTCCTTGGTCATGTTGTTTTCCTTGGCCATCGCGGTGATGTCGTCCTCGACATCCGCGTCGTCCAGCTTCTGGCCCCAGTGCTTGAACTCCTGCAGCTGCAGGCGTTCGTCCACCAGGGTCTGCAGGGCGTGCTGCTCCAGCTCGGGCAGGTTCTCCTGGGAGACCTTCACGCCGGAGGTGGCGATGACCAGCAGCAGGCGCTGGCGCAGGTCGTAGCTCGAGATGATCTCGTCATTGACCGTGGCCACCACGCCCTCGGACATGGGCTTGAGCACCGGCGCCTGGGGCGCGGCGGGCGCTGCGGCGGGCGCGGGCGCGCCGGTGTCGATCTTCTGCACGCCCGTGGGCGCCAGGGTGGGGGGAGGCGCAGCCGTCGTGGCCGCAGGCTGACTCACCACCTGGGCCGCAGCCGGGTTCGCCAGGGTCACGGCGAGCACAAGCCCGACCGCGTAACGCATCGCACGCATTGATGAAGTCATCCCTCTTGCGACCATAGCGAATCCCACCGTGGTCGGATCGTCCTCACCGGTCGTCATAACGCTTGTATCCTGCATCACCCAATGTGGCGAGGTTTAGGCGCAAGAACACCGCGTCACTCGGTCCCAGAATGCCGGTCTCGTTGCGTTGGTAGACCACCTCGATGCGGGTGCAGTCGTCCTGGAACATGATTCCGAGCTCCGAGCGGCGCCACAGGCGCTTCTGCAGATCGCGGGTCGCGTCGAACACCACACCCCAGTTCTTGGTCACCAGGAAGTCGCCCGCCGCCTGCACGTCGTGGGCCTTGCCGCCGGCGATGAACGGGTCGTTGTCATCCTTGTAGTACCGCAGAATCCCGTGGGTGCGGCTGAAGTCCCAGTTCACCCCGGCCTCGTCGCGGCGGACCTTGGCCAGGTCGTCGATCTGGGCCCGGGCGAAGGCGGTCAGGCCGGTGATCGGCTGCGTCTCGGCGGCCACGATCCAGTCCGACAGGCGCTGCTTGAAGCCGGTGCCGGGCGGGTAGGGCTGGCTGGAACGGAAGCTGCGGCCGATCACCGCGCGCGCCCAATAGCCGTCCCCCCACTCGACCGTGGTGCGCACCCCCGCGTTCAGACGCGCGCCGCCCTCGTAGAGGTCGTAGCCGGTGAACTTGTCGGGGCGGAACAGGTTGCCCTCGTCGAACACGAAGGACTGGCTGTCCTCCACCGGGATGCAGGCGCCGGTCAGGCCGGTGGTGCCGCAGGCCTTCAGCCGCGCGGTCGGCGAGACCGCCACTTGCAGCAGGGGCTCGATCACGACCGTGGAATTGGAGAAGTGGCGCACCAGCGGATAGCTGACGTCCGCCCCCGCGGTGACGTTGGAGCGGCTGAAGCTGGTGTTTGGGAAGCCGACCTGATCGGAGATCGAGTAGACATCGGCGCGCGCGTCGAAGAACGGATCGAGGCGGACGCCGCCCTTGGTGATGAACGAACTACGCCAGTCGCCCTGGACCGTCGCCCGGCGACTGTCGACGCCGGGGGCAGGCGTCAGGCCGGGACTGGTCTCTGCGCGATCCCGGGTCAGGATCACCGCCGAGCCCATCAGCCGCAGGCGTCCGCCGGCGATCTCCTGCTCCGGATCCCAACGCGCCTCGATGAGCGGCGCAACTAGCGGCAGCGCGCCTGTGGGTGCGACGAGGAGAGGACAGCTCAGACGGCTGGCGGGATGTGATCCCAGGCAGGCGGGGTCTCGGTAAGCGTCGCGTCCGCCGGGCGAGGCCGGGTCGACATAGGGTAGGCCGGTGGCGGGATTGACCCAGGCGCTGATGCTCTGAAAGCTGATGGTCGAGATCGACAGGTAGGACCGGTCGGTCTGGCGCACGGTGTAGAGCTGGCTGGTCAGCCGCCCGCGCTCATCGGTGAACAGGCCGCGGTCGGCGGTCACGTCGTTGATGTCGTAGCGGTCGAAGATGGTGGGGTCCGACGTCCGCTCGGCGGAGAAGCCCCACTTCCAGTCCGGCGTGATGTCGAAGCGGCCGTCGGCCAGCACATAGCTGCGCGAGGTCAGGTCGCCGAACTTGCGGCCCTGGCCGTCGGCGTTGCGCTCCCAGGTGTAGCCGAAGCGCGCGTCCAGCCCGATGGGGCCCTTGTCGTCGCTGCCGGTGGGCGCGCTCGACCAGAAGCGCTTGCGCCATTCCACGTTCAGGAACGGATTGACCCGCTGGTTCAGCTGCGGGCTCACCGTCAGGTCCTGGGAGGGCGAGATCACCCACAGATAGGGCTGCTCGTACGACAGGCCCCTGCGGTTGGAGCTGGAGACGCGCGGGATCAGGAAGCCCGAGGCGCGCTTCGCCGTCGGGTCCGGATGCCAGAACACCGGGGCGTAGAAGACCGGCACGCCGCCGACCTTGATCACCGCGTGGCGGTAATAGACCAGCTGCCGGTCGTGGTCCTGGATCACCTTCTCGGCCTGGATCGACCAGGTGGGCGTGTGCGGCCGGCCCTTGCTGTCGCAGATCGGGCAGGGGGTGAAGATGGCGCGGTTCAGCTCGTTGACCGTCTCGCTGCGGCGCACGACCGAGGCGGCGGAGATCTTGCCGTTGTCCTGCAGCCGCGCGGAGAAGCCGGTCGCTACCCCGGCGCGCAGCTTGTCGTCCAGTTCGGCGTGCTCGGCGTACTGGACCGTGCCGTCGGCGTTGATGATCGAGGCGTGGCCGTTGGCGGTCACCAGGCCGCTTTCGGTGTCGTAGATGATCTCGTCGGCGCGCAGCGTGCGGCCCTGGTAGCGCGCCTGCACCGAACCGCGGGCGGTGAGCAGGTGGCGGCTCTGGTCCTCGACGACCTGTTCGGCCTCGACCAGCAGCTGGTCCTGGGTCAGGCCGTCCGGCGCGACCGGGCCATGCTCGCCCGGCGCCGGGGCGTGGGGCGGCTCCTGGCTGACGCTCACCGCGGCGCGGCCGGGACCGGCGCCGACCGGGGTGATGGTGGCGCGGCTCGTCTGGGCCTGGGCGGGGAGGGTGACGGTGATCAGCACGCAAGCGGCCGCGCCCGCAAACAGGCGGGTTTTCCTGCGTCTTGCGCGGGCGTTGCTCGAGCGGCTGTCGCTCATGCCTTGAGCCGGGTCCCCGGTCGCTGTGATGACGTCACCGTTCAACCGTCTTCCGTGTAACAGAGCAAGGTGAAAGCGGACAAAAGCGCGAGAATGGGCGGTGTCCAGCCCGCCAGCAGGGGCGGAATGATCTCCGCCTTGCCCAGCGCGCCGCACAGCTCATTGAAGAAGAACACCAGAAATCCGATCGAGACGCCGGCGCTGGCGAGCATCGCCAGGCCCCCCAGTCGCATGAGTCGCAAGGAAAAGGCGGCGCCCAGGATCGACATGGCCGCGAACAGCAGCGGCGTGGCCAGAAGCTGGTGCAGCCTCAATCGGTAGTGGGTCCCCGAGAATCCTGCCGCGGACACCCGGTGGATGGTCTCCGGCAGGGCCCAGAACGGCACCGAGGCCGGGTCGGCGAACTTCTCGAAGGCGGTGGCGGGGTCGAGGTTGGTGGGAATCGACAGGGTCTCGTAGGCGACCGCCTGTTCGCCTTTGCCGGCCTCGCGCGCACCGGTCAGCTGCCAGGAGCCGCGGGTCAGCACCGCCTCGCGCGCCTCGATCAGGTGGGAGAACTCCAGCCGTCCGTGCTCGTCGACCACATAGACGAAGAAGGAGGCGTCCTTCAGCCGCTCGCCCACGGGCTTGCCCTTGGCGTGGATGACCATCTGGTTGCGGTTGTCGCCCTGCCGGAGCCAGGTCTCCTTGGAGGGGTCGAAGTTGACCGCATAGACCATCTTGGCTGTGATCCGGTCGTAGTTGCCGTTCAGCCAGGAGGCGATCGGGTTCAGGGCCAGCACGGTCAGCATACCGACCGCGAAGGCCACCGCCGCCGCCGGGAAGATGAAGCGCCAGGCCGAGACCCCGGCGGCGCGCATGGCGACCAGCTCGCTGCGCCGGTTCAGGCTGACGAAGGCGGCCAGCACCCCGAACAGGAAGGCGAAGGGCTGCAGCAGCAGGATGACATTAGGCGCCTTGAGCAGGGCCAGTCCCAGGATCTGCATCCCCGACAGGTCGACCCGCTGGCCGACCGTGCGCGAGACGTCGACGAAGTCGATCAGCACGATCAGGGCCGCGATGATCGCGAGCGCCGCCCCCACCGACATCAGGGTGCGGGTGATGACGTACTGCTCGATCCGGTTCAGTCGCCAGGCGAAGGTCTTGAAGGCGCCGGGCTGGGCGCTGGCGGCGCGCATCAGGCGCCTCCCGCGGCGGCGAGCTGGCCGTGGCCGATGGGCACCCAGCGCTTGACCTTCTGGCGGAACAGCAACCTCAGCGCCCAGACGGTGGCGACCACCGGGACCAGGTACTGCAGGACGTTGAGCCAGGCGTTGCCGGCGGCTGCGGCCTCCACGGCGAAGCCCATGATCCGCACGCCCGCCGCCATGGCCGAGGCTCGCGCGATGGTGCGGCCATAGCCCAGGCGGCTGAACGGCCCGCTCAGGACCCCGGCCAGGGCGATGGCCATGAAGGCCAGGTTGTAGAGCGGGTTGGCGATGCGCGCGTGGGCCTCGGCCAGGAATTTCTTCTGGTTCTTCCGCTCCCAGGGCAGGTCCAGGTTGGGGAAGAACAGCTCGTGCATCCACAGGTCCGAGATCTTGTAGCGGAAGGCTTCGTCCGACTTGATGAAGGGCGACAGGTCGAACAGGTACTCGTCGTAGGACAGGTAGTTCAGCACGCCCGAGGGCGCGAACTCTTCGCTGGAGCCGTGGCGCAGGATCAGGGCTGGCTGGCCGTTGCGCTTGACGATGCGGCCCTCCTGGGCGGCGTAGGCGGTGGCGCCGGTCCCGTCGGGCTTCTGGACGTGGATGAAAGGGTTCCTGAGCAGCCCGTTCTGGTCGATCGACCGCACATAGACCGTCAGGCCCGACCCGGCCTCGACGAACTGGCCCTCGTGCACCAGGGCCGCGGCCAGGTCGGTCTTGACCTTGAAGAACTCGACCCGCATCAGCCGCGCGCTCAGCGGCTGGACCCAGATGTTCAGGAACAGGGCGACCAGGGTGAAGATCACCCCAAGCTTCAGCGCCGGCGAAATCACGCGCCAGCGGTTCATGCCCGCCGCGTAGCAGATCACGATTTCCTGCTCGATCTGCAGGCGGTTCAGCCCGATCAGGGCGCCGACGAACACCGCCACCGGCAGGATCATGGAAATGACCGGCGGCAGGGCCAGGGCGGTCAGCTTGGCCAGCACCACCGGGCTCTGGCCGTTCTGCACGATGACATCGAGCGCGCTCAGCGTCTGGGAAAGCGTCGCGACAGCCGCCAGCGCCACCACGGCGCCCAGCACCGGGAGGGTCAGTTGACGGAAGAGATAGCGTTCGACCAGGGTCATGAAGGGCGGGGGCGGCGTCGCAAGGTTCTCAGACAGGACTTTGTGGCGATCCCATGGAGGCTTGGCCGGTCCAGGGCAAGTATTCTTGGTTTCTTTCGTCGGGAAGGCGACGGAACGGCGGCGATTCGGGCGTTGGAGGACAGCATAGTCCGGCCGGGGGGCACGGTCGCGCACCATTGCTCGCCAGCCGGGCTCATGCGCAGCGATTCACCTCCCGAGCGGCCTCTCGGGGCAAGATCAGACCACTAGGCCCGCCGTCCCGGGGCATGTAATACGAGGCTACACGTCGGGTCGCGGCCTTTCTCGACCCCCAACACGCGAGCGCGCGAAAGACGCGCCGATCAGGAGTCTCTGCGTTATGAAGATCGAGTTTGTGGGCTCGCCCGCCGGGTCCGCTGTGGTCGCCCTGCTTGTCCACGAGGGCAAGGTCCTGGGCGCCTCCGGGCGCGAATACGACTCCGCCTCGCAGGGCGCGCTCACCCGGGCCCTAGGCGCCGGCCGGTTCACCGGCGCCCGCGTCAGCCACCTGACCCTGGTCGCCCCCCACGGCGTCACCGCGCCCCAGCTGATCCTGGTGGGCGCCGGGCCCGAGGACGGCTTCGGAGACGCCGCCCTGGAGGCCGCCGCCGGCCACGCCTACCACGCCGCCAAGATGAGCGGCTTCGACACCCTGGCCATCGACGCCCGCGACCTGACCGCCGACCAGGCCGCCCGCGCCGGCTTCGCCGCGCGCCTGGCCAGCTATCGTTTCGACCGCTACCGCACCACCGAGAAGGCCGAGGCCAAGCCCTCGATCAAGACCATCCAGATCGTGGTCGGCGACGCCAAGGCGGCCAAGGCGGCCTACGGTCCGCTGTCCGCCATCGCGGACGGAGTGTTCTTCACGCGCGACCTCGTCTCCGAGCCCGCAAACGTTGTTTTCCCCGAAGAATTCGCCAAGCGCTGCAAGTCGCTGGAGGCCCTGGGCCTCGAGATCGAGATCCTCGACGAGGCCGCGATGGCCAAGCTGGGCATGAACACCCTGCTGGCGGTCGGCATGGGCTCCACCAAGGAAAGCCGCCTGGTGGTGATGCGCTGGAATGGCGCGGCGGACAAGAAGGCCCAGCCGATCGCTTTCGTCGGCAAGGGCGTCTGCTTCGACTCCGGCGGCCTGTCGCTGAAGCCGCCGGAAGCCATGGAAGACATGAAGTGGGACATGGGCGGCGGCGGTGTGGTCGCGGGCCTGATGTGCGCGCTCGCCGGCCGCAAGGCCAAGGCCAATGTCGTAGGCGTCATCGGCCTGGTCGAGAACATGCCCGACGGCAACGCCCAGCGTCCCGGCGACGTGGTGGTCTCCATGTCCGGCCAGACCATCGAAGTCCTGAACACCGACGCCGAGGGCCGCCTCGTGCTGGCCGACGCCCTCTGGTACACCCAAGACCGTTTCAAGCCGAAGTTCATGGTCGATCTGGCGACCCTCACCGGCGCCATGATCGTCGCGCTGGGCTTCGACTATGCGGGCCTGTTCTCCAACAACGAGGACTTGGCCGGCAACCTGCTGGCGGCGTCCTCGGCTATGGGCGAGAACCTGTGGCGCATGCCGCTGCCCGACAGCTACAACCGCCATATCGAGACCCCGATGGCGGATGTGAAGAACACCGGCAACGGCCGCAACGGCGGCTCGATCACCGCCGCCCTGTTCCTGCAGAAGTTCGTCAACGGCCTGCCCTGGGCGCACCTGGACATCGCGCCGACCGCGTGGCGCAAGGACTCCAAGGTCCCGACCGTGCCGGACGGCGCCTCGGGCTTCGGGGTGCGGCTGCTCGATCGCCTGGTCGCGGACCACTACGAGGGCTGATCACGATGGCGGGCGGGGCCTGCGAGGTCTGGTTCTACCATCTGGAGCGCTCGTCGCTCGACCAGGTCCTGCCCGAACTCCTCGAGAAAACCCTGGCCAAGGGCTGGCGAGCGCTGGTGCGCTCGCCAGACCGCGCGCGCCTGGACCACCTGGACGCCTGGCTGTGGAGCTGGAAGGACGACAGCTTCCTGCCCCACGGCATGGCCGACGAGCCCGAACCGGAACGCCAGCCCGTGCTGCTGAGCGCTGCAGCCGACAACCCCAACGACGCTCAGGCCCTGTTCATTCTGGACGGCGCAGAGTCGGGGCCGCTCGACGGCTTCGAACGGTGTATCCTGCTGTTTGACGGCCGCGACGAGACGGCGCTCGCCGAGGCGCGCAAGCGCTGGAGCGGGTTCAAGAAATCGGGCGCCCCGGTGTCCTACTGGAAGCAGACTGAACGCGGCGGATGGGAGAAACAGGCATGATCCGGAAACTCGCGACGATCGCCGCTATGACGGCGCTGTGGTCCTGCGCCGCCGCCCAGGGAGACGCCAAGCCCATGCCCGCCAAGCCGACCGCGCCGCCCGACACCTGCGGCGCCAACGCCTACCAGTACCTGATCGGCAAGCCGAAGAGCGCCATTCCCCACGCCCCGGCCGGCGCCAAATGGCGGGTCACTTCGTCGGCGGACGCGGTGACCATGGACTACGTCGAGGCCCGCATGAACATCGTCTGGGACGCCAAGACCCAGAAGGTGATCAAGGTGCGCTGCGGCTAGCTGGACAGCTCCGGAGGCGTCTGCCCTATTGGCGGCATGAAGCTTCACCTGATCCTGATCGCCCTGCTCGGATGCCTGCTCGCGCCGACACCATCGAGCGCGGCGCTGCCGCCGCCGCCGCCCGGCACCCCGAGCGCCTGGCCGTCCGGCCGCCTCGGTGTCATCGGCGGCAATCCCCAGGCCATCCATTTCCTGATCATGGACCAGTCGCAAGAGCGAGACGGCCGCGTCGATTTCTGGATCCTGACCGTGTGGGACACGCCGGTCGTCCTGACCGGGACGAGCACCGTGCGCGCCTCGGTCTCCCATCGAGTGATCGACTGTGCGGCGCATACGGATGAGCTGATCGCCGACGCCGGCTTCAACGACGAGGGCAAGCGGGTGATCTGGCTCGATCCGGAAGCGCCCGAACCGATCAAGGCGGGCGGGACCGGCGCCTGGGCGGAAGCGGCCTTCTGCAGACACGAAACGCAGCCGACGGAGTTCGTTGTCGGGACTCCCGCGGCGATCGTTCTGACCCGCCAACGGATCGCCGCGGCGCGCGGAGGCTAGAGTCCCGCCTCGACCTTCGCTGCCTCGTAGGCCTCCGCAGCGGCCATCCAGTCCGCCTCGGTCGCCGCCATCTCCTGTTCGAGCTTCGCCTTGTCACGGAGAATCTCCGTGGCGCGCGCCGGACTGGTGGTGAACAGGTCCGGATCGGACAGGGCCCGGTTCAGCTTGGCGATCTCGAAGGCGAGGTGATCCACCTTCTTTTCAAGATCATCCGCTTTCTTCTTGATCGGTGAAATGCGCTGGCGGGCGTCGGCGGCGGCCTTGCGCTGCTCCTTGGCTGAGCGGGCGTCCAGCTTGGGAGCCGTGCTCCTGGCCGCGCCTTCCGACCCGGGCTTGGTGCGGTCCAGCACGAAGCGGGCGTAGTCCTCCATATCGCCGTCGAAGGGGACGATGGTGTTATTGGCGGTCAGCCACAGCCGGTCGGCGACCAGTTCCATCAGCGAGCGGTCGTGGGTGATGATCACCACCGCCCCGTCGTAGTCGTTGAGCGCATCCAGCAGGGCGCGGCGGCTGTCGATGTCCAGGTGGTTGGTGGGCTCGTCCAGGATCAGCAGGTGCGGCGCTTCCATGGCCACCATGTTGAGCAGCAGCCGCGCGCGTTCGCCGCCCGACAGGTCCTGAACCTTGGTCTCGGCCTTGGCGGCGTCGAATCCGAAGGAGCCCAGGCGCGCGCGGCGCTGGGACTCCGACGCCTCCGGCAGGGCGCGGCGCATGATGTCGATCGGCGTCTCCTGGGGATCGAGCGCCTCGATCTGGTGCTGGTGGAACCAGCCGACCTTCATGCGCCGGTCTTTCCAGACTTCGCCCGCCATGCCCTCGATGGCCCCGGCCAGCAGCTTGGCGAAGGTCGACTTGCCCGCGCCGTTGACCCCAAGCAGGCCGATGCGGTCGTCGACGTCGAGCCGGAGAGTCATGTTGCGCAGGATCGCCCGGTCGCCATAGCCGACGGCGGCGTTCTCCAGCCGCACCAGCGGCGGCGACAGCGCCTTCTTCGGCGAAGGCAGGTGGAACGGGGCCACGCGCTCGCCGATCACAGCGGCGATGGGGGTCAGCTTCTGCAGGCGTTTCAGACGCGACTGGGCCTGGCTGGCCTTTGAGGCCTTGGCGCGGAAACGGTCGACGAAGGACTGCAGGTGGGCGCGCTCGGCTTCCTGCTTGGCGCGCGCGGCGCTCTGCAGGCGCGCCTTTTCCGCCTTCTGGCGTTCGAACTGGTCGTAGCCGCCGGTGTAGAAGTCGAGCTTTCCCTCGCGCAGGTGGATGATGGCCTGCACCGAATTGTTCAGCAGTTCGCGGTCGTGGCTGATGACCAGGGCGGCGTTGGGGTAGCGCTTCAGGCGCGCCTCCAGCCACAGGGCGCCTTCCAGATCGAGGTAGTTGGTCGGTTCGTCCAGCAGCAGCAGGTCGGGCTCGGCCAGCAGGGCGCCGGCGAGCGTCGCGCGCATGCGCCAGCCGCCGGAGAAGTCCGACATCGGGCGGCTGAGATCCTCGGTGGTGAAGCCCAGGCCGCTCAGGATCTCGCCGGCGCGGGCCGGAGCGCGGTCAGCCTCGATGGCGTCGAGGTCGGCGTGAATCTCGGCCTGCTGCTCCGGCGGCGCCGTGTCGGCCAGCTTCATCAGGCGTGCGCGGCGCAGGTCCAGCGCCAGCACGGCGTCGATGAGCAGGGTGGGGGAGGAGGCCACCTCCTGGTCCACCGTGGCGATGCGCCAGGCCCTGGGCGTGATGATGTCGCCGCCCGTGGGCGAGTGCTCGCCCAGGATCAGCTTGAACAGGGTGGACTTGCCCGCGCCGTTGCGCCCGACGAAGCCGACCTTCATGCCGGGAGGGATGGTGACGGACGCGTCGTCGAAGAAGCGTCGGCCCCACGCGGTGAAGCTCAAATCTTTGATCTGCAACATGAGTAGGAATTACGGCCGGGGCGGGTTTGCTAAGGCGGGGCGCACGGCTATAAGCCCGCGACCTTTGAAACACCAACTTTCGTGTGTGGAATGACCGAACGCACCTTCTCCATCATCAAGCCCGACGCCACCGAGCGGAACCTGACCGGCAAGGTCAACGCCGTGATCGAGGCCGCCGGCCTGCGCATCGTGGCCCAGCGCCGCATCAGAATGAGCCGCGCCCAGGCCGAAAAGTTCTATGAAATCCACAAGGAACGCCCGTTCTTTGGCGAACTGGTCGACTTCATGACCTCGGGCCCCGTGGTCGTGCAGGTCCTGGAAGGCGACAATGCCGTCGCCCGCTACCGCGACGTCATGGGCGCCACCAACCCCGAGAACGCGGCGGACGGCACCATCCGCAAGCTCTACGCCCGCAACGTGGGTGAGAACTCGGTCCACGGCTCCGACTCGGCGGACAACGCCAGGCTCGAGATCGCGCAGTTCTTCACGGACGCCGACATCGTCGGCTGATCGCAGCGCTGTTGCATCTGACGGGGGCCGGGGCGAAAGCTCCGGCTCCTGTCGTTTGCGGAGCCTTCCATGCGTCTCCTGGTCCTGATCGCCCTGGGCGTGCTGTTCGCCGCCCCGGCCCAAGCCGCATCGGGCGGCCGCCCGATCGTCATCGGACAGTCCTATACGCTGCCTTCGGCGGTGCTCGGAGAAACGCGCCGGATCAACGTTTACCTGCCCCCGAGCTACGGGCAGGGGACGAAGACCTATCCCGTCATTGTCCTGCTCGACGGCGGCGAGGCGGAGGACTTCCACCACATCACCGGCCTGGTGCAGGTCGGCTCGGTCGACGGGGTGACCCGCGAGGTGATCGTGGTCGGGGTCGAGAACACCGACCGCAAGCGCGACCTGACCTACCCTTCGAGCGAGCCGAAGGAGCAGAAGGCGCTGCCGACCAGCGGCGGCTCGGCCAGGTTCCGCACCTTCCTGGCCGACGAGCTCAGCCCCTGGATCAGAGCCAACTACCGGACCTCCAGCGAGACGGCGCTGATGGGTGAATCCCTGGCCGGCCTGTTCGTGGTCGAGACCTTCCTCGACCGGCCGGAGCTGTTCACCGACTACATCGCCATCAGCCCGAGCCTCTGGTGGGATAAGGAGATTCTGTCCCATCGGGCGGCCGAGGCCTTCAAGCGCCATGACTACGCCGGCAAGTCGTTTTCCCTGTCGGTGGCCTGGGAGGGCGGGGCGATGGAGCCGGGCGCCCAGACCCTGGCCGATGCGCTCAAGACGGTCGCGCCGAAAGGCCTGAAGTGGCGCTTCGACCCCATGCCGGACGAGCGGCACGCCACGATCTACGACCCGGCGGCGATCAAGGCGATCCGCTGGCTGTTCGCGGCGCCGGCGTCCTAGAGGCTGACCAGTATCGCGGCTGGATCGGTCTTGGACCGCCCGGGATCGGCCACGAGCCGGGCCAGACAGGCCGGATAGAGCCGGTGCTCGGCCTTGAGCACCCGTGCCCCGAGGGTCTCCTCGTCGTCGCCTTCCAGCACGGGTACCGCGGCCTGGCCGACGATGGGACCTTCATCGACGCCTTCCGACACCAGATGCACGGTGCAGCCATGTACCTTAACCCCGGCTTCGAGCGCGCGTCGGTGGGTGTCCAGGCCCGGGAACAGCGGCAGCAGCGACGGGTGGATGTTCAGCATCCGGCCCGACCAGGCGCCGACCAGGTGTGGGCTCAGCACCCGCATGTAGCCGGCCAGCGCCACCCACTCGACGCCGTGCTCGCGCAGGGCGGAGTCGATCAGAACTTCATGGCTCTCCCGGTCCTTGCCGAAGTCGCGGTGATCGATGGCCAGGGTCGCCGCGCCGTAGCTCCGCGCGATCTCGAGCCCCGCCGCATCGGGCCGGTTGGAGACGACTAGGGCGATCTCGGCCGGGTAGGCCGGATCCTTCGCCGCCTCGCACAGGGCCTGCATGTTCGAACCGCGGCCCGAGATCAGGACCCCGACCTTGACCCGGCTCATGCGGTGGCGAGCTCCCCGCAGACGAAGGCTTCCTCGCCGGCGTTCAGCAGGGCCGCCAGCACGGGCTCGGCGTCGGCGGGCGCCACGATGAGCATGAAGCCGACGCCGCAGTTGAAGGTGCGCCGCAGTTCATGCTCGGCCACGCCGCCGACCTCCTGCAGCCACCCGAACACCGCGGGCAGCTCCCAGGCGTTCCAGTCAAAGCGGGCCTGCATGCCCTTGGCGATCGCCCGAGGCGGGTTTTCGATCAGACCGCCGCCGGTAATGTGGGCGCCGCCCTTGATCAGGCCGGCCTTCATCAGGGGCACCAGCGGCTTCACATAGATACGGGTGGGCGCCATCAGCGCCTCGGCCAGGCTCTTGCCCGGAGCGAACGGCGCCGCGTCCGACCAGGCCAGGCCCGAGCGCTCCACGATCTTGCGCACCAGGGAGTAGCCGTTGGAGTGCGGCCCGGACGAGCCGATGCCGATCAGCAGGTCGCCGGGCCTCTGGTCGTCGAGCCGCGGGAGGACCCCGTCACGGTTGACCGCGCCCACGGAAAAGCCCGCCAGGTCGTAGTCGCCTTCGCCGTACATTCCCGGCATCTCGGCCGTCTCGCCGCCCACCAGGGCGCAGCCGGCCTGGCGGCAGCCTTCGGCGATGCCGGCGACCACGCGTCGGGCCACTTCGACGTCGAGTTTCGCGGTCGCGTAGTAGTCCAGGAACATCAGCGGCTCGGCGCCCTGGGCCAGCAGATCGTTCACGCACATGGCCACCAGATCGACGCCGACCGAATCATGCAGACCGGTCTCGATGGCGACCTTCAGCTTGGTGCCGACCCCGTCGGTGGTGGTCACCAGCAGCGGATCGTCGTAGCCGGCGGCCTTCAGATCGAACAGCGCCCCGAACCCCCCCAGCGAGGGCTCCGCGCCGGGCCGCGCGGTCGAGCGCGCAAGGGGCTTGATGGCGTCGACCAGCGCCTCGCCCGCGTCGATGTCCACGCCCGCGTCGGCGTAGGTGAGGCCGTTTGGCCGCTCAGCCATGTGAAAATCCTCGAAATACGCGCGTCGCGACTTGTGCAAGGCGGGCGCGGCGGGGCTATAGCATGGTCATGACGCCGATCACGACCACCGGGGCGCTTGCAAGCCTCTGCGAACGACTTTCCACAGAACCGTTCATCACCGTCGATACCGAGTTCATGCGGGAGACCACCTATTGGCCGAGGCTTTGCCTTGTGCAGGTGGCGTCTCCGCACGAGGCCGCGTGCATCGATCCCCTGGCCGAGGGCCTGGACCTGGAGCCGCTGCTCAGGCTCTTCGCCAACACGGCGATCACCAAGGTCTTCCACGCCGCCCGCCAGGACGTGGAGATCTTCCATAACCTCGGGGTGATTCCCCAACCGTTGTTCGACACCCAGGTGGCGGCCATGGCCGCGGGCTTCGGCGACCAGGTCAGCTATGATTCGCTGGTCCGGCAGATGCTGAAGAAGGACATCGACAAGGCCAGCCGCTTCACGGACTGGGCGCGCCGGCCGCTCTCGGACGCCCAGCTGACCTATGCGCTGGGCGACGTCACCTGGCTGGCCAAGCTGTATCCGCTGCTGCGCGAGCGGCTGGAGCGCGAGGGGCGCCTGCCCTGGGTCTCCGAGGAGATGGCGGCCCTGACCAATCCCGCCCTCTACGACGTCACCCCCGAGAACGCCTGGAAGCGGCTCAAGCCCAAGCGCTTTTCGTCCAAGTATCTCGCCGCCTTCAAGGCCACCGCCGGCTGGCGCGAGCGCATGGCCCAGGAACGCGACCAGCCTCGCGGCCGCATCCTGAAGGACGAGGCGATCGACGAGATCGCGACCCAGCTGCCGCTGGACGCCGACGCCTTCAACCGCCTGCGCTCGGTCTCCAAGGGCTTCGGCACATCGAAGTTCGGCGCCGACCTGATCGCGGAGCTGAAGGCGGCCCTGGCCGATCCGGCCGCCCATGCGCCGGAGGTCGAGCGCGAGCCCCGCCGGGATCCCGCGCCGGGCGCCATCGTCGAGCTGCTCAAGGTGCTGCTCAAGTCCCGCTCGGAAGCCACCCACGTGGCCCCCAAGCTGATCGCCACGGTGGCGGACCTGGAGCGCATCGCGGTGGACGACAATGCCGATGTCGAGGCCCTGCAGGGCTGGCGGCGCAAGGTGTTCGGCGACGATGCGCTGAAGCTCAAGCGCGGCGAGATCGCTCTGGTGCTGAACGGCTCGCGCGTCGAGGTGGTCGAGATCGAGGGGTAGGGTCTAGCGCCCGACCTTCCGCCGGGCCTCGTCCGAGGCCCGCATGTCCAGCTCCCGGCCCAGCGCATTGGCCAGCGCCTGGGCCCGCTTGGCGGTCTGCTCGCCCAGCAGCATGTCGGCCCATTCGGACCGGGCGGTCAGCACCAGCCGGCTCTTCTTCAGGTCCAGTTCCGCCTGTTCCAGCAGGTGCGGCGAGCGGCCCGACAGGTCGCAGCCCAGCCGCATGGCGAGGCCCAGCGCGCGGGCGCGGTCGAACTGTTCGCGGCTGAGCAGCCGGCGTACGGCGTCGGCCTCGGGCGTCTCGGTCGGGCCGCCGTAACGGGCATGGACAGCAACGGCCAGGTAGGCGCGCTCCCGGTGGGTCTGGCCCGCGATGGGCGCGCGCAGCACCTGGGTGAAGGCGAGATCGGCGCGATGATCGGGGTGCAGCCTGGCTCCGGCGTCGGCCAGGTGGCAGGCGGCGTTGATCAGGGTCGGCTCACGGCCGTCGAACAGGTCGCTCAAGCTCGAGAACCCCGGGCTCAACCAGGCGGTCAGGGCCTGGCCCAGGCCATCGGCGATGCCCTGGCGGGCGCCCAGCGCCGCGCAACCTTCCAGCAGCGGATCGCGCTCGCGTTCGGCCATGTCCTCGAACAGCAGGCCCTCGCGGATGCCATAGGCCGAGACCCAGACCTTTTCGATCTCGAGCCGCTCGACCAACTCCTCCACCACCATGGCGGCGAAGGGCAGGGTGTCGGCCCGCTTGCGGGCGCCGCGGATCCGCTCGAGCGAACCCTTGGACTGTTTGGCGACGAAACGCGCCACATCGACCACGTCGCGGCCGCTCATCTCATACAGGTGCACGATCTGCAGCGGGTACTTGGTCATCTCCATGTGGATCAGGGCGAGGCTGCGCCAGCCGCCGCCAACCGCATGGAAGCGCTTGGTCTTGAAGCGCGCCGCCAAGGCGTCGCTCAGCCGGTCGTGGACCAGGGCCTTGACTGTGCTCTGGTCGAAGGATTTCGAGGCGCCGATCGAGAAGGGGCCGAGCGGCAGGCTGACCCCGTCGCCGGGCTTGCCGTTCCTGACCTTGATCAACTCCAGGCTGGAGCCGCCGAGATCGCCCACGACCCCGTCGGCCAGCGGCCAGCCGGCCAGTACGCCCAGCGCCGAATAGCGCGCCTCGTCCTCGCCGGAGATGATCTGCAGCTTCAGGCCGACGTCGCGCTCGACCCGCTCGATGAATTCCTTGCCGTCGGCCGCTTCGCGCACGGCGGCGGTGGCGGCGGTGTAGACGGCGGAGGGTTGGGCGGCGTCCAGCACCGCCTTGAAGCGGCGCAGCGCCGCCATGGCCATGGCCACCGCATCCGGCGACAGGCGCCCTGTCGAATCGACGCCCCGGCCAAGACCCGCCAGCACCTTCTCGTTGAAGACGGTCCAGATCGCCCGGCCCTCCAGGCGATAGATCACCAGGCGGACGGAGTTGGATCCGACGTCGACGACGGCGACGTCGCGGGACGGCCTAACGTCTGAGGCCGGCATATTCGATCACGCCGGGAAGCTTCTTTCCGCTGCGGCCGCGGCCTGAGAGGCTGGGATTGTTCATGAAGTAGTCGTGCGCCGAGAACGGCTTCTCCATGCCACTGACGTCGAAACGCCGATAGTGGCCGTCGGGCTCCAGCCACCAGGTCTGGGCCTCGTCCTTCAGGTTGGCGACCATGATCTGGTTCAGCACCTGGCGGTGCACGGTGGGGTTCTCCACCGGAACCATGGTCTCGACCCGGCGGTCGAGGTTACGCGGCATCCAGTCGGCCGAGGAGATGAACACCCGCGCCCGGTCGCTGGGCAGTTCCGCGCCGTTGGCGAAACAGACGATGCGGCTGTGCTCAAGGAAACGGCCGACGATCGACTTGACCCGGATGTTATCCGACAGGCCGGCGACGCCCGGGCGCAGGCAGCAGACGCCGCGCACGATCAGCTCGATGCGCACCCCGGCCTGACTGGCGCGGTACAGGGCGTCGATGATCTCGGGGTCCACCAGCGAGTTCAGCTTGGCCCAGATGGCGGCGGGTCGGCCGGCCTTGGCGTTGATCACCTCCTGGCCGATCAGGTCGATCAGCCTGGGCTTCATGGTGAAGGGGGAGAACTCCAGCTTCTCCATGGCCTCGGGGCGGGCGTAGCCGGTGATGTAGTTGAAGATGCGCACGGAATCGCGGCCCAGAGCCGGGTCGGTCGTGAACAGCGACAGGTCGGTGTAAACCTTGGCCGTGATCGGGTGGTAGTTGCCGGTGCCGAAGTGGCAGTAGGTGCGAAGCGCCTCGCCCTCGCGGCGGACCACGACGCTGAGCTTGGCGTGGGTCTTGTACTCGACGAAGCCGTAGACGACGTGGACGCCCGCCCGCTCCATGGCCCGGGCCCAGGTGATGTTGGCCGCCTCGTCGAAGCGCGCCTTGATCTCGACCAGGGCGGTGACGTTCTTGCCGTTCTCCGCCGCCTCGATCAGGGCGGCCACGATCGGGCTGTCCTTGGAGGTGCGGTACAGGGTCTGCTTGATGGCCACGACCGCGGGGTCGCGCGCCGCCTGGCGCAGGAACTGGACCACCACGTCGAAGCTCTCGAAGGGATGGTGGACCAGGATGTCTTTTTCTCGCATAGCAGCGAAACAGTCGCCGCCATGATCCCGGATTCGCTCGGGAAAGCGCGGGTCGAACTGGGGGAACTTCAGATCGGGACGATCGGCCGGGATCAGCTGGTTGAGCTGGCTCAGGCCCAGGACGCCATCGACGAAATAGGTGTCGGTGTCGGACTCGATCTGGTGTTCGGCGATGAATTCGCGCAGCTCCGCCGGCATGGCGGCCTCGATCTCCACCCGCACCACCGCGCCGAGGCGGCGCTGCTTGAGCAGGGCCTCGAACTCACGGACCAGGTCCTCGGCCTCTTCCTCGATCTCGATGTCGCTGTCGCGCAGCACCCGGAACACGCCTCGGGCCTCGACCTCACAGCCGGGGAACAGGTGGTCGATGAACAGCACGACCAGGTTTTCCAACGACAGGAACCGCCGGTGGGCGCGGCCGCCCTTGCGGTGGCCGTTGGGCAGTTCCCAGAACCGCTGGACCTGCTGGGGCACCGGCACCAGGGCGTAGAGAGGCTTGCCGTCCGACAGGCGGCGCAGCTTGAGCGCCAGGGAGAAGCCCAGGTTGGGAATGAACGGGAAGGGGTGGGCCGGATCGATGGCCAGCGGCGTGAGGATCGGAAACAGCTGGCTGGCGTAGATGGCCTCCAGCTTGGTCCGCTCAGCACGGGTGACATCGTCGACGTCGACAACCTCGATGGCCTCCTTGGCCAAGGCGGCGCGCAGCTCGCGCCACTGGCGCTGCTGGTCCTCGGCCAGTTCCGTGGCGGCCGCATTGACCTTGTCCAGGGCGTCGGTCGGGGTCTGGCCGTCCTGGAACACCACCCGCACCCGCTCGCGCACCTGGCCCTTCAGGCCGGCGACGCGCACCATGTAGAACTCGTCGAGGTTCGAGGCCGAGATGGACAGGAAACGCAGGCGCTCCAGCAGCGGATGGCGCGGATTGGCTGCCTCCTCCATCACACGGCGGTTGAAGTCCAGCCACGACAGTTCGCGGTTGAAGAACCGTTCGGGGGAAGCGATCAGCGCCTCGTCAACACGCAGCCGCGGCGCGTGTGACGGAGGGACTTCGGCGTCGGCGATGGCGGCGTCGGACATGAGGCCTGTGGATAAGATCAAAAGACGTTGTCGCCCGCCGGCCCGGGAGCCGCAAGCGAAAGGCCGAGAATAGCCCGGATTTGCTAAGTTTTGTTCACCCGCGCGGGGTTCAGTCCCAGAGGTCGCCGCTTTCGGGTTCCCGCTCCAGGATTTCGCGGGCCAGCGCCCGGGTGACCGGGCGGTGCTCCGGACCCGCGGCCTCGTCCAGCTTGAAGACGATTTCGCGCGCCCGGGCTGCGGAGCGTTCGATGCGCCGCACCAGGTATTCCAGCAGTTCCTCCGACGGCCGGATCGAGCTGAGGGCGAAGTAGCGCTCCAGCACGCCCCTCAGGATGGCGTCGTCCGGCGGGCCCAGTTCGGCCACCCGAAGCGCGTTCAGGCGCGAGCGCAGGTCGGGCAGGTCGATGCTCCAGGCGGCCGGCCGAACGCGGGAGGTCAGAAGCAGCGCGCCGCCGCTGGCGCCGGCCTGGTTGAGCAGGTGGAACAGAGTCTCGTCGCCCACCTTGTCCGCGTCGTCGACGACCACGGGCCGGCCTTCCAGGTCGGGCAGGTCGACCAGTTCGGCGGCGACGTCGCTCAGGAACACCGCGCCGTTGCGCTCGGCCCAGTCGCTGGCCAGGTGGGTCTTGCCTGCGCCCTCCGGCCCCACGAGCGCCAGCGCCCCCCCGAGACCATCGGGGAAGCCGTCGAGCGCGCCCACCGCCGCCGCATTGGCGTCGGACACCACGAACGCCTCGCGTCCGTAGGTCGGTGGTGTCTCGAGATTCAGGCGCAGCTGGCGGCCCACGTCACCGGTCCGGAATTGATGATCACGACTCGGTCTTACCAAACCCCACTTCGCCTATCGACGCACGGAATTCGGATTGGTTCCGCAAAGCTTGGATATGTCGTCCCCGCCTGTGGGCGGACAGGGGAGAAGTCGTCAGGCGAGCCCGAGTCCCGCCAGAACCTTCAGGGTCAGGCGCTCGCAGTCTGGTCCGGCGAACACGAAAACCTCGCCGAGCGCGCCCTTCAGGTTGGGCGCCAGGTCCTCGCGCAGCCGCCGGCGCGCGCGCAGCAGGCGGGTCTTGACGGTCGCGGCCGGAATTTCGAGGGCCTCGGCGGTTTCCTCGACGCTCAGGTCTTCGATCTCGCGCAGCACGAAGACCGAGCGGAACGGGTCGGGCAGGCGCTCGACGGCGCCTTCCAGCAGGCGGCCCATCTGGGCCCGGGCGGCCTCGGCCTCCGGCGTCGGCGCCGGCGAGCCGCGGTCGCGGTAACGGTCGAGGTCCGGCACATCGTTCTCCTCGAGGTACTTGGCGCGCCGGAGGTTGGCGCGGCGGCGGCCGATGGCTTCGTTCAGGACGATGCGGGTGAGCCAGGTCGACAGGCTGGAGTCCCCCTTGAAGCCGTCCATGGCGCGAAAGGCCTTCAGGTAGGCGTCCTGCACCACGTCCTCGGCCTCGGTGCGGTTCTTGAGCACCGACCAGGCGGCGCGCAGCAGGCGCTGGTTATGGCGGGCGGTGATCAGCCGGATGGCGGCGACGTCGCGCGCGGCCGCGTGCCGGGCGAGGTCGAGATCGCCGAGCGCTTCAAGGGCCGTCTTCAGGGGTTGAACGCTCATCGGCAGGCTCCGCTTCGTCTCTATCGCCCTATTGGACGCCGGCGTCCGGGTCGAGGTTCCCGGGAACCTCGCGGCGGCGGGCGCCGTCCAACCGCGCGACCGGCGCTGCGCCGGATCGTTCGGGAGAGAGACCATGAAACGCATTGCTGTCGCCATCGCCACGCTCGGCGCGCTCGCCCTGGGGGGCATGGCCTGGGCCGCGGCGCTCAACGACGCCCAGATCGCCCACATCGCCTACACGGCCGGGGTCATCGACGTGGCCGCCGGCAAGCAGGCCCTGGCCAAGTCGAAGAACGCCCAGGTCCGCGCCTTCGCGCAGGAGATGGTCCGCGACCATGAGGCGGTGAACAAGCAGGCGCTCGCCCTGGTCGGCAAGCTGCACGTGACTCCGGAAGCCAACGCCACCAGCGCGGCCCTGGAAAAGAGCGCGACGGCCGAGCGGGCCAAGCTCGCGAAGCTCAGCGGCGCGGCCTTCGACCGGGCCTATGTCGCCAACGAGGTCGCCTACCACAAGACCGTCAACGGCGCGCTCGCCGACACCCTGATCCCCGGCGCCCACAACGCCGAGCTGAAGGGCCTGCTGGAAACCGGGTTGAAGCTGTTCCGCTCGCACCAGGAACACGCCGAGCACCTGGCGCATGCCCTGCATTGACCGGCGACGGGGCCTGGCCGGGGCGCTGGTCCTCGGCCTGGGCCTGGCGGCCTGCCAGCCCAGGCCTGCCCCGAAACCCGAGACCCACACCATCGTCATCGACCAGATGGCGTACGGTCCGGCGCTGACCCAGGCGCGGGTCGGCGACACCCTGGTCTTCGTCAATCGCGACATCCTCAAGCACACCGCGACGGACAGGGGCCAGGCCTTCGACTTCGACCTGGAACCCGGCGCCCGGGCCCAGACCCGTCTGGCCACGCCGGGGCGGGTGCGGGTCTACTGCCGCTACCATCCCGGCATGAGCGCCGAGGTCGAGGTCGCCGGGACCTGAGGGAGGCGACAGAACCCCTCTCCTGGTCGATACTGATGCTTCGATCCGGGGAGGGGACCATGGCGCGTGTTCGCACTTCACTCTTGACGGCGGCGATCGGAGGCCTGCTGCTGACTGCCGCGGCGCCCGAGCCGGCGCCGGTCCCGTCGGTGGCGGACATCCTGGCGGCGTCGCAACCCGGCGAGTGGCGGAGCATCGACCCGGACAACCTGCTGGTGATGGAGCTGCCCAAGGGTCGCGTGATCATCGAGCTGGCGCCGGCCTACGCGCCCAGCCATGTCGCCAACATCAGGGCCCTGATCCGCGCCGGCTATTTCGACGACTCCGCGGTCGTCCGCTCCCAGGACAACTACGTGGTCCAGTGGGTGCAGCCTGACGAGAAGCGTTCCCTCGGCCCCGCCCAGAAGACGCTCAAGGCCGAGTTCGACCGCCCCCTGGGGCGCGACGTCCATTTCGACGCCCTGCCGGATTCGGACACCTACGCCGCCGAGGTGGGCTTCGCCGACGGGTTCCCCGCCGCGCGCGACAACCGCCAGGGCCGGACGTGGCTGACCCACTGCTACGGCATGGTGGGCGTCGCCCGCGACAACGGCGCCGACAGCGGCGGCGGGACCGAGCTCTACGCCGTCAACGGTCAGTCGCCCCGCCACCTCGACCGCAACGTCACCATGGTCGGCCGGGTCATCGAGGGCATGGAGCTGCTGTCGGTGATTCCGAGGGGGACCGAGGCGCTGGGCTTCTACAAGACCCCGGCCGAGAACACCCCGATCCGGCGCATCCGCGTGGCCAGCGACCTGCCGCCCGCGGAACGCCCCGCGTTCGAGGCGCTGAAGACCGGCAGCGCGACCTTCCGCACCCTGACCGAGTCGCGCCGAAATCGCCGCGACGCCTGGTTCCACGCCCAGGCCGGCGCCATCGGCGTGTGCAACGTGCCGCTGCCGGTCAGGAAGACGCCGGGCTGACCTCGATCCGGGCCCTGCGACCTTGACAATCCAAGGTCTCCGTGCGCCCTACAGCCCTCCATTTTTCCCAACCTTTTCGACCTTTCCCGGCCCTGAACATGCACGCCTATCGCACCCACACCTGCGGCGCCCTTCGAGCGGCCGACGCGGGAAACACCGTCCGCCTGTCCGGCTGGATCCACCGCAAGCGCGATCACGGCGGCCTGCTGTTCGTCGATCTGCGCGACCACTACGGCCTGACCCAGCTGGTGCTGCACCCGGGCACGCCCGGCTTCGAGACGGTCGAGCGGCTGCGCGCGGAAAGCGTGATCCGCATCGACGGCGAGGTGGTGGCCCGCACTTCGGAGACCATCAACCCGAACCTGCCCACCGGCGGCGTCGAGGTGCGCGTCAAGGATGTGGCGATTCTGGGCGAGGCGGCGGAGCTGCCCGTGCCGGTCTTCGGTGAACCCGACTATCCTGAAGATCTGCGCCTGAAGTTCCGCTTCCTGGACCTCCGGCGGGAGACGCTTCACCGCAACATCCTGCTGCGCGCCAATGTGATCGCCTCGATCCGCCGGCGCATGGTCGATCAGGGCTTCACCGAGTTCCAGACCCCGATCCTGACGGCTTCGAGCCCCGAAGGCGCGCGCGACTTCTTGGTGCCGTCACGCCTGCATCCGGGCAAGTTCTATGCGCTGCCGCAGGCGCCGCAGCAGTTCAAGCAGCTGCTGATGGTCTCGGGCTTCGACCGCTACTTCCAGATCGCGCCCTGCTTCCGCGACGAGGACGCGCGCGCCGACCGTTCGCCCGGCGAGTTCTACCAACTCGACGTCGAGATGAGCTTCGTGACGCAAGAAG
>CAYSNW010000024.1:0-50414 GCA_964432415.1 uncultured Caulobacteraceae bacterium
TCAAGGGCAAGCGGGTGATGCTCGATCCCGCCCAGTCCTCGGCCTGGTACTTCGACGCCCTGGACAAGGCCGGCGCCGTGGTGGTGCGCGCCCAGGACCCCTGCACCCTGCCCCGCGCCTGCAAGAACAAGGTCGAGATCCAGGGTTCGCGCGACGCCCATGCGCGCGATGGCGCCGCCCTTGCCCGCTTCCTGCACTGGGCCGCTACCGACGCCCAGAAATCCCTGCCCGACGAGATCGAGGTGGTGAAGACGCTGGAGCGCTTCCGCGAGGCCACCGGCGCGCTGAAGGACCTGTCCTTCGACACCATCGCCGGCGCCGAATCCAATGGCGCCATCGTCCACTACCGGCCCACCGAGCGGCTGAACAAGCGCACGAAATCGGGGTCACTTCTGCTGGTCGATTCCGGGGCCCAGTACCTGGACGGCACCACCGATGTGACCCGCACCATCGCCATGGGCGAGCCCTCCGCCGAAATGCGCGAGCGCTTCACCCTGGTGCTCAAGGGCCATATCGCCCTGGCGCGCGTGCGCTTCCCGGCCGGGACCACCGGCTCGGCCCTGGATGCGCTGGCGCGCATGGCGCTGTGGGAAAGGGGCCTGGACTACGACCACGGCACCGGCCATGGCGTCGGCAGCTACCTCGGCGTCCACGAGGGACCGCAGCGCATCGCCAAGGCGCCCAATTCCGTGGCCCTGCGCCCGGGCATGATCGTCTCCAACGAGCCCGGCTTCTATAAGACCGGCGAATACGGCATCCGGGTCGAGAACCTGCAGGTGGTCACCGAGCCTGCCGACATCCCGGGGGGCGAGCGCCCCATGCTGGGCTTCGAGACCCTGACGCTGGCCCCCATCGACCGCAACCTGATCGAGGTTTCGCTGCTGACCGCGGAAGAGCGGGCGTGGCTCAACGCCTATCACTCGCGGGTGCTAAAGGTCGTCGGACCCCAGGTCGAGCCCGAGGTGCGGGCCTGGCTGGAGCAGGCGACCGCGGCGATCTGATCGACGCGTGGTTGCATCGCGCCCGTTAGGCTGAGAGCCTGCGTCGTCAAAGCGCGGGGTTGCATGACACTGAGCGGACCACGGATCGGGCGGCGGAGCGCCCTGGCGGCCGGCCTTGCCGTGCTCGCGGCGCCTGTCGCCAGCCGCGCGGCGGAAGCGCGCCTGGGTCAGGGACCGCTGGGCGACATCCTGTTCGACCCGGACATGGGGCCGATTCCCCTCGACTTGAAGCTCCGCCTCATCCGTGTGCCGGCGACCGCCAACGGCCAGAATGTCGAGGCCATCATCGACAGCGGGGCGTCCTTCACGGTTTTCGATCTCGCCTTCGCCCACGCCCTTGGCCTGAACGACGCCGGTTCGATCGCCGCCCACGGCAACAGCGGGACGGTCGGGGCGCGGGTGATGACCGGCGCGGAGATCCAGATCGGCGGGTTCCGCATGGCGCACCGCAACGTCACTGCGCTCGACCTCTCAGCCCTGCAGAAGACGGCGCCGGCGGTGAAGCTGGTGATCGGCGGTGACCTGCTGAACTGGCTCGCGGTCGATTTCGACTTTCCGGCCCGGCGGATGGGAATGGCGTTCAGCGGCCGGGCGCAGCCGCCTCAGGGCGCGGTCACCGAACTGTTGCGGCCCGGGCGCATGGGCCTTCGCTTGATCAAGACCCACATCGAGGGCGGACCGGCGACCTGGGCGATGATGGACCTGGGCGACGCCAACGCGATCAGCATCTCGGCGGTCTGGGCGCGCGAGCAGGGCCTGCTCGAGGGGCGACGGGTCTCGGCAGGCGCGACCGCGTCGGTCGAGGGGATCAACTCGACCCTGCTTGTAAGCCTGCGCGAGGTGACGATCGCCGGTGTGACCTTCAGCGACGTGCCGGCCCAGCTGATCGAACCCTGGCGCGACACCGAGACCCCGGTGAACATCGGCCTTCCCCTGATGCGCCGGTTCCGGCTGATCACCGATTTTCCGCGCGGCCAGGCCAGCCTCGCGCCCGACCCGGCGATGCTGGGCCAACCCCTGCCCAAGGACCGGTCGGGCCTGGGCGTCACCCACACGCGGCGCGGCCTGCAGGTGCTGCTGGTGGCTCCGGGCAGTCCGGCCGAAAAGGCCGGCTGGCGCAAGGGGGACGAAATCGTCGCCGTGAACGGCCGACCGGCTGGCGGCGAGCCCGCGGGCGACCGCGAGGGCGGCTGGGCGTCAGGGCCGGACGGCACGGTCGTGACCCTGACCCTCGCCGATGGAAGCCGGCGGCGGCTGACCCTGGCCACCTACTACTGAGGCTGGCCGCCGGGTTACCGATCCTTAAGAGGACAAGCACCGCCTTTGATAGATATTAGTAGTTATCGCTACTATCATTGAGGCCGTCATGAACCGCCGCGCCCTGCTCCTCTCCGCCGCCGCCCTCGCCATCGCGGCCGGCCCAGCCTGTTCCCAGGCCGTGTTCGACAAGGCCGAGAAACCCATCCCCTTCGAATTCTTCCATGGCAACCGCATCGTTCTGCAGGGCGCCATCAACGGTCGCGCCACCGAGATCCTGCTGGACAGCGGCGCGGGCCTCTCCTGCCTGGACAAGGCCTTCGCGGACTCGATCGGGGTGAAGGCGGTGACCACCATTCCCCTGAAGGGCGTCGCCGGGACCGTCCAGGCGGGCTACGGCGTGGGCGTCACCTTCAGCGTCGGCGGCTTCGAGCAGAAGGGCGTCAACGTCCTGATCCTGGACCTGTCCCCCATCGCCAACCAGATCGGCCACCCCATCCCCGCGGTCCTGGGCCGAAGCGTGTTCGACGCCGCCGTCGTCGACATCGACTTTCCAAAACGGCTTATCGCCTTCCGCGATCCGGCCCGCTTCACCCCGCCCGCCGGCGCCGTGACCCTGGCCCTGACGCCGACGCCCTCCGACCCCGGTACGCGCGACGTCCCGGTGTCGCTGGAGGGTCGCGCGCCGGTCATGGCCGGTTTCGATCTCGGCAACGGCGACGCCCTGATCGTCTCCAAGGCCTACGGGGACAGCGAGCAGCTGTTGAAGGATCGGCCCTCGAGCACCGAGATGTCCGGCGGCGTGGGCGGCCTAAAGGTGCGAAGCGTGGCGACCTTCCGACGCCTGACCATCGCGAGCTTCGAGTTCCAGGACGTGCCCGCCAGCCTCAATCGAGGAGAGGGCGAACTTCCGGCGAAGGGCCTGAATGTGGGGATCGACGTGTGGAAGCGGTTCCACCTGATGATCGACTATACGCACGGCCAGCTCAGCCTCATTCCCGACGCCCAGGCCATGGCGGCGCCCTACCGAAAGAACCGGGCCGGCCTGGCCACCCGCCCCGACGGCGACCATCTCACGGTCACCCATGTCGCGGCTGGAAGTCCGGCGGAGGCCGAGGGCTGGAAGGTCGGGGAGCAGATCCGTGCCGTGAACGGCGAGCCGGTGGGTCCGAAATTCCTTCGCGGCGACAGTTTCCTGTGGCCCATGGGCGCGGCGGGAACGACGGTCGAACTGACCATGGCCGACGGCTCGACACGGCGGCTGACTCTGAAGGACTATTTCTGATGGTTCCAGGTCCGGACACCCCGGAGGCCGCCCTCGCCTCCCTCGGCTTCACCGACACGGAAGCCGCGATCTATTGCGAGTTGCTGCGGGCTTCGCCGTCCACGGGCTATCGCCTGGCCCAGGCCATCGGCAAGGCGCCGGCCAACACCTACCAGGCGCTGGCCGCGCTTACCCAGAAGGGCGCGGTGCTGGTCGACGAGGGCGAGACAAGAGCCTACCGGGCCGTGCCGTCGACGGAACTGCTGGCGGCGATGGAGCGGGGGTTCGCCGCACGTCGCGCCGAGGCCGAGGCGGCGCTCTCGACGATCGCGGCCACCGCCGACGACGACCGCCTCTATCAGCTGAAGAGTGTCCCTCAGGTCTTTGAAAAGGCGCGCGCCCTGATCGCCGGCGCGCGCGAGATCCTGCTGTTCGACCTGTTCCCGGAGCCGTTGTCGGCCTTGAAGCAGGACCTGGAGCGCGCCCAGGCGAGGGGCGTGACGCTGGCGGGCCTGACCTACGGCCCGCCCCCCCTCTTGCCGCCCTCGATCGTGGTCTCGCGTGGCTCGGACGTCGTGTTCGAACGCTGGCCAGGGCGACAGGTCAGCCTGGTAGCCGACGCGCGCCAGCACATGGAGGTGCTGCTGACCCACGACGGAACCGGCGTCCGGCACGGGGTGTGGAGCGACAGCGCCTACCTCGCGTGCCTCCGCCATTCCGGCCTGGCGGCGGAGATCCGCATGTCCGCCAACCCCGGCGAGGCCGAGCTGCCCCTGGCGAAACTGTCACTGCTGCGCAGCTATCCGGCCGGCCTGCGCGACCTGATCGGCCCGCCGATGGCCGGCGACCGGACGGGGGACGCCGCCTGATGCATCGCTTCCTGCTGGTCCTTGGGCTCCTCTGGACCGCCGCCCCGCCCGCCCGCGCCGACGCGGTCTCCGAACTCGAGCGCTACGTCGACTGGCGGGGCGGCCCAGCCTTCCTGCGCCTGAGCAGCTTGCACGAGCGGGGCGAAGTCGAGGTCGCTGGATTGAAGGGAACCGCGGAGCTGTGGGAGGACCGGACGCGCCTGCGCTCGGACGCCGACCTGGGCGTGCTCAAGACCGCGGAGGCCGTGACACCCACCGACGCCTGGCAGATGACCCAGAGCGGAGTGATCGAGAACGCCTCCGAGGCGCGGGTGCGCGAGGCGCGCCGTGAGGCCCTGCTGCTGTTCGGCGGCGCCCTTCGGGGAGAGGGCGGAGCCCACGCCAGCCTGCAGCCCACCGAGGCGCGCGACGGCCTCATATGGGGGGTTGTCCGCATCAGCTTTGGCGACGACGACCACTACGACCTGTTCATCGACCAGGAGACGGGCGCCCTGCACGGCCTGCGTGTCTACGAGAACCGCCGCACCCGTTTCGAACGCTTCGAGGACTGGCGCCTCGTCGACGGCGTGCGCATGCCGTTTCTCGAGCGCACCGAGTCCGATCTGAAGGGGCAGGACTCGACCCTGCGCTGGACCCTGATCGAGGTGAACCGTCCGATCGAGGACGCGCGCTTCGCCCGTCCAGCCTCTGCGCGGAAGGTCGTCTTCGCTCCGGGCGCAGCCTCCACCGGCTGGATCGACTTCGAATTCTTCGACGGCAATCGGATCTATTTCAACGCCCGAATCAACGGCCGCGAGACCGTCGTCCTGCTCGACAGCGGCGCGGAAACTACGTTCCTCGACAAAGGGTTCGCCGCATCTCTTGGCCTGAAACCGCAGGGTGGCATGGCGACCGTCGGCACCGGCGGGTCCGATACCGCCGGCCTTGTGGGCGGCGTCACCGTCGAGATCGGCGCCCTGAAGCTCGCCGACCTGACCGTCGCGACGCTCGACCTGGCCCCCATCGGCAAGCGTATCGGCCATCCCCTGCCCGTAGTCCTGGGAAATGAGGTCTTCAACGAACTAGTGGTCGACATCGACTTCGAACATCACCGCCTGGCGTTCCGCGACCCGGGCGTCTTCACCCCGCCCGCCGGCGCCGCCGAGGTCCCGGCCCGGCTGGTCGACGGCATCCGCGCCGTGCCTGTGTCCGTCGAGGGCCGCGCGCCGGTCTCCTTCGACTTCGACCTCGGCAATGGCTCGCCGCTGCTGGTCTTCCCGGCCTACTGGCAGAAGGAGAAGCTGCTGGAGGGGCGGCCGCACTCGGCGGCCCTCGGCGGCGCCATCGGCGGAATCCATCCCGAGACGGTGGCGACGGTCCGCTCCATGACCTTCGCCGGCGTAACCTTCGCCGATGTGCCGACCGTCTTCACCCCCGAAGGCCCCTCGGCCGTCGACACCAGCCACACCCTGGGCAATGTCGGCCTGCCGATCCTGGCGCGCTTCCACCTGATCACCGACTACCCGCACGACCGCTTGTGGCTGACGCCCTACCCGGACCAGATCGGGCGGCCGTTCCCGAAGGACCGCCTGGGCCTCGCCATGCAACCGGACGGCGCGGGCTACGTCGTGGAATTCGTCGCGCCCGGCAGCCCCGCCGAAGGCGCCGGGTTCAAGGCCGGCGAGAAGGTGAGGCTCGTCGAGCGCAAGCCGCGCGACGCCTGGACCGACCAGACTCTGCGTGCGCTCTCCGGCGGCCGGGCGGGGACCGTTCTGGAGTTCACCCTGGCGGACGGCGCGGTGCGCCGCGTGCGGCTGGCGGAGTACTACTGAGCGCTCAGACCTGGGCGAAACCGCCCGTGGCTTCGAAGCGGATGGTCACCTCGCCTCCATCCGTCGCCTCGGAAAGGCGGCGGGCAAGGTCGCTCATGTACCCGTCCTCATCGCCCAGCATCCGGCCGTGCGCCGCGGCGTAGGAGGTGGTCATCAGCAGGCCCGCGGCGCGCTCGGGCGTTAGGACCACGTCGAAACCGAAGGCAATATCCTCGATGTGCGAAAAGGCGCCGGATGCGCGCAACAGTTCCGGATAGGGCCGCCAGACGCTGAGGCGCGTGTCGGTGTGCGCGGCCCACAGCGCCATCTCGCCCTGGAACAGTTCGACCGCAGCGGCCGGTCCCGTGACCTCGAACGGCTGGTAGCCAAAGGCCAGGAACACCCCGCCCGGCCGCAGCGCCTGCGCCACCCGCCGCCCGACCACGGCCGCATCCATCCAGTGGAAAGCCGTGGCGGAGAACACCGCATCGAGGGACTGAGGCAGCACCGCGGTCTCCGCCGGCGACACCACCACCGTCAGTCGGGGATCAACCGGGATCAACGCCGCCATGTCCGCGTCCGGCTCGATCACGGTCACCCGTTCGAAGCGCTTCAGTATCTCGCCGGTGGCCTGGCCCGAGCCGGCGCCCAGTTCCGCCGCCTGCCCCCTTGCGTCGCCGCACAGTTCAGCCGCCCGGTCGAACAGCCAGGCCGGATAGCCCGGGCGGAAGGCACGGTAGCGGTCCGCGTGCAGGCCGTAGCGGGGGCTGGTGGGCTGGTTCATGCCGCCGGTGGCTCGCCGATCAGGGCCAGCCATTCGTCCTCGGTCAGCACCTGCAGGCCCAGCTCCGCCGCAGTCTTCAGCTTGGAGCCGGCGCCGGGACCGGCGACCACGATGTCGGTCTTCTTCGAGACCGAAGACGAGACCTTGGCGCCCAGCTGTTCCGCCCGGGCCTTCGCCTCGTCGCGCGTCATGCGCTCCAGGGCGCCGGTGAAGACCACCGTCTTGCCGGCCACCGCCGTGTCGGTCTTGGGCTTTTCCGCGTCCAGCACGCTCAGCTGGTCCATCAGCCGCCGGACGATGTCGCGGTTGTGGTCCTCCCGGAAATAGGAGGCCGCGGCCTCGATCACGGCCTCGCCGATCTGGTCCAGCGCATCGAGTTCGGCGATGGCCGCCTCGTCGCCCGCCGCGACCGCGTCCATGGCGGCCAGGAAGGCGTCGGCCGCGCCATAGCCGCGGGCCAGGGTGATCGCCGTGCTCTCGCCGATGTGGCGGATGCCCAGGCCATAGATGAAGCGGTCGAGCCCGATGGTGCGGCGCGCCTCGATGCCGGCGACCAGGTTCTTCACCGAGGTCTCGCCGTAACCGTCGCGTTCCCGCAGCTGATCCAGCCGCGCCTCGTCGCGGGCCAGTTTGAAGATGTCCGCGGGCTCGCGGATCCAGTCCTCGTCGAAGAACGCCTGCAGCTGCTTCTCGCCCAGGCCCTCGATGTCGAAGGCGCGGCGCGAGACGAAGTGCTTCAGGTGTTCGATGCGCTGGAACGGACAGGCGAACTCGCCGGTGCAGCGGCGCACCACCGTTTCGGCCCCCGCCCCGGTCGTCTCGCGCACCACCGGCGTGTGCAACGGGCACGGGCAGTGGGTCGGAAACGCGTAGGCGACGGCGCCCTTGGGCCGCTCCTCGACCACCACGCCGACGATCTGGGGAATGACGTCGCCCGCGCGTTGCAGGATGACCGTGTCGCCGATCATCAGGTCCTTGCGCGCGATCTCGTCGGCGTTGTGCAGGGTGGCGTTCTTGACCACCACCCCGCCCACAGTCACGGGGCGCAGGCGGGCCACGGGCGTCAGTGAGCCTGTCCGTCCCACCTGGATGTCGATGCCCTCGAGCACGGTGCGCGCCTGCTGGGCCGGGAACTTGCGCGCGATGGCCCAGCGCGGCGAGCGCGATACGAAGCCCAGCCGCTGCTGCCAGTCCAGCCGGTCGGCCTTGTAGACGATGCCGTCGATGTCATAGGCGAGCTTCGGCCGCTCGGCCTCCAGCGCGCGGTAGGCGTCCAGCAACCCTTCCAGATCCTCGACCCGGCGTGAGCGGTCGTTGACCGGCAGGCCCCAGGCCTTGAACTGTTCCAACGCCTGCCACTGGGTTTCGGCGAAGGGCTCGCTCAGCTGGCCCCAGGCGTAGGCGAAGAAGCGCAGCGGCCGTTTGGCGGTGACCCCCGGATCGATCTGGCGCAGCGATCCGGAGGCGAAGTTGCGGGGGTTGGCGTAGGTGCGGGTTCCTGCCGCCTCCGCCTCTGCGTTGAAGGCCGCGAACGCCTCGAGCGGCATATAGACCTCGCCGCGCAGCTCGATCAGCTCGGGCCAGCCCTTGCCCTTCAGGCGGTGCGGAATGTCGGCGATGGTCTTCAGGTTGGCGGTGACGTCCTCGCCCGTGCGCCCGTCGCCCCGGGTGGCGCCGCGGACGAACACCCCGTCCTCGTAGCGCAGGTTGATCGACAGGCCGTCGATCTTGGGTTCGGCGGTGAACCAGACCGGCGCGTCGTCCAGCCTGAGAAAGCGCCGGATGCGGGCCACGAACTCGGCCGCCTCCTCGTCGGAGAAGGCGTTGTCCAGCGACAGCATGGGCACGCCGTGGGCCACTGGCGCGAACTGGGTCGAGGGCGCGGCGCCCACGCGCCGGGCCGGGCTGTCCGCGCGGACCAGCTCGGGGAAGGCCTGCTCGATATCCTCGTTGCGCCGCTTTAGCCGGTCGTACTCCGCGTCCGAGATTTCCGGTTCCTCGGACTGGAAGTAGAGCGCGTCGTGGCGCGCCAGCTCGCCGGCCAGCCGCTCGAGTTCGGCCGCAGCCTGGGCTTCGGTCAGGTCGGAGACGGGGATGTCGGAAACGGATTCGGCCAGGCTCATGAGCGCTGTTTAGCCGGGCCGGGGCCGTTGCGGGAGGGGCGCCGTGGGTCAGCCGGGCGGCGGCGGGGTCGGGGGGCCGCGTTTCGCGAACAGCGCCAGCACGCCCAGGCCGCCGAAGATCAGGACCAGAAACATGATGAGCCACATGGCGCCGGTCTCGTCCGCTTCCCTGGCGCGCCGCTGCTTATCCTCCTCCGCCATCTTGCGGTTACGCGCCGTCTCCTCCGCCTGCTGCTTGGCCATATAGGCTGCGTCGGGATCGGCCGGGGCCGCGATCGGGACGTTGGGACCCGTGGGCGAGCTCGGCGGCGTATGAGGCGTCGGCGCCGGGGTTTCAGCCGGCGGCGCCGCAGGCGCGGCATTCTGCGCGCCGTCACAGGCTGCCCGGGCGGGGCCGGCCGCGACGAGGGCAGCCAGCACCAAGGCCGCGAGGCGCGATGGGTTGTTCCTGAGAAAGGTCATCATGACGGGGCGCTCACATCGGGCTGCCGGAGCCGTCGGCGGAGATCGGTTGGCGGGCCGCCTCGGCGGCGTCATCGCGCAGCTTGCGGCGGTAGCGCCGCACGCCTCCGATCACCAGCACGCTGACCCCAAGCGTCAGGATCGCCGCGGGCCAGCTGTCCCAGACCCCGAAGTCCTCCTTGTCGGTCTTGAAGGGAATGGTGTTGGGCGCCGATGGCATCTCCGGGCGCAGTTCCGAGGGCCGGGTCTCGATCGCGACGCTGGGCTCGCCAAGGGACGGGTCGGCCGCCGGGGGCGGCGACGAATTGAGCGGCGGCGGGACGTAGGGCGGCGGAGCCTGCTCGGGGCGCTCGGACAGCGCCGGGCCCGGATCGATCTGCTCGGTTCCGTCCGCCTTGCGTTTGACCTTCCAGGTGATCAGCCCGCCGCCCGGGTTCGTTCGGGGCTCATCCGGCTTGGCGTGGGAGCTGGGCGCCAGGTGCTCGCCGCACTGAGCGAACGCGGGGGACGCCACCAGCGCGAGCGCCAGGCCGGACACGCCCCAGACTGCAAGGCGCCGCCAGCGATGCGGTCGCTGATTCATCGCGAGCGGCCTCAGATACTGGTGCCGCCGGCGTCGGCGGCGCGGTTGGAGTCGTCGTCGTTGTCGCCCACGCCGTCCGTCGCCTTGTCGAGCGCCTTCTGCCGCCGCCGCAGCATGCCGATCAGCAGGGTGCTCAGTCCCAGGGTCAGGATCGCCACGGTCCAGCCGCCCATCCAGGTGCCGTCATAGGGATCGGTCTTCTTGACGGTGACGGGGATGGTGGTGCGGGCCTTGATCGCGTCCGAGGACTCGGGCGGCGAGCCGGACGGGGACACCGCCACGTTCGGCCCGCCATAGGACGGGCCTGCCGACGGGTGGCCATCGGAAGGGGTCGTGGCCCCGGTATCCCCGGGTTTTGCGTCTCCGTCCTGATGGTTCGGCGCGGTCGGGTCGCCGCACGCGGCCAGAGCGGCCGCCGGCGCGAGATTCGCCGCGGCGGCAAGGGCCAGGGCGAGCGCCACACTGGCGGGGGTTGGGATCCTCGACATGGCTGTTCCTCTCAATAGGGGCGCCGGTAGCGCATGACCGCCCAGCCGAGACCCAGGATGACCACCAGGATCCCACCGGACATCATCAGGAAGCCGCCCAGGTCCTTGTTGGCCTCGTCCTCCATGTCGGGCGCTGGCGGCGGCGGCGACGGACGGACGGGCTGTTTCGGCGGCGCGGGCGGGCCAGAGGGCGCCACAGCCACGCTCGGTCCGCTGAGATTGTGCTCGACCCGGTCCGCGGGCGGCGCGGGGTCCTGCGGCGCCGGCGCGGTTGTCGTCGTCGAGGGCGGCGCGGAGGCGGGATGGTCGTCGCCGGGATCGCACCCGGCCCGGGCGGCGGGCGCCGACAGACCCAGGGTCAGGGCCAGGGCGGCCGCTGCGATGACGCTTCGGGTTACGCGTACGCCGGTCACTGGTCCCATCGGAACCCCCCGCCTGTCACAGCCGGACTCGGATAACGCCGTCATCCTCAGCCTACTCCCGAAGCCCGCCGGGGACCAGACGCGTGAAAAAGGCCTCCGGATCGCTCCGGAGGCCTCTGGCCGGCGAACGGGCGCCAGGTCCTATTTCAGGGAGTCCTTCAGGTCCTTGGCCATGTCGCGGTGATGCTGGACGGCCGGCAGGGTCGAGGCGGCGAAATCCTTGATCGCCGCGTTGTCGCCGTGCTCGCTGTAGCCCTTGAACAGGTCCACCGCCTCCTTGTGGGCGTCCAGCTGCTGGGCCAGGTAGACCTTGTCGAAATCGCCCTTGGTCGCGGCCTTCAGGTTGTCGAACAGGCCCTTGCGGCGCTGGTCCATCTCCATCGGGGTCTTCACGTCCGGCGCCGCCGTCGGCAGCAGGCCCTTCAGCTTGGCGGTCGAGGCGGTATGGTCCTTGATCATCTGCTCGGCGAAGGCCTTGACCTTGGGGTTCTTGGTCTGGGCCACGGCCAGTTTGGAGGCGGCGATCTCGAACATGTCGCTGGTGGCGGCGCTCAGCGCGAACTCACCGGTCGAATTGGCGCCGATGGTGGAGGCGCTGACCGCCCCGACCGCGGCGGAGGTCTTGTCCTGCACGCCGTTGACCGGCGCGCTCTGGCCCGGATTGAGGGTGGGCGTGGCGTCCTTGCCCTTGCTGCAGGCCGAAACTGAAGCCAGCACGCCGATCGCGGCGGCGGCGAGGTAGAGTTTGCGATGAATCATCTGGGTTTAGCCTCCCGTTGGGTGGGGCATAAACCGGCGGCGGCAGGCTTCGTTCCCGAAGCTGTGAGACCGGTGTGATGGACCCGCTCGCGCCGTCGCGCGCCAGCCGCTAAGCTCCCGGTACTGCGCCGCCTTGGGGGGACCGGAATGCACGCCCTGTTCAAATGGCTGGACCGGATCAGCGCGATCATCACGATCGGCACGCTGGCCTATACGGTGCTCCACTTTCTGGGCGTGGTCGGCGCCCCGCAGTTCGACCTTTCCAATGGACGCAGGCTGTTCCTGGCGGTGGTGCTCTACGAGATCATCCTGGCGGTCACCGCCTCGGGCGCCTCGGCCCTGATCTTCCGCGCCACCCGCAACGTCACCGCGTCCATGATCGGCCCGGTGGTGGCCTGGTCCTTCGCCAATGTGGACGTCATGCGCACCCTCTTCGGCGAGACGGTGTGGGGGCCGGTGCGCAAGGGCTGGTGGATCTTCAGCCGTGAGCATCCCCAGAACAGCCTGGGCTTCGCCCTGACCCTGATCGGAGCGGCGATTTTCCTGCTGATCTACGCCCTGCTGTTCGTGCGCCGCGCCGCGCGCGACCGCTGGGAAGGCGGAGAGGCCTCGGCGGAACTGGAACGCATGAACATCGCCGTCGTGGTGCTGGGCTCGGTGATCACCGCCTTCCTGGCGCACCTGGGCTGGATCTGGCTGGGCGCCGTCGCCTGATCCGGCGAACGGTCGCCAACCCTTCCAGCGCGGCGTAGGCCGCCGCGACCTTGGCGCACTGGCCGGACGCGGAAGCCGCGCTGAAAGGGAAGCGGAAGGCCGCGATCAGGCCTCGGGCGTGTCCGGGCAAGTCCCGGGCTTCAGCGACTTGTGCCTGGCCTTGGCGTCGGCGCATTTCGTGGCGTTCCAGCCCTTGGCATAGACCGCAGCCGCGGCGGGAGCCGGGGCCGCGGTGTCGGGCGCAGGCGTCACGCTGGGCGCCGGCGCGGGCGCTGGAGGAGTCGCCGGCGGCGCCACGGTCGGCCCGGCGTCTGGCGGGATCACCGGCTGGGTGTTCGGCTGCGGCGGTGGCGGCGTAGTGGACGGCGGGGTGGTCGAGGGCGGCGTCTGCGCCGCGGCGAGGCCGGCGGCCAGCACAACGCCAGCTGTTCCGGTCAGGACAAAAGCAAGCCTCACAGGAGCGCTCTCTTTCGGATGCGCCCGACCCAGCCCATGGCGCTGCAACCGCAGAGCCTCCGGCCCGGTTCCCTCAGTCCTTAACCATTTCGGCCAGCTTCAGCACCGTGTTCCAGTTCCGCCCCGTGCCCGAGCCCTTGAGCCGCCGGTCGATCAGGCTTGAGGCCTTGGAATCCCCCTGCCCGTCCGGAAAGGTCACGTAGAGCGCGCGCTCACCGATGGCGATCTGCTCAGGGCCGGGTATTTCTGCCTGCAACGCTGCAACCACATCGCGGTCCGGCTGATGTTTCATCACCATCAGCAGCATGCGGCTGGGATTGTCCTTCGCCATCGCCACAAACGGGTTGGCGGCGATGAGGCCGTTCCATTCCTCAGGCCTGCGCACATGGAACAGGGTCTTCAGGCCCAGCCGTTCCGCCGCCTCGCGCTCCAGCAGGGCCTCGAGTTCGGCCGTCGATCGGCCGTCGGCCGCGAACACCAGGTTCCCGCTCTGCAGCAGGGTGCGAGCATCCTTCAGCCCGATCTCGCCGCAGAAGGCTTTCAGCGCCGCCATCGGCAGCTTGTTGTTGCCGCCGACGTTCACGCCGCGCAGCAGGGCGATGTTCGCGCTCAAGGCCGGGGCGCCTCGTCGCGGGGCGGGCGCTTGCCCGGCGCGATGAAGAAGGCGGCGATCAGGTACAGCACCACAGCGAACAGGATCAGTCCCACGCCATAGTAGGCCCACTTCAGGTGCCCGGACATGAAACTGCCCGGCAACTCCCCAACGCCCTGCAGCACCCAGACGACGCCCACGATCTGCAGAAAGACGGCCAATCCCCAGACCAGTTTCTTCACGCGCGCGCCCTCCTAGAGCGGAATATTGTCGTGCTTCTTCCAGGGGTTGGACATCTGCTTGTTCTTCAGCGTCTTCAAAGCCTTGATGACCCTTCTTCGAGTCCCATGCGGCATGATCACGTCGTCGATGTAGCCGCGCTGGGCGGCCACGAACGGGTTGGCGAAGCGTTCCTTGTACTCGGCCTCGCGCGCAGCCAGGGCGTCGGGATCGCTCTTGGCCTCGGCGCGGAAGATGATCTCCACCGCCCCCTTGGCGCCCATGACCGCGATCTCGGCGGTGGGCCAGGCGTAGTTCACGTCGCCGCGCAGATGCTTTGAGCTCATCACGTCATAGGCGCCGCCGTAGGCCTTGCGCGTGATGACCGTGATCTTGGGCACCGTGGCCTCGGCATAGGCGAACAGCAGCTTGGCGCCGTGCTTGATCAGGCCGCCGTACTCCTGCTTGGTCCCCGGCATGAAGCCCGGCACGTCCACGAAGGTCAGCAGCGGGATGTTGAAGGCGTCGCAGAAGCGCACGAAGCGCGCCGCCTTGCGGCTGGAGTCGATGTCCAGCACCCCCGCCAGCGCCAGCGGCTGGTTGGCCACCACGCCCACGGTCTGGCCGTCCAGGCGGCCGAAGCCGGTGATGATGTTCTTGGCGAACTCGGGACTGCACTCGAAGAAGTCGGCCTCGTCCACGACCTTCAGGATCAGCTCCTTCATGTCGTAGGGCTTGTTCGGGTTGGACGGCACCAGGGTGTCGAGCGAGGGCTCGTCGCGGAAGGGCTCGTCGAAGCTCTCGCGCACCGGGGCCTTGTCGCGGTTGGACAGGGGCAGGAAGTCGATCAGGCGCCGCAGCTGGGTCAGGGCTTCAAGGTCGTTGTCGAAGGCGCCATCGGCGACGCCGGACTTCTGGGCGTGGACGCGGGCGCCGCCCAGGTCCTCGTGGGTGACCACCTCGTTGGTGACCGTGCGCACCACCTCCGGGCCGGTGACGTACATGTAGCCCGTGTCCCTCACCATGAAGATGAAGTCGGTCATGGCCGGGGAATAGACGTCGCCCCCCGCACAGGGCCCCATGATCACGCTGATCTGGGGCACGACGCCCGAGGACAGCACGTTCTGCAGGAAGATGTCGGCATAGCCGGCAAGGCTCTCCACGCCCTCCTGGATGCGCGCGCCGCCCGCATCGAACAGGCCGATGATCGGGGCGCCGTTCTGCAGCGCCATCTTCTGCAGCTTGACGATCTTGGACGCATGCGCGCCGGAAAGAGAGCCGCCGAAGACCGTGAAATCCTTGGAGAAAACATAGACCAATCGGCCATTGATCGTGCCGTGGCCTGTGACGACACCGTCGCCCGGCACCTTCTGGTCGGCCATGCCGAAGTCGGTGCAGCGATGCTCGACGAACATGTCGGTCTCTTCGAACGAACCCTCGTCGAGCAGGACGTCGATGCGTTCGCGCGCGGTCAGCTTGCCCTTGGCGTGCTGGGACGCGATGCGCTTGGGCCCCCCGCCCTGACGCGCGCTCTCGCGGCGGCGTTCGAGCTCTTCGAGGATGTTCTGCATGGGGAGCGATCCGGTGCGGTCGGGGTACCGGGTCGGCTTAAGTGCGTGAGGGCGGCGAGGCAAGCGCGCGGGCCGGTTCATGCGCCGCATTGAGGCCGGCCGCCGTTCCTGTAAGGTCGTTTCCGGGATCTGTTCGGGAGGAATCGGTGGTCCGCACCGTGGTGGCTGTGGTCGCGGCGATCGTCGTGACGATTGTGGGAATTTTCGCGTTCGAGGCCCTGACCGGCCTGTTCTTCGCCCCGCCCGAGGCGGCGGCGACGGGCGACAAGGAAGCGCTGCGCGCCGCCATCGCCGGCATGCCATTCATCGCCAAGCTGATGATTGTGCTCGGCTGGGCCTTGGGCGCGGCTGCCGGAGCCGTCGCGGGCGTGGTGATCGGGCGCAAGCCCTGGATCGCCTGGGTGGCCGGCGGCTTCGCGGTGGTCGGGGTCGTGCTGAATTCCATGGGCCTGCCCCAGCCCATGTGGATGCTGGTCGGGGGCGTGGTCGGTCCGCTGGTCGCCGCGGCCGTGATTCAGAGGGTCCTGCCGGTCGCCGCGCCGGCGCCGGCGTGATCGTTCCAAGTCCGACTGTCACAAGTCTGCCTTATCCCGGCGCGATGGTCCGCTCCGCCCGATAACGGACCTCCAGGAATCCCCATGACCCGCCTTCTTGCCGCCGCTTTGGCGCTCGCCCTGACCGCCACGGCCGCCCCTGCCCTCGCCCAGAGCGATACGGCGCCTACCGCTGCGCCGGCCGATCCTGCCGCCGTCGCCAAGGGCGAAGCCGCCCTCCGGACTGTGATCGAGCAGCTGCGCGCCGGAAAGCCGGACTACGACGCCATGTCGGCCGAGATGAAGGCCGGGGTCGAACCCCAGGTCGGCCCGATCCAGCAGGTCATCGCCGGCCTTGGCGAGGTCAAGTCGGTCAGCTTCGCCCAGATGTCCCCCGAAGGAGCGATGGAATACCGGGTCGAGTTCACGGGCGGCCTGACCCAGTGGATGATCCACTTCGACGCCGCCGGAAAGATCGACGGGCTCTTCTTCAAGCCGATCCAGTAACGGCGAGCGGCGCCCCTTCGGGGGCCCCGCCGTCTCAGAGCGCCCGGAACCAGGCCTCGAGCGCCCTCGCCTCGGCCCGCAGGCCCTCGACCCGCGCGGCGGCCTCCTCGTCCACGCCCCAGCGCTCTTCCTGGAAGATTTCGTCCAGACGCGACAGCTGAAGCGCTGCTTCCCCGTCCAGCCGGCCGCGGGCCAGGGCCAGGGCCAGGACCGCGGAGCCGAACAGCGACGCCGCCCAGGCCAGCCCCGCCAGGCCGAAATCGTCGAATTCCAGCGCCAGAGCCCGCACGCGCGCCACGGTCTGCGCCGGCTGAGGTCGATGGATCAGGCCACGGACCCGCACGAAAGCGAGGCCGAGGTCCGATTCGGCCCAGTCGAGCCAGGGTCCCCACGCTTCCTCCTCGCGCCGGATCAGGCCGTCCGGCCCTTCGGCGAAGTAGCAGAGCGCATCGGAGCCGGCGTAGGCGGCGACCTCGTCGGCCACGGCCTCGCGGGCGTCCGCGATACGGTCGATGGCGGTGAAGGCCAGACGCGTGGCCGGCATGGTGGCGGTGAGGATGAACTCGCCCTGGGCCGCCCATTCGGCCGCCACCAGCGCCGCCAACGCCTCGCTGGGCAGCACCAGCCGCCGCCCGCCTGGGCTCTGAGGCGTGCGGCCGTCCAGGGTCACCGGCCAGCCCGCATCGCCGCGCGCGCCAACCCCAGCCTCCTTCCAGAAGCGTTTGGCGTGGGCGGCGGATTCGGCCTTCGCGCGTGTGAACATGACTTTCGGATCCGATCGGGCGCATCTTCGACGGAACCGACGAGGACGCCCCGTTGAAATTGGCGGGGTGGGAGAGAGTGCTGATGGCTCAGAATTCAAGCGAACTGCAAGCGGCGATCGCGGCGAACCGGTTTGGCCTGGGCGCCAAGCCCGGGGAAATCGCCGTCGCGAAGGGCGACCCCAAGGGTTGGCTGATCCGCCAGATCCGGCCGGAGGGGGCCGATCAGCCGGTCGGGCAGTTCCCCAATTCCCGCGAACGGCTGGTGGCCTTCTACGCGTATCAGCGCGAGCGCCAGCAGGCGCGGCGCAGCGCAGCGCGCACCCAGGCGCCGGCGACCGCCGCCCAGCCCATGACCGAGACGGCGGCCGAACCCGGCAAGCCCGGCGCGCCCGACTCCAAGGCCCAGGCGGCGGAGTTCCAGGCGGCGCTCCGAGACATCACCCAGGACATCGGCAAGGAATTCCTCGCCCGCTGCCAGCTGGCCTGCAACACCGACGCGGCCTTCCGCGAGCGCTGGGCCCTGTTCTGGTTCAACCACTTCACGGTCTCAGCGGTGAAGCTGCAGTCCGGCGTGATCGCCAACGCCTTCGAGCGCGAAGCCATCCGCCCGCACGTCTTCGGCCGGTTCGAAGACATGCTGGTGGCCTCCAGCCGCCACCCGGCCATGCTGCTCTACCTCGACCAGGCCCGCTCCTTCGGTCCCAACAGCCGGCGCGGACGCTTCGGCAAGGCGGGGCTGAACGAGAACCTCGCGCGCGAGATCATGGAGCTGCACACGGTCGGGCCGGCGTCCGGCTACACCCAGGCCGACGTCACCGAGTTCGCCCGCGCCATGACCGGCTGGTCGGTGGGCGGGCCGGGCCAGGCCGGCGCGACCCAGGGCGCCTACAACTTCCTCGACCAGGGCCATGAGCCCGGCTCGCGCCGGATCATGGGCAAGACCTATCCGGACCATGGCGAGAGCCAGGCCCACGCGGTTATGGTCGACCTGGCGGCCAACCCCTTCACGGCACGGCGCATCGCCAAGAAGATCGCGGTCCATTTCGTCGCCGACGACCCGCCGCCGCGCCTGGTCCAGCATCTGAGCGACGCCTGGATCAGCTCCGGCGGGCGGCTGGACGTGGTCGCGCGCGCGCTCATCGAGGCGCCCGACGCCTGGGACCCGCAGCCGCACAAGTTCAAGACGCCCTACGAATTCGTGGTCTCCTGCTACCGCGCCGTCGACAGTCGGCCGGCCACCCTCGATCCGCTGGCCATCCTCACTGCGCTGGGCCAGAAGCCGATGAGCGCCAACTCGCCCAAGGGCTGGGATGACACCGCCGACGGCTGGGCCGCGCCGGACGCCATCATCAAGCGGCTGGAGTTCGCCAAGGGTTTCGCCGCCAAGGCCGGGCCCCTGGTCGATCCCATCGCCGTGGCCCATTCGGCGCTCGGCGCGCGGCTGGGCGAGCGTTCCGACCTGGCCATCACCCGTGCCGAGAGCAAGTCCGAGTCGCTTGCCCTGCTGTTCATGTCTCCGGAGTTTCAACGCCGATGACCCGCGATCTGAAAACCTTCCGCATGAATCGCCGCGCCCTGCTGGGCGCCATGGCGGGCGTCTCCATAACCTTCGCAGGCCGCTCCGCGCAGGCGGCCGGTTCGGGCCGCAAGAAGCTGGTGGTGATCATCGCCCGCGGCGGCCTGGACGGCCTGTCCGTCACCCCGCCCTACGGCGACCCCAACTATGCGGCCCTGCGCGGCCAGCTGGCCTACGGCCTGCCGGGCGCCACCGGAGGCGTGCTGAAGCTCGACTCGACCTTCGGCCTGCACCCCGCCCTGCCCTCGCTGCACGCCATGGCGCTGGCGGGCGAGGCTCGCTTTGCACCGTCGGTCGCCATTCCCGACCGCATCCGGTCGCACTTCGAAGCCCAGGACCTGCTGGAGAACGGCACCACCACCGTGTACGGAACCTCGGTCGGCTGGCTGAACCGCTCGCTGACGGCGCTGGGCACCACCCGCGCCCTGTCGGTCGGCGCCACGGCGCCTCTGGTGATCCGCGGGCCGGTGCAGGCCGCCTCCTGGTCCCCCGGCCCCGCCCTGCCCCAGGGCGACCGCGTGGCCTCGATCCTGATGGACCTCTACAAGGACGACCCGCTGCTGGCCCCGGCCCTGTCTTCGGGCCTGTCGGCGGAAGCCATGGCGGAAAGCGCCATGGGCGGCGGCGACACCTCGGCCATGGGCCAGACCAACGCCCGCGGCCAGGCCCGGCGCAACGATGTGCGCGCGCTCGGCCAGACCGTGTCGAAGTTCATGCGCGCGCCGGACGGCCCGGACATCGTGGCCCTGTCGCTGGACGGCTACGACACGCACGCCGGCCAGGTGGCCCAGCTCGCCGCCCGCCTGCCCTTCGTCGACCAGCTCTACGCTGGCCTGAAGGAAGGGCTCGGACCCATGTGGGGCGACACCGCCATCGTCATGGCCACCGAGTTCGGGCGCACCGCGCGCACCAACGGCACCGGCGGCACCGACCACGGCACTGCCTCGACCCTGATACTGGCGGGCGGCGCACTGAAGAGCGGCGGCATCGTGGGCGACTGGCCGACGCTGAACAGCTCGGCCCTGTTCGAGAACCGGGACCTGGCCCCGACGCTCGACGTCCGCTCGGTCTACAAGGGCCTGCTGCGCGACCACGTCGGCGTGGACCGGGCCAGGCTCGACACCATGGTGTTCCCCGACAGCGCCGGCGTGCGGCCGGTCGAGGGGCTCGTCTGATTTCCGGGGACGGCTGCGCAACCCTGGAGGGCTTCCCCCGACGACCGCTTCTGCCCCCCCGTTTAAGCGGTCTTCACCTCCCGCGCCGCCGTCCCCACCAACCCTTCCTGAGGCCGGGGCTGGAAACCGGACCGGCGCGCACGCGTTTGACGCAGACCACGCACGCCAGGAGCCGATGTCATGGCCGAGCTGACCACCCGGGGCCGCAATCGCCTGCCCGCCAAGGATTTCGCTGAGCCCGAAAAGCGCGCCTATCCGATCGAGGACAAGGCTCACGCCCGCAACGCCAAGGCGCGCGCCAGCCAGGCCGTAAAGGCCGACCGCATGTCCAAAGCCGAAGAGAAGAAGATCGATCGCAAGGCGGATCGGGTGCTCTCAAAGCACTGATCCTGGGGCGAGGCCTCGCTAGAGGTCGGCGCCGTCGACGCCGTCTCCGGGATGATTGATGACGCTGAAGTCCGAGGATTTCATGCGGCCGTCGGCGACGGTGACGCCTTCGGCCGCGAGACCGCGCTTGAGCAGCTCACGGATGGCGGCGGCGCGGCTCGGCATGCGGCGCTGGAAGCGCCAGTCGTCGAGCGCGGCCAGTTCCTCCCCCGACAGCATGATCTGTAGCCTTTCCGGGCGTGACAGCTCGGACATCCCTGCCTCCCACTGCGGTTGCGGCGCAGCTTCCTCTCGTACAATGCATTAAGAGCAAAAGGGTTCAAGAGCTCCTCCTACTCATTAGCCAAACTTGGCGTACTGGGCGCATGGGACCGACAAGTCATTTCAGACTAAGTCACCGCAAAACTTGTCAAGCAAGTTACCGGCACATCATGACAAGAACAGCGAATTGGTATTGGTAGCCTAATTGACCCACTTGATTATGATCACCCTGCATTATTCTTAATTTTAACTTGCAATTCTCTTCTCAGGCGAGCATGATCAGGGCTTGCAGACTAGGCACCCGCCATGGCTCTCGATTCCTTAACTGATAATCGGCCCCCCACCCCCCCGTTGCTCGAGGCACGGGAAGCGCATCTCCGCATCGCCGACAATCTCGGCTGGCTCGCGGGACTGGTGCGCGTGCAGGCGGCCGGACATCGGGGCGATCTAAATCAGGCGAACGCGCGTCTGATGCTGCGGGGGGTCGGAACCCGCCTGGAGGACCTCGGCCGGTTTCATCGCGCCCTGTCGCAAGGATCCGCGGAGGGAAAGGCGAACCTGGCCGATCACCTGGCGTCGATCTGCGACGTGGTGGAGCAAAGCTGCACGCTGGAGCGGCCGGTCGATCTGTCGTGCGACGCCCACCCGGTTGAACTGGACCTTGAGCGGGCCAATCTGATCGGGCTGTTCGTCTCCGAGCTGGTGACCAACGCCCTGAAGTTCGCGCACCCTGCTGCGGCGCCCGGCCGGATCGAGGTGCGCTGCCGCACCGCGGGCAGGCGCGCCGTGACCATCAGCGTGGCCGACGACGGTGTCGGACTGCCCGAATCCTTTGACCCGGCGATCGACGGTGGTTTCGGCTTCGCAGTCGTCCGCTCCCTGGCCGAACGGCTCGGCGCCGCACTGGAGTTCCAGAGCGGGGGGCTGGGCCTGACCGTGCGCCTCACTGTCCCGATTTCCCCAAACCCGTCACGGCCCCGGGCCGTTCTCTAGTCCCCGATCGGAATGCCCATGCGTGTTTTCCAGCTCTACATCCACGACAACCGCTACTCGGTCCCGACACTCAGCCTCGTCACCGCGACCGATCCCGAAGACGCGCGGGCGCTGGCCCTGTCGCTGATGGCGGAACGGGAACATCACCTGGGCGTGGAGGTCTTCGAAGCCGGCGCGCGCCTGTTCGGACTGGGCTCCCTCGCCTCTTCCGACCTTTTTCCGGCGCCGTTCGCGAGCATGGCGGAATAGGCGCCCGCTATTTCGCGAACACCGACGCGAGATCCAATTCGCCCATGAGCCGATAGCCGCCAACAGCCAGGTCGCTCGGGAGCTCGAGGCCACCGATCCGATCGCGATGCAGGGCGGTGACGTGATTGCCCACCGCGGCGAACATGCGCCGTACTTGATGATAACGGCCCTCGGTGATGGTCAGGTGGGCCTCGCGCGGCCCCAGGACCTCGAGCATCGCCGGCAGCAAGGGCCTGTCCTCACCCTCGAGCATCAGCTCCCCCGAGGCGAAACGCTTGCCCTCCTCGCCTTCCAGCGGCCGATCCAGGGTCACCCGGTAGCGCTTGGCGACATGGCTGCGCGGGGAAATGATCCGGTGCAGCAGGGCGCCGTCGTCGGTCAGCAGCAGCAGGCCGGACGTGTCCTTGTCCAGGCGACCGACCGTGGAGAGCGCCGGGTCGCGCCGCCGCCAACGATCCGGGAACAGCTCGTAGACCAGCTCGCCCGCCTCCTTGTGCGAGCAGGTCACCCCCACCGGCTTGTTCAGCATCAGCGCCATGCCGGGCAAGGGATCGAGCGGCGCGCCCCGCACCTTCAGGCGGAATGGCAGATCCGGCGTCAGGGCGATGCGCCGGTCGGCGTCCTCGACCTCCGCGCCGTCAAAGGTGATCAGGCCCGCCCGCGCCAGCTGCTGCGCCTCACGGCGCGAGCCGTAGCCCAGGTTGGACAGCAGCCGGTCGAGCCGCAGGGCCTTGCTCATCGCCGGGCCTCATAGACCTTGAAGCCATTGGCCTCGGCCCGGCGTTCGACCTTCTCGAAGACCTCGCCCAGCACACCCTCGTAAGGCAGGTGCCGGTTGGCGGTGATCCAAAGGGTTCCGCCCTTGCGCAGGGCCGCGTGGGCGCGTCGGATGAAGGCCTGGCCCAGCGCCCGGTCCTCGGCTCCGCCGTCGTGGAACGGCGGGTTCATGACCACGAAGTCGAGATTCTCCAGCACCGGCGGCGCCCTGCGCGCATCGGCCCAGACGATCTCGACGCGCGGGTCGGCAATATTGCGGCGCGCGGCTTCCACCGCGCGGCGGTCGATGTCGATCAGAGTCAGGTGTTCGACCCCTGAGGAGGCCAGCACGGCGCGCGCCAGCACCCCGAGACCGCATCCCAGGTCGGCGCCGCGGCCGGCGAGTTCGGGCAGTAGCTCGATCAGCAAGGCCGTGCCCGGATCGATCCGGTCCCAGCTGAACACCCCCGGCTGAGTCCACAGGTCCAGCGCCTCCATCCGGCGCGGGGCGCCCGCGGCCATCGCCGCGTCGAGCGCCGTCAGGTCAGAGGGCCGCTCGGCGTAACAGATGCGGTGGTGGGCCTTGGAGGTCTCCCCGACCTCGCAGCCGAACGCCTCAAGCTCCGAACGCAGGCGCGAACCGCCCCGATCCTTCGGCGCCAGGGCGACGAGCGAGGCTCCGGGCGCCAGGGCGCGCAAAGCCAGCGCCAGCACGTAGCGGCGCTCGATCGTCCCCGGCGGCGCCAGCACCGTCGCAGCGTCGGCGCTGCCGGTGTCCAGACTTTCCAGCGCAACGGCCCCGGGGATCAGCGGCGAGACCTGGAGGGCGTCCTTCGCGACCGGTGCCACCACCGAGGGAGGCGCGCCATAAACCAGTGGGCTCATGCCGGCGCCCCAGCGAAGGCGTCCAGCCGCTCGGCCAGCTCCGCGAAGGTTTCGGCCACGTGATCGGCCCCGCCGTCGAGGATTTCCTGATGGGTGTGGAAGCCCCAGCTCACCCCCTGGGCCCGCACGCCCGCCCGGCGCGCCATCTGCATGTCGTGGGCGGTGTCGCCGATCATGATCGTGCGCTCCGGCCCCTCTCCCATCGCCCTCATCGCCTCGACCAGCATGGCCGGATGCGGCTTGCCCGGGCCGTCGTCGGCGCAATGGGTGGTGTCGAACACGTCGGCCCAGCGGTAGCGCTGCAGCATGCGATTGACGCCGCGGCGGGAGTTGCCGGTGGCCATGGCGATGGCCCAGCCTTCGGCCTTGAGCCGGTCCAGCAGGGCGGCGGCGCCCTCGTAGAGCGGTTCGTGGAAGGCGGGGTCGGAGTTCATGCGCAGGAACGAGGCCTGGAACCGCGCGGTGAAGGCGTCCAGCCCGGCCGCGTCCAGGTGCGGCGCCAAGGTTCCGAGGCCCTCGCGCAGCGACAGTCCGACCATCTGGCGCACGGCGTCGTAGCCGGGCTCGGGCAGGCCGACGTCCGCGGCCGCCTCGACCGAGGCCTTCAGGATCGTGGCCCGGGAGTCGACCAGGGTGCCGTCCACATCGAAGACCGCCAAACCGGGTCTCATTTGGGAACCACGTCGAAGGCGATGGTCATGCGGCTCTCGTCGGTCGCGAACGGCACGGTGCCGTGCCACATCCAGGAGGGAAACAGCACCAGCATGCCGGGCTCAGGACGCACGAAGTGGCCCGCGCCGAGCTTCGGGCGGGTGACCATCCCGGGCTCGCCGAACTGGATCCAGCCAGCGTGATCGTCCCCGGCCAGGGCCTCGGTGGGGGTGTGGACGTAGAAGGCCGAAGACAGCCATCCGCCCGGGTGCATGTGATTGACGTGGCGGCCGTTGGGCCGGAGGCGGATCGACCAGGCGCCGTCGAAGGTCCAGCGTCCGGTGTTGCGCATCCGCAGGGGGTCGTCTCCCCGTCCAAGCCAGGCGACATGGGCGTCGATGGAACGGCCCACGGCGGTAAAGAAGGCCTTGATGGCGGGCTCCGGCGCATCCAGCAGGGTGCCGCGCGTCTGGCTGCCGCCCCGCACCGACTGATGAAACGGCGCGGCGCGGAAGAAGTGGCGCGCGTCGAGCGCCGCCTTCAGGTCGCCGAGGTAGGCCTCCAGGCTGCTCCACCCTGGGGGCGTCTCCAGCCGGTAGCTGCGCACCAGACCGTAATCGTTCAGAACCCCGGCGTCCGCGCCGTCGACCAGACGGGTCGCCACGGATTCCAGCGCCAGGACCACCTGATCCCCAGGGGGCCGCAAGCGCTTAAGCGCTCTGACGTCCTGCAACGCGCCCTCCGCCTCCCCGGCGGCAAGGCGCGCCTGGGCGCGGGCGACCAGGGCCTGGGGCGATCCGGGCGAAGCGTCCCACACCGCCTCAGCCCGGGACAGGGACGCCTCCGGCCGATCGGCGAGGGCCGCGGTCTGCGAAGCCAGCATCTGGAAATTCGGCTTGTCGCCAAAGATCTTCGCCGCGGCCTCCGCCGCGTCAGCGGCCGCCTCGTCGTCGCCGACGAAGGCCAGCACCTTGGGCCTGAGCCACCAGATCGCCTCGTCACTGGTCTCGGCGACCCGCGCCTCGATCATGGCCATGGCGGCGGCGGCGTCTCCGGTGCGCATCCAGATCAGTTCGGCCAGGGCCTCGTGGGCGCCGGGATGGCCCGGAGAGCGGGTCAGAGCCTCGCGGAAGGAAGCCTCGGCGCGATCGAGCTCGCCCGCCTGCACCGCCTCGGCGCCCGCCCGGGCCCATTCGTCCGGCCCGACCCGCCGCGCCGCCTGCAGCTGGCCAAGCGCCGCCTGGAAGCGCCCTTCCGCGGGCCGCAGGCGCACGGCCTCGGCCATGGCCTTCTCGGCGCCGTTGAAGTCGCCCCGGCTGTTGCGCAGGACCCCCTCGAGATAGCGCGCCTCGGGAAAGTCCGGGCAGCGCGCGACCAGCGGCTCGACCAGCGCCCAGGCCTCGTCGTTGCGCCCCGCGTTCAGGGCCTGGGCCCCGGCGCGCAGATCGGCGACGTCCTGCGGGGTGGGCGTCATGCTCAGGCGGGGACTGCGTCGAAGGCGATGGTTAGGCGGCGTTCCTCGGTCGTGAACGGCACGGTGCCGTGCCACATGTAGGACGGGAACAGGACCAGCAGCCCGGGCTCCGGCTTGACGAAATGCTCGGCCTCAAGCTTCGGCGATGTCGCCCAGTGGGGCTCGCCGAACTTGATCCAGCCTTCGCGCCAGTCCCGGCCCGTCGCCTCTTCGGGGACCGCCACATAGAAGGCCGAGGAGATCCACCCCTGGGGATGGATGTGGTCGATGTGGAAGCCGCCGGGCCTGAGCGAAACCGACCAGGCGCCGCTGAGGCGGTAGCCGCCGGTATTGCGCTGGGCCAGGACCTCGCCCTTGGCGACCACCGCGGCGATGTATTCGGCGATCAGCGGATAGGCGGCCTCGAAGAAGGCCTGGATCACCGGATCGGTCGAATTGGTCAGGTCGGTCGGCGTCTGGGTGCCGCTGCGCAGGGACTGGCCGAAGGGGTGGTGTCTGGAGGTGTGCAGGGCCTCCAGGCTGCGGCCAAGGTCAGCCAGATAGGCCTCCAGCGTGGGCCAGCCCGGAGGCGTGGCGATCACCGCCGAGCGCACCAAGGTCTGATAGTCGCAGAGCGCGCGATACTCCGGCGCCCCGGTCAGCCGGGCGGCGGTCGCCAGCAGCGCAAGCGCGGTCTGGTTGGTCTGGTCCAGCTCCACCATCCGGCGGGCGGCCTCCAGGGCTTCGCGGTTGGCGCCCTGGGCCAGACGCGCTGCGATCCAGACCTCGGCGCCGCGCGAGTCCGAGGGATCGCGGTTGAGCGCGTCCACGGCATAGGCCACGGCCAGGTCCGGCTGGCCGGCGGTCAGGGCCAACTGCGCGGCGATGGGGGCGAGGCCCGCGAAGGCTTCGTTGCCGTGCAGGGCGGCCTGGACCGATTCCAGCGCCTTCTGGTGCTGGCCGGCGGCCGTATAGACCAGGGACTTCTGGTAGCGCAGGTCGCTCTCGCCGTCGAAGACCGCAGCCGCCATCTCGGCATCGCCGGTGCGCAGCCAGATCACGTGGGCCAGTTCCTGCAGCGCCTCCGGATAGCGCGGTCGACGCACGACGGCCTCGCGAAGCGAACGTTCCGCGCCTTCGAGCGCGCCCAGGCCGAACAGGGCCCGCCCATGCTCGTACCAGGCCTCGGCAAGGGCCTCGACCGCCGGCTCCGGCGGCAGGATGTCGGGGGCGCTCATCTGGGGATCACATCGAAGGCGATGGTCATGCGGCTCTCACGCGTCGTGAAGGGGATGGTGCCGTGCCACATGTAGGAGGGGAACAGCACGAGGCGGCCGGGTTTGGGTTTGACGAAATGCTCCGCCGACATCTGCTGGCCCACCTGGAAGGGCGGTTGGCCGAACTGGATCCATCCCTCGCGGCTGTCGCTCTCGAGAGCGTCGGCGGGCACTTCGACGTAGAAGGCCGAGGACAGCCAACCCATGGGATGGAAGTGGTTGACGTGGAAGCCGTTGGGCCGGAGCAGCACCGACCAGGCGGAGTGGATGAGGTACTCGCCGGTGTTGCGCGCGCGCAGGGGATCGGCGCCCTTCCCGATTTCGGCCATGTAGGCGCGGATCGGCTTGTCCAGCGCCTGGAACAGCGCCCTCAGGACCGGATCGTGCGAGCGCGCCAGGTCGACAGCGGTCTGGGTGCCCTCACGCAGGGTCTGGTCGGAGGGGGCCTGCTTGAACAGATGGAATTCGCGCAGCTTGGCGGCCAGGTCGGCGAGGAACGCCTCCAACGAGGGCCAACCCTCGGGCGTTTCGATGTCGTAGGGCCGCACGAAGGCCGCGTAGTCGTAGAGCTGGCCATAGGCCGGCCCGCCTACGGCCCTAGCGGCAGTCGCCAGCCATCCCCAGGTCGACTGGTCCAGCGGGTCCAGCTCCGTGGCTCGTCGCGCCGCCACGAAGGCCTCATCGGGCCGCCTCTGCGCGAGCCGCAGCGAGGCCAGCTCCACATAGGCCTGGGCCCAGTTCGGGTCGGTCCGCAGCGCCCGGTCGAGCAGGGCCTCCGCCATTTCGTACTCGCCGCCCTCGAACCGGGCATGCGCCGCAACGGTCATCAGCATCGCGTTGCGGGGATCGGCCTCGATGGCGGCGCCGTAGAGAGCATGCATGGCCTCGTGCTCCCCGGCCGCGTCCAGGATACGCCCTTCGGTCAGGACCAGATTGGGGCTCTGCGCGCCACGGGCGCGGGTGGTGCGAAGCACCTCGACCGCCTCACGCCATTCGCCGCGATCCATCCAGATCACCCGCGCCAGTTCGATGGCGATCTCGGGGTTTTCGGGTTGCCGCTGCATGGCGTTGCGCAGGGCGCGCTCGGAGCCTTTCAGATCCTGCAGCCCGAGCAGGGTGTGAGCATAGACCACCCAGGTCTCGGCGCGGTCCAGGCCGCGCTCGAACGCCCGTTCCATGGCGACACGGGCCGGCTCGAAATAGTCCAGGTCGGCGAGCGCGGCGCCCAGGTTGTGCCAGGCGACGGCGCTGTTCGGGAACTGGCGCGCGGCGCCCTGATTGACCCGCAGCGCCGCCTCGAAGCGGCCGAGCGCCTTGAGCGTGACGGCGTAGGCCGCCAGATGCGCATGTTCCGCGCCCGGGCTCAGGGCCATCGGTTCGATCACGGCCAGCGCCTCTTCGGCGCGGCCGGCCTCGATCAGGGCGTAGGCGCGATCGTCCGGCGCCATGTCGTTGAAACTCATCAGCCGCGCCTCTTGCGGGTGAAGGGATCCGGCTCGGCCTCGTGTTCGTCGAAGCCGAAGCGTTCGAAACCCTGCTTCATTTCCTTGCTCATCGGCGCCTCGACGATCAGGCGCCCGCCCGACGGATGATCCAGCTCGACCCGGCGGGCGTGCAGCTGGAGTTTGAGATCGTGGGAGAGGGCCGAAGCCGCCTCGTCACTATATTTCGGATCACCCAGAATAGGATGACCGATGGCTTTCATGTGAGCTCTGAGCTGGTGAGTGCGTCCCGTGTGGGGGCGAAGCGCCATCCAGGCCGCCCGATGCGCCGCCCTCGAAAGGGTCACATATTCGGTCTCGGCCGGCTCGGCGCCGAACTCCTTCGGATCGGCCGGCACCACCATCTCGCGGTCGCCGACGCCCTTCTTGACCAGGTGCAGTTCGATCACCCCCTCGGCGGGCTTGGGATTGCCGGCCACGATCGCCCAGTAGGTCTTCTTGGCCTTGCGCCGGGCGAAGGCGCCCGACAGCTTGGCAGCCGCCGCCGGGCTCTTGCCCAGCAGCAGGACCCCGGAGGTGTCGCGGTCCAGGCGGTGGACCAGTCGCGGGCGCTCCAGCCCCTCACCCCAGGCCGAAAGCAGCCGGTCAACGTGCTTGACGGTCTTGGTGCCGCCCTGCACGGCGAGGCCCGACGGCTTGTTCAGGGCCAGGACGTCCTCGTCCTCGTACAGCACCAGCGACTTGGCGTAGGCGATGTCGCGCTCGGACAGTTTCGGCTTCTCGCCCTCGCGCTTTTCCGCGGCTTCCGGCAGGGGCGGCACGCGCACCTGGGCGCCGGCGGTCAGCTTGTGGTCGCCCTTGGCGCGCGAGCCGTCGACCCGGACCTGGCCCGAGCGGAACAGCTTGTTGAGCTGGATGTGGTTCAGGTGCGGCCAGCGCCGCTTGAACCAGCGGTCCAGCCGCGTGCCCTCTTCGCCGAGCGCCACGTGCAGGATCTTGACCTCGCGGCTCATGCGAACACCCGGCGTGCGAGGAACAGCCCAACGAACAGGGCCGTGATGGAGAGCAGGACCGACAGGACGATGTAGATCGCGGCGATCTCGAAATGGCGGCGCTCGATCATCAGGGCGGTCTCGAGCGAGAAGGCTGAAAAGGTCGTGAAGCCGCCCAGTACGCCCACGCCGAGAAGCAGACGCCAGCGCTCCTGATCCGCCCCGCCGCGGTGGGCCAGCCAGCCGATCAGGGCGCCCATGAGCAGCCCGCCTAACACGTTGGCGATGAAGGTGCCGAAGGGAAGCTCGGAACCGAGCCATCGGCCGGTCTGCACGCCGAGGGCATAACGCGCCACAGCCCCCGCCCCGCCCCCGATTGCGACCAGAATCCAGTTCATTGACGGCTTATGCGGCCAAAGCCGCGCGACGGAAACCCTCCCGCGACGATCAGGGCCGACTGGTCGCCCGCGGGCCGATCGTACGCTGGATGTCGCGGGCGTCGTAGGCGTCGGCGCTGTCGGGCCGCACGCCCTTGCCGAGAGTCACTTCCAGAACCGCGGTCAGTTGCGGCCCGCCGTTCAGGGGCACGCCGGTCGAGGTCGAGACTCCAACTGCGGAATGGCGCCCGAAGCTGGCGCCGCCGATGCCGATGGAGGCGGAGGAGCCCTCATAGCCGCTCTGGAACAGGTCGCGGCGCTCGACCCGGAACCAGTCGTAGCCGTTGGCCACGGCGAGATCCGCGGCGTGCAGCAGGGCGTAGTCCTCGACCTGGGCCGCAGGCGCCCCACCGCCGCCCTTGTAGGTCACGCGGAAGCGATCGGACTGAAGGCGCATCTCGGAAAAGCCCACGGCGTTCGGCCCCGAGGCGGGCGCATAGACGGTGGGCGTGACGCAGCCGGCCAGCACAAGACAGGCGGCGGGAACGAGCAGGATCTTCTTCATCGGCTTCAAGCCCTTTGCGAGCAGAAGGATAAATCCGGGAGGCATAGCGACGTTCCGGATCATAGACCCTTCAGGCCAGTTTCAGCCCCGCTCGCTCGGCGACCGCGCGGAAGTCCTCCGGGGGCGCGGCTTCGATGATCTTCCGGCCGCCCTCGGGGTGAGGAAAGTCCAGCGCCCGGGCGTGCAGCATCAGGCGCGGAACCGCGCCGCCCGCGAGCGTCAGGGCGCCGCCGTAGCGGATGTCGCCGGCGATCGGCCGCCCGATCGAGGCCAGGTGCACGCGCAGCTGATGCATGCGCCCGGTAACCGGCTTCAGCTCCACCAGCGCGCCCTCCTCCGTGGCGGCCAGGGTCCGGTAGAGCGACCGCGCGGCTTCCGCGTCCGGATGGTCGTCCTCGCAGGGACGCATGTAGGCTTCGCGGCCGCTCTCCTCCCGGCGCAGCGCTGTCGTGATATCCCCGGACGCCGGTTCCGGCGCCAAGGCCACGATGGCCAGATAGATCTTCTCGAAACGGCGTCCCATCACCGCCTTTCCGAGGAAACTCGCCGCAGGCTTTGTCTTTGCACACAAGATTACACCAGACGTGTCGCGATCCAGACGATGCACCAGCACCGGGCGCTTGCCGTTCTTCTTCGCGAAGGCCCAGAGCATCTCATCGAGGGTATTGACCTGGCCGCGGCCGCCCTGGCTCGACAACCCCGCGGGCTTGTTCAGCACCAGCACCGAGGCGTCCTCGAAGATCACCATCGAACGGACGAGCGCCTTCTCCTCGGCCGACAACGCGACCGGCGCGCCCTTCACCCTGACCACGGCTAAGCCTTCTTCGCCCTGAGCGCCGCCCAGCGGTCCAGGCGCTCGCGCAACTTGGCCTCGTGGCCCTCGCCCTTCGGATCGTAGAAGACCTGCCGGTCCATGCCCTCGGGGAAGTAGTTCTGGCCCGAGAAGCCCTCCTCGGTCTCGGGGTCGTACTGGTAGCCCTCGCCATAGCCGAGCTGCTTCATCAGCCGAGTGGGGGCGTTGCGGATGTGGGCGGGGGGCATCAACGAACCCGTCTCGCGCGCGGCGCGGCCGGCGGCCTTGTAGGCGTTGTAGACCGCCACCGACTTGGGCGCGGTGGCCAGGTGCACCACCGCCTGGGCCAAGGCCAGCTCCCCCTCGGGTGACCCCAGGAAGTCGTAGGTCTCCTTGGCCGCATTGGCGACCAGGATGGACAGGGGATCGGCCTCGCCGATGTCCTCCACCGCCATGCGCACGATGCGCCGGGCCAGGTACAGCGGGTCCTCCCCGCCCTGGAGCATGCGCGCCAGCCAGTAGAGCGCCGCGTCGGGGTCGGAGCCGCGGACCGACTTATGCAGGGCGGAGATGAGGTTGTAGTGCTCCTCCCGGCTCTTGTCGTAGGCCGGCGCCCGCTTCTGCAGCAGGCGGCCAAGGTCGGCGGTGGCCATCGGCTCGCTGGGGCCGATGGCGTAGAGAGTCTCTGCCAGGGTCAGGAGGTAGCGGCCATCGCCGTCGGCCAGCGCCAGCAGAGCCTGGCGCGCGTCGGGAAGCAGCGGAAGAGCCTTCCCCTCGAAACTCTCTGCCTTCTCCAGCAGTCGCTCCAGCGCGGCGTCGTCCAGCCGCTTCAGTACAAAGACCTGACAGCGGGACAGCAGGGCGCCGTTGAGCTCGAAGGAGGGGTTCTCGGTGGTGGCGCCGACCAGGGTGACGGTCCCCTCCTCCACGAAGGGCAGGAAGCCGTCCTGCTGGGCGCGGTTGAAACGGTGGATCTCGTCGACGAACAGCAGGGTCGACTGGCCGGCCAGCCTTCGCGCCCGCGCCGCCTCGAAGGCCTTCTTCAGGTCCGCGACGCCGGAGAACACTGCCGAGATCTGCTGGAACTCGTAGCCCGCCGCCTTGGCCAGCAGCCGCGCGATGGTGGTCTTGCCGGTGCCCGGAGGCCCCCACAGGATCATCGAGGCCAGGCGGCCGCCGTCGACCATGCGCCGGATCGGCCCGTCGGGGCCGAGCAGGTGGTCCTGGCCCACGACCTCTTCCAGGGTCTGCGGGCGCAGCCGGTCGGCCAGGGGCGCGGGCGCCTTGGGCGTCAGGCCCGCGGCTTCAAACAGGTCGCTCATGCGAGCAGGCTATAGACCGGTTTGATCCGGGATGCTCGCCTGGGTGTCAGCCGCGGAAGCGGGCGGACACCAGCTGACCGTTGCGCTCGATGGTCACCGACCAGCCGCCCCGGCCGCCGGCGGCAAGCACGCCCTGAAGCTGGTTGACGGTGCCGATCTTCTGGCCGTTCAGGACGCGCACGATGTCGCCGGGCTGGAAGCCGGCCGCCGCGGCGTAGCCCTGTCCGGAGACCCGGGTGATCAGGACTCCCCCCATCTTCTGGAAGGGATCGACGCCCAGTTCGTCGGCCACCGCGGGCGACAGGTTCACCACTGTGGCGCCGGCCAGCAGGTGCGGGCCGTTCAATACCCGCTCGTCGCGGGGCGGATCGGCCGGCGGGGCAGCCACGGAGACAGGCACGATCTGGTGGCGTCCGTCACGCATGACGTCGAGCTTGATCACCTCGCCCGGACGCTTGGTGGCGACGCGGAAGTTGAGGTTGGCGGGATCGGCGACGGCGCCGCCGTCCACCGCCGTCACAACGTCGCCCAGATGCAGACCGCCGCGCTGGCCGGGACCACCGGGATACAGGTCGGAGACCAGGGCGCCGCCAGGGGTGGAAAAGCCCAGGCTGCGGGCGACGTCGGCAGTCACCGGATCGGTCTTGGCGCCGAGCCAGGGTCGCACCAGGGTATGGGCGCCGCCGACCGCGGTCTCGACCACCTTGCGCACCATCGGCGCGGGAATCGCGAACCCGAGGCCACTGGAGGTGCCGGACGCCGAGAGGATCATGGAATTGATCCCGATCAGGTCGCCGTCCATGTCCACCAGAGCTCCGCCGGAATTGCCCGGATTGATCGCCGCGTCGGTCTGGATGAAGGAACCGCCCTCGCCGGCGGGATCGCCCGTGCGGTTGAGCGCGGAGACGATGCCGTTGGTCACCGTCTGGCCGATGCCGAACGGATTGCCGATGGCCAGGACCAGGTCGCCGACCTGCTGGTCGCCGCGGTCGTCGATGGCCAGGACCGGCAGGCGCTCACCCTTCACGTCGATCTTCAGGACCGCCAGGTCCGTGCGGGGATCGGCCAGCAGCACGGTGGCGGGAAATTCGCGGCGGTCGCTGAGCACGACCATGAACTCCTGGCCGCCGGCGACCACATGGTTGTTGGTCACGATCACTCCGTCGGAACGCACGATCACGCCCGATCCCAGGGACTGCTGGATGCGGGAGCGGCTCACGCCGGGGATGCCGCCGCCGAAGAGCTGCCAGAACGGATCAACCTGCTCTCGCACCACGCGCTGGGCGTAGACATTGACCACCGCCGGCGCCGCTCGCTTGACCACGGGCGCGAAGGACTGGCGCATCTGCACGGCGTCGCCCGGGACGTGCCGCGCCGGCTCGGCGAGCGCGGGGCTTGCGTCCTGGGCCTTGCTCTGGCCGGGGGAGCCGGTGCAGGCGGCCAGCAGCGCGAACAGGGGGAGAAACAGGCGCGATAGTTTCATGGTCGGGCGAACCTCTGGTCTTGTCGCAGCATGGACCCGGATTTGGGTCCGCACTGTGGCCAACGCCAGTCCCCCATGTGGCGACTTATTGCGCCGCCGCAACAGCCTCCCGCCCGCGCGCGTCCCGGGCGGCGCCCAGGGCGATGAGCAGTGCGCACACCAGGAAACCCGAAGCCACGAAGAAGGGGAAACCCGGCAAGTTCAGCGACTTCAACTGGTCATTGAAGATGGCGAACAGGGATCCATACAGAGCCGGAGCGAATATACCCGCGACGCTGGTCATGCCTTGGGTCGCTCCCTGGAGCTTGCCCTGCTCCTGGGGCGAGACCCTGCGACTCATCAGCGATTGGGTAGAGGGTCCGGCGACGCCCCACAGCGACATGATCGGGATACCGATCGCGAAGGTCTGCCAGCTTGGCGCAAGGCCATAGATGGCGAACGCGATCGCGCCGAAACTCAGTCCCAGGATGATCGCGTTGCGCTCGCCGATGCGTTTGACGATCGGACCGGTCAGCCCTCCCTGAACCACCGTCGCGCAGACCCCGATCGCCACCATGGTGGCGCCGATCTCATTCGGCCCGAAGTGGTAGCGGGCGAAGGCGTACAGGGTGAAGACCGTCTGCAGAACAAAATGAGCGAATTGCGCCATCAGCTGCACGGTGGCCAACGGCAACAGGTCCACATGGGACTTGAGCAGTTCGAAGGCGCCGATCGGATTGGCGCGCCGCCACCGGAACTTGTCCCGCCGTTCCTTGGGAAGGGATTCCGGCAGGACCAGAGCGCCGTAGAGGAAGTTGAGCAGGCTGAGAGCGCCGGCGATCATGAAGGGCACGCGCGGCCCGCCGTGCAGGACCCAGTCGGTCCCGGGGATGCTCAGCAAGTTTCGCGGATCACCGAGCACAGCGCCCATGCCGGGGCCAAGCGAGAAGCCTAGGCCGAACATGGCGCCCAGCAGGCCGAAGCGTGCGGCTCGCTTCTGAGGTTCAGTGACGTCGGCGATATAGGCGAAGGCGGTGGAGATCGAGGCCGATGTCAGGCCGGCCACCAACCGGCCGATCAGAAGGAACCAAAGCGTCGGGGAGAATGCCATGATCAGGTAGTCAAAACCCGTGCCCAGGTTCGAGGCCAGGATGATTGGCCGCCGGCCGAAGCGGTCGGACAAAGCCCCCGCCACCGGCTGGAAGAAGAACTGCATCAGCGCCCAGGTCGTCCCCGAAATTCCGACCCACCATCCCGCTCCGACGGCCGAATGGGTGAAGCCTGTGATCAGCGCCGGCCATACCGGGATGACGATTCCCAGCGAACAGACGTCCAGCAGGACGGTGACCAGGATGAAGGCGAAGGCGGCCCGGCGGATCCTGACGTGGCCCTCGGGCGGCAGATCCGGTGTGGTTCCAAATTCGCTCATGTCAGTCACCCCTCCCGCGCCGATAGCATGATTTTCAGGCCGTCTTCACCAGCCGCTTAATACCCGGATAAAATACCAAGTCAATAAAGCCCGGGTAAAATTATTTCCGACCGGCCCTCTCCCTGAGCCGGGACAGCAGGTCATGCCACCACTCCGCCTCCCGCTGCAGGAAGACGGCGTTGGGGAAGCCGTGGCGCGCGACGTTCTCCACCGGCACCGTGTCCCAGCCCCGGTGCTCGACCGAGACCCGGGTCACCTCCCCGACCGCCTCGAAGGTGACCTCCACCTCCGTGTCCTGGTCAGGCCCGAACCCGGCGCAACGCCAGCCGAACACCAGCCTCGAGCCCGGCTCCCAGGCCTTGATCCGCCCGACCTCGAAGACCTTGCCGTCGGCCATGGTCTCGATCAGCCGCCCGCCCTCCCCGCCTTCGAACGCCAGCACGCCGGGGCCGCGCGGAGTGAACTGGAACAGTCCGTTGGGCCGCCACCACAGGCCGATCTCTCCGGTGAAGACCTCGAAGGTCCGCAGCGGATCCGCGGCGACACGCAGGGCGACCACCATGCGCGAGCTCACCGGTCCTTGCTCCCCTCCAGGTGCGCCTTGAACGCCAGCAGCTGCTCGCTCCAGGCCCGCTCGGCGCGCGCCAACCATTCCTTCAGATCCGCCATGGGTTCGGGCCTCAGATGATAAATGCGCACGCGCGCGTCGAACTCCGGATGCGACTCCTGCACCAGCCCGCTCTGGCGCAGGGCCTTGAGGTGCCGGCTCATGGCCGGCGCACCGAGCCCCAGGGCCTGGGCCAGCTCCCCTGCCCGTCTGGGCCGCTGGGACAACAGGTCCACCGCCCGGCGCCGGTGCGGATCGGCGAGCGCCGCCAGCAGCCGGTCGATGTCGGGCGCCGGCCGGCTCACGGCCAGATCTGGGTCGTGACCCCGCCCTCCTGGTCCCATTCCGCGGGCGAGACTTCCCGCACCGTCTGGCCGAAGGTCCAGACGTGGCCTTCCGGATCGCGAGCCCGGTAGGTGCGATCGCCATAGAACTGGTCCGACGGCTCCTGCAGGATCGTTGCGCCGGCGGCCCGCGCCTGTTCGCAGTGCGCGTCTATGCCGGCCTCAAGCTGGACGTGGACCATCTGGGTGTTGACGCCACCGGTGGCCTTCGGCGAGCCGGTGAAGTCCGCCCATTTCGATCCGATCATCAGGCATCCGCCTCGAAAGCCCATCTGGGAATGGACGAGCGCGCCATCGGTGTCGGTAATCATCATTGTGCGTTCGAATCCGAACGCCCGCTCCAGCCAGTCGAGCGCGGCCATCGGATCGAGATAGTAGACGGACTGGGACAAGGCGGGTTTGGCGGTCATGGCTCACCTGTTTGCCGATTGCGCAATAGTTATCATATTTCGCAACTATAAGGCAAAGAAAAGCGCCGGCGGCCGGATCCCCTTTCCTCAGGGACTGACGAGCGCGCCGGCCACCTCGGCGAGAACGCCGTCGCTGGGCTCGGGCCGCACGCCGAGCACCTTGGCCATCAGCGGATAGACATCGACGTTGTCGAAAGGCTCCAGCGTCACGCCGTGCCGGAAGGCCGGCCCGTGGGCGATGAACAGGGCCCGCATCTGGAGGTCATAGGGATCGTAGCCGTGCTCGCCCAGCATCGGCCTGTCGTGCTTCTTCTGCATCTCCGCGCTCGTCACCATCAACCAGCCCGGCTCCGCCAGGCAGACGATGGCCGGCACGCGGCGGTGGGTCCCGTAGTGCAGCCGCGCGGGGAGTTTCTCACGCCGGTAGCATTGCATGTGCTCCTTGGGCAGCACGGCCAGGACCTCGTCCTCATGCCCCGCGGCGACGTCGATGCCGGCCTCGGCCCAGTAGGTGACGACGTGGGTGATCTTCGGATCCAGCTTGTCGTCGATCACCATCATGTGGTCGGGCGGGGTGGAGGCCATGCCGTGGTCTGCGACGATGATAATATTGGTGTGCTCGTAGAGTCCCCTCGCCTTCAGCCCCGCGATCAGGCGCGCGACCGAGGCGTCGACGCTGGCGATGGCGTCGTTCACCTCCGCCGAGTCCGGGCCGTGGAAGTGGCCGGCGGTGTCGACGATGTCGAAATAGAGGGTCACGAAGTCGGGCCGCGTCTCCGTCGGCCGCCCCAGCCAGTCCAGCACCACATCGACCCGCCCGTCACCGGACAGCTTCTTGTCGAAGGGCTTGAAGTCGGCCGGCGAGACGCCGTGGATGTTGGCCTCCGAGCCCGGCCAGAACATGGTGCCGGCGCGCAGACCCTGGCGCTGGACCGTCTCCCACAAGGGCGTGGCGTCGTTCCACCAGGTCGCGTTGTGGGTCGCTTCCTCGTTGCCGAGCTTGAACGGCCCGGTCGGGATCGCGCGGTCCTCCATGGTGTTGGAGACGATGCCGTTGCGGTCGGGCCGCATGCCGGTGATCAGGGCGTAGTGGTTGGGAAAGGTCAGGCTGGGGAACGACGGCCGCATTCCTGTCTTGGCCCACGCCCCGTCAGCGGCGAGCGCGCTCAGGGTCGGCGTCCTGCCCCGCCCCAGATAGTCCGCCCGGAACCCGTCGATCGAGATCAGGATCAGGGTGTCCGGCCGCCGATGGGCCGGCTCTGCGTTGGCGAAGCTCGCGCCGCACAGGGCGACGAAGAAGGCGAGGATCAGGGTGCGGAGCTGTCTCATGCCCAAGACCTATCGTGCCTGAGCCGGGCCGTCGACCGCGGGCGCCTCAGGCTGGACCGTCCAGGCCGATGGCTTGCAGAAACAGCCGGTCGGCGGCGGCTTCGAAAACGGGATCGCGAGCGGCCTCTCGGGCCGCGCAGGCCTGGGCGCCCCAGGCCAGAGCCTGTTCAATGTAGGCATCCAGCACCGGTATGCGCGGCGCAAAGCCGAGTTCGACCGTGCGCGCCTTGGTGGCGATCATCGGATCGAGCACCGCGCGGGTCTCGTCGGAGATCACCCCGCCGGCCACCAGGCTCGGCAGGTCCATCGGCGGGACGGTTCCGCGTTCGCGCAGCCAGGTCAGCGCGGCCGCCGCGCGGATCGAATAGAAGTAGCGCTTGAGCTTGATATCGCCGGCCTTGGCGATATCGCGGCCGTAGTGGGCGTGCAGAAGCGGATAGTAGTGCCGCGCGGCGTCAGCCGGATTGGAGAACCGCTCCGTCAGAATCCGCATCCGGTCCGGGATCGATCCGGTCTCGCGGTAGACCAGCGGTGAGCGCAGCCACTCGACCACCACCGCATTGCCCTTGCGCAGCAACCTCAGCGCTTTGCCCAAGTCCCAGCCATTGACGTCCCAGAGGCCCTCGATGGGCGTCTCGATCACATCGCGCGGCGGGTCGAGCTTCAGATAGCCCCGCGCCGGCCGGACGTAGAGGAAACGCACGTCGTAGTCGCTGTCGGGCGAGGGAAAGCCCCAGGCGCGGCTACCGGACTCCACCGCCATGAGAATGCGCACACCATGGTCGCGCTCGATGGCGTCGAGCCGGCGCTCGGCTTCAGCGCGCACTTCGGCGGTGAGGGCGAAAGAGGTCATGCGCCACCGTTTCCGACAGCCCGCGCCGTCCGTCCAGCAAACAAAGAAAAAGGGCGGCCGGATCGCTCCGGCCGCCCTTTCGAAATTCGTGTCGGCGAAGGCCTATTCGGCGTCGCCGAAAGTCTCCGGCACCGGGCCCGAGTCCAGGCCCTTGGCCGAGACGTCGCGGTCGACGAACTCGATCACGGCCATGGCGGCGTTGTCGCCGTGACGGAAGCCGGCCTTCAGGACGCGGATGTAACCACCCTGACGGTCCTTGTAGCGCGGGCCGAGGGTGGCGAAGAGCTTGCCGACCTGGGTGACGTCACGCACCTGGCTGATCGCCTGGCGGCGCGCATGCAGATCGCCGCGCTTGGCCAGGGTGACCAGCTTCTCGACGAAGGGGCGCAGTTCCTTGGCCTTGGGCAGGGTGGTGACGATCTGCTCATGCTTGATCAGCGAGGCGGCCATGTTGGCGAACATGGCGGTGCGGTGAGCGGTGGTGCGGCCGAGTTTGCGGTGGGCTGAGCCGTGGCGCATGGTCGTGTCTCCATGAGACCGGCGCCCTCGGCGGCCGATCCCCCAATAACGGGCCCGGAAGCGAAGGCGAACCACCTGATGGCGTCCGCCCGTTCCGAACGTCGGCGTCCCCTCGGATGAGGAAACGTCGAGGTCGCGGGGACAAGGTCTTGGGTCTTTCCCTGCGAGCAGAACCGCGGAAAACCGCGCTCCCATAAAAAGGAAACCGGCCACGGGTCGCCCCGGGCCGGTTCCTGAAGTCGCAAGCCCGAAGGCTTGAATCAGATCTGGTCTTCGAACTTCTTGGCCAGGTCTTCGATGTTTTCCGGCGGCCAGTTCGGCACGTCCATGCCGAGCGACAGGCCCATGGAAGCAAGCACTTCCTTGATTTCGTTCAGCGACTTGCGGCCGAAGTTCGGGGTGCGGAGCATCTCGGCTTCGGTCTTCTGGATCAGGTCGCCGATGTAGACGATGTTGTCGTTCTTCAGGCAGTTGGCCGAACGGACCGACAGCTCCAGCTCGTCGACCTTCTTCAGCAGCGCCGGGTTGAACGGCAGCTCCGGCTTGGCCTCGCCCTCGACCTTCTTCTTCGGCTCTTCGAAGGTGATGAAGATCTGCAGCTGGTCCTGCAGGATGCGCGCGGCGTAGGCCACGGCGTCCACGGGCGAGACCGCGCCGTTGGTCTCCACTTCCATGATCAGCTTGTCGTAGTCGAGCGACTGGCCCTGACGGGTCGGCTCGACACGGTAGGCCACGCGCTTGACCGGCGAATAGAGCGCATCGACCGCGATCAGGCCGATGGGCGCGTCTTCGGGACGGTTGCGCTCGGCCGGGACGTAGCCCTTGCCGTTCTGGATGGTGAATTCCATGCGCACCTCCGCGCCCTCGTCCAGCGTGCAGAGCACGTGGTCGGGGTTCAGGATCTCGATGTCCGACGGGGCGTCGATCTGCCCGGCGGTCACGGGACCCGGGCCCTGGCCGCGCAGGGTCATGCGCTTGGGGCCTTCGGAGTGCATGCGCAGCGCCAGCTGCTTGATGTTCAGCACGATGTCGACGACGTCTTCACGCACGCCTTCCATCGAGGAGAACTCGTGCACGACGCCGTCGATCTGGACGGCGGTCACGGCCGCGCCCTGCAACGAAGACAGGAGCACGCGGCGGAGGGCATTGCCGAGCGTCACGCCAAAGCCGCGCTCGAGGGGTTCGGCCACCAGACGCGCCTTGCGTTGGGCGTCGGAACCGGTCTCGATTTGCGGCTTTTCGGGACGGATCAGCTGCTGCCAGTTTCTTTCGATCATTTACGTCCCTCGAACGGCTTTCGCCGGCCGCGCTGTCGCGCAGGCCGGCGGTATTGGAATTTTTAAAACGCGATCAGACCCGGCGCCGCTTGGGCGGGCGGCATCCGTTATGCGGGATGGGGGTCACGTCACGAATGGTGGTGATGGTGAAGCCGACGGCCTGCAGAGCGCGCAGGGCCGACTCGCGGCCGGAGCCCGGGCCCGCCACGTTGACTTCCAGGGTCTTGACCCCGTGTTCCATCGCCTTGCGGCCGGCGTCTTCCGCGGCCACCTGGGCGGCGTACGGCGTCGACTTGCGCGAGCCCTTGAACCCCATGGCGCCGGCCGAGGACCAGGAGATCGCGTTGCCCTGGGCGTCGGTGATGGTGATCATGGTGTTGTTGAACGACGCGTTCACGTGCGCGACGCCCGAGGTGATGTTCTTGCGTTCGCGGCGTTTGACGCGAGCCGGTTCTTTGGCCATCGGAATTCAGCCCTACTTCTTCTTGCCGGCGATCGGCTTGGCCGGACCCTTGCGGGTGCGGGCGTTGGTGTGGGTGCGCTGACCGCGGACCGGCAGGCCCTTGCGGTGACGCAGGCCTCGATAGCAGGCCAGGTCCATCAGGCGCTTGATATTGACCGCAACTTCGCGGCGCAGGTCGCCCTCGACGGAATAGTCCTTGTCGATGGTTTCGCGGATCTGCAGCACTTCCTGGTCGGTCAGCTGGTTCACGCGACGGGCCTGATCGATGCCGACCTTGCCGAGGATGTCGCGGGCGCGCTTGGGGCCGATCCCATGGATGTACTGGAGCGCGACTTCGACGCGCTTGTTGGTCGGAATGTTGACGCCTGCAATACGGGCCACGTCTTAGTCTCCTGAACGCGTAATCGACGCGAAAACGACGCTCGGCTCACGGTCTTTCGAACTCGGAGCCGGCGTGCGCGTTCGCGCCCTTTCGCGGAAGCGCCCCGTTATAGGGATCGAAACGCTTCCGTCAATGGACTTTTGCGGCCGAAGGGGCGGTCGCAAAAGGTAGTGTCAGACCTTGGCCCCTTCAAGGGCCGCGGCGATCTGCCCCGCGACCTGCTCGACAGAGCCCATGCCGTCCACTTCGACGACCTTGCCCTGGTCCCCGTAGTAGGGAATCAGCGGCGCGGTCTGGGTGTTGTAGGCGTCGAGACGGACCTTGAAGCTGTCCGGATTGTCGTCCGGACGGCCTTCCTTCTCGTAGCGTTGGGCGATCCGGGCCAGCAGCGCCGGCTCATCAACCTTCAGGCGGACCACGATGTCGATTCGGGCCCCGCGGCCAGCCAGCATCGCGTCCAGGGCCTGAGCCTGGGCCACCGTGCGCGGGAAGCCGTCGAAGATGGCCCCGCCGGCCGCCTCGGCCTCGGGCAGGCGCTGTTCGATCAGCTCGATGACGATCTCGTCCGAGACCAGGGCGCCGGCCTGCATGATGGCCGCCACGCGCCCGCCCAGTTCGGTCCCCGCCGCGATCGCCGCGCGAAGCATGTCGCCGGTGGAAAGCTGCACCATGCCGCGCTCGTCGACGAGCCGCTTGGCCTGGGTCCCCTTGCCGGATCCAGGCGGGCCGAACAGGACCAGGTTCATCTCGCGCGGCCCCCGCGCAGCTTGGCCTTCTTGATCAGGCCCTCATACTGGTGCGCCAGCAAGTGGGACTGGATCTGGGCAACCGTATCCATGGTGACGCTGACCACGATCAGCAGCGAGGTGCCGCCGAAGGCCAGGGTCTGGGTGAAGGTGCCGATCAGGAATTCCGGCAGAAGGCAGACGGCGATGATGTAGGCCGCCCCGATCACGGTCAGGCGGGTCAGGACATAGTCCAGGTACTCCGCCGTGCGCTTGCCCGGCCGGATGCCCGGCAGGAAGCCGCCGTACTTGCGCAGGTTCTCCGCCGTGTCTTCCGGATTGAACACCACCGAGGTGTAGAAGAAGCAGAAGAAGCCGATCAGCAGGGCGTAGACGATCATGAAGGTCGCGCTGCCGTGCTGCAACTGGGTGGTCACCGCCGTCAGCCAAGCCATCCCTGAAGGCAGCGCCTGAGGGTTCTGCGACAGGAACAGGGCCGCGGTGGTGGGCAGCATCAGAAGACTGGAGGCGAAGATCGGCGGGATCACGCCCGAGGTGTTGATCTTCAGCGGCATGAAGGAGCTCTCGCCCCCGAACATGCGGTTGCCGACCTGGCGCTTGGGATACTGGACCAGCAGGCGCCGCTGGGCGCGTTCCATGAACACGATGAAGGCGATCACGCCCACCGCGCCCAGGATCAGGGCCAGCAGCAGGGCGGGGTTCATGGAGCCGTCGCGCACCTTGGCGAACAGGGACTGAACCCCCGCCGGCAGGCGCGAGACGATGCCGGCGAAAATGATCAGGGACGAGCCGTTGCCCACCCCGCGTGAGGTGATCTGCTCGCCCAGCCACATCAGGAACATGGTGCCGCCGGTAAGCGTGACCATGCAGGAGATGGTGAACATCAGGCCGGGATGGTCCGCGGCGGTGACGCCCTGGGCGTTGGCGTGCTGCAGGCTCATCGCCATGCCAAAGGACTGGGCCAGCGCCAGCACCACGGTCAGGTAGCGGGTGTACTGGTTGAGCTGCTTGCGCCCCGCCTCCCCGCCTTCCTTGCGCAGCTTTTCCCAGGGACCGTAGATGGTGCCCATCAGCTGCACGATGATCGAGGCCGAGATGTAGGGCATCACGTTCAGGGCGAAGATCGCCATGCGCTGCAACGCGCCGCCCGAGAACATGTTGAACATGCCCAGGATGCCCTGGCTCTGGCCGGCAAAACCCTGTTCGAAGACGATCGTGTTGATGCCGGGGATCGGAATGAAGGTCCCGAGCCGGAAGATGATCAGCGCCCCCATGGTGAACAGGAGGCGTTTGTGCAGCTCCGTCGCCTTCTGGAAGGCTCCGAAGTTGATGTTAGCTGCTAGCTGTTCGGCGGCCGAAGCCATTCAGGAACCCCCGAGACCTTCAGCGCCTGGACGAGCGGTTCGTCACGATCGGGCGCGTCTCTTGTGAACTTACGCGTCTCAAATAGGCGATAGATACCGGCAGTGCGAGGGCCTGCGGGGCGACGATCGCTCCACAGGCCGAAATCGCTTACGCCGCTTCCGAGTCGTTGGCCGGCTCGGGGCGGGTCTGGGTCAGCTTGCCGCCCGCCGCTTCCACGGCCTTGACCGCCGAGGCGGTGGCCGACCAGACGGTCAGGTCGAGCTTGGACTTCAGATCGCCGTGGCCCAGCAGGCGCACGCCGTTCTTGACGCGGCGGATGACGCCCGCGGCGATCAGGGTCTCGGCGGTGATCGGCTTCTTGGCGTCGAGCTTGCCGGCTTCGATGGCCTTCTCGATGCGCCACAGGTTCACTTCGACCAGCTTCAGCGCGAAGGGGTTGTTGAAGCCACGCTTGGGCATGCGCATGTGCAGCGGCATCTGGCCGCCTTCGAAGCCGCGCAGGGCGACGCCCGAACGGGACTTCTGGCCCTTCACGCCGCGACCGGCGGTCTTGCCCTTGCCGGAGCCGGGGCCGCGGCCCACGCGCATGCGCTTCTTGTGAGCGCCTTCGTTGTCGCGGATTTCGTTGAGCTTTGTCATGGTCTCAGCCTCTCCTTGGAGGAAATGCGCCCGGACGAACCGGACTCGGCTTGAAAAGGAAAGTTCCCCGGCCGGAGCCGGGGAACGGTTCGTGTCAGGACTTGGTCTCGACCACTTCCACCATGTGGTGGACCTTGGCGATCATGCCGCGCACGTGCGGCGTGTCCTTCAGGGTGACCTGACGGCCGATCCGGTTCAGGCCCAGGCCGATCAGGGTCAGGCGCTGGTCCTTGGGGCGCCGGATGGGGCTCCCGGTCTGCTTGATGGTGATCTCAGCCATGACGGGTCTCAACCTTCGATCGCGTCGGGCGCCGAGGCGCCGTCGTTGCGGCGGCCGAGCAGATCGCCGACCTTCTTGCCGCGCTTGTTGGCGACCTGGCGGGGCGAGCTCTGGACCTTGAGGGCCTCAAACGTCGCGCGCACCATGTTGTACGGGTTGGACGAGCCGGTCGACTTGCCCACCACGTCCTGGACGCCCAGGGTTTCGAGCACCGCGCGCATCGGGCCGCCGGCGATGACGCCGGTGCCGGGAGGCGCCGCGCGGACCATCACCTTGCCCGCGCCCCAACGGCCGTTGCCGTCATGGTGCAGGGTGCGGCTTTCGCGCAGCGGCACGCGGATCATGGTCTTCTTGGCTTCTTCGGTGGCCTTGCGGATGGCTTCCGGCACTTCGCGCGCCTTGCCGTGACCGAAGCCCACGCGGCCCTTCTGGTCGCCGACGACCATGAGAGCTGCGAAGCTGAAGCGGCGGCCGCCCTTCACGGTGGCGGCGACGCGGTTGATGTGAACGAGCTTTTCGACGAGTTCGTTCTCGCGGTCTTCCGTTCCACGATCGCGGCGCTCGCCACGCTCTTCTCTACGAGCCATTGCGATCCCCTTAGAAGTTCAAGCCGGCTTCGCGCGCGGCTTCAGCCAGCGCCTTGACGCGGCCGTGGAAAATGTAGCTGCCGCGGTCGAACACGACTTCCTTGACGCCCTTTTCGACGGCGCGCTGAGCGATCAGCTTGCCGACCGTGGCCGCGGCGTCCTTGTCGGAGCCACGCTTCTTGTCCGTCTCCAGCGAGGAGGCGGCCGCCAGGGTGACGCCGTTCAGATCGTCGATGACCTGGGCATAGATGTTCTTGGACGAGCGGAAGACCGTCAGACGGGGACGGCCGCTCGAGACCTTCTTGAGCCGAGTGCGCACCCGCTGGGCGCGCTTCTGGGCGGATTCGCGAGGAGAGAGCGCCATGGCCTACTTCTTCTTGCCTTCCTTGCGACGGACCTTTTCGCCCGCGTAGCGCACGCCCTTGCCCTTGTAGGGCTCGGGCGGGCGGATCTTGCGGATACGGGCCGCCATTTCGCCGACCAGCTGCTTGTCGATGCCGCCGATCCTGATTTCAGTCTGCTTGGGCACCACGAAGGTGATGCCGGCGGGCGGAGGGATGTCGACGTCGTGGCTGAAGCCGAGCTGCAGCGAAAGGGCCTGGCCCTTCAGCGCGGCGCGGTAGCCGACGCCCACGAGTTCGAGGGTTTCCTCGAAGCCCTTGGTGACGCCCTCGACCATGTTGTTCACCAGGGTGCGGGACAGGCCCCACATGGCCTGGGCGCGGGAGTTGTCCACGCGCTTGGCCAGGGTGAGCTCTCCGCCCTCCTGCTTGACCTCGATTTCCTCGGCCACCGTCCAGGAAAGCTGGCCCTTGGGCCCCTTCACCGAAACGGTCTGGCCATCGAGCGTGACCTGCACGCCCGAGGGGATCGAAATCGCCTTCTTGCCGATACGAGACATGTTGGGTTCCTCGCCTCGCCTAGTAGACGCGGCAGAGCACTTCGCCGCCGACGTTGGCGTCGCGCGCGGCGGAGTCTGACATGACGCCCTTGGGCGTCGACAGGATCGAGATCCCAAGGCCGTTCTTGATCGGCTTGAGGTCGCGGATCGACGAATAGACCCGGCGGCCGGGCTTCGACACGCGGGCGATCTCGGCGATCACCGGCTGGCCGTCGAAGTACTTCAGCTCGATCTCGAACTGCGGGTGTTCGCCCGGCATTTCGAGCAGCTGATAGCCGCGGATGTAGCCCTCGTTCTGCAGCACGTCGAGGACGCGCTCGCGCAGCTTCGAGGCCGGGGTGAGCACCTTCGAACGCTTGCGGGTCGCGGCGTTCTTGATGCGGGCGATCATGTCGCTGAGCGGATCGTTCACGGACATGGCGTCACCAGCTCGACTTGGTCATGCCCGGGATCTGGCCGGCGGACGCGAGGTCGCGCAGGGCGATACGGGACATTTTGAGTTTGCGGTAATAGGCCCGCGGGCGGCCCGTGACCTGGCACCGGTTACGGATGCGGGTCGGGGACGAGTTGCGCGGCAGTTCGGCCAGCTTCAGGCGCGCTTCGAAGCGCTCCTCCAGCGGGCGGGATTCGTCGTTGGCGATCGCCTTGAGGGCGTCGCGCTTTCCGGCGTACTGCGCGGCGAGACGGCGGACCATCTCGTTGCGGTTCACTGCGCTTTTCTTGGCCATTTCGGTTCTCTCTCCCCGTCCGTCAGGAATTGAACGGGAATTGGAATTCTTTGAGGAGAGCCTTGGCCTCCCCGTCGGTCTTGGCGGTGGTGCACACGACGATGTCCATGCCCCACATCTGGTCGATCTGGTCGTAGTTGATCTCCGGGAACACGATGTGCTCCTTCAGACCCATGGCGAAGTTGCCGCGACCGTCGAACGAATTGCCGTTCAGGCCCCGGAAATCCTTCACCCGCGGCAGCGCGATGGTGATCAGACGGTCCAGGAACTCGTACATGCGCTCCTTGCGGAGCGTGACCTTGGCGCCGATGACCATGCCTTCGCGCAGCTTGAAGGTCGCGACCGAAAGGCGGGCCTTGGTCGGCGAGGGCTTCTGGCCGGTGATGGCGGCCAGGTCCTTCATGGCCGCGGCGGCCTTCTTCGAGTCGGCCACCGCTTCGCCGATGCCCATGTTCACGACGATCTTGTCGAGCTTGGGCACCTGCATCTCGTTGGTGTAGCCGAACTGTTCCTTCATCGCCGCGCGGATGCGCTCGCGATAGATGGTCCTCAGCCGAGGTTCGTACTTGGCGTCTTGGGACTTAGCCATTGATGACCTCGCCGGACTTCTTGGCGAAACGGACCTTCTTGTCGCCGTCCATGCGGAAGCCGACCCGGGTCGCCTCGCCGCTCTTGGGGTCGACATAAGCCACGTTCGAAACGTGGAGGGACGCTTCCTTGTTGACGATGCCGCCCTGCGGATTGGTCTGCGAGGGGCGGGTGTGGCGCTGGACGACGTTGACGCCTTCCACCAGCACGCGGTTTTCGGTCGGCATGACCTTCAGGACAGTGCCCTGACGGCCCTTGTCCTTGCCGGCCAGGACGACAACGCGGTCGCCCTTCTTGATTTTCGCGGCCATCAGATGACCTCCGGAGCGAGCGAGATGATCTTCATGTGGTTCTTGGCGCGCAGTTCGCGCGGAACCGGGCCGAAGATCCGCGTGCCGATCGGCTCGTTCTGCTTGTTCACGATGACGGCGGCGCTGTGGTCGAAACGGATGACCGAGCCGTCCTTGCGCTGGATGTCCTTGGACGTGCGCACGACGACGGCGCGCAGAACGTCGCCCTTCTTCACCCGGCCCCGCGGAATGGCTTCCTTGACGGAGACGACGATGACATCGCCCACCGAGGCGTAGCGGCGCTTCGCGCCGCCCAGCACCTTGATGCACATGACCCGGCGGGCGCCGGAATTGTCGGCGACGTCCAGGTTAGTTTGCATCTGGATCATGGGTCAGATCCTTACGATTTCGCGCTCTGGGCGGCCTTGGGAAGGACCTCCCAGCGCTTGAGCTTGGACTTGGGCGCGCACTCGACGATGCGAGCGGACTCGCCGGCCTTGTAGGAATTGGCCTCGTCGTGGGCGTGGTACTTCTTGGACAGGCGCACGATCTTCTTCAGGACCGGGTGCAGCAGCGTGCGCTCGACCTTCACGACAACCGTCTTGTCGCCCTTGTCGGAGACGACCACGCCTTCGAGAATTCGCTTTGGCATTGGCTTATCTTCCTCAGGCCGGGCGCTGTTGGCGCTGAAGCGTCTTGATCCGCGCGATGTCCCGGCGAACCACTTCAACACGGTGGGTCTTCTCGGCCTGCCCCGTGGCGGCCTGGAAGCGCAGGTTGAATTGCTCCTTCTTGAGGGAGAGCAGTTCGTCCTGCAGTTGGTCGGGGGTTTTGCCCCGGAAGTCAGCGATCTTGGTCATGGCCCTACTCCGCCATCGCCACGCCCGCGTCGAGGCGGGTGACGACCTTGGTCTTGACCGGCAGCTTCGCGGCGCCGAGGCGCAGGGCCTCACGCGCGATGTCGTCCGGCACGCCGTCGATTTCGAAAAGGATGCGGCCCGGGTGAACCCGCGCGGCCCAGTACTCGATCGCGCCCTTGCCCTTGCCCATGCGGACTTCGGCCGGCTTGTCCGAGACCGGAAGATCCGGGAACACCCGGATCCAGACGCGGCCCTGGCGCTTCATCTGACGCGTGATCGCCCGGCGAGCGGCTTCGATCTGACGCGCGGTGACCCGCTCCGGCTCCACCGACTTCAGGCCGTACGAGCCGAAGTTCAGCGAGAAACCGCCCTTGGCCGAGCCATGGATGCGGCCCTTGAAGGCCTTGCGGTACTTGGTTTTCTTGGGTTGCAGCATGATCGTCAGCCTTCACGCGGGCCGCGACGGTTTCGGCCGCGGTCGTTGCGGTCGCCCCGGTCGCCGCGCTCGCGGCCTTCGTTGGAGGACGGGCCGGCGGCTTCCGCCGTCCAGCGCTTGTCCTGGGCCATCGGGTCGTGCTCGAGCACTTCGCCCTTGAACACCCACACCTTCACCCCGATCACGCCGTAGGTCGTGCGCGCCTCGGTGAAGCCGTAGTCGATGTCGGCGCGAAGCGTGTGCAGCGGCACGCGGCCTTCACGGTACCATTCCATCCGCGCGATTTCCGCGCCGCCGAGACGGCCCGAGACGTTGATGCGGACGCCCTTGGCGCCCAGGCGCATGGCCGACTGCATCGAGCGCTTCATGGCGCGGCGGAACGCAACGCGGCGCTCGAGCTGCTGGGCGATGGACTCGGCCACCAGCTGGGCGTCGGTCTCCGGCTTGCGGACTTCGACGATGTTCAGGAACACCTCGCCTTCGGTCAGCTTGCCGATGTCCTTGCGCAGCTTGTCGATGTCCGCGCCCTTCTTGCCGATCACCACGCCCGGACGGGCGGCATAGATGGTGACGCGGCACTTCTTGTGCGGACGCTCGATGATGATGCGGCTGACGCCGGCGCCGTTGAGGCGCTTCTTCAGCTCCGCGCGGAGCTTCAGGTCGGTGTGCAGCAGGCGCGCGTAGTCGTTACGCTGCGCGAACCAGCGGCTGTCCCAGGTACGGTTGACGCCCAGGCGGAAGCCGACGGGATTGACTTTCTGTCCCATCAGGCGGCCTCGCCCACGTCTTGTCCAAGCTCACGGACCACGATGGTGATCTCCGAAAAGGGCTTCTCGATGCGCGACGCACGACCGCGGGCGCGGGCGGCGAAACGCTTCATGACCAGGTTCTTGCCCACGAAGGCCTCGGCGACGATCAGGTTGTCGATGTCGAGGCTGTGGTTGTTCTCGGCGTTGGAGATGGCCGAGTAGAGCGCCTTGCGCACGTCCTTGGCGATCCGCTTGTGGCTGAATTCCAGCTCGTTCAGCGCGCGCTGCACAGGCAGGCCGCGGATTGACTGGGCCACGAGGTTCAGCTTGCGCGGAGAGGTGCGCAGGTTGACCAGCTTGGCGCGCGCCTCGGTGGGCGCCACCCGGCGTTTGTTTGAGGCCTTGCCCATGGCTACTTCCTCTTCGCCTTCTTGTCGGCGGCATGACCGTGGAAGGTCCGCGTCGGCGAGAACTCGCCGAGCTTCATCCCCACCATGTCTTCGCTGATCAGCACGGGAACGTGCTTCTGGCCGTTGTAGACGCCGAAGGTCAGGCCCACGAACTGGGGCATGATGGTCGAGCGCCGTGACCAGGTCTTGATCACGTCCTTGCGGCCGGACGACTGCACGGCATCCGCCTTCTTGAGCAGATAGCCGTCGACGAACGGACCTTTCCAAACGGAACGGGTCATCGCTTAGCGAGCCTTCTTCACGTGGCGCGACCGGATAATGAACTTATCCGTCGCCTTGTTTTTGCGGGTCTTGGAACCCTTGGTCGGCTTGCCTGTCGGGCTCACCGGGTGACGGCCGCCCGAGGTGCGGCCTTCGCCGCCGCCGTGCGGGTGGTCGACCGGGTTCA
>CAYSNW010000025.1:0-48498 GCA_964432415.1 uncultured Caulobacteraceae bacterium
CCACCGCCATGCTGTTCCGCAACCTGCTGGCCATGGAGGTCGAGGAGTCGATCCGGGGCAACCCGATCGATGGGGTGGTGCTCCTGGGCGGCTGCGACAAGACCACGCCGGGCCAGATGATGGGCGCGGCCTCCGTCGACCTGCCGACCATGGTGGTCTCCTCCGGCCCCATGCTGAACGGCAAGTTCCGCGGCAAGGACATCGGCTCCGGGACCGACGTCTGGCGCTTTTCCGAGGAGGTGCGCGCCGGGACCATGAGCATGGACGAGTTCATGGCCGCCGAGAGCGGCATGAGCCGCAGCCACGGGGTCTGCATGACCATGGGCACGGCCTCGACCATGTCCAGCCTGACCGAGGCGCTGGGCCTGTGCCTGCCGAACAACGGCACGCTTCCCGGCGTCGACTCTCGGCGCAAGACCCTGGCCCACCTGACCGGCCGGCGCATGGTTCAGCTGGTCAAGGACGACGTGCGCATGTCGCAGATCGTCACCCGCGAGGCCTTCGAGAACGCCATCCTGCTGCACGCCGCCATCGGCGGCTCCACCAATGCAGTGCTGCACCTGCTGGCCCTGGCCGGTCGCCTGGGGGTGCCCCTGACACTGGAAGACTTCGACGAGCTGGGCCGCGAGGTCCCCCTGCTGGTCAACCTGATGCCCTCGGGCAAGTACCTGATGGAGGACTTCTGCTACGCCGGCGGCGTGCCCGCGGTGATGAAGGAGCTCGGCCCCCTGCTGCGCTCCGGCGCCATGACCATGGCCGGCGTCACCCAGGGCGAGATCGCCGCCCAGGCAACGGTCTATGAGCGCGAGGTGATCGGCTCCCTGGCCGAGCCGATCGAGCCGTCCTCGGGCGTCTGGGTGCTGCGCGGGGCGCTCTGTCCCCAGGGCGCCATTCTGAAGCCCAGCGCCGCCAGTCCGGAGCTCCTGACCCACCGCGGCCGCGCGGTGGTGTTCGAGACCATCGAGGACTACCACGCCCGCATCGACGACCCGGATCTGGAGGTCGACGCGACCTCGATCCTGGTGCTGAAGGGCTGCGGGCCCAAGGGCTACCCGGGCATGCCCGAGGTCGGCAACATGGCCCTGCCGCGCAAACTGCTGGCCCAGGGCGTGCGCGACATGGTGCGCCTCTCCGATGCGCGGATGAGCGGCACCGCCTACGGCACCGTCATCCTGCACGTGGCGCCCGAGGCCGAGGCCGGCGGCCTGCTGGCCCTGGTGGAGACCGGCGACGAGATCGTCTTCGACGGACCGGGACGCAGCCTCGACCTGCTGGTCGACGAGGCCGAGCTCGCGCGCCGCCGCGCGGCCTGGGAGGCGGCACGCCAGCCGTCGCCCTACGCCCGCGGCTGGTACCGGCTCTACATCGACACGGTGCAGCAGGCCGACACCGGCTGCGATCTCGACTTCCTGGTCGGAGCCTCGGGCGCCGAGGTCACCCGGGAATCCCATTGATGGGGTCCTTTCTCGCCTGCGACTGGGGCACCACAAACCTGCGCGCCTGGCGCTTGGGGGCGGACGGCGCCGTCGAGGCGGCCCGGGACTTCCCTTTCGGCGTGTCCAAGCTCCAGCCGGGCCAGGCCGAACAGGTCTTCCGCGACCAGGTGCGCCCCGCCCTGGACGCCCAGGCCCTGCCGGCCCTGCTCTGCGGCATGATCGGCTCCAATCTCGGCTGGCGCGCGGTCGCCTATCTCGACTGCCCGGCTTCGGCCGCCGATCTGGCGCGGGGGCTGGTCGAGGTGGAGGGCGGACCGGCGCCGGTCCGCGTCGTTCCGGGCCTCAGGGGCCCCGGCCTCGAGGGCGCCCCCGATGTCATGCGCGGGGAGGAGACCCAGATTATCGGCTGGCTGGCGCTGGAGCCTGAACGCCTGCGCGGCCGCCACGTCGTCTGCCATCCCGGCACCCACGCCAAATGGGCGCTCATCGAGGACGGCCGCATCGTGCGCTTCCTGACCGCCATGACCGGCGAACTGTTCGAGGTGCTGCGCCGCCACAGCGTGCTGCGTACCGAAGCCCGGCCCGACGACGAGGCCGCCTTCGACCTCGGCCTCAAGTCCGCCGGCGACGGCGGGGCCCTGGCCTCACGCCTGTTCACCGCCCGCTCGCGCGTGGTCGCCGGCGGTCTGGCGCCGGACGCGGCGGCGGCCTATCTCTCCGGCCTGCTGATCGGCGCCGAGGTCGCCGCCCTGCCCGGACTGCTCGGCCTTGAGGCCGGGTCGACGGTCGCCGTGGTCGGCGAGGGCGCGCTCACCCGCTGGTACGGGCGGGCGCTCGAGGCGCGGGGCTGGCGCGCGGGACTTTACGACGGCGACCAGGCCGTGCTTTCGGGTCTTGCCGCCCTGTTTCGAGGACTGAACCGATGAATTCCGCCCGACTCGACGAAATCATGCGCGAGACGCCGATCGTGGCCATCATCCGCGGCGTGACCCCGGACGAGGTCCCGGCCATATCCGACGCCCTCTACCGGGCGGGCGTGCGCATCGTCGAGATCCCGCTGAACTCCCCCGATCCCCTGGACAGCCTCGCCATCCTGGTGCGCGACTGGGGAACGCGCATGCTGTGCGGTTCGGGCACGGTGCTGGGGGTCGACCAGGTCGAGGCCGTCGCCGCCGCCGGCGGCCAGTTCCTGGTCTCCCCCGACACCAAGCCCGCCGTGATCCGCCGCGCGGTCGAGCTCGGCCTCGATCCCATGCCCGGCTTCGCCACCTCCAGCGAGATGTTCCAGGCCACCGACGCCGGCGCGCGCTATCTCAAGCTCTTCCCCGCCTCCACCTACGGTCCGGGCCATGTCGCGGGGCTGAAGGCGGTGACGCCGAAGGGCGCGACCCTGATGGCGGTGGGCGGGGTGTCGGTCCAGACCATGCCCGACTGGTGGGCGGCCGGGACCCGCGGCTTCGGGGTCGGCGGCGAGCTCTACAAGCCCGGCCAGGCGGCGGAAGAGGTGTTCGAGAAGGCCAAGGCCGTGGTCGAGGCCGTCCACCGCCTGACAGGCGCCTAACCCAGGCCGTAGTAGCTGCGGTACCAGTCGACGAACTGCGGCAGGCCCTTGTCGATCGAGGTCAGGGGCTCGAAGCCGAAGTCGCGCTGGGAGGCGGCGATGTCCGCATAGGTCGAGGGCACGTCGCCGGGCTGCAGCGGCGCGAACTGGATCTCCGCCTTCTTCCCGATAGCCTCCTCCAGGATCTCGACGAAACGGGTCAGTTTCTCGGACCGGTGGTTGCCGAGGTTATAGACCCGCGCCGGCGGGGTCAGCTCAAGCGGCGGCTTGACCATCACGCCGAGCACACCGGAGACGATGTCGTCGATGTAGGTGAAGTCGCGCCACATCTCGCCGTTGTTGAACACGGTGATGGGTTTGCCCTCGAACACCGCCTTGGTGAAGATGAAGGCCGCCATGTCCGGGCGCCCCCAAGGACCGTAGACGGTGAAGAAGCGCAGGCCCGTGCAGGGCAGCTTCCACAGGTGGGCGTAGGTGCGCGCCAGCAGCTCGTCCGAGCGCTTGGTCGCCGCATAGAGCGAGTCCGGTTGGTCGACCCGATCCTCGATGGAGAAGGGCAGGTCCTTGTTGGCGCCGTAGACCGAGGAGGAGGACGCGTAGACGAAGTGCTCCAGCCCCTCGATGCGGCGGGCGAACTCGCTCATCACCACATGACCCATGACGTTGGAGTTCACATAGGCGTAGGGGTCGATCAGCGAGTAGCGCACCCCCGCCTGGGCGGCGAGGTGCACGATGTGGGTCAGGCCCTGGCAGCGCTCGGTCAGGGCGAAGATCCCGTCCCTGTCCGAGATGTCGACCTTGACGAATTCGAAGCCCGCCCGCCCGCTCAGGCGCGCCAGCCGCGCCTCCTTCAGGGTCGGGTCGTAGTAGGCGTTCATGTTGTCGATGCCGATGACCCGGTGGCCCTGATCGAGCAGCCGCTCGCTGACCGCCGAGCCGATGAAACCGGCCGCACCCGTCACCAGGACATACATGGGCTCAAAATCCTTTGCGCGGCATGGTGATAGCGGCGTGGAGCGCGGCCCGCAACGTCAGAGCATGTCATGCAAAAGTGGTCCCACTTTTGCGCCCGGACATGCTCTGCACTCCTGAATGTAGAGCACGATTCAACGATCAGATGATTCCATCTGATCGCATCGTGCTCTACGCGAGCAGGGCCAGAAGCGCGTAGGTCGCCAGCCAGTGCTCGCCCATGTAGTCGCCGGCCACATGCGGCAGGCTGGCCTTCAGGTGCCGCTCGGCCGCCGCCAGCGCCGGGGCGCGGGCCGGATCGTCCTCGTCGAGCGCGCGGGCGATGGAGCGCCAGCACCAGGCGCGCGACAGGTTGGTCCCGTCCAGGTGGGCGATCTTGCCGTCGGAGCGGTCGCTGACCCGGGCCGGTTCGAACAGGTTGGCAGGCTCCTCCTCGGCGATATCCGGCATGAAGCCCTCGAGCCAGTCGCGGAAGCGCAGGGGTTCCAGCACCCGGCGCATGCATTCCGCTTCGATCAGGGCGGAGGACAGGAAGTCGTCGCCCGACGGCTCCCAGGCCTGGCAGCCGCGGTCATTGCCGTACCAGGCTTCGGCCTTCTCGGCGCACAACTGCGCCAGGGCCGGATCGGCCGCGGTGGCGTATTCGTGGGCCAGCGCCAGGGCGAAGGCGGTGTTGGAATGCACCCCGGCGCGCACGGGATAGTCCGCCTTCGGAAGATAGTCCTTGAAGCGCTGGGCGAAGGCTTCGGCCAGCGGCGCCAGGCGCTCAGCCCAGCCGTGTCCCTCGACCGTCTCGTGCCGGTTCAGCTCGGCCGCCAGCATCAGCAGCCAGGCCCAGCCGTAGGGCCGCTCGAAGCCGCGGCTGGAGGGCCGGTCCAGGTAGGCGCGCTCGGCCTCGACCTTCTCCGCCGTGAAATGCTCGTCGAACAGGGCGCGGATGTCGCTGGCGGAAGGCATGGCTGGAAACATCCGCAGCAGGGTCGCCAGCAGCCAGTAGCCGTGCACGCACGAGTGCCAGTCGAAGCTGCCGTAGAAGATCGGGTGCAGGGCCTTGGGTCCCCGCGCGTCGGCGTCGCCGGTCAGGACGTGGTCCAGCTTGTTCGGATATTCGCGCGTCAGATGGCCCAGCGCGATCCTGGCGAAACGGTCGGCGAGTTCGGGGGTGGGCATGGCGGCTCTCAGTACCGGAAGACCAGGGCGTACAGCAGAAGGGTGTTGATCACGAGCATGATCAGGCCGGTGGGCGCCTGGGCGCGGATCACCCCGTTGAAGATCGAGTTGCGGTCCGGCAGCTCCAGCAGCACGGCCGGCACCACGTTGAAGTTGGCCGCCATGGGCGTCATCAGCGTGCCGCAGAAGCCCGACAGCATGCCGATCGCTCCCATGATCACCGGATCGCCGTGCAGGTGGGTGACGATCAGCGGAAAGCCGATGGCCGCGGTCATGATCGGAAAGGCGGCGAAGGCGTTGCCCATGATGATGGTGAACAGGGCCATGCCGCAGGTATAGGCGGCCACCACGATCAGGGCGCTGTCCTGCGGGATCCAGGGCCCGGCCAGGTCGCCCACCGCCTTGCCGACCCCGGCGGCGGCGAACACCCCGCCCAGCGCCGCCAGGGCCTGGGGCAGGTTGGCGGCCCAGCCGACGCTGTCGATCAGGCGGCGGCCCTCCTGCAGTGGCGTGACCAGCCGCGGCCGGAGCCACAGCATGGCCACGATGACGGCGGTGACGATGCCGATGGCCAGCGCGATCACCGTGGTCTGGGTCGAGCCCAGCAGCAGCTGGCCGCCGACCTTCAGGGTCTTGCCCTGCCAGGCGCCGAGGAAGGCCACGAAGGGCACGATCAGGGCCGGCAGGAACAGCCAGGACCCGTGGCGCGAGGCCCGCTCGAGCCGCTCCGCAGGCGTTGTTGTCGCCGGCTGGCCGCGCCCCAGTCCCCCGATCCCCGCGATCAGGGCCAGGCCTATGACCAGCACGCCGTTGGCGAAATCGCCGATCAGGTCGCCGGCCAGGAAGCCGATGGCGATCAGGGCCCAGAACAGGGCGTTGCGCCAGCGCTTGGAATTGGTGGCGTCGGTCAGGCTCAGGCCAGCGTAGGCCGCGAAGACCAGGCCGCAGAGCCAGTAGACGTGCTGGAGCGTGATCACTGGGCGCGCTCCTGGGCCGCAAGCTCCCGCTTCAGGCGGCGATCCAGCAGCACCAGCCGGGCGCCATGGACGACCAGCGCCGCCACCGCGCTTGGCCAGGCCCAGAAGGCCAGCTGCAGCGGCTCCACCACCACGCCCATGCCCTTCATGGTGGCCACGATCAGCAGCACCGAGCCGACCGCGATGAACAGGTCCTCGCCGAAGAAGACCGCCACATTGTCGGTGGCCGCGGCCCAGGCGAAGACCCGGAACTTCACCTTGTCGGGCAGAGGTCCATAGCGGCCCTGGGCCGCGCCCTCCGCCATGGGCGCGATCAGCGGACGCACGGTCTGGGCATGGCCCATGATCGAGGTCAGGCCGAGCGCCGCGGTGACCTGCCGCGCGAGGAAATAAACCATGAGCAGCCGCCCGGCCGTGGCGGCCTTGATGCCGCCCATCAGCTGGCGCGCCCGCTCCTGCAGGCCTTCGCGCTCCAGCAGGCCGATCAGGGGCAGGATCAGCCAGACCACGCTGACAAGGCGGTCGTCGTTGTAGTTCTTGCCGAGCGTACTGATGGTCGCGCGCAGGGCCTCCAGCAGGGCCTGGGGCGTGGCGCCCGCTCCCAGATGATCGACCGCCGCCAGCAGGCCCGCGGTCAGGGCCGCGACCACCACCACCAGCAGCGGGTTCAGCCGGATGGCGAAGCCCACGACCAGAACCACGATCGCCAGCAATACCAGCATGCGAGCGTCCTCCCCCGCGAAACAGCGGGCGCACTCTCGCGCGCTTTGGGCGGTTGCGCTACGGCAGAGACGACGGCGGCGGAGGCTCAGGATGAAGATCGATTTCGAGGGACGCGCGGTGCTGGTCACCGGCGCCAGCCGCGGCATCGGGGCGGCCATCGCGCGCGCCTTCGCCGCCTCCGGTGCGCGGGTCGGCGTCCACTACGGCCGAAAGCGCGACGAGGCCGAGGCGCTCGCGGCCGAGATCGGCGGCGGGGCGCAGGCCTTCCAGGCCGACCTGGCCTCGACGGAACAGACATTGCGGCTGTGGGACGAGGCGCTGGGGCGCTTCGGCGCCATCCCCGTGCTGGTGAACAACGCCGGCGTCGCCTTCGGCTCACCTCCGGACGGCGACACGGACCAGTGGCTGAAGGACTGGGAGGCGACCATGGCGGTCAATTCGACCGCCGCGGCCCTGCTCTGCCGCTCGGCCATCGCCCATTTCCAGACCACGGGGGGCGGGCGGATCGTCAACATCGCCTCGCGCGCGGCCTTCCGCGGCGACACCCCGGACTACCTGGCCTATGCGGCGTCCAAGGGCGCGCTGGTGGCGCTGACCAAGTCCATCGCGCGCGGCTACGGCCAGGCCGGGATCATGGCCTTCGGCGTGGCGCCCGGCTTCACCCGCACCGAGATGGCCGAGGAGTTCATCGCCCAGTACGGCGAGGCCTATGCCATGCAGGGCGCGGCCCTGCCGCAGATGACGCGGCCCGAGGATATCGCGCCGACCGTCGTCTTCCTGGCCTCGGGCCTGGCCGACCACGCCACGGGGACGACCATCGACATCAATGCGGCGAGTTACGTGCGCTAGGGCGGCCTAGGGCTGTCCCCGATCGCCGATCCAGCGTCGGGTTCCGGCCGTCTCGTCCACGTCCTTCTCCAGCGCCTTGACCACGGTCGGCATGCCGGCGCGCTCGCCCGCATAGTCCACCACCGTCTTGGTCCGGCCATCGACGTTTAGTGTCAGGGTCTGGGTCGGCATGTCGGTGATGCGGGCGGCGTAGCGATCCTCCAGCGTGAAGAAGCGCGCGGCGCGGAAATGGGCGATCAGGCGCCGCGCCTCGGCGGGCCGGATGCGCGCGGTGCGGTCGCCGACGACCTGGACGAAGCGCTTGCCGTGCCAGGTGACCTGGCCGTCCTCGCGCACCTCCACCGTGTAGACCGGGCAGGTTCCGAAACAGGGGCTGCGGCTTAAGGTGACCGAATCCGGCTCGCCATGGGAGCGGGCCAGGGTGGGCGTCGCGGCCACGAGCGCGGCCAGGGACGCGAGCAGGGGGATGAGCCGTTTCATGGCGGCCAGACTGGTCCTCACGATCTGAACCGCTTCTGAACGGCTCAGGCCTTGCCGAAGCCGCCGCCGCCCGGGGTCTCAATCACGAAGGTGTCTCCGGGCGCCATCTCGACGGTCGCCGTGCCGCCATAGCTTTCCGTGGAGCCGTCCAGCCGCTCCACCCGGGTGATCCCCAGCGCCCCGGGCTCGCCGCCCGCGGCGCCGAAGGGCGGCACGCGGCGCCGGTTGGCCAGGATCGAGGCGGTCATGGGCTCGCGGAAGCGGATGCGCCGCACCGTCCCGTCGCCGCCGCGCGAGGCCCCGGCCCCGCCTGAACCCCGGCGGATGCGGAAGTCCTCCACCAGCACCGGGAAGCGCAGCTCCAGCACCTCCGGATCGGTCAGGCGCGAGTTGGTCATGTGGGTCTGCACCGCGTTGGCGCCATCGAAGCCGGGGCCCGCGCCCGCGCCGCCGCAGATGGTCTCGTAGTACTGGCGCCGATCGTCGCCGAAGGTGAAGTTGTTCATGGTGCCCTGGGACGCGGCCAGCACGCCCAGCGCCCCGTAGAGCGTATCGACCACCACCTGGCTGGTCTCGACATTGCCCGCCACCACCGCGGCCGGGTAGCGGGGGTTCAGCATCGAGCCTTCCGGCACGATCAGCTCGATCGGCTTCAGGCAGCCGTCATTGAGCGGAATGTCGTCCTCCACCAGGGTGCGGAAGACGTAGAGCACCGCGGCGCGGGTGATCGACCAGGGGGCGTTGAAGTTGGTCGCGAGCTGCGGGCTGGTCCCGGTGAAGTCCACCGTGGAGGATCGCGCGGCCCGGTCGACGGTGATCTTCACCCGCACCATCGCCCCGTCGTCGGTCTCGTAGGCGAATTCGCCGTCCTTCAAGACGTCGATGACACGCCGGACCTGCTCCTCGGCGTTGTCCTGAACGTGGCCCATATAGGCCTCGACCGTGGCCAGGCCGAACTGGGCGCAGAGCTTGACCAGCTCGGCGGCCCCCTTGGCGCAGGCGGCGATCTGGGCCTTCAGGTCGGCGATGTTCTGGTCCGGATTGCGCGAAGGCCAGCGGCCGGAGCCCAGCAGTGCGCGGGTCTCCGCTTCCAGAAGCCGGCCTTCCTCCACCAGCAGGAAGTCGTCGATCAGCACGCCTTCCTCTTCCACCGTTGTGGAGTCCGAAGGCATGGAGCCGGGGGTCCTGCCGCCGATGTCGGCGTGGTGGCCGCGCGCGGCGACCCAGAAGGCGGGCTCGGCGTCCGTCGTCTCAAGGAAGACCGGCGCGATCACGGTCACGTCCGGCAGGTGGGTGCCGCCGTTGTAGGGGGCGTTGAGCATATAGACGTCGCCGGGCCGCACCCCCCGCCCGTCCGCGCCGCCGCCGCGCTGGGCCATGACGGTCCTGATGCTGGCCCCCATGGAGCCCAGGTGCACGGGGATGTGCGGGGCGTTGGCGATCAGGCCGCCCGTGCGGTCGAACACGGCGCAGGAGAAGTCCAGCCGCTCCTTGATATTGACCGAATAGGCGGTGTTCTGCAGCGCCAGGCCCATCTGCTCGGCGACCGCCATGAACAGGTTGTTGAACACCTCCAGCAGCACCGGATCGGCGTCGGTTCCGGCCGCGGCGCGTGGGGCCAGGGCGACCATCCGTACAAGGATCAGGTTGTGGTGAGCGTCCACCGTCGCCCGCCAGCCGGGCTCCACCACGGTGGTGCCGGTCGCCTCGGTAATGATGGCCGGGCCTTCGATGGCGGCGCCCGGCGACAGGGTCTCACGCGCGAACACCGGGGTAGGGCGGGTCTTGCCGCCCAGGCGGGCCTGGACCTCGCGCACCGGCGCCGGGGCGGCGGACTCCACGGTTTCCGCCGGCTGCACAGCGCCTCCGGTGGCGGCGCCCACCGCTTCGGCGGTCAGGGCCTCGACCACCAGGGGCGTGCCCGCCGCGATGAAGCCGAAGCGGCACTGGTGCAGGTCCTCGAAGGTCGCGCGCATGGCGGCGGGCCGGTCGAACGCCACCTCGATGGAGCTGTCGGTCCCGGCGTACTTGATCGCCGCGCGCCTCAGCACCTCGACCGAGCGCACCGGCACGTCCTGGGCGCGCAGTGCGCCTTCCGCCTCGCGGGCAAGGCGGTCGGCCTCGGCCGTCAGGGCGGCGAAGCCCCCTTCGTCCAGCGGCGCCTCGACGCTGGCGTCGCGCAGCACCCGGAGGTCGGCCAGGCCCATGCCGTAGGCGGAAAGAACGCCAGCGAAGGGATGGATCATCACCGTGCGCATGCCCAGCGCATCGGCGACCAGACAGGCGTGCTGGCCCCCCGCGCCGCCGAAACAGACCAGGGCGTAGCGGGTGACGTCGTAGCCGCGCTGGATCGAGATCTTCTTGATCGCCTCGGCCATGGACTGGACCGCGATGGTCAGGAAGCCCTCGGCGAGGCTTTCCGGCGAAGACCCCCCGCCGACCTCCTCCGCCAGAGCCGCGAACTTCGAGCGCACCACCGCCGCGTCCAGCGGCTGGTCGCCCTCGGGTCCGAACACATGGGGGAACAGGTCCGGCTGCAGCTTCCCCAGCATGACGTTGCAGTCGGTGACGGTCAGCGGCCCGCCCCGGCGATAGGCCGCCGGTCCTGGCACCGCCCCGGCCGACTCCGGCCCGACCCGCAGCCTCGCGCCGTCGAAGCGGCAGATGGAGCCGCCGCCGGCCGCCACGGTGTGGATCGACATCATCGGCGCGCGCAGCCGCACGCCCGCCACCACGGTCTCGTAGGCCCGCTCCAGCTCACCCGCGTAGTGGCTGACGTCGGTGGAGGTCCCGCCCATGTCGAAGCCGATGATCCGGTCGAACCCGGCCTGGGCGGCGGTGGCCACCATGCCGACCACCCCGCCCGCGGGCCCCGACAGGATGGCGTCCTTGCCCCGGAAGCGCCGGGCGTCCACCAGCCCGCCGTTGGACTGCATGAACAGCAGCCGCGCGCCTTCGCCCAGGTCGCCCGCCACCTGATCGACGTAGCGCCGCAAGACCGGCGACAGATAGGCGTCCGCAACCGTGGTGTCGCCGCGCCCCACCAGTTTGATCAGGGCGCCCACCTCATGGCTGACCGAGACCTGGGTGAAGCCGATCTGACGCGCGATCTCCGCGACCCTCAGTTCATGGGCCGTGTGGCGGTAGCCGTGCATCAACACCACCGCGACGGCGCGGAACCCGGCGTCGAAGGCCGCCTGCAGGTCGTCGCGGGCCTTGGCCTCGTCCAGCGGGCGCAGCACCTCGCCCTCGGTGGTGACCCGTTCGTCGATCTCGATGGTGCGCGTGTAGAGCTGTTCCGGCAGCACGATCTTCCGGTCGAACAGCCGGGGCCGGGCCTGCCAGCCGATCCTCAGCGCGTCGCCGTGGCCGCGGGTGATGGCCAGCACGGTCGGCTCGCCCTTGCGTTCCAGCAGGGCGTTGGTGGCCACCGTCGTGCCCATCTTCACCGCGTCGACGGGCGCGTCGGAGCCGGCCCGCAACGCCGCGATCCCGGCGGTGGCGGCGTCGCGGTAACGCTCCGGGTTCTCCGACAGCAGCTTGTGGGTCAGCAGCCGGCCGTCGGGCGTGCGGGCCACGATGTCGGTGAAGGTGCCGCCCCGGTCGATCCAGAATTCCCAGCCGGGGCCACTCATGCGGTCAGCGCAGCGCCGGGGCGCCGGGAACGTTCGCCAGCCAGGTCACGATCCGCGTCTCCAGCGCGATGCGATGGTCGTTGAAGCCGTGGTCGGTCGGCATCTCTTCGGCGGTCAGTTGCGGCGCACCGGCCTTGCGCAGGGCCGGCAGTAGGCCGAGCGCCCGGTCGTCGTCGTCGTCCCGGGTGGCGGTCAGGACCAGCAATCGCTGCGGCGCGAGCGCCGGGGCGAGCGCGGTGAGGTCCATGTCCGCGCCGTTCTTCATCAGGTCGTCGAACAGGCTGGCGGCAGTGACGGGGCCGAGGCGGCCCGGGACGTCGTCGAAGCCCTGGGCAGCGGCCTCGGCCCGCGCCTCGGGGGTCATTTTCGCGAACTGCCGATAATCGTAGCTGACGTCCCAGGGCGCGATCAGCACTGTGGCCAGGATGCCGGGATTGCGGGCCGCCACCGTCGCGGCGTTCATGCCGCCGTAGCTGTGACCGACCAGGACGATGCGATTCGCCTGCACGCCCCAGGCCTTGGCGCGTTCGGGCTTGTGCAGCTCCGCCAGCAGGGCCTCGACGTCCTCGGCGCCGCCTTTCAGGGTGAAGGCGCCGCCGGAACCCCACGAGCCGCGATAGTGAAAGGTGATGACCGTCCAGCCCGCGCGCTGCAGCGCCCGCGCCAGATCGAGGTTCTGTTCGTTGCCGGGCAGGCCGTGCAGCAGGATGACGGTCGGATGCTCGCCCGCGCCCGCCGGCCGGTAGAGCTGGGCGTTGATGAGCGAGCCGTGGCTCAGGAACTGCACCCCGCCGCCGCTGGCAGGATGGGCCGCATCGATCAGCGGGTCCTGCGAGATCGCGGCGGGGACGGCGGGAGCGGGTGAGGCCGCCAGCGCGGCGGCGAACATCAGGCCGGCAAACATGTCGCGTCCCCCTGTGTGTGCGCCTCAGGCGCGTCCGGCGCGAAGCTGGGTGATTGTACGGCCCGGCGCAATGGCCTCGACGTCAGCCTTCAGGTGGATCAGGGCCGGGCGGCCCGCCGCGCGCGCCGCGGCGAAGGCCGGGGCGAAGTCATCGGTCCTCTCCACCAGAGCGCCCCAGGCGCCGAAGCTCTCGGCATAGGCTTTGAAGTCCGGGTTCCTCAGGTCGGTGGCGATCACCCGGCCTGGATACTCGCGCTCCTGGTGCATGCGGATGGTGCCGTAGGAGCCGTTGTCGACCACCACCACCACGACGTTGGCGCCGTACTGCACGGCGGTGGCCAGCTCGTTCGACGCCATCATGAAGTCGCCGTCGCCGGCGAAACACACCACCTCGCGCATGGGCTGGGCCAGCTTGGCGGCGATGGCGGCGGGAAAGCCGTAGCCCATGGCGCCGGAGGTGGGGGCCAGCTGGGTCTTGAAGGCGCGGTGGCGGTAGAAGCGGTGCAGCCAGGCGGCGAAGTTGCCGGCGCCGTTGGTGACGACGGCGTCGTGGGGCAGGACCTCGGCCATGTGGGCCACGACCTCGGACAGGTTGACCGCCGCGTCCACCTGGATCGGCGCCGTGAAGGCCTCCCACTCGGCCCTGGCCTCGGCGCGCCAGGCGTCCCAGCTGCGGTCCAGATGCAGGCCCGACAGGGCCAGCGCCGCGGGCGCCACATCCGCCACCGCCGAGATCGCCGCCGGCCAGACCCGGCCCAGTTCCTCCGCTCCCGGATGAATGTGGATCAGCTTCTCCGCCGTGATTTCGCGGGTCAGCAGGGAATAGCCCTGGGTCGGGTTCTCGCCGAGCAGGGCCCCGACGCACAGGATCAGGTCGGCGTCCTTGACCCGCGCAACCAGCTTCGGATTGGGACCCAGGCCCAGGTCGCCGACGAAACAGGGGTGGTCGTTGTCGATCAGGTCCTTGCGGCGGAAAGACAGGGCGACCGGCAGCCCATGGGCGCCGAGCCAGGCCGTGAAAGCGTCCAGCGCGCCCTGGGTCCAGCCGCTGCCGCCCAGCACCACCAGCGGCCGCTCGGCCCGCGACAGCCGGGTGGCGATCCGGGACAGGGCCTCGGAATCCAGTCCCGCCCGCGCCCGCTCGCCGGGCTCGGGGCCCGAGGCGCCGCCGTCCTCGTGCAGCTTGTCCTCGGGCAGGGCCAGGACCACGGGGCCCTGGCGTCCCTGCTGCGCGGTCGCGAAGGCGCGGTCCACGAACTCCGCCGTGCGCCCTGGCTCGTCGATCTCCGCCGCCCATTTGCTGAGCGGCCCGAAGGCGGCGGCGTAGTCCACCTCCTGGAAGGCGCCGCGGCCCTTGTCCGCGCCCGCCACCTGGCCGACGAACAGGATCATGGGGGTCGAGTCATGCCTGGCCGTGTGCACCCCCACCGAGGCCTGGGTCGAGCCGGGGCCGCGGGTGACCATGCAGATCCCGACCTTGCCGGTCAGCTTGGCGTAGGCCTCGGCCATGTTGGCGGCCGGCGCCTCGTGGCGGCAGGCGATGACCCGGATGCGGTCCTTCACATCGGCCAGGGCGTTGAGCACCGCCAGATAGCTTTCGCCGGGCACACAGAAGACGTGGTCGACGCCGTGGGCGACCAGACGGTCCACCAGGACCTGGGCGGCGGTGCGGGTGGTGCTCATGCGCCTCAGGCCTGGACGTAGGTGGTCTTCATCTTGGTGTAGAATTCGCGCGCATAGGGGCCCTGCTCGCGCGGTCCGAAGCTCGAGCCCCGGGTGCCGCCGAAGGGCGCCTGGTGGTCGACCCCTGCGGTGGGCAGGTTGACCATCACCATCCCGGCCTTGATCCCGTCCTGGAACATCCGCGCGTGCTTCAGCGAGGTGGTGTAGACCCCGCCCGACAGGCCGAACTCGGTGTCGTTGGCGATCTGGAGCGCATGCTCCGGACTGTCGGCCGGGATCACGCTGGCCACGGGCCCGAAGATCTCCTCGCGCGCGATGCGCATGGAGTTGTCAACGTCAGCGAACAGGGCCGGGGCCATGTAGAAGCCGCGGGTGGGCCGCTCCAGCCGCTCGCCGCCGCCGACCAGCCGGGCGCCCTCGCTGACGCCGAGCGCCACATAGTCCAGGTCCTGGCGCAGCTGGCTTTCGCTGACCACCGGCCCGATCTGGGTCGTGGGCTCCAGCGCGTGGCCGACCACCAGCGGCTTCATCGCCTCGGCCAGCTTCTCGACGAAGGCCTTGTAGACGCCCTTGGTCACGATCAGGCGGCTCGACGCCGTGCAGCGCTGGCCGGTGGCGAAGAAGGCGCCGTTGAGCGCGCCGGCCACGGCCTTGTCCAGGTCCGCGTCGTCCAGGATCACCAGCGGGTTCTTGCCGCCCATCTCCAGCTGGAAGCGCTTGAAGGACTTGGCGCAGGCCTCGGCGATACGCCCGCCCACGGTCTGCGAGCCGGTAAACGAGATCCCGTCCACGCCCCTGTGATTGATCAGGGCCTCGCCCACCACCGAGCCCCGGCCCATCACCAGGTTGAACACGCCGGCCGGCACGCCCGCCTCGGCCATGATCTCGGCCAGCATCCAGGCCGAGGCCGGCGTCATGTCGGCGGGCTTCATCACCACGGCGTTGCCGTAGGCCAGCGCCGGCGCCGTCTTCCAGGCCGGAATGGCGATCGGGAAGTTCCAGGGCGTGATCAGGCCGATGACGCCCAGCGCCTCGCGCCTCGCCTCCACCGTCACCCCCTGGCGCAGGGAGGGCAGCACGTCGCCGATCGCGCGCAGGCACTCGCCCGCATAGAACTTGAACACCCGGCCGGCGCGCTGCACCTCGCCGCGGCCCTCCGCGAGGGTCTTGCCCTCCTCGCGGGCCAGCAGAGTCCCCAGCTCCTCCTCGCGGGCCAGCAGCCGGTCGCCGATGCGGTCCAGGATGTCGCCGCGGGTCTGGGCGGAGGCGCCCGCCCATCCGGGCGCGGCGGCGGTCGCGGCGGCCACTGCCTGCTCTACGTCTGCGGCCGAGCCTTGGGCGAACTCGCCCACCACGTCGTCCAGGTCCGAGGGGTTCAGGTTGGGCGCGGCCTGCGCGGCCCCGACCCATTCTCCGCCGATGTAGTTCTCGTATACGCGCGCCATGTCGGTCTGCCCCCGGGGAAGTCGCCCGTGTAGTCCCCGCGCCGGAGCCGGTCAAACCCGGTATGGCCTCACGGGAACAGCTTGCGGTATCGGGCGTTCAGACCCGCGAGCGTCGCCATTCCAGCCGGCGCCGCCGGAGGTTTGAAATCATGTTGAAATGGGCCCTGATCTTCCTGGTGCTCGGCCTGGTGGCCGGCGCGCTCGGGTTCACCACCATCGCGGGCGTGTCCTACGGCGTAGCCAAGATCCTGTTCTTCCTGTTCGCCGTCGTGTTCCTGGTCTTCCTGGTGCTCGGCGTCACGGCGGCCAAGCGCATCACGCGCTAGGAGCGTGTCAGCAAAAGTGGTCCCCACTTTTGCGCCCGGACATGCTCCCAACCAGGATCATGCTCACAGCCAGCAAGACAGCAATCGGAGGCGGCCGGGTCACACCGGCCGCTTCTTTCGTTTGGGGCGGGCGTTCAGAGCCCCGGGTCGAACACGCCCGCGCGGCGCATGCGCTCTTCGCGAGCCGTCATGGCGCGGCCGTTGAGTTCCGTGGCCATGGCCTTGACCCGGTCCGACGCGGTGGTCTTGCAAAGCGCCGGCACCAGGGCGTGCAGAAAGGCGCAGCCCGCCGTCTTCAGAAGCCGCAGACCATAGGTCGACGACGCCCCGAAATGCTCGATGTAGCTCTCTCCGACCTCCCTCGGGTGATCGAGGAAGAGTCCGGTCAATGTCCTGCGCACGCCAAGTGTCTCCCCGGTCGTGTGTTTTTTGGGCGGGCTACCCGGAAGGCTGAAATTCCCGTAGAGCCCGCTGTCAGAGACTCACTCCTAACACGGGGCGGGCGCGGACTGAATGCGCCACAATCCCCCGGAGATATCCGATGGCCCTCGACACCGGCGCGACCGCCAAGACCTTCCGCTGGGAAGACCCGCTCGACCTGACCAGCCGCCTCACCGACGAGGAGCGCATGATCCAGGACGCGGCGCGCGCCTACGCCCGCGACAGGCTGCTGCCGCGGGTGGTTTCCGCCTTCGCCGACGAGCGCTTCGACCGGGAGATCATGACCGAGATGGGGGCGCTGGGTTTCCTGGGCGCCACGCTTCCGGAACAGTACGGCGGCTCCGGCGTCAGCCACGTGGCCTACGGCCTGATCTCGCGCGAGATCGAGGCCATCGATTCCGGTTACCGCTCGGCCATGAGCGTGCAGTCCTCGCTGGCCATGTACCCGATCTACGCCTTCGGCTCGGAGGAACAGCGCCTGCGCTTCCTGCCCCGGATGGCGACCGGAGAGCTGGTGGGCTGCTTCGGCCTGACCGAGGCCGATGGCGGGTCCGACCCGGGCGCGATGAAGACGAAGGCGGAGAAGGTCCAGGGCGGCTATCGGCTCAACGGCGGCAAGTTCTGGATCACCAATTCGCCGATCTGCGACCTGGCGGTGGTCTGGGCCAAGCTGGACGGCGACATCCGCGGCTTCATCGTCGAGCGCGGCATGGACGGCTTCACCACCAACAAGATCGAGGGAAAGCTCTCCCTTCGCGCCTCGATCACCGGCGACATCGGGCTGAACGACGTGCTGGTCCCGGAAGAGAACCTGCTGCCGGGCGTCAAGGGCCTGAAGGGCCCGTTCTCCTGCCTGAACAAGGCGCGCTACGGCATCTCCTGGGGCGCCATGGGGGCGGCGGAGTCCTGCCTGCACCTGACCCGCGACTACGTCTCCGAGCGCATGCTGTTCGGCCGGCCCCTGTCGGCGCGCCAGCTAGTGCAGAAGAAGCTGGCCGACATGATGACCGAGATCGCGCTCGGCTTCGAAGGCTCCTATGCGCTCGGCCGCCTGATCGACACCGGGGCCTGGGTCCCGGAAGCGATTTCGATGATGAAGCGTAACAATTGCGGCAAGGCCCTTGCGATCGCGCGGGAGGCCCGCGACATGCACGGCGGCGCCGGGATCACCGGCGAACACCACGTCATGCGCCACGCCATGAACCTGGAGACGGTCAACACCTACGAGGGCGCCCACGATGTGCACGCCCTGATCCTCGGCCGGGCCATCACCGGCCAGAACGCCTTCTAGACGCCCGTTCTCGTCTCAAGTCTGTCGCGGCCCGCGCGGCCATCAGCTACCGCTTGGCTCTGACATCATCCTCGGGAGAAAATCCGCATGCTCGGCTACGTCACCCTCGGCACCAACGACCTGGAGCGCGCCGCGAAGTTCTATGACGCCATCGGCAAGGAACTGGGCGTCGGCCGCTTCATGGAGATGGAGACCTTCATCGCCTGGGGCGTGCCGGGCGGTGGGGCCGGCATCGGCCTGACCAAGCCGTTCAACGGCGAACCGGCGACCGTCGGCAACGGGGTGATGGCCGCGCTCGCGGCCAAGGACCGGGCCCAGGTCGACCGCATCTACAAGCTGGCCATGGACCTGGGCGCACAGGACGAAGGCGCCCCCGGCGACCGCGGCGGCGGCTTCTACGCCGCCTATTTCCGCGACCCGGACGGCAACAAGCTCAATGCGTTCGTGATGGGCTAGGAACCCAAGCGCCGCCTTCAGACTCCCGGGCCGAGGACGAAGCGGACGCCACGGTTGTAGGCGTCCACCACCGCCGGCGTGTGCTCCTCGCCCGGATACATCACGAAGACGGCGTTCAGTCCGAAGCCTTTGAGCCGCTCCGCCAGGGTGCGGGCGTTGGCGACCATATGGGTCTGGGCGCTGCCCTCGCGGTAATGGGCGACCATGGCGTCGGGCGTGCGGCCCTCCAGGAAGGCGGGGTCGGCGGCCGCCAGCCGGCGCAGCTTCCACTCGGCGTAGGGCGAGACCGAGCCCTCGTATTCGCCGACGGTGACCAGCAGCCTCAGGCCCTGATGCTTCGCCGCCTTCGGACCGAAGTCCCGGCTGGAGTCGAGCAGGGCCTCGCCGTTCCACCACAGGGACGGGCTGGCCGCCACATAGGCGTTGAAGGCGTCCGGGTCGTTCAGCACCGTCCAGGTCACGAACAAGCCGCCGAGCGAATGGCCGAACAGGGATTGCTGCGCGGGGTCGATCTTGAAATCCCCCGCCACCGCCGGCTTCACCCGCTCCTTCAGAAAGGTCAGGAACGGCGCGGCGCCCCCGATCTTCATGCCGGCGAAGTCCGGGTCGGGCTTAACCACCGGCCCCGGCGGGGTCAGGTCGTAGCTGCGCCGCGCGGCGTCGTAGAGGGCCTCGGTCGGATAGCCGACGCCGACCACCAGCACCGGTCCCAGCGAGCTCTCGCTGAGCCGCAGGATTTCGCCCGTGAAGGCGGCGTGGGCGTTGCCGTCCAGCACATAGATCACCGGATAGCCGCCGGGCGGCGGATCGCCCGCGGGGATGGAATAGATCAGCCGGTATTCCAGGCCCTCGGCGGAGGTGAGCAAGCGGGTCTCGATCCGGCGCGCGCGCGCCTCGCCGAGTTTTCCGCCGACGGCGGGCTTATCCGCCGCGACCGTGATCGAAGGCGCTGCGGCCAGGGTGAGCAGCAGGGCCGCGGCCAGCACGCGCATGGTCAGTGGACGCCGCTCGCTTCCAGCTTCTGCTTGGCGCCGAGCATGGCGGTCTTGAACTCCAGCGGCCGGGCGATGTGGCGGAACACGTTGTTGCCGACCTCGTTGGCGGTCAGGATCTCGACGTCGCCGTAGTTGAACATGCGGCCGAACAGGGTCTGGTCGGTCTTGATGTCGTTCAGCTTCTCCAGCAGGGAGTCGACGACCTCCTTGTTGAAGACCCCGTGCATCTGGATCACCCGCCGGTCGGTCAGGATGTAGCCGTGGTTCGACCAGGCCAGGAAGTGCCACCAGATGGCAAACAGCGGCACGATCATCAGGATCAGGCCCCAGCTGACCTGGGTGTTGCCGCTGGAGACCCCGATCCCGGCCACGCCCACGGCGATGACCAGGGCCAGGCCCAGCCACAGGAAGATGCGCCCGAACAGGAAGATGCCGTGCTGGCGCACGATGAACAGCACCGTCTCGCCGGGAGTGAGCACCTTGCGGAGATAGCCGTGCGGTTCGATGCCAGCCATGAGGGGCCCTCGCGCGAGTTTGTGGGGTGAAGCTTAGATCATCCGCGACAGGCCGCACAGATGTCTCGGCTGACAGGGGATTCGCTCGCCGGTTGACGAAACGCCCGGGCCTGCCGAAAGCTGCGCCCTCGGATGGGGGAGATTCCATGGTCGACGCCAGCCTGCTGCCGGCCATCAGAGCCGCGATCCGGGCCAACGAGCTGGGCTCCGCCTCACCCTACCAGTTGTCCTATGCCCGGTTGGGCCAGAGCGGCGCCTCCTTCGGCATCTTCCAGGGCGACACCCACGTCAACGCCACCGCGCGCGCGACCCTGCAGACTATCCTGACCGGCTCGGGCGCCGACGCCGCCACGGTCGAACGCATCATGGCCGCGGTCAGCCAGGCCTGTCCGGGCGGCAACCCGTTGAACCCCGCCGACACCGCCACGGCCAACGGCGCCCTCAACTCGACCGCTGGCCAGGCCGCGGTCGACGCCATGGATGACCAGCTGCTGCAGGGGGTGCTGAACGGGCTGGACAGCTCGATCCACGCCGCCGCCGACCTGCCGATCGAGGGCGAGGCCCTGCTCTACATGGCCCTGTGGATCAACATGACCGGGGCGCCGTCCATGTTGAATCAGTGGCTGGGCGGCCTGACGGTCTCGGGCGTGGCGCCGCCGACCGGACCCACCGTGGGCCCGGCCGACATCTGCGCCTACCTCAAGGCCAGCAAGTACTTCACCGAGCACCCGCAGAACTTCGCCCACATGCAGGCGTCGGTGGCCGTGGGCGTGAAGCTGCTCCCCTATGGTTAGGCCATCTCCTTCACCTTCGCCGCGCCCTTGACGATGTCGTCGGCCACGCGGCCGGTGACTTCCTGCATGTGGGCGAACTCGGTGCGGTAGCCGCCGAGCCCCTGCGTCACCGAACGCAGCTCCACGATCAGGTCGTGGCGTTCGGACTGGGGCAGATAGACCTCGATGCGGTCCCAGCCCGGCCAGTTCTCGCGGGTGTCATAGCCCAGGATCTGGCCGCGCCGGCTGGAAATGGCCGAGGTGATCTTCGAGGTCGCCGAGGACGGGGCGAAGATCTCGACCTTCTCCACCGGCTCCAGCAGAACCGCCCCGCACTGGGGCAGGCCGTCGTTCATGGCGATGCGCCCGGCCATGCGGAAGGCCAGTTCTGACGAGTCCACCGCATGGTAGGAGCCGTCGAGCAGGATCACCTCCACGTCCACCACCGGGAAGCCCAGCGGCCCGCGCTCCATGGCGTCCCGGACGCCGTCGCCGACCGCCGGAATCCACTGCTTGGGCACCACGCCCCCGGTGATCTTGTCGGAGAACACCAGCCCCGCGCCCCGCTCGCGCGGCAGGATGTCGACCACCACGTCGCCGAACTGGCCGTGGCCGCCGGTCTGTTTCTTGTGCCGGCCGCGGATGTTCGACGCCTTCTTCTTGATGGTCTCGCGGTAGGGGGTCGAGGGCCGGGTCATCCTCACGCCCACGCCATAACGGCGCTTCAGCCGCTCCAGGGCCACGGTCAGATGGGTCTCGCCCTGGCCACGCAGCAGGGTCTCGTTGGACTCCGGATCGTGGACCAGGTCGAGCGACGGATCCTCCTCGATCAGCCGCTGCAGCGAGCCGGACAGGCGCACGTCGTCCTTGCGGTCGATGGTGTGGATCGATGCGGCGAACACCGGCGCGCGCGGCTCGGGCGCGACCTTGGCCTTGCGCGCCTTGCCGTCGGCCGAGACCAGGTCGCCGGCGTGGGCCTCGTCGATCTTGCCGATGGCCACCACATCGCCGCGCTCGGCCGCGCTGATCTTCTTGGTGGTCGCCCCCATCAGGGTGAACAGGCCCGAGGCGCGCGCCTTCTCGCCCGAGGGCAGGGTCAGCTCAGCCCCGTCGGCCAGCTTGCCGTTCATCACCCGGGCGTAGGCCAGCTTGCCGGCCTGGCCGGCGTGGGCCGTCTTGAACACATAGGCGCTCTCCCCGTCGGCCCCCAGCCGCGCGGCCGCGCCCTCGCAGTCGGGGGTGTCGTGGCGCAGGGCCTTGAGCAGCCGGCGCACGCCGAAGCCGTTCTGGGCCGAGCCGAAGAACACCGGGGCGATCAGGCCCTCGCTGGTCTCCTTGACCAGGTCGGCGAACACCGCGTCCTGGGACGGGGTGATGTCGGAAAGCAGCTGCTCCATCAGCTCGTCGTCGAAGTCGGCCATCTGCTCCAGCATGTGGAAGCGGGCCTCGGACTCGCGCTCCGCCAGCTCGGGCGGCAGCGGCACCTGCTCGGACGGCTTGCCGGGCCGGTAGAGGAAGGCGCGCTCCAGCGCCAGGTCGACGAAGCCGGAGACGTGATCGTCCTTCCAGATCGGGATCTGGCGCGCCACCAGCGGTATGGCGCTCATCGGCTGCAGGGCGGCCAGCAGGTCGCGCACCCGGCCGTGGGCCTGGTCGATCTTGTTGATGAAGATGGCGTGGGGAATGCCGCGCGCCTCCAGCTCCTTCAGGACGGGCTGCAGCAGCAGCGCCTTCTCGGGCTCGGGGTCGGCGACCACCAGGGCCATGTCGACGCTGGAAAGCGCGAAGTCGGCGTCGGCGGCGAACTCCACCGAGCCGGGGCAGTCGATCACCGCGTAGCGGTCATCCATGAAGCTGAAGCCGGCGACATTGATCTCGACCGACTGGCCGTGGGCTCGCGCCTCGGGGCTCGCATCGCCGACGCTGGTCTTGGCTTCGGTCGATCCCTGGCGGTCCACCGCGCCCGAAACGTGGAGTAACGACTCGAGAAGGGTGGTCTTGCCCGAGCCGATGGGACCAACAAGCGCGATGGCCCTCGCGCATTTTGCTCTGCCTGCCATGGGATGTCTCCGTCGCTGGATGCAACGGGCGTCCGTATGGCCCTGGAACTACACGGCCCTACAGCCGCCCGCCCGATTGAGCCTTCATCGTGCCTACCGATTTTTGCCGGACGCAAGGCGAATCCGCGTGATCGGGGGCTGAAGGTTGGATACCAGTTGCATTGATAGAAATGACCTGGGTTGCCCGCATAGGTGCATCTCTGTGGCCGGGCGAAGTGCGCGAGCGCCCATCCACTGGCACTCCCGCCCGGACGTTCGGACCCGACCACCCCCTCATACTAAATCGGGAGTCAGAAATGCTCGCCAAGGCCCTGAGTGAGATCGGTCCGCAGGACATTCAGAGCCTAGTGACAAACGGTGTTTCGGAAGGGCGCACCCTGGAATTCAAGGCAGCGCTACCTGGGCCAAAGGACGATGACGTAAAGGAGTTTCTCGCTGACGTCACAGCCCTAGCGAACGCCGACGGCGGTGACATTGTTTTTGGCGTCCTAGATGAGGATGGGGTGGCTGTTTCCTCGCCCGGCGTGGAGCCGTTTGGGTCGCGAGAGGCTGTTACGCTCAGACTGGAGAGCTTGCTCAGGGACGCTATCGAGCCCCGAATCTCCCCGTCACCTCAGCTTATTTGGCTAGATACTGAAGATGACAAAGCTCTCGGATATCTTCTCATTAGAATTCCCTCAAGTCTGGGAGCGCCGCATCGCGTCACTTTCAAAAACTGGGGGAAATTCTTTCGACGAAATAGTCAGGGGAAGGCAGAGATGGATACGCACGAGTTAAGGATGGCGTTCTCTTCCTCCGAGGAAATTCCAGAGAAATTGGCGAAATTGCATGAGAGCACAGTTCTGGCGGTGGAGCGGGGTGATCTTCCATTTGGTTTGATTGAGGCGCCTCGAGTGGTGTTGTCGGTAATTCCGCTTAGCGTCCTGCGGGTCCGCAGAAGTCTTGATCTGGATATAAACTCAGCAGTGATTCCTCCGCAGTGGACTAGTGGAGATACATTGCATTCTCTAGAAGGTTTCTACGTATTCGACGGTGCAGGACCGTCTTGGGGTTTCGCCTTAACTAGACGATCCGGTCAATCTGACGCCTCCTGGATTGTTGGCTCTGCTCCAGGCTCGCAACCAAAAGAACTTTATCCATTCAGTATTGAGAAAGATCTTGGTGTCCTGGTAAAGAATATTCAGGCTCGCATGAATATACATCGAATCGATGGACCTTTTGCGCTCTGCCTCACGCTATTGAATGTCCTCAATCACCATCCTGTCGCCGCGCGCTCGACTTTTCGTCCACCTCGGCCTGTTTGGCGCGGTAAGGTCACCTTGCCGGCCCACATTGTGAATGATCTTGATCCAGCTGAGCTTATGCCCATCGCAGAGTCGCTCTGGTATTCGATGGGCCAAAAGCGACCTCCGGCAAATCTTGGCCAATATGCCTAAACGGATGCGGTCGTCCGCCCGTGCCGCGCCGCCACGAGCGTCGCCTCCACCGCCCCGCGCCAGCCGGACAGCAGCCGGTCCCGTTCGCCCGCCGCCATCGCCGGCCGCCAGACGGTGGGCGCATCCTCGCTCTCGATTTCAAGCCGGTCGATGATCCCGGCCTGCAACGCCGCCAGCCGCGCCGCGCCCAGCGCCGTCATCTCCTGGAAGGCGGGGCGCTCGACCGGCACGCCTGTGATATCGGCCAGGAACTGCATGGCCCAGCCGTTGGCGGTGACCCCGCCGTCGACCTTCAGGGTGGTCGGCGCCGGCGCCCCGTCGGCCTTCAGCGCCTCCAGTAGGTCCAAGGTCTGGTAGGCCATGGCCTCCAGCCCCGCGCGCACCAGATGCGCGAGCGAGGTGTCGCGCGTCAGGCCCAGGATCGCGCCGCGGGCTTCCGCCTCCCACCAGGGCGCGCCCAGGCCCGTGAAGCCCGGCACCAGATAGACCCCGCCGTTGTCGTGAAGGCCCATGGCCGCGGCCTCGGAATCGCGTGAACTCGGGATGCAGTGCAACTCGTCGCGCAGCCACTGGATGGTCGAGCCGGCCGAGAAGATCGAGCCCTCCAGGGCGTAGGCGGTCCGGCCCCCGGCCTGGAAACCCACCGTGCCCAGCAGCTTGTTCTTCGACCAGGCGGGCTTCGGGCCCACATTGGCCACCAGGAAGGCCCCGGTGCCGTAGGTGATCTTGGTCTCGCCCGCTGACGTCGCGCCATGCCCGACCAGCGCCGCCTGCTGATCGCCGGCCACGCCCAGGATCGGGATCGGACGGCCGAACAGCCCCGCTTCGCTCTCGCCGAAGGCCGCGGCGCAGGGCAGCACCTCAGGCAGGACCGAGGCCGGGACGTTGAACAGCTCCAGCAGGTCCTCCCGCCAGGCCAGGTCCTCCAGCCCGTAGAGCGAGGTGCGCGAGGCGTTGGTCACGTCGGTGACGTGGCGCTTGCCGCCCGTCAGGTTCCAGATCACCCAGCTGTCGATGGTCCCGGCCGCCAGCTCGTCGCGTTCGGCCCGCTCGCGCGCGCCCTCTACGTGATCCAGCAGCCAGGCGATCTTGGAACCGGAGAAATAGGGGTCGAGCACCAGGCCCGTGGCGTGCTGGACCTCCGGCTCATGGCCCGCCGCGCGCAGCCGGTCGCAGACGTCCGCCGTGCGCCGGTCCTGCCAGACGATGGCCTTGTGCAACGGCCTTCCGGTCGCCCGGTCCCACAGCACCGTAGTCTCGCGCTGGTTGGTCACCCCGATGGCGGCGAGGGCCGCCGGGCCGCCCGCGGCCTGCACGGCCTCGCGGCAGACCTGCTCGGTCGCCCGCCAGATTTCACTCGCGTCGTGCTCGACCCAGCCGGGCCTGGGGAAATGCTGCTTCAGCGGGATCTGTTTGATCGCGCGCGGACGCCAGTGGGCGTCGAACACGATGGCCCGGGTCGAGGTGGTGCCCTGGTCGATGGCGAGGATCATCTTGTCCATGGGCCGGAGGGTGACGCGGCCGGGCGCGAGGTCAAGCGCGGCGGTATCCGAACCCACCGTCCCACAAGCGATCCGTTAACCCCGACGTGGCATAAGTCCTTGATCCGCAACACCGCGGACGACCGGATCAGCCATGTCGGCCATGGAAGCGGGCGAGCGTCACCGCCGCCTCAGCCAGAGCGAAGTCGATGCGATCGCCGCGCGCCACGACCGGCTGTGGACGGCGCGCCCCGGCGGCGCGCGCGCCGTGTTCGCCTGGTGCGACGTCTCCGGGCTGAACTTCGCGGGCCGCAACCTTTCCGACGCCGACTTCACCGGCGCCAACATGTCGGGCTGCAATTTCACCGGAACCAAGCTCGACCACGCCAACCTGTTCGGCGCCGATCTGCAGGACGCCAAGATGGCCGGCGCCAGCCTGCGCCGCTGCGACCTGCGCGGCGCCTGCCTGCGCGGCGCGGACCTCACCGCCGCCGACCTGTTTGAGGCGGACCTGCGCGAAGGCGTCATCGCCGCCGCCGATTCCGCCCTCGGCATCCGGGTGATCGAGACCCGCGTCCGCTCTTCCGAAGCCCACGGCGCCTCCCTGGCCGGCGCCAATCTGGAGCGCTCCAAGCTTTCCGGGGTGATCGCGCTGAAGGCCGATTTCTCCGACGCGATCATGAAGGACTGCAAGCTGGTCCGCGCCAACCTGCGCCAGGCCAATATGAAGGGCGCCGATCTCGCCGGCGCGGACCTTTCCAGCTGCGACCTGTCCGGCGCGGACCTGCGCGACGCGGTGCTGGTCGGGGCCAACATGACCATGTCGCGCTGCGACGACGCCGACATGCGCGGCGCGCTCACCGACAAGCCCTCGGGCCGCCCGGTCGACAGCCTGCCCTACGACGAGATGCTGCGCGACCACGCCCTATGGTGCGAGACCGGCGGCGCGGCGGGCAAGCCCTCGGTGTTCGACAAGGCCGACCTGCGCTCGCTCAAGAGCGTGCGCGGCCTGAACCTCACCGCGCTGTCGGCGCGCGGCGCGGTCTTCTACGGCGTCGACATGGAGGGCGTGCAACTGCAGGGCGCCCACCTCGAGGGCGCGGACTTCCGCGGCTGCAATCTCCGAAACGCCGACCTGCGCGGCGCCCGCCTCGGCGGCGCGCGCCTGGCCGGCGCCGACCTGCGCGACGCCCAGCTCGGCCCGCTGATGATCGCCGCCGACCGGCTGCTGCCCGCCGACCTCTCCGGCGCCGTGCTCAAGGGCGCGGACCTGACCGGCGCCAATCTGACCCATGCGCGGCTCAACGGCGCGGACCTGACGCGGGCGAATTTCCTCGGGACCAACCTCAAGCACGCGGACTTGGCCGGCGCGATCCGGCTCAACGCGCGGGGCCTGCCAGACTTCTAGAACATGTCATGCAAAAGTGGACCCACTTTTGCGCCCGGACATTCTCTAAACTTTTGAATCTAGAGCACGATTCAACGATCAGATGGACTCATCCGATCGCATCGTGCTCTAGGGAACCCCGGCGAGCCAGCCGTCCTGGCGCAGGACCCCGACACGCGCGCGGGAGACCGGCGCCTCCAACCCGGCGCTCAGCCTGAGCCGCAGCTTGCGTCCGTCCTCCACCACCCCGGCGATGGCGGCCCTCGCCACCCACCAGGAGCGGTGGGTCTGCACCCCCTCCACGTCCTTCAGCCCCGCGATCGCCTGGGACAGGGACATCAGCACCAGGGCGGAGCCCAAGGGCGTGTGCACACGCACATAGTGGTCCTCCATCTGCAGGCACAGGACCGTGCGGCCCAGCCGGGGGGGAAGCCGGTCGCGCGGATCGGCGGAGGTGGGGTCGAGTTGCGGGGCCGCTTCCCCAGGTGAGCGCGTGGCCCACAGCATGGCCAGCGCCGCCAGGGTGCTGATGAACAGGCACTGGCCGTACCATTCCAGCCCGCCGATCCGGCCGGCGGAGGGCCACAGCCGGAGCGCCAGGGCCCGGCTGAGCAGGGCCGGCAGCAGTGTCAGGACCGCGATGGCCGGCGGCGCCCACAGCGCGGGTGAAATCCCGCGGCGGTTCGCCCATCGTCTCACGACCGGCAGGCTCACCGCGAAGGCCAGCCAGCCGGCCCACAGACAGACCACCCAATAGGCCATGCGCACCGCCAGGGCGCCCAGGTAGGTGCCGAAGGGGCCCAGCGCGCCCAGGACCAGGCCGGCGGCCGTCGAGACCGCGAACCCTACCGCCAGCGGGCGTCGCCGCCCGAGCTGAGCCATCACCGAATCCATGGCCTCACCCTAACAAGCCCGCCGGGCGAATGCAGCCGTTCGCCCGGCCACGGACCCGTTCGCCCGTTCGCCCATCCGCGCTGGCGGAGCGGTGCGCGGCGGCCCAACACGGACGCCTCATTCCGCGTTGAAAGGCCCTTCCATGTCCGCCCGATCCCTGATCGCCGCCGCCGCCCTTCTGCTCGCCGCCTGCGCGACGACGACCTCCGCCGCCCAACCCGTGAGCCCCGCCCCGCTTCAGGCCGCCCAGCCCGGCCCGGTGGTGCGCGACGGCGTCGCCTTCGTCCGCCTGAACGTGGCTGACGGCGCACAGCCCGCCATCGAGGCGGGCGTCTGGTATCCTGCCGGCCCCGTTTCCGGGCGGCGCCCGCTGATCGTCATCTCCCACGGCGCCGGCGGCGACTACCGCAGCCACCGCGACACGGCGGAGGCCCTGGCCCGGGCCGGGTTCGTGGTCGTGGCCCCCACCCACACCGGCGACAACTGGCGCGACCAGAGCCGCGCCACCGATGTCGTCGACCGCACCCGCCAGCTGTCGGTGCTGATCGACTACATGCTGGGTCAATGGGACGCAAAGGCCGGCGTCGACCCCGGACGGATCGGGGCCTTCGGCTTCTCCAGCGGCGGCTTCACCGTGCTGGCCGCGGCCGGCGGCGATCCCGACCTGAGCCTGATGGCCGAGCACTGCCGGACCCATCCAGACTTCTACGACTGCCGGCTCATGGCGCAGCACCCAGGCGCACCGAGCGGCGGACCCGTTGCGCGGCGTCTGCCGCACGACGCCCGCATCCGTGCGCTCGCGGTCGCGGCCCCGGCCCTGGGCTTCACCTTCACCCGCGCGGGCCTGGCGCACGTGACCCAGCCCGTCCAGCTGTGGCAGGCCGGCGCCGACCAGATCCTGCCCTCGCCCTTCTACGCCGAGCCGGTCCGCGACGCCTTGCCTCGCCGCCCCGAGTACATCCGCGTCGAGGGCGCGGGCCATTTCGACTTCATGCCGCCCTGCTCGCCGGAACTGGCCGCCGCCGCCCCGATGATCTGCGCCCCGACCCCCGGCTTCGACCGCGCCGGGTTTCACGAGACCCTGAACCGGGAGTTGATCCGCTTCTTCAAGGCCAATCTCTGAGGGCCCTGGGGGTAGCGGGGTTCCGCCCCGTAGGCGCGGTTCGCAAGTGAAGCTAGGTTGGCGGCATGAAATCCAATCGACCCGCGGCCGGGCTGTCGATCGTCGCCGTTGCGTGCGCGCTGAGCTTTGGAGCGGACGCCGCGCCGTCTGTCGACCCGGGCTGCAGGACAAACCCTGCTCTCACCGGCCCATGCTACCGGGTGCGCGGAAGAGTTGGTCTGTCGGGCGACAGCGGCCTCGTCCTGGGCCGCGATGACACGGGTCGGGTGCTGGTGATCCGGCCGGCGCCTCACCGCAGCCGGGACCTTCCGCCGGACCTGGACCGCGCCCTCGCCAGGGCGCAGGAGAACACGGGCTTCGCGAGCGCGTGGGTCCATGGACGCTTTGAGGTGTGTCCGATCCCGGCGGACCTGCCCGAGCGAACCTACGTCTGTATTCAGTCTGCCGCGGGGCTCGCAACCGAGCGTCCGGGGGCACGGCGATCGCGCGATACTGCCCGCCATGCCTTGGGCGCGCGCTCCTGAGGCGACCCAGGGGCCACTGGCCGGCGGGGCGAAATGTCCGCCCGCCTGGTCGCCGCCTCTCAGCCCCTGGTCAGGTAAGACGCAGCCAACGCCCGCGACAACTTCTCCACCGGCGCTGCGTCGTCGTTCGAAAGCACGATGATGGTCAACCGGTCGTCCGGGTAACGGGCCAGCATGGCGCTGTAGCCGTCGACGTGGCCGTTGTGCCACCAGACCCGGTGAGCGCTCTCTGTCCCGACGACATAGCCGAAACCGAAGCCGTGGCCCCAGTCGGTGAACATGGGTGTCAGATCGGCGAGGCCCAGCCGGCGTGGATTGCGCAGCGCCTGGTCCCAGCGCAGCAGGTCGTCGGCGGTGGAATAGAGCGACCCTGCTCCCGACTCCCGCACGGCCGAAAGCCAGGGCGCCTCGCGCCAGGCGTCCCCCTCGCGCACATAGCCCTTCGCGCGCAGGCGCGGCGCCGGATCGCGGACAAAGCCGGTGCGCCTCATGCCGAGCGGCTTGAAGACATGGCTGGTCAGGTAGTCGCTCAAACCTTCCCCGCTCGCCTTCCTCACGATCAGCCCCAGGATCACATAGCCGGCGTTGTCGTATTGGAAGCGGGCGCCTGGGGCGGCTTCCAACGGCTTTGCGCGCGCCCAGACGACCAGGTCGTCTGCGTCGCGATCCATCCAGTTCTGCCCGACCCAGTCCGGCGAGGCCGTGTGGTTGGGGATGCCGGAGGTGTGGGTCAGCAGGTGGCGGATGGTGACCGCGCCCCAGGCGGCAGGGGCGTTCTCGACAAAGCGCGAGACCGGATCGTCGAGCGACAGCCTGCCGTCCGCCGCCAGTTTCAGGACGGCGAGGGCGGTGAACTGCTTGGTCAGCGAGCCGATGCGGAAGATCGTCTCCGGCCTGTTCGCGACCTTTTGCTCGCGGTCGGCCAGTCCGAAGGCCTTGCGGTAGATTGGGACCCCGTCCCTCGCCACCAGCACGACGGCGTCGGTGACTCCGTTGGCGCGGTAGCTCTCGACCACACGTTCGAGCCTGGCGGACGGCCGCTCGCGGGCCGGCACGGCCGCCCCTGACGACGTGGTCAGGGCCAGCGTGATCGCTAAGACCAATTTCAACATGGCGGACCCCGGCGCCAAGCGACAGTGCTCCCTGGCGCCCTGGGGGACAAGGCGGCCTTTGCCGCCGCACACTTCGGGTCAGGCGTCCAAGACCGCCACCGCGCCGGGCTGGAAACGCACCTCGGCCTGGGTCCAGCAGTCGCTCCATTCGACGCCGATAACAAGGCCGCAGACGCATGAACGATTGGGACCATCCAGGCCGTCGGACCCGCAACATCCGTTGTCCGTGCCCGACGAGATCACGGAATCCCGAACGACATCCTCAGGGTTCGCCGCGATGGCTTCCGAAGACAGGTAAAACGGTTGATCTGAGAGCCCATCGCCCTTGGCGATCCGGATCAGGAAGCCTGCGGGCACGGCCGGCTGGCGGTCCTGCGCCTGCGGGTCGTACTGCGCGGTCGTTCCCCAGGCGCACGGCCGGGTCAGGGCGCAGCCGCAGTATTCGCACATCAGCTGGGGCATGGGGCTATGTCCGGCGATCTGGCGCAGCAATCATAGCAAGAAATCGCGTCTCGTCGTCGGAGCCGGCGCGCGTCGCTGAGGCGCCCGGATCAAAAAGGGGCGGCGCGTCAGCCGCGCCGCCCCAAGTCTGAGGGGAAGAGGAAGTCGAAGAGAGGCTCGAACTGAGCCTTACGCCGCCGCCTGGCCTTCGATCAGGCCGTCGGAGGCGCCGGTGGAGATCTCGATGCGGCGGGGCTTCAGCGCTTCGGGGATTTCACGCTTGAGCGAGATGGCGAGCAGGCCGTCGGCCAGCTGCGCGTCGGTGACCACCACATAGTCGGCCAGCTGGAAGCGGCGCTCGAAGTTCCGCTCGGCCAGGCCGCGGTGCAGGTAGCGGCGCTGGGTCTCGTCGTCGTTGGCGGTCTTGCGCCCGGTGACGGTGAGCAGGTTCTGGTTGACCTCGAGGTTCAGCTCGTCGGACTTGAAGCCGGCCACGGCCAGTTCGATCCGGTAGGTGTTCTCGCCGGTGGATTCGATGTTGTAGGGCGGCCAGGTCGAGGCCGTATCGGTCTTGGCGGCCGAGTCGAGCAGGGCGGCCAGGCGGTCGAAACCGACCACGGAACGGTACAGGGGGGAGAAGTCGACGGTACGCATGCGCAAATGCCTCCTTGGAGCACGGTTGCGACGCTCCGCGGTTTGCCCGGAGCGCTATGGGAATGGACCTCGGCGACCCTGCAAGAGGCGACGCGCGGATCCGGAGGCCCGGACATCCAGCGCCTCCGTCCAATCAGTTAGGAAGGCGGTTTCGGCCCCGCAAGAGGGCCCCCGGCGCGGTGTGCGGCGAATTCGGCCAACCCACGGTAACACTTGCCTATTGCGGCTTTGACGCCCACGCTTGGGGGGTCTACAGCGGTTCGCTCGGAACGGGCTCGACGTGGAGGCCGTTCCTGACGGGGGTCGTCGATGCCGGAGTTCCCGCCCTTGGCTTCCAGGCGGCGTCTGTTGGGTGGCGTGGCGTGCGCCGGACTGGCCGTTCTGGCCGGTTGCGGACCCTCGCGCCCGGCCGCTCCGGCCTCCAACAAGAAGAGCGTCGACGAGGGCCCGCCCAAGGGATCGCTGGAATGGGCCGCCGCGGGCGACTGGCGGGCGTCCGACCGACCGCGCGACACCTACCAGCACCCCGAGGCCACCCTGCTGTTCTTCGGGATCAAGCCCGGCCAGACCGTGGTCGAGTTCTGGCCCGGCAAGGGCTACTGGACCGAGGTCCTGGCCCCCTATCTGGCCGCCAACAACGGCAAGCTGGTGGCCGCGGATTTCCAGATCGGCGCCGGCGTCGGGGCCGATCCGTCCCAGGCCCAGATCGTCCAGCGCTTCAAGGACCACTTCGCCGCCAATCGCTCGCTCTACGGCGAGGTGCGCATCACCGAGTTCGGCCCGACCTCGGGTCCGGTGACCGAGCCCGGCAAGGCCGACGTGGTCCTGTTCATGAACACCCTGCACGAGTGGATGGCCGCGGGCCTGGCCGACAAGGCCTTCCGCGATGCGTTCGCGGCCCTGGCCAAGGGCGGCATGCTGGGGGTGGAGCAGCACCGGGCCAACATCGGCTCGACCCAGGACCCGGCCGCCACCAACGGCTATGTCCAGGAGCCCTATGTGAAGCAGCTGGCGGCCGAGGCGGGCTTCGTCTTCGCCGGCTCCAGCGAGATCAACGCCAACCAGAAGGACACCAAGGACCACCCCTTCGGCGTCTGGACCCTGCCGCCCACGCGCCTGTCCGCGCCGCGCGGCCAGCCCGATAACCCAAACTTCAATCATGCGAAGTACGATCTCATCGGCGAGAGCGACCGCATGACGCTCAGATTCAGGAAGCCTTGATTGAACCGCGCCGCTGCCTTTGCCGCCAATGCGCCGCTGATGTCCGTGCCCGGGGCCGAGTCCCCGCGCGGCGGCGAGGGCGAATGGTATCGTGGCGCCGGGGGCCTGCGCCTGCGCACGGCCTTCTGGCTGCCGCTGGGCGCGCCGCGCGGCACCGTGGTGGTCTCCGGCGGCCGCACCGAGCCGATCGAGAAATATTACGAGGTCATCGCCGACCTGCTGGCGCGCGACTTCGCGGTCATCGCCCATGACTGGCGCGGCCAGGGCCTGTCGGCGCGGCTGCTGCCCGACCGGCTGAAGGGCCACGCCCGGGCGGTGGAGGAGTTCCTCGACGACTTCTCGCGCCTGCTCGACTTCTATGAGGCCCGCGCGCCCAAACCCTGGATCATGATCGGCCACTCCATGGGGGGCGCGCTGAACCTGCTGTCGCTCGAGGCCGGCGAGACCCGCTTCGCCGCGGCCCTGCTGTCCAGCCCCATGCTGCGCATCAAGACCGGCAAGCGCTCGCTTTGGTCGGTGCGCTTCGCCGCGCGCTGGAACGTGCGTCACGGCAAGGCCGGCGAGTACGTCCTGGAAGAGTACGACGATCCGTTCGAACACACCTTCTCCACCGACGCCCTGACCTCCGACGAGGCCCGCTACGAGCGCTGGCGCGAGCAGCTCTACGCTTGCCCGCACCTGGCGGTGGGCGGCATCACCTGGGGCTGGCTGGGCTTCGCGATCGAGGCGGGGGAGCGGGCGCTGAGGCCCAAATACCTGCGCCGGGTGCGCGTGCCGGTCTCCATCGTCCAGGCCGGCGCCGACGACCGGGTGTGGAAACAGACCTCGCGCTGGGCCGCCAAGCGGCTGCCGCGCGGCCGTTACGTCGAGGCGCCGGGCGCCAAGCACGAGATACTGATGGAGGTCGAGGACCACCGCGAGGTCTTCTTCCGCGAGTTCGACGCCGTGGCCGAGGAGGTCGCGCCGCGCACGGGCGGCGCCGTCCCCGCGCCGGAGCCTGTGGCCGAACCGGTCCAGACCTGGACTCAGGTCCAGCCGGAACCGGTCTACCAACCACCTGTTCCGCCTACGGACGAAACGGCCGCCCAGCCCGCGGCCTGGAGCGCCCCCCCGGCTGCGGCCGAGCCGGCGCCCCCCGCGCCCAATCCCGACGACGAACCGCCTATTTCGCTGAACGGCTGAGCAGGGCCGCGGCTGCGGCGGCGCAACGGGCGTCGCCCGCGGCGATGACCTGACCGCCCGCGATCGCGCCGCCATCCCAGCCCGTGACGCTGCCGCCGGCGCCGCGCACCACCGGGATCAGGGGCTCGTAATCCCAGGGCTTCAGCCCGGATTCGATCACCAGGTCGAGCCGGCCCAGGGCCACCATGGCGTAGGCGTAGGCGTCGCAGCCGTAGCGGGCCAGGCGAGCCGAGGCGCGCACGGCGGCCCAGCCTTGCGCCTCCTCGCCCTCGAACAGGTTCTGGTCGGTGGTGGCGACGATGGCTTCTGAAAGGTCGGAGCAAGGGCGGGTCCTGATCGGCCGCTCGCCGCGCGCATCGACCAGACGCGAGCCGGAGGCGCCGCCCACGAACATCTCGCCCAGAAACGGCTGGCCGATCAGGCCGACGATGGGCTCGCCCCGATGGCGCAGCGCGATCAGGGTGGTCCACAGCGGCAGGCCCGCCATGAAGGCGCGGGTGCCGTCGATCGGGTCCAGGACCCAGACGTAGTCGGCCTCGGCGCGGTCGGCGCCGTACTCTTCGCCGAGCACGCCGTGGTCGGGATAGTGCTTTGAAATCAGGGCGCGGATCGCGCGCTCGCCGGCCTTGTCGGCCTCGGTCACCGGATCGTAGCGCTCGCCGTCGGCCGCCTTGTTCTCGTGGCCGATGTCGGCGCGGAACGAGGGCAGGATCGCCTCGCCCGCGGCGCGGGCCAGTTCGATCGCGAAGGCTTCGAAGGCGGTGGTGTCAGGACTGGCTGGCATGGACCGACCGATAGGCGCTTCGAGCATGTCATGCAAAAGTGGCTCGCACTTTTGCGCCCGGACATGCTCGACACTCCTGGAATCAGAGCCCTTCCGGGCGGGTCAGGCGATTCCACCTGACCCTGAAGGACTCTGCACCCTGGGTCGGTCCAGCCATCAGCGTTGTCAGGCCGCGGTGTCCGGGCTCTCGGCGTCCAGAGACTTGGCCAGGTCGAGCAGGCGCCGGCGCGGGCGTTCGCTCAGGCGGTAGTAGGCCTGGATCAGGTCCAGGGTCTCCTTGCGGGAGAACATTTCGCCCGAACGCTCCTCGGCCGCGTCGGCTCTCGCCACCGCTTCCGCCAGGCCGTCGTAGAAATAACTCACCGGCGTCTCCAGGGCCTCGGCCAGCTGCCACAGGCGGGCGGCCGAGATGCGGTTCGCGCCGCACTCGTACTTCTGGATCTGTTGAAACCGGATACCGACCGCATTGGCCAGCTGTTGCTGGGTCAGGCCCAGAAGCCGGCGCCGGCGGCGCAAACGCTTACCAAGATGCAGGTCGATGTCGGTCGCCATGCCAACCCCCATTCCATCGTGTTGGGGCCGTTTCAAATCGAGACGGCTCAGCCATCACGCGGCAAGGCTCGTGCCGGAAGCGAAATCCTCGCTCGTGTGTGGGGCGAGTTAAAGGCAGGCGTGATGAACGCGGCCTGAGAGGCGACGAACTGTCACGTTCAGGAGACAACCGGAGACGACGCCGCGCGGTGCCGCCTCCGGGACCGGGTCAGTGGGGCGAGGCCTTGAGGTTCGCCTCGGAGGTCACGGCCGCGTTGCCGCTGACCGACAGGTCGGACGCCTGCAGGGTGTGCAGCACGCCATCGGAGGAACGCACTACCACCCGCTTGGCCTGGCCGGCCTCGTTGCGGCTGACACTGACCACCTGGCCGATGGTGCGCCCGGCGGTGTCGCGCACCGACAGGCCAGGACTGATACTGGCCGAGCCGCTGCCCGACGCGCTGGCCCCGCCGCGGCCGGCCTGGGCGCTGCCGCCGCCGCTCATACTGACGCTGGGATCGGCGCTGGAGGCGGTGGAATAGGCGTTGGCGCCCACCCGGCGGGTGTCGCGCACGGCGCTCCCGGCCAGGGCCGCGCCGTCATGGGCGCTGGAGCGCACCTGGCCGGTGACCGGATCCAGGTTCGGACCATGGGCGCTGGCGCCGGCGCTCGCCGAGGCGTCGGCCCTGGAGGTCACCTTCTTGTGCTTGATGCGGCTGGTGCTGTCGGTGTCGGTGCTGGTGTTGGTGTCCAGCCGGTCGCGCGTGATCGTGGTCGTGGAGCTCGTCGTCGAATTGATCGTCGATCCGATGTTGGGAACGCCGATCGGATGGCCGCCGAGCAGCTGGGCATGGGCGGAGCCGGCGAGCGCCAGGGCGGCCGCGGCGCCGGAAAGGAGCAGGGTCGTGCGCATGGGATTTTCAAGGTCCTCTGCGACGGATCTTTGCCGTCCGTCGAACGGTTAACGCGCGTTTTTGGTCAAGGTTTCCGATTTCGGGATTCGCGCGCCGGCGGTCTGGCCGGAAAGGGGGCGCCCCTGACGGTCGACCAGCAGCGCCGACACGCGGTCGCCCAGCCACACCTCCATCACCGGCCGGTGGACGCGCGGCGGCGCCGAATAGCTCGTCCGCACCACCCTGGCCGGGGAATCGCTACGGGGCGCCGCGACGGCGCCGGAGGCGGCGGTGAGCAGGATAAGGGCGGCGGGGGCCAGGACACGCATGACGGAACCTCGCGACGGCGCGTCGCCGTCCCCGGATCAACGCGGCGCGAGGACGAGGGTTTCAGAACGCCGGTTTTCGTCAGGCCAGGGCGCGGCGCGCCTTCGCCAGCCGCTCCACCGCCTGGTCCAGGGTGTCGTCCGCCTTGGCGAAGCACAGGCGCAGCACGCTGGTGACCGGATCGGCCTCGTAGAAGCTGGAGACCGGGATCGAGGCCACGCCGAAGTCCTTCACCGCGCGCATGGCGAAGTCGCGGTCGTCCAGGCCGATACCCGACCCCGGCAGGTCGATGTTCAGGAAATAGGTGCCGCCGCTCTCCAGCACCACGAAGCCCTCGCCCCGGAGCCCCGCCGCCAGCCGGTCGCGCGAACGGGCCAGGTCCTTGGGCATGGCCTCGAACCAGGCGTCGCTGTTGCCCAGCCCCCAGGCCACCGCCGCCTGCAGGTTGGGCGCGGTGGTGAAGGTCAGGAACTGGTGGGCCTTGGCGATCACCGCCGCCAGCTCGGGCGCGGCGCAGACGAAACCGACCTTCCAGCCGGTGAGCGCGAACATCTTGCCCGCCGAGCCGATCTTGACCGTGCGCTCGCGCATGCCGGGCAGGGCCATCAGGGGCCGGTGGACACGGCCGTCGAACACCACCTGCTCCCAGACCTCGTCGCAGATGGCGATGGCGTCGTGCGCCACGCAGAACTCGGCCAGCAGGGCCAGGTCTTCCTCGGGAAACACCACCGCCGCCGGATTGAGCGGGTTGTTGAACACCACCAGCCGGGTCTTCGGCGTAAAGGCCGCGCTCAGGGCCTCGCGGTCCAGCCGCCAGTGCGGCGGCTCCAGCCGGACCAGCCGGATGGTCCCGCCCGCGCGGCGGATCAGGGGCGCATAGGCGTCGTAGAGCGGCTGGAACAGCACCACCTCGTCGCCCGGCTCGATCAGGGCCAGAATCGAGGCCGCCAGGGCCTCGGTCGCGCCGGAGGTGACGGTGATCTCGCCCTCCCAGTCCAGCTCCAGCCCCTGGAAGCGGCGGTAGTGGGCGGCCACGGCCTGGCGCAGCTCCGGCAGGCCGCGCATGGGCGGATACTGGTTCCAGCCGTGCACGGCGAACTCCGCCGCCTTTTCCCGCACCGCCAGCGGCCCGGGCTCGTCCGGAAATCCCTGGCCCAGGTTGATGGCGCCGGTGGAGCGCGCCAGGCCGCTCATCACCTCGAAGATGGTGGTCGGCAGATTGGCGTAGAGGGGGTTCACGTGCACGCGTCCGTGAAAGTCGCCGAGATCTCGGCGATCGCGCCCTGCTCGTCGGCGCGCCAGCGCAGGCTGTAGGTGTAGAGGCACGGCAGGTCGCGCCAGCTCGCCGCGGCGGTGCGGAACCGCCCGGCCTCGCTCGGACCCAGGACGAACCGCTCGCGCTTCAGCTCCGCCAGCATCCGCGTCTCGGACGAGCCGACCGGGAACCGCGCGCGGGCCGCCGCGGACGGCGCTTCGGAGTCGGCGCCCCGGATGCTTCTGGCCAGGGCTGGCGCACCCGACCCGAAGGACAGGGGCGCGCAACCGCCGCCGGCCACGGCGATCAGGACGAGAAGGGGTGCGAAGCGCATGCGGTTCTCCGGCGCCGACCCTGAAGTCGGGCGGAGCCCCGGTCAACTCCCGGGCTCGGCGGCGCCAAGCACGAGGCCGGCGATGGCCTCGGCCAGGAGCAGGCGCCGGATGGTCTTCATATGCGGCCAGGTGAAAAAACAAGGAGGCCGGCGGGTTTCGCCGCCGGCCTCGGGAAGGCTTTCGAAGGGAGGCCGAACTATCGGTTGTTCAGCATCATGTCGTAGATCAGGCCGCTGGCGATGGCCGCCAGGACATAGTCGCCGTTGACCTCGCGCCACTCGTAGCCGCGGGGCGGCTGGCGCAGGTGGTAGCGGCGATAGTCCATACGCTGGCCCTGGTACCATTCGTTGCGGTCGACGCGGCCGCCGCGGCGCCAGCCGTTGTGGCGGCCCTGGTCGTGGCGGTAGCCGTCCCGGTCATGGCGGTCGCCGTCGTGATGGCCCCGATCGTCCCGGTCCTGGTGGTCCCGATCCTGATAATCGCGGTCCTGCTGACCGTTGTGATAGCCGTTGTCGCGATGGTCGTCGTAGCGGGACTGGGCCGTGGCGGCCCCGACGCCGGCCAGCAGCGACAGCGCCGCGACCGCGGTGAGAATGCGTTTCATGGGTGGGCTCCTGCCCGAGTGGGCGGCCCCGGCGAAGGTCGCGGGGCGCCACGAGCCCGGACGTAACGTCCGGCCCCGGTCAGGGTTCATTTAACCCCGAAGGCTCAGGCGTCTTCGCGGATCCGCTTCTTGCGGAAGCTGGGATTGAGCACCTTCTTGCGCAGCCGGATGTTCTTCGGCGTCACCTCGACCAGCTCGTCCTCGTCGATGTAGGCGATGGCCTGCTCCAGCGTCGGGCGCCGCGGCGGGGTCAGCCGGATGGCCTCGTCCTTGCCGGACGCGCGCACGTTGGTCAGCTGCTTGGCCTTCATCGGATTGACGTCGAGGTCGTCCGAGCGGCTGTTCTCGCCGATGATCATGCCCTGGTAGCACTTCTCCCCGGCGCCCACGAACATGAAGCCCCGGTCCTCCAGGTTCCACAGGGCGAAGGAGGCGGTCTCGCCGTCGCAGTTGGAGACCAGCACGCCGTGGCGGCGGCCCTCGATGAAGCCCTTGTAGGGTTCGTAGTGGCTGAACACGCGGTTGAGCACGCCCGAGCCGCGGGTGTCGGTCAGGAACTCGCCCTGGTAGCCGATCAGCGAGCGCGAGGGCGACTCCAGGGTGATGCGGGTCTTGCCGGCGCCGGAGGGGCGCATGTCCTTCAGCTCGGCCTTGCGGCCCGAGAGCTTCTCGATGACCACGCCGGTGAATTCGTCGTCCACGTCGATGACGACTTCCTCGATCGGCTCCAGCTTCTCGCCCTTCTCGCCGGCCTGGAACACCACGCGCGGGCGCGAGATGGAGACCTCGAAGCCTTCGCGGCGCATGTTCTCGATCAGCACGCCCAGCTGCAGTTCGCCGCGGCCCGACACCTCATAGGCGTCCTTCTCGGCGGTTTCCGCCACCCGGATGGCCACGTTGGACTCGGCCTCGCGCAGCAGGCGCTCGCGGATCACCCGCGACTGCACCTTGGAGCCTTCGCGCCCCGCAAGCGGGCTGTCGTTGACCGAGACGGTCATGGAGATGGTCGGCGGATCGATCGGTTGGGCGGGCAGGGCCTCGGTCAGCTCGAGCGCGCAGATGGTGTCGGCGACGGTGGCCTTGGACAGGCCCGCGACCGCGATGATGTCGCCGGCTTCCGCCTCGTCGATCGGCTGCCGCTTCAGGCCCCGGAAGGCCAGCACCTTGGTCACCCGGCCGCGCTCGATCTCGACCCCGTCGCGGTTCAACGCCTTGATCGCCATGCCGGGCGAGAGCTTGCCCGCGGTCAGCTGGCCGGTCAGCAGCCGGCCCAGGAACGGATCGGCCTCGATCAGCACCGCCAGCATCTGGGGCGGTTCGTCGACCTTGCCCTGGGTGATGGGCGCCGGCACGTGCTCGACGATCATGTCGAACAGGGGCGCCAGATCGGTCTGCGGGTCGTTCATGTCCAGGACCGCCCAGCCCTGCTTGCCCGAGGCGTACAGGTGCGGGAAGTCCAGCTGCTCCTCGCTGGCGTCCATGGCCGCGAACAGGTCGAAGGCCTCGTTCAGCACATAGTCGGGGCGCGCGTGGGCGCGGTCGACCTTGTTCAGCACCACGATGGGGCGAAGGCCCAGCTTCAGCGCCTTGCCCAGCACGAACTTGGTCTGGGGCATGACGCCCTCTTCGGCGTCCACCAGCAGCAGGCAGCCGTCCACCATGCCCAGAATCCGCTCGACCTCGCCGCCGAAGTCGGCGTGGCCGGGGGTGTCGATGATGTTGATCCGGGTGTCGCCCGCCTTGCCGTGCCACAGCACCGAGGTGCACTTGGCCAGAATCGTGATCCCGCGCTCGCGCTCCTGGTCGTTGGAGTCCATGGCGCGTTCGGCATGCGCCTCATTGGCCCGGAACACGCCGGACTGGGCGAGCAGCTGGTCCACCAGCGTGGTCTTGCCGTGGTCGACGTGGGCGATGATGGCGATGTTTCTGAGGTTCATTCGGATCAAACGGAAATGGGCGCGGGCGAGCCGCGCGCGGGCTTCGGTGCTTCGGGGAGGTGCGGGGCGCCTAATACTGCAAGGCGGGCCGGAAAGCCATAGCCGAGGGGCGTGACCATTTGGTGGCAGGCCATCAACTGTGGCGCTAAAGACAGATAATGACCCAGCGCCCCCGCTTCCATCTCGCCTTTCCCGTGCGCGACCTCGCCGAGGCGCGCCGCTTCTACGGCGGCCTGCTCGGCTGTCCCGAGGGCCGTTCGGCCGAGGATTGGGTCGATTTCGACTTCTGGGGCCACCAGATCGTGGCCCACCACGTGGCCGAGCCGGAGACGCGCGTCGCCACCAATCCGGTGGACGGCCACGACGTGCCGGTGCGCCATTTCGGGGCGCTGCTGAGCCTGGAGGAATGGACCGCCCTGACCGAGCGGCTGAAGGCCGAGGGCATCGATTTCATCATCGAGCCCCAGATCCGCTTCAAGGGCCTGCCGGGCGAACAGGCCACCTGTTTCTTCCTCGACCCGTCGGGCAATGCGCTGGAGTTCAAGGCCTTCGCGGATGACGGGCAGGTCTTCGCCACATGACGGCTCTCCCCACGTTCAACGATGTTCAGGACGCCGCCGCCCGGCTCAAGGGCCAGGCGGTGCGCACGCCGCTGATCGAGAGCCCGGCGCTGAACGAGCGGGCGGGACGGCGCGTGCTGCTCAAGCCCGAGACCCTGCAGATTTCCGGCAGCTTCAAGTTCCGCGGCGCCTACAACCGCATCAGCCGCCTCACCGAGGACGAGAAGACCAGGGACGTCGTCGCCTATTCCTCCGGCAACCACGCCCAGGGCGTGGCGGCCGCCGCCAAACGGGTCGGAACCCGGGCCCTGATCGTGATGCCGCACGACTCGCCCAGGGTGAAGGTCGAGGGGGTGCTGTCCTTCGGCGGCGAGGTGCGCTTCTACGACCGCTGGAACGAAAGCCGCGAGGCCATCGGCGCCGAGATCGCCGCCGAGCGCGGCTCGGTGCTGGTGCCGCCCTTCGACGACTTCCACGTCATCGCCGGCCAGGGCACGGCGGGACTGGAGCTGATCGAACAGGCGCGGACCGCCGGGGCCGAGCTTGAAGCGGTGTTCTGCGGCGCCAGCGGCGGCGGGGTGCTGGCGGGCCTGACCCTGTCGGTGAAGGCGCTGACCCCCGACACCCGCATCTTCGTGGTCGAGCCCGAGGTCTACAACGACCACCAGCTGTCGCTGCAGGCGGGCGAGCGCGTCACCCATGCGCCCGGCGCCCAGTCGATCTGCGACGCCCTGATGGCGCCCATGCCGGGCGTGATCACCTTCCCGATCAACCAGCCGAACCTGTCCGGCGCCCTCACCGTCTCCGACGCCGAGGTCGCCGAGGCCATGCGCTTCGCCTTCCGCGCCCTGAAGCTGGTGGTCGAGCCCGGAGGGGCGGTGTCGCTCGCGGCCCTGCTCAGCGGCAAGGTCGAGGCGGGCGATGGTCCGGTCGGGATCATGCTCACCGGCGGGAACGTGGACCCGGGCCTGTTCGCCGACGTGCTGGCGGGGAAGCTTTGAGATGGGCACCGAACCGGCCCTGATCGAGCCCCTGGCCCAGCACCGGCTGGACGAAGCGGCCCTGTTCGCGCGGCTGGCGGCGGATCTCCCCGGCTTCTCCGGGCCCGCGACGCTCAAACAATTCCAGGGCGGCCAGTCCAACCCGACCTATCTGATCACCACGTCGGAGCGGAAATTCGTCCTGCGCAAGAAGCCGCCGGGCAAGCTGCTGCCCTCGGCCCACCAGGTCGAGCGCGAGTTCCAGGTCATGCGGGCCCTGGCCGGCTCCGGCGTGCCCGTGCCCTCGGCCCGCCTGCTGTGCGAGGACGAGCGCGTGATCGGCACGTCCTTCTACGTCATGGATTTCGTCGACGGCCGGGTGCTGGCCGACACCTCCCTGGCCGACGAACCCAAGGGCGACCGCAAGCCCATCTATCTCGAACTCGCCCGCACCCTCGCCGACCTGCACCGGGTCGATCCGACCGCCGTGGGACTGGAAAACTTCGGCAAGCCGCAGAACTTCGTCGGCCGCCAGATCGAACGCTGGACCCGCCAGTACGAGGCGGCCAGGACCCGCGACATCCCCGAGATGGACGCCCTGATCGCCTGGCTGCCCCGGAACGCGCCTGCGACCGAAGAGACCACCATCGTCCACGGCGACTTCCGACTGGGCAACATGATCTATGCCAGAGGCGGCGCTGACATCCTGGCGGTGCTGGACTGGGAGCTGGCGACGCTCGGCCATCCGCTGTCGGACCTGGCCTACGCCGCCCTGCCCTGGCATCTGCCGGCGGGCGGGGTCTATCCGGGGCTGCGGGGACTGGACTTCGAGGCCGAAGCCCTGCCGACGGAGGCCGAGTTCCTGAAGGCCTACGCCGAGGCGGTCGGTCGGCCCGACATCCCGGACTGGCGCTTTTTCCTGGCGCTGTCGCTGTTCCGGCTGGTGGGCATCACCCAGGGGGTCTACGCCCGGGCGCTGGCCGGCAACGCCGCGGACCGCAGCGCCGAGCGCATGGGCAAGGTGGCGGTCGCCGCCGCGGAACTGGGCTGGGAGATCGCCAGCGGACGGCGGCCGGTCGGCTAAGAAGGGACGACAGATGAACGACAAGGCTTTGGCGCACGGAACCCTGAGCGGCGAGGAGCTGGCGGCCATGGCCGGCCAGGAGGTCGGGGTCTCGTCCTGGACCGCGATCGAGCAGTCGCGCATCGACGCCTTCGCCGACGCCACCGAGGACTGGCAGTTCATCCACGTCGACCCGGTCGCCGCCGCCAGGACCCCCTTCGGCGGGACCATCGCCCACGGGTTCCTCACCCTCTCGCTGCTGTCGAAGATGTCCTACGAGGCCGCGCCGATGCTCAAGGGCGTGGCGCTGGGCCTGAACTACGGCTTCGACAAGATCCGCTTCCTCCAGCCGGTGCGCGCGGGCCAGCGGGTGCGCGGCCGCTTCAAGCTGATCGAGGCGGCCGACAAGGGCGGCGGCCGCTGGCTGATCAAGAACGAGGTCACCGTCGAGATCGAGGGCGAGGCCAAGCCCGCCCTCATCGCCGAGTGGCTCGGGATGCAGGTGCTCGGTAGCTAGAGCATGATGCGATCAGGTGGGATCACCTGATCGTTGAATCGTGCTCTATTCCAAGAGTTTAGAGCATGTCCGGGCGCAAAAGTGGGAGCCACTTTTGCATGACATGCTCTAGTTCAGCCCGCCGGGGATCAGCTTGAGGTTCCGGGCCCTGGATGGCCGCGGCCGGGCGTTGGCCCGCATCCAGCGGGCAAGGGCGCGCGCGGACTTGAGCGCCTCCAGCACCGGACGGCCCGCGCGCTGGTCGCCGGTGGAGATCAGGGTCAATCCCGGCGCGGCCATGGCGGGCGCAAGGCCGGCCGCTACCTGGTCGCCGAGCGCCTCGATGAAGGCCTTCTCGGTCGTCGGCGCCTCGCCTTCGGGGGAGGCCACCGCGGTCAGGTCCGGGGCGAAGTCCGCGGTCATCTCGGCCAGCTCCCGGTTGGTCAGCTGCTGGCTGCGGCCGTCCAGCAGCAGCACCTCGCAGCCGTCGACCTCCAGCAAGGTGCGCGCGCAACGCAGTTCCAGCGGCGGGCTCTTGGCGTGGGGCATGGGAGAGGGCGGGGAGGGGTTGACCAGGGCCACACGGAACCCGCGCGCGGCGCGCGGCTCGGAAGCGCAGGTCTTGAGGCGCACGACATCGCCCACGGTCTCATCCCCGTCTGGTCGAAAGATAACCCTTCGGACCCGGCAGGGTTCCCCGCTGCGGCCTCAGGCCGCAGCCCAGCTCCGCTCACCGAATTCCCGCTCCACCGGCTGCATCGGCCGGCGGCGGACGCGGGCGTACTTGGCCTCGGCGTATTCGAAGGCGCGCTCCTCGGCCTCGGGCCCCGAGAATATGGTCAGAAACCGCACCTGGCCCTGGTCGTCCAGGCAGGCGACGATCCAGTCCTCCAGGTCGACGTCGCCCTTGTAGATTTCGGCGATGCGATCGATGCGTCTCATGGGTCTGGCCCTCCGGCGGCCTTCCGCCGGAGAACGCGCGAGGCCGCGCGAAGTTTCAGGGCCTAGGGTTTCAGCTCGGTGAGGGCGCTGGGCAGGAAGCCGTAACGGACGCTTTTCGCCTCGATGACCGATCCCGGCTTCAGCACCGCGGGACCGGCATAGAGCCGCCAGGGCTTCTCGCCCTTCACCCGCCACAGGATCGCAGCCCCCGGGGTGACGCTGTCCAGCAGCAGCTTGCCGTCGCGCAGGGCCGCGGTCGGGGCGGCCGCCGTGGGGGTCACGCCTCCGGGCTTGAAGCGGTCCTGCAGTTCCTCGGCCGAATAGATCGACCAGTCGGGGGCGGAGGTGGCGAAGGCGTTGAGCGCCTGGGACAGGCGGCTGACGTCGCCGGCGTGAGCGGGCTCCTCGGCCAGGTTCCTCAACTGGAACGGATCGGCCTTCAGGTCGTAGAGCTCGGCGGAGGCGCGTTCGAGGCCGAAGATCTGGGCCTGGGGCGCGCTCAGCCGGCCCGCCTTGTTGGCCGCCTGCACGGCGTCGGTCATGGGTCCGGGACGCATCATCGCCGCCACCTGGGTGTCGGGCGCCAGGTTCAGCACATAGAGGTAGCGGCCGTCGCGCACGGCGAAGGCCCGCTCATAGACCCCGTCCACCCGGTCCTGCACCGTGATCACGAAACGGTTGGGATCGCCGGTTCCCGAGAAGCGGTCGCGGCCCTGCATCCAGGCCATGGGCTGGACGCCCGCGAGCTTGAGGATCGAGGGGGCGAAGTCGGCGCCGCTGATCAGGTCGTGGCGGACCACGCCCTTGCCGCGCCCGTCGGGGAAGCGGACGATCAGGGGAACCCGCACGCCTGAGTCATAGACCGTGCGCTCGGCCCGCGGCCGTTCGGGCCCGGCCTTGGCGGTGAACACCACCACCGTGGTCTTCAGCAGACCCGCGCTTTCCAGCCGCTTCATCAGGGCGCCGACCTGCTCGTCGACCCGGTGCACGCGGTCGTACTCGGCCTTGAGCTGGGCGCGGACCTCGGGCGTGTCGGGCAGGTAGGCGGGAACCTGCAGGCGCGCGGCGTCGGTGACCGGCCTGGCGTCGCGGCTCTCGTCGCGCTTCCAGAACTGCAGGGTCTCCAGGAAGCTCTTCTTGCGCGGCTCGGCGGCCGGGCGGTCCTCGACGGTCAGGTCGACGACCCCCAGGAAGGGTTGGGCCGCGGCGTCGGCGATCCAGCGCGCGTCGGCGGCGGTGACGTCCTGGCTCCACAGCGAGGGCGGCGATCCGAAGGCGTCCGGGCGGGTCCCGATATGGAAGGTGTAGTAGCCCGCCGCGCGCAGCAGCTCCGGATAGCCGCGAACCTCCGGCGGCGGCGCCACCGTCCACTGCGGCGCGCCGGTCCACTCCTGCACCATGCCGATGGTCGAGGGATGCATGCCGGTCAGCAGGGCCACGGCCTCCGCGTCGGCGCCGCCCGAGGTGGCGTAGGCGTCGGTGAAGGTCACGCCCTCGCGGGCCAGGCGGTCGATTTCCGGCGTCTGGGCGGCCTTGTCGCCGTAGGCGCCGAGTTCCAGGCCCAGGTGGTCGACCTCGATGACCAGGATGTTGGGCCGGGTCTCGCCCGAGGCCCGCGCCTCGACCGTCCCGGTGGGCTTGGGCTTGGAACAGGCCGCCAGCGTCAGCAGCAGGGCCAGGCCCACGGCCCGGGCGGCGCGCCCCCAAATCTGTCCAGACGACGTCAGCTCGACTTCGAACGCCATGGTCCCGCTTTTGCTCGTACCGCCCCGGCCCGCTTCGAGAGCGAGAAGGCCACACCGGCGGGCGCGGAATTGAGGCGCGCGCCGTGCCATCGCGTCGCAGTTTTGCCCCCCGCGGCCCGCGCGCACAAGCTCAGGGGTCCTGGGGCGCGAGCGCAGGCCAGCGTTCGGCCCGCGCCAGGACCAGGGCCGCCTCCAGTTCGGCGGCGAACCGCCGGCGTTGCGGCGCCCCGAGATCGGCGCCGAGCGCCACCCCGCAACCCTTGCTCCACAGGCGAAGCCGCCCGTAGCGCGCCTCCGGACCGTCCAGCGCGACGCGGGTGAACTGAGGGGCCGAGACCCAGACGGTGCGCGCCCGCCCGCGCCCTTCGTGGGTGACCGTCACCTGGTCGGCCGAGACGCGCACCCGTTCGCTCCGCCCCGTCTGGCGGAAGCTGAACCACAGGGCCAGCGCCATCCCCAGCACGTCCAGCCCCAGGAAGGGCGGCACGAACACCCCGCCGAGCCACCAGAACACCAGGCCGAAGAGCAGATTGACCGCGATCAGGGGCGCCATGATCAGCCACACGCCCCGGCGGCTCAGCGAGCGGTGGGGCTCGAGCACGGCGTCGAGATACAGGCGCTCTTCGGACGCGGGGACCATCGACCCAGTCTAATCCCGCCGACCATCTTGGCGAAGGCCCCGGCGCGGGCCATAGGGGCTTCCATGGCCCTGGTCTATCCGCCCGATCCCGACCGCGTGGAGGCGCTGTTCCGCCGTTTCGAGGCGATGAACGATCATCCTTCCACCGAGCTCGACTTCGCAAACCCCTTCACCCTGGTGGTGGCGGTGGCGCTCTCGGCCCAGGCCACCGACAAGCAGGTGAACAAGGCCACCGAAAAGCTGTTCGCGGTCGCCGACACCCCGGAAAAGATGGCGGCCCTGGGGGTCGAGGGCCTGACGCCCTTCATCTCGTCCATCGGCCTCTATCGCAACAAGGCGAAGAACGTCATCGCCCTGTCGCGGCTGGTGATCGACCGGTTCGCAGGCCAGGTGCCGCTGGAGCGAGAGGCGCTCCAGTCCCTGCCCGGGGTGGGGCGCAAGACCGCCTCGGTGGTGCTGAACGAGCTGGGGATCGAGCCGGCCATCGCGGTGGACACCCACGTCTTCCGCGTCTCCCACCGCCTGGGCCTGGCCAACGCCTCGACGCCGGACAAGGTCGAGGCCCAGCTGTTCAAGGTCGTGCCCGAACAATGGCTGACCCGCGCCCATCACTGGCTGATCCTGCACGGCCGCTACGTCTGCACCGCCCAGCGGCCCAAGTGCGACGCCTGTCCCGTATCGGACCTCTGCCCCTCGCGCGGCCTTTCAGGCGAAGTGGTTCGCACTTCGCCGCCCGGAAAGGCCGCCCACTAAGTAGGCGCGGCACCCCGGGCGCAAAAGTGCGAACCACTTTTGCTGGGCGCGCGCATGCTGTTCCTGGGTACGGGCGAGCCGCCCGCGCGGGCGCACGCGTCGAAGCCCAAGGCCAAGCTGAAGCCCAGGCCGAAGAAGCCTAGCGCTCTGCGGCGCTCCTGAGGCAGGCGTCCACGTCGGGCGCCGCGCCCATATGGTCGAGCGACCCGGCCTGGGCGCCGGACACCGTCAGGCCCGAACCCGGGGTCTGGTGGAAGAACACCATCAGCGAACAGCTCGGCAGCCGGTAGGTCCACAGCGCGCCCTCGCCCTCGGCCCGCTTGACGTCGGGCTCGCCCAGCAGGGCCGACAGCTGGCCCTCGGTATTGCCCATCAGGGTGTGCAGGGTCGGGGCCGGGCCTTTGATGCGGGCGCGCTTGGGCTGCGGACGCAGGCGCGAGAGCAGGCCGGAGCCGAAACCGCCGCGGGGCGGGGGCGCGGCCGCGGGGGTCGCCGCCGTGGGGGCC
>CAYSNW010000026.1:0-47581 GCA_964432415.1 uncultured Caulobacteraceae bacterium
CGCCCAGTCCAACTCGCCGGCGCTGGACCCCGGCCGGACGGCGCCCGTCTCGCGCCACGACGCCCAAGCGTGCGTGCCCTTCGACACCTACTGTGTCGAAAACCAGTGGCAAAAGCGCGCCTGGGCCGAGGCCATGCAGGCCTGTGCGAAGGCGCGCTATCCGGAGCTCGACCTGCGCATCGCCTTGCAGAAGCTGGGTGAAGGGGACCCCGACTACCGGTGCGCGCAGGAGATCGCTCAGATCGCGATGCGCCCCCACGGTCCATGGGTTCATATCGATATCGATGGACACTGGACCTGGATGGACGCGCCTCCCGCCCCTTTCGGCGCCTCACCCGCCGCGACGCCCGCCGATCCGCCCATGGACATGAGCTGGGCGCTCAGGCCGCAGGGGCAGGCCTACGATCCGGCCACGCTGGCGCGCGCCTACGCGGCGCTGAAGAAGGCTCGCGAGACCGGCCATGTCTATCGCGTCCCGCCTGACCCGGCGCCGATCGAGGCCTGCCCCGCCGACGGGAAAGCGCCAGCCTCGCGCGACGATCGCGACCGGTGCGAGGATGCGCGGGCCAGGGCCTGGTCGGCATACAGGACGCTGGCCGTCGCCTGCGGCCGGACGCCGGCGAAACCCGAAGACGCGGCCACGCCGGCCCCCGCCGCCGCGCCGTCGCCCAAGGCGCCGCTCTGCTGTGGCAGGCCGTTCGACGGCCGGCTCGACCTGTCCGGCGGTTCCGATTTGCGGCCACGGTCTTGACTGACTTGGCGGGACGCCGACCACGGCGGCGCGGCGAGCGCCGCGCCGATGGCTCAGGCGAGGGCGACCTGTAGGGCGGGCGATCGGTCCTGCGGAATCCGTTGCAGGAGCGCGGCCAGGGCCTGAAAATCCACGGGCTTGTCCAGATACATGTCGGCGCCCGCATCCAGGCCGGCCTGGTGATCTTCGCTGCGCGCCGACGCGCTGAGCACCGCCAGCGGCGTTCCGCGATTGGGGCCCGGCCGGCTCCGCAAAGCCCGGGTGGCGGTCAGGCCGTCCATCACCGGCATGTTCACGTCCATCAGGATCAGATCGAACGCCTCGATCTGCGCTGCCGCCAGGCCGAGGGCGCCATCCTCGGCGATGACGACGGTGTGGCCGCAACCCTGCAGGAAGGTCCGCAGCAGCATCCGGTTGACGGGGTGATCCTCCACCACAAGCACTTTCCGAGGCGGGCAGGCGTCCCAGGTCTCGGGGCTCTCGACCAACGGCTCGGCGGCTTCGCGATGGACGATCTCGGCGGGGAAGCAAAGGCTGAAGACCGAACCCTCGCCCGGCGCCGAGCGAACCTCAAGATCGCCCCCGAGCAGGCGCGCAAGCGCGCGGGAGATGGATAGTCCCAGGCCCGTGCCTCCGAATTTCCGGGTCGTCGACAGGTCGAGCTGGGTGAAGGGCTGGAACAACCGCGCCGCGCTCTCGGAGCTCATGCCGGGGCCGGTGTCGCTGACCTCGAGCCGGATCGTGACGGCCGTGTCGGACAGGGGCTCGGCGCGCACGACAACTCCGACCTCACCCTCGGCGGTGAACTTCACCGCATTGGACAGCAGGTTGTGAATGATCTGGGCCAGCCGTGTCGGATCGCTGAGGATTGCGGTGGGAACCGAAGGATCCACGCTCACCGCGTAGCTCAACTCCTTCTGGTCGGCACGGATGCGCCACACGCGGGTCACGCGGTCGAGCAGGTTGGGCAGGTCGACCTCGACCATCTCCACCGTCATGCGTTCGGCTTCGATCTTGCTGAGGTCCAGCAGGTCGTTCAGCAGGCACAGCAGCGCGTCGCCGGAGTCGCGGATCACATGGACCAGTTCCGCCTCCTGCGGACCCAGGCTCTGCTGCTGGAGCAGCTGGGCGGCGCCCAGCACCCCGTTCATCGGGGTGCGCAACTCGTGGCTGATCATGCCCATGAAGGCCGACTTGGCCTGGTTCGCCGCCTCGGCCAGGTTTCGGGCGCTTTCCAGCTCCCGGATCAGGCGCTCCTGCTCGGCTTCGTGCTCGAGCACCTTCTGGTGCGCGCCCCAGGCGAAATAGGCGGAGAAAGCGAGCCCCGAATACAGGACGGGCATCCCGACCAAATAGGCGGGGAACGCCGGCGTTCCCCACAGGGTCGCCCCGATCCAGACCGCCACGACACTGTATGGAAGCGTGATGACCATCGCCTTGCGCGGTTCGCGGCCGATCTGGGTGAAGGTCAGCTGATACCCGATGGCCAGGAAAAGCAGGGCCAGCGGCCGGCCGAACGGATGGCCCGAGCCCCAGGCCAGAGCGGGCGCCGCCGCCCAGAAGATCGCGGAAAGCAGGCCGACCAGCGGAAAGGCCGCGAATCCAGCGCCCTGCCGCCGGGAGACCCAGTTCTCGAACTGGGTTCGCGCCCATCCCGCCCACAGGATTGTAGAACCCCACCAGACCAGCGCCACCAGCGGTCCGGACACCGGAATCAGCGCGACGCCCCAGGCTGAGATGAGCCAGTAGCGCGCCTGCTGGGTCTTCAGGATCGCCGAGAGCAACGACGTGGCCTTCAGGGTCGCGCTGGAGATTGCCGGGGAAGACAAGGTCACCTCGAGAGATAGGTTTCGCCGCTGATCAGCGATAACTCAGGCGCGCTTAAGAAAATCAGAATGAAAATCATGATGTTAGGTAAGTTTCGTTGATCACGTTCACCGAGCTGGCGGAGCCTGTCTCGCGGTAACCGTATGATTTCAGAAGCACATTGCGGATCGATCGATCCAGGATTCGGCGTCCCTCAACGCAGCCCTCTTCCCTCACCCGCGTATCGGTGATCATCTCGGCCCCGACTTTTTCACGGGGGCCGTCCTTTCATGAAACGCGTGCTGCAGGCGCTGGTCGCCGTCTTCGCCCTGTTCGTGGTGCTTCCGGCCTTCGCCGCGGAGCCGGACAAGCCCAAGTGGGACGTCAACGCCCCTCCGGGCCCGCATCACGACGCCAGGATCGACACCACCACCGGCACCTGGATGAGTGTGGACGTCTCGCCCGATGGCAAGGAGATCGTCTTCGACCTGCTGGGCGACATCTACACGATGCCGATCACGGGCGGCGAAGCCCATGCGCTGACCAGCGGCGTCGCCTGGGACATGCAGCCCCGCTATTCCCCCAACGGCAAGTGGATCGCCTTCACCTCCGACCGCGGCGGCGGCGACAACATCTGGGTGATGAACCGCGATGGATCGAACGCCCACGCGGTGACCAAGGAGAGCTTCCGGCTGCTGAACAGCCCCAACTGGAGCCCGGACAGCGACTATATCGTCGCGCGCAAGCACTTCACCGCCTCGCGCTCCCTCGGCGCCGGCGAGATGTGGATGTACCACCGCTCCGGAACGGGCGACGGCCTGCAGCTGACCACCAAGCGCACCGACCAGAAGGACTCCGGCGAGCCGGCCTTCTCGCCCGACGGCCGCTACCTCTATTTCTCCGACGACAGCACCCCGGGGCGGAACTTCGAATACTCCAAGGACGTCAACGGCCAGATCTATGTGATCCAGCGCCTGGACCGGAAGACTGGCGAGGTCGAGCCCTACGTCACCGGCCCGGGCGGCTCGATCCGCCCCACCCCCTCGCCCGACGGCAAGACCTTGGCCTTCGTCCGCCGCGTTCGCTACAAGTCCGTCCTCTACCTGCTGGACATCGCGACGGGGCGCGAGACCCCCGTCTATGACGGCCTGGACCGCGACATGCAGGAGACCTGGGCCATCCACGGGGTCTATCCGGCCATGGCCTGGACCCCCGACCACCAGTCGATCGTGCTGTGGGCCGGCGGCCATATCCGCCGCATCGACGTCAGCACCGCCGAGGTCACCGGCCTGAAGTCGCCGGTCAGCGAGATCCCCTTCCACGTCACCGGAACCCGCCAGGTCACCGAGGCCGTGCGCTTCGCCCAGGAGGTGGCGCCGGACCAGTTCAAGGTGAAGATGCTGCGCTGGGCCCAGGTCTCGCCCCAGGGCGACCGGGTCGTCTACCAGGCGCTGGGCCACCTGTGGATCAAGGACCTGAAGGCCGGGACCCCGGCCCACCGCCTGACCGCCCAGACCAAACAGTTCGAGTTCTATCCCGCCTGGTCGCGCGACGGGAAGAAGATCGTCTACGTCAGCTGGGACGACAAACACGCCGGCGCCGTGCGCGTGGTGGCTTCCACCGGCGGCGAGGGAACCATCCTGACCGACGCCGGCCACTATGTGGAACCGGCCTTCTCGCCAGACGGGACGAAGATCGTCTACCGCGCCACCTCCGACGGCTTCCTGACCACCGGCGAATACGCCCAGGAACAGGGCCTGTTCGTGGTCAGCGCCGACGGCAAGGGCAAGCCGTTCAAGGTCTCGTCCAAAGGCTCGCTCCCCCAGTTCGGCGCCTCGAACGACCGGGTCTTCTTCCTGACTAACGAGGACGAGGACAAACGCGCCCTGCGCTCGATCAACCTGAACGGATCGGAAGAGCGCACCCACTTCATGTCGGCCTATGCCTCGCAGTTCGCCGTCTCGCCGGACGAGAAGTGGCTGGCCTGGACCGAGCGCTACAACGCCTACATCACGCCCTTCGTCTCCACCGGCAAGGCGGTGACGCTGAGCCCCGACAGCAAGGCCATTCCGGTGGCCAAGGCGACCAAGGACTCGGGCGAGTACCTGCACTGGTCGGGCGACAGCAAGCGGCTGTGGTGGACCCTCGGACCCGAGCTCTATTCCCGCGACCTGAAGGACAGCTTCGCCTTCCTCGACGGCGCGCCCGAGAAGCTGCCGCCCGCGGCCGAGCATGGCGCCGACATCGGCTTCATGGCGCCCTACGCCAAACCCTCGGGCCGCATCGCGCTGACCGGCGCGCGCATCGTCACCATGAAGGGCGACGAGATCATCGAGGACGGGACCATCGTTCTGAACGGTAACCGCATCGAGGCGGTGGGCCCGAGGGCCTCGGTGGCCATCCCCGCCGGCGCCAAGGTGATCGACGCGGCCGGCAAGACCATCACGCCGGGCATCGTCGACGTGCACTGGCACGGCTCCATGGGATCGGAGCAGATCCAGCCGCAGCAGTCCTGGGTCAACTACGCGACCCTGGCCTTCGGCGTGACCACCATCCACGACCCGTCCAACGACAGCTTCGAGGTCTTCGCCTCCAGCGAGCTGGACAAGGCCGGTATCACGGTGGGCCCGCGCATCTATTCCACCGGCACCATCCTGTACGGCGCCAAGACCGCCTTCACCGCGGAGATCAACAGCCTGGACGACGCGCTCGGCCACCTGCGCCGCCAGCAGGCGCTGGGGGCGTTTTCGGTCAAGAGCTACAACCAGCCCCGGCGCGAGCAGCGCCAGCAGGTGATCGAGGCGGCGCGCGAGCTGCACATGGACGTGGTGCCCGAGGGCGGCAGCCTGTTCATGCACAACATGACCATGGTGGTGGACGGCCACACGGGGGTCGAGCACTCCATCCCCGTGGCCAACGCCTATGACGACGTGCGCCAGCTGTGGAGCCAGACCCAGGTCGGCTACACCCCCACCCTGATCGTCGGCTACGGCGGCATGTTCGGCGAGAACTACTGGTACCAGCACACCGACGTCTGGGCCGACCCGCGCCTGTCGACCTTCGTGCCGCGCCGCATCCTCGACGCCCGTTCGCGCCGCCGGACCATGGCGCCCGAGGAGGAGTACAACCACATCTCCAATGCGAAGATCGTGCGCGCGCTCAATGATGCGGGCGTCTCGGTCCAGCTGGGCGCCCACGGCCAGCGCGAGGGCCTGGGCGCGCACTGGGAGATGTGGATGATGGCCCAGGGCGGCATGCCCGCCCATCAGGTCCTGAAGGCCGCCACCATCAACGGCGCCCGCTACCTGGGCCTGGACAAGGACATCGGCTCGCTGGAGCCCGGCAAGCTGGCCGACCTGGTGGTGTTCGACAGGAACCCCCTGGCCAACATCCGCGACACCACCTCGATCAAGTGGGTGATGGTCAACGGGCGGATGTACGACTCCATGACCATGAACGAGGTGGCGCCCACGCCGACCGAGCGGGCGCCGTTCTGGTTCGAGGGCGCCGCCGGCCAACAGGCCTGGGGCGCGGGCGCGGCCAAGGCGATGGCGGCCGCGGCGGAGGAGGATTGAGGGGGCGCAGGCGGCCATCTCCAGGTGACACCCGAGGTGTGATTTCACCGTAGATTCACCGTAGATTACGGTGCGCCCGCCGGGACCAGCTGGGGCATGTCCTCGCCCATCAGGGCGGCCTGCAGTTCGATCAGCGAGCCGCGGCCGTCCTCGATGCGGTCGCAGGCGGCGCGGGCGCAGAACAACACATGCCGGACCTCCTCGGCGGTGTAGGCGTCCAGGTCGGGCAGGTCGTCGGACTTCCCCTCGCGCGCCAGCAGGCCCGAGATGAAGCGGGCATAGACCGGCAGCCAGCTGTCGCGCAGCCGGCGCAGGACCTCCTCGCTGTGGTCCTCGAAATCCTGCAGGGCGAGGTTGATCACGCGCCGCGAAATGCGGTTGCGCGAACCGATCGGACGGCCGGGATTGCCGGCGCCGAAGCGGCCGTTGGCGTGGCGGGCGACAGGGGTGGCGTCGTGGGCAGTCAGGGTCATCGCGGCTCCTCATCGTCACGGGGAGCGGAAGTGCGCCCCTACCCTAGGGGTGCGCGGAGGCGGGCGGCGGAGGGGCCGTGGGCGCGGGATGGGGAGGCGCAGAACGTAAGGGAACATATAGCGAACATTTGGCCAAATGTCAAGGCGAAACCCGGCTTCCTGCCAAGGCGACGCTTCGGTATCGTTGGGGCGGAGAGACGTCGGAGCGGTTGTCCGATCAGGCGACTTCGGACAAGGGACAGCCCTGCCCATGAGCACGGAAGATCAGATCCAGGCCTATATCGCCGGCCAGCCCGAGCAGAAGCGCCGGGACATGGAGGAACTGCACCAGCTCATCCTGCGCCTGATGCCGGGCTGTAAGCTGTGGTTCCTGGATGGGTTGGACGGCAGCGGGAAGGTCGTTTCCAACCCGAACATCGGGTACGGCGCCTACACGATCAAATACGCCGGCGGGAGGACGCGGGAGTTTTATCAGATTGGGTTGAGTGCAAATACGACTGGAATTTCGGTCTATGTCATGGGGATTGAAGACAAGACGTATCTGGCCAGGACGTATGGGGGTGCGTTGGGTAAGGCGAGCGTGAGTGGGTATTGCGTCAAGTTCAAAGCCCTTAACGATATAAACCTCGACACGCTCGAAATGGCGCTAAGATATGGAGCCAGTGTTCACTGACCTCTTTCTGCAACAAGAAACGCGTCTGACGCTTGGCGCCAGACGCGTTGCCCCACAGGGCTCCACTTGAGGGGCGTTCGTGGCCCACGTCGCTTAGTTAAACCAACTCCACAGGGTACTGAGCGGCAGACGAAGCTTGAAATTCAGCTTCATGATAACCTCCTCACCGTTGCTGGCCATGGAGCCGGAGCGGCATTGAGTGGCAAACGGCAGCGACATTTTGCGCGCGATAGGTGGCGGCGGCAAATCCGAAGGATCAGTCCGACCGACCGACCAATCAAAAACAGATGGAACAAATAGTGAACATATGGTAGGGTGCCAAGCTCGATTGAGCGCGCCCCCTCCCGAGACGCTTACGGATGCCTGGGCCAGCGCCATTTTTGATGAAGAGGAGCGAAGGTCAGCAGGCGCCAACTCGACCAGTCGGCGAGCGAGCAGCCCACTCCGACCACCCTAGATTACATCGAAGGACTCTGACTAAGGTAGCTCGTGGTCGGAGAAGAAAATGGCACCCGCGATTGGCATGCGATTCTATCAGCTGAGCGTTTCGGTGAAGCGAAACCCCGAACCTATGGCGTTCGGTGCGATTGATCAGAGCAAATCCTTTCTCGATTTCGTGCGTAATTTCATAGGTTCCCACACCAACGCGGTCGAAGATAAAGTGGCGGAAAGAAGTTGGTATTTTGAAGAAAAAGAAACCGATTCAGCATCCACCAAGGGATATATTCACTATGGCACCTTTGGATTCGAGAGCAACCTCGTAGACTTCAGAACGAAGAGTCGAAACTACCGGAGAAAAGCGTCCGACGTTGAGGAAATTCCCCTATTTTACGAAATGTGGTTCCCTGATGGAAAGCCCTATGGCATTTCCGCGTTCCAATCGTTTCAAGGTAGATCGTGTATAGCGTCTGTATTTCAATATCTTAGAATACGAGTCGAAACCGACTATCCTGGTTATACTTTGAGAATAAAGAAACTCATGTTCACAGATCTCAAGGGTAGTGGATATTTTAAATCACCCGTTAAGCGGGTTCGTTATATTAAGAAGAAAGCTTCTGGCGAACTGGCGCAAAGGTACAACAATTTTGGAGAATCTGAGTCGGTGAATTTGGAATTATCCGTAATTGCCACGAGAAATAGGAGTCTTGGAGACTTAGGAAATCTTTTAAAGTCCCTATCAGTGGACGGAACAGGGCTTGTTATTATTGATGGAATTGGATTTGATGAAGCGTTTGCTGATGTTCGCATAGGAAATCGGACAAGAAGAATTGGAGTTTTCGGCCTTAACGCCGATGCCGGACTCATTGATTTGACCGACGCCGTTACGCGTGGCGCAGATGGTCACCCGCAATATGTATCAGTAAAAAAGGAAACCTCTGCGCTTCTGGTAGATTTCTTGGATGTATTGGGAAATACGACAGGATGAAGATTGATATTCGACGAATCGTCGCAGACCATTTGATGACGCTTCGGAGCACGCCCGAATCGAAGCGAGTATCAGCTGGCGACGTTTTCTTATTTTACGTCGGACCCATTGCCATTTCAGCCTATCTTTCCGTGACGGGCTACAGAACAAATAAAGACTTTCACAGCTTGTCAATCACGTTATTTGGAATATTTATTCCACTACTCCTAAATATTCAAGTGGCTGTTTTTACCATATTCACCAGAGCGCGACCAAAAATTGCGGACCCCAAACTAGCCGCTTCTAGCGAAGAGAGAATATCGATTCGCAACGAATTACTGCGAGAGGTAAACGCAAACATTTCTTATCTGGTACTTATTTCTTGCATCGCGTCTATCTTGTTCCTATTGTTTTTTAGCTCCGGAAAGAATGATGAAACATCGGAATTTCTATCGTCTTTTATATATATTCATTTTTTCCTAACCCTACTCATGATAACAAAAAGAGCTCACACCTTATTTCACAAAGAATATGATTTCAAATAGCATCCTGACTCTCTGAATCTGGTCGATTGACTGCATTGTTGAGGTGCGGCACCGACGGGCGGCTATCAGCGCACCCCTACTCCCACCTCTCCACCCCGTCCCCCACCACCTCGACCCACGTCTGCTTGCGCCCCTCATAGACCGAGTACTCCGGCCCCGGAAACCCCGGCTCCGCGAAGGTCCCGATCGGGATCGCCGTCAGCCCCGGCAGGCCATCGGAGGCATAGGCGACGCACACCCCGCACACCGGGCAGAACCGGAAGGTCGCCCTACTGCCGCTGTCGCCGGTGCGCGACCACTCGCGGAATTCGCCGGTCAGCTCGACCCGCTCGTCCGGCCAGCGGGCCTGGGCGGCGAAGGCGCTGCCGCTGCGTTTCTGGCAGTCGAGGCAGTGGCAGACCGACACCCGCACCGGGTCGCCCGCGCAGACGGCCTTGAGCTGGCCGCACATGCAGGTCGCGGTGCGAAGGGTCATTGGTGGCCCTCGTACCCCCGCGGCCGCGGCAGGGGCAGGATCGTCAGGGTCAGGGTGAAGCGGCCGAAGGCGCCGTCGGCCATCAGGTTGGGGCTGACGCGGAACTGATAGGCGCCGTCTTCCGGCAGATGGATGCGGCTGGGGATGCCCGGGCCGTCGGCGTCGCCGTTCGGATAGACGATGACCATGCGCGCCGCGGGGCCCGAGAAGCGCCAGACCAGGGTCTGGCCGGCGTGGGCCTTGAAGACATAGGTGCAGCAGTCGCCGCCCCGCCGCAGCGCCCCGTTCAGCCGGATCGTGTCGGTCCCGCGCGCCATGTGCACGGGGATCGGGCGGGGCTGGTAGATGTCCTGGGCGGCGGCGGTTCCGGCGATGAGGACGGCGGCGATGAGCGCGATCGGACGGAACATGCGGGCGTTCTCCGTGAGCGGGAGAGCATAGCGGCGCAAGCGCGGCCGCAGGTCAACCGGCGGGCGCGCCCGCGCGGAGCCGGATCGGGGTCACGCCGCGGGCTTGCAGGGCTTGCCCTGGACGATGGCGACGCCTTTCACCTCGGCATAGGCGCAGTCGATGACGGCGCTCCAGTCCTGGTCGAACCAGAAGCCCAGCCAGGGATCGTCGCCCACGATGCTTCGCCGTTCGCCGGACAGGTCCACCCTGGCGTGGGTCTGGTCCGGGCCCAGGCCCTGGGCCGCCAGGGCGGTGACCTGGGCGCGTACGTCGGTGAGGGCCGACACCAGCTTGTCGATGTAGGTCCGGTCGGTCTGCACCGCGCCGTGCCCCGGAATGAGGGTGGCGAAACCCAGGGCGCGGACCTTTCCCAGGGGCTGGATCCACTCGGCCGGATAGCCGCCGCCGAACGGCACCGGGGCGACCACGATGTCGCCGGTCGCCACGATCTTCTGCCGCGGCAGCCACACCACCGCGTCGCCGTCGGTATTGGCCCGGCCCAGGAACATGACCTCCACGGGCGCGTCGGCGTCGGGCAGGACCAGCCGATCGGTGAAGGTCCGGGTCGAACGCCGGATCGAGGCGCCGCGCAGGTCCTCGCCGTAGGCCTGCAGCTCGGGCCCGGCGTAGGCATAGCCCGCGCGCTCCCACGGGGCCTTCGCGTCCGAGGCGGCAAAGCCCTGCCAGACCTTGACGGTGGATGCGATGCTGGCGGTCTCCCGCGCGTCCCAGGCGGGATCGGGCGCATCGGGCAGGCCCCGCCGGTTCATGTGCTCGAGCGTGGCTTGGGTCGAGATCACGCTCGCCTGCGGCCAGGCGGCCAGGACCGCGGACAGGCCGAAATGGTGGTCGCCGTGCCAGTGGGTGATCACGATCGCCTTGACCGGCTTGGGGCTGATGGAGCGCACCAGCTCCACCACCCGCCGCCCCGCGCCGGGCGAGCCACCCGCATCGACCAGGACCAGGCCGTCGGCCTGCTCGATGACCACGACGTTGCCGATGGGCTGCACGTGAAAGCGTGGCCCCTGCATCAGCACGCTGACCCGCGGCGCCACCCTGGTCACCTGCTGGAAATACTGGGCCGCCGGGCCGGCAGCCGGCGCCTCCGCGGCGAGGCTGGTGGCGGCCGGCGCCAGGCCGGCGGCAAGCAGGCCGAGGGTCAGCAGCGCGAGGCGAAACGGAATCATGTCAAAGCTCTCCCAGGGCCCCGACTAGGCCCGCGTCTCCACGGCAAGCCAAGCCTCCCCTCGGCCAACGGGAGGCGGCGCGCGCTGGACGGCGGCGGGCGACAGTGGGCGCCCACCTACCGATCGGGGAGAGCCTGTGTCCTGGACAACCGATTCCTTCCCCCCTCGAGGGGGAAGGTGGCGACGCAAGGAGCCGGATGGGGGGCGGCGCCGGGCTTGAGCGGTTGGCTATGTCCTGTGCTGGACGGGCTCACATCACATCAAGCGTCGCGCGGCCCCCCTTCCGAGGCCCTGGCGGGCCCCACCTTCCCCCTCGAGGGGGGAAGGAAGCGACTAGGGGCCGATCGGCTGGTCAACCGCCAGTCACTCCGCCCGTCTGGTCCGCACGAACAGGCAGCCCACCAGCGGGATCAGCACCGCATAGATGTACTGGGTCCGCGACACCCCGATGCCGAACGGGAACCAGATGCCCGGGACCTTGAGCGGGTCGAGCAGTTCGCCGCCGAACAGACCGAGCAGGATCACGGCCAGGGTCGTGAGCGCCAGGATGCGGAAGGGGCCGTCGCGGGCGACGCGGAAGCCCAGCACGAGGGACAGGACGATCGCGGCCCAGCGGCAGACCTTGGTCACGGCCTCGGCGTGGGTCAGGCTGGCGGCGACGCCGGCGACCAGAAGCACGGCGGCGGCGGCGTCGATCCAGCGCCACGGGGGTCCGGACCAGCGGTTCCAGGCCGCCAGCCAGGCGGCCGAGGCCGGCGGCGCCCCGACCAGGGCCAGGAAGGAGTAGGTCTTCAGGTCCTCGATGTCCGACCAGGCGACGGTGGCGTTGCTGGCGCGCCGGATCGCCATGCAGGCCAGGGCGACGGCGGCACAGGCCAGGAAGCCCTTGCGGCCGCTGCGGGGCCACAGCCAGACGATCAGGCCGACAAGGGCGAACATGGCCAGCGGCTCGACCGCGTCGGCGATGTAGCCGGCGATGGTGCGCGCCCACTGCACGCCGTGGAGCGCCTGGCCCACGGGCCGCGGCGCCAGGATTGGGGCGCTGTGCAGGCCGCCGCCGTCCGCCCCGCCGGAGGCGCGGGTGAGCATGTAGGCGCGGATGGCCAGCACCCCGCGGGTCCCCGCCGCATCGGTGGGCAGTTCGAAGCGCAGGGGCCGGGTGGCGACCATGCGCTGGGGCGCCGAGAGCTTGCCCGAACCGCCCAGCAGGAGGCCGTTCCAGTAGAGCTCGTAGCCGTCCTCCACCGAGGTCGGCCCCAGGACGTCCCACGCCCCCTGCCCGGCCGGAACGTCGACCGCGCGCCGGTACCAGGCATAGCCCTGATAGTGGGGATGGCCGTGGGCGCCCCAGCCCTTGACGTGATCGGGCAGGCCGACGTCGCCGTCGTGGGCGCCCGGCGGGGCGGTCATGTCGATGCTCTCCCAGGCGCTGTCGTCGCTCTGGGGCGCCGCCCATCGGGGGTCGTCGCCGGTGTGGAAGCGCCAGGGGCCGTTCAGCAGGACAGCCTGGGCGCGCAGGGCCGGCGGGTCGGGGCGGCCGCCGGTCGCCAGGTCGAAGACGGTGAGGGCCAGGATCGCCAGGGTCACGAGGACCACGCCGATCATCAGCCGGCGCTGGGTCGCATCGATCGGCGTCGCCGCCGCAGACATTGAATTGAGCATCCACGATCCCGCCGAAATCGAGACCGGCATTGTGGCGCCCTCGCTGCGTCTGTGAACAGGCGGAGACGACCCGTCTCGTCGCCCCGCCGTCCCGCTTCGGCGCTTGGGACGCGAAGTCCGCGAGGGAGCCGGATCAGCATGGCGCCCTGTCTCGGGAACCGCACAATGAACATCCGTCTTGTCTCGCTGGTCGCCGCGCTCGGGCTGGTGGCGGCCGCCAGCGCCAACGGCGCCTCGGCTCCGGGGATCACCGAGGCCGAGCTGGTCAGCCGCACCCAGGAGATGCTGGACGGGGTCACGGCGGGCGATCCCAAGCCGTTCCAACACTGGTTCGCCGACGACGCCCTGATCCATGACGAGAAGGGAAACAGCTTCACCAAGAAGGCGCTGGTGGCCGAGGTCACGCCGCCGCCGGCGGACTTCGCGGGGTCGCTGAAGATCGTGCATCCGGAAAGCCGGATCCTGGGCGACACGGCGGTGCTGAGCTACGACCTGGAGGAAAGCGAGACCCTGGCGGGCCAGACGGTCTACGCCCGCTACCACACCACCGACACCTGGGTCCGGCGCGACGGCGAGTGGCGGATCGTGGCCCAGCAGGCCCTGCGCTACTACGCCGACCCGGCCGCGGCGCCGGCCGATCCGGCCCGCTACCCGGACTATGTGGGGACCTACCAGATGGGGTCCCGGGTGCGCGAGGTGGTCAGCCAGGGCGACAGGCTGGTGATGCAGCCCAAGGGCAAGACCACCGGAACCGCCCTGTCCCGCGAGGCGCCGGACCTGTTCTTCCGCCCGGGGGTGGAGGGGCGGATCCTGTTCCATCGTGGCGCATCGGGCGCGGTGGACGCCCTAGTGGACCGGCGCAACAACCAGGACCTGGTGTGGAAACGGGTTGGGTGAGTCGCCCCCTAACTCTCCCCGGCTTTGGCTGCGCCGCAGCTTCGCTGTCGCCGGGGAGAGTAGAGAAGACTTCAGAGCAGCCGCGCCTTGCAGCGGCCGGGGCTGCGCGACCCGCCGCGCAGGACCTCGACGCCCTGGCCGGGTTGCAGGGCGCGCGGAAGATGCACGATCTCCAGGCCGTCGGGAGAGGTGATCAGCACGGCGCGGCCGGCCGGGATGGCGAGGAAGCCGATGTTGTGGACGCTGATGCCCGGGAACTCGACCGGAGCGGTGCGCCAGCAATCCACCAGCATCCGGTTGGCGAGAGCGGTCTCGTTGGTCTGCGAGACCTGGCGGTAGGCCTCGCGGTCGGAGAAGGGGCCGGCCTGGGCGGCGCCGGCCACGGAGGCGACGACAGCAATGGCGGCGGAGACGCAAAACGCTTTCCTGAACATGACTGTATCCTCCTGCCAGGCCGGTCAGCCCCTGCGGCCTCCCATGGCGACCTGACGAGGGGACGCTAGGCCGCCAAGCTTCAGCATAAGCTGAGCAGTGGGTTCACCCGCCGTTCACCCTGGGTTGAGCCTGCCCGGCCTCTCGCCCATCCCCACCTTCGCCAGATTGATCGGCGATCAAAAGGCTAAATTAAACACGCCAATTCCGATTTCGCTGCAAATGAAATGATATGACCGCGACACTTCCTTCATAACTGTCGCAAACCTGAGAATAATACAGCCGTTTTGGACCTTGAATCTGCGCGATTACCCTCATTCAGCTTGAAACTATCTGACTGCCTCCACCTGATCTCCCGACCTATTCCCGGAGGGGGACCACCATGACCAGACTGACCACCGCAATCCTTGCCGCCTTCGCCGCCCTCGGCCTGGCCATCGTCGCGGCGCCGGCCCAGGCTCAGATGATGAGCGCCCAGCCGGAGTCGTCGCCGATGACCTCGGCCGCGCCCAAGCCGGCGGCGCCGCGCGACTATGGCCGTTTCTCCGTGGAGGTAGTGGGCAAGGGACCGGACGTGATCCTGATCCCGGGCCTGACCTCCTCGCGCGAGGTGTGGCGCATCTTCGTCGACGCCAACAAGACCCGCTACCGGTTCCACATGATCCAGGTCGACGGTTTCGCGGGCTCGGCCCCGAACGGCAACAGGACCGGGGAGGTGGTGGCGCCCACCGCCGAGGCCATCGCGGCCTATATCGAGAGCAAGAAGCTGAAGGCGCCGGCCGTGATCGGCCATTCGATGGGCGGCGAGATGGCGCTGATGATCGCCGCGCGCCACCCGGGCGACGTCGGCAAGGTGCTGATCGTCGACTCCCTGCCCTTCCTGGGCGTCCAGTTCGCCGGCCCCACGGCCACGGCCCAGAGCGTCGTTCCCATGGCGGACAAGATCCGCGACGACACCGCCGCTCAGAGCAAGGAGGCCTGGACCGCGTCGGAGACCCGGTTCGTGGGCTATCTGATCAAGAACGTGACGATGAAGGGCGTTCTGACCCGCGAGGCGATCGACAGCGACCAGGGGGTGGTCTCGCGCGCCCTGCACGACCTGATCGTCACCGACCTGCGCCCCGAGCTCGACAAGATCGCCGTGCCGGTGACGGTGCTCTATCCCTGGGACGAGAGCTTCGCCGCCCAGGGCCGCACCGAGGAGGCAACCACCGCGCTGTACGCCGGCCAGTACGCGGGGCTGAAAGGGGTCAAGCTGGTGCGCGTCGACAACAGCTACCACTTCATCATGTTCGACCAGCTGCAGCGGTTCCAGGCGGAGGCGGCGGCGTTCCTGGGGGGATAGGCGCCCGGCGGCGCCCGCTCTCTCCGGTTGACGACCCGGCGGGCCGGGATAGGGTCGGCCAGGTCCTCGGGGAGAGTTTCAGCATGCGCCGTATCGCGCTCGCCGTCGCCGCCGCAGCGATCCTCGCGCTCGCCCTTTCCGCCCGGGCCGCCCCGGCGCCCCACCTGGTCCGGCCCTCCCAGGCCGACGCCTCGATCCACGACTTCGACGAGCCCAGCGTGGCCATTCCCGGACCGCGCCCCGGCGCGCCGCTGGCGATCTTCCTGGCCGGGACCAAGGGCAGGCCGCAGAACGCCATGGCCTTGCTGAACGCCATCTCGGGTCAGGGCTACGCCGTGATCGGGCTGGAATACCCCGACGAGCCGGCCGTGGTGCAGGAATGCGCCCGCAACCCCGACCCCGCCTGTTCGGCCGACTTCCGGCGCATGCGGCTGCACGGGGACGGTCCCTACAAGGCGATCACCAATACCGCGGCCGAGTCGATCGCCGGGCGCCTGAGCGCCCTGCTGCGCGCGCTCGACCGGGACCATCCGGGCGAGGGTTGGGGCGTCTATCTGAAGGACGGGGCGCCGGACTGGAGCCGCATGGTGCTCAGCGGCCAGTCCCAGGGGGCGGGCATGGCGGCCTATCTGGCCAAGGAAACGCCGGTGGCGCGCGTGGTGCTGTTCTCCAGTCCCTGGGACTTCACCCAGCCTGGCCGGGCGCTGGCGCCGTGGATCAGCGCGCCGTCCGCCACCCCGCCCGAACGCTGGTACGGCGCCTACAACCGCCGCGAACAGACCGCCGATCTGCTGGCGCGCAGCTATCGCGCCCTCGGCATACCGGCCGACCACGTCCGGGTGCTGGGCCTGGACCTGCCGCCGGGCGCCCGCCCGAACGGCCCCAACCCCTATCACGGCCAGGGCATCCACGACCCGCGCTACGCCCCGGAGTGGCGCTTCCTCTACGGTGAGGCACGCTGACCGGCGGCGTGGCCCCGGTCGACGCCCCCCGCCATTGACCCGCCCGCCCGCCGGGATAGGGTCGCAAGCGTACTCGGGGGGAGTTTCCATATGCGCCGTCTTGCGCTCGCCTTCGGCGCCGTCCTGGCCGCCGGCCTGACCGGCGCGTCCGCGCCGCCCTCGGTGGAGGCGCAGATCCTGGCCGAGAGCCAGGCGCTGTGCGTGGCCACCCACGCCGACCCCGCGCGGGTCTACGCCGCGGCGACGCGGGCCGGTTACACCCACCTGTGGCAGGCCGGAGAGGGCGACCAGGGCGACCAGGACATCGCCGTGGAGCTGACCAAGCCCAACGCCGTCTTCCTGATGACCAAGCAGACCGGCGACGACGAGATCCTGCTGCGCGAAAGCCAGAAGACCGGGCCGATGTTCGGGGGCCCGACCCGGCTCGGCCGCTGCACCATGGGCTTCGTGCGCGCGCGCTCGAGCGGCATGCACGCCGCCCTGACGGCGCGGTTCGGCCGCGGGCCGAACAACGTCACCGACGGCCTGGAGGAGTGGTACTTCACCGAGACTTCGGCCGGGCCCCGCTTGCTGCCGGCCATGACCGACCAGGTGATCGCCGAGACCCTGGCCCATGGGCCGCTGAAATGGCTCTCGATCAAGCCCGCGATCGACAAGCCCACCCTGCTGTTCGGCGAGCTGACGCGGACCGGCCCGCCCCTTCCGCCGCCGCCGCAGGTGGCGCCTCAAGGCGCCTTCGTCGTGGTCGCGCCTGCCCCCGGGTATCGCTCGTCCGCCCCGCACCCCTCCGTCATCACCAACCCGCAGTGGGTCCGCAAACCGACCAACGACGATTTCAACCGCTTCTACCCGCCAGACGCCCTGGAGCGTCACGTCGAGGGGCACACCACAATCGACTGCCTGGTGACCGACGAAGGCCTGCTGAAGGACTGTTCGGTGACGGAGGAGGCGCCCCCCGGGGAAGGCTTCGGCAACGCAGCTCTGCGGACCGCGTCCCGTTACAAGATGCGCCCCGAGACCGTCGATGGCGCGCCGGTCGGCGGCGCCCATGTGCGGGTTCCGCATACCTGGCGGCTGGAGCAGTAAGATGTCGGCCAGGAACCGCGGACGGACGGGAGCGATCAAGGCGGCCGCCACCGCTATGGGCGCGTTGGCGCTGACCGGCTTCGCCCAGGAGCCGAGGTCCGTCCCCCTGGACCAGGTGGCGCCGCCGCCGCCGTTCGTAACCGCGCCCGGCGCTCCGCCGCCATCGCCGTCCCCGCCGCCCCCAAGGCCATCGGTGATCACGGGGCCGCCGTGGATCCGCAAGCCCAACGGCGACGACCTCATGCGCGCCTACCCGCCCGCGGCCCTGAAGCACGGCGAGGATGGCCACACCACCATCGACTGCGCGGTGACCGATATCGGAACCCTGGCGAACTGTTCGGTCGTAGAGGAAACCCCCGCGGGCGAGGGCTTCGGCGAGGCCGCGCTGAAGCTCGCGCCACGCTACAAGATGCGCGCGACGACGGTGGACGGCGCGCCGGTGGGCGGCGCGCGGGTGCGCATACCGGTGACCTGGCGGGTGGCGGAATAGGATGAAGCGGGTCCCCGTCTTCGCCGGCCTCGCCGTCGTGCTGTCCAGCCCGGCAAGCGCCGCCCCACCGGAGGCGCCTGCGCCGACCGTCCCCGACGCGCCGCAGCCGCTCGGTCCACCCCCGGCGCCGCGGATGCCTACGACGATCACAGACCCGCAATGGATCCGCACGCCCCACATCAACGACCAGCTGCGCGCCTACCCGCCCGCCGCCTTGAAGCGCCGCCTGGAGGGACACACGGTCATCGACTGCGTGGTGAGCGAGATGGGAACGTTGATCGACTGTCGTGTGATCGAGGAGACGCCGCCCGGCGAGGGCTTCGGCGAGGCCGCGCTGAAGACCGCCCCGCGCTACAGGATGCGCGCCACATCGATTGAGGGATTTCCCGTGCGTGGCCTTCGAGTCCGGATACCGCAGACCTGGAAGGTGGACTGAGATGAGGACCTTCCTCGCCTGTGGCGCCGTGTTTCTCGCCGTCCTTCCGGCGCCCCTGCCGGCCGCCGCGCCCGCGCCCTCGCCCGCCGACCAGGTTCTCGCCGAAGGACAGGCCCTGTGCGGGTCGACCCACGCCGATCCCGTCCAGGTCCGGGCCGCCGCCCTGGCGAGGGGCTATCTGCCGGCCCCCGACGCGGAAGGTAGCCTGGAGCCGGGCTGGGTCCGCGCCCACCCGTCGCAACGGCTGACCAAGGCCGTGGGCGGAGATGTGCTGGCGGTCTCGACCAGCGAGGACATCGTCATGATGTCCGCGGGCATGGCGCAGGACCGCCGCTGCACCGTCGTCCTGCAGGGAGCTGTCGCCGCCGACATGGCCGCGCGGGCGCGGGCGCTGCTGGGCGCCGAGCCTTCCGGAAGCGGCGAGCGCGAGCAGTGGTGGTATCTCGTTCCCGGCGGGGCGGAGCCGGCGCCGCTGACGCCCTTCTCGGAGCCGGCCCTGAGCGCCGCCCTGAGCGCCGGACCGGTCTACCGCATCACGGCCTCAACCCGGGTCACGCAGGCCGCGATCCGCTATGAGGCGTTTCGCATGGCGACCCCAGCCGATCTGGCGGCCCTGCCCAAGCCCTCCGTGATCACCCAGCCCCCGTGGATCCGTAAGCCCTCCGGCGACGACATGAGGCGCGACTACCCCGCCGCCGCCTTCGAAGGGAAGGTGGAGGGCCGCGTCGTGATCGACTGCGTGGTGACCGGCGAGGGCGCGCTGACCAACTGCGCGGTGGTCGAGGAGGCGCCCACCGGTCAGGGCTTCGGCGCCGCCTCGGTGCGGGTGGCGTCGCGGTTCAGGATGCGCAAGACGACGGTGGACGGCGCGCCGGTCGGAGGCGCCCATGTGCGCATTCCGCTGAACTGGTGGGTCGATTAGGATGAGACAGGCCGTAGCCTGGCTGACGGCCTTGCTGGCTGCTCCCGCCGTGGGCGCGGCGGCGGAGCCGACACCCGGAGAGCGGGTGCTGGCCGAGGTGGAGGCCCTGTGCGTGGCCACGGGAGCCGATCCGGCCAGGGTCTACGCCGCGGCGAGCGCGGCGGGCTACGGCCGGTCGCCAGACCCGGAGATGGCCGACGACGGGATCTCCGATCCGGCCCAAGAATTGCGCAAGCCTTTTCCGACCATCTGGCTGATCAAACCGATCGGGAGCGAGCGGCTGGCGCTCCAGACCAGCGTGCTGCGCGGGGACGACGAGACGCTGCGGGCGCGCTACTGCTCGGTGGGACTGCTCCACGCCGGTTCGCCGGAGATGGCGGCGGTGCTGAAATCCCGTTTCGGCGCGGACGCGAACCGGGCCCGTGGCACAAGACGGCAGTGGGTGTTCGCCGAGACTCCGCAAGGACGGCAGCTGTTGTCCGATGTCACGCCCGACGCCTTGACCGCGGCCCTCGCGCGGGGGCCGCTCTACATGCTCGGCGCGCGGGAGCCGAGCGACAATACGATCGAATTCCTGGCGGTGAGCCGGATCGCGCCGCCGCCGGCCGGACGCCGGCCGGCGGTGATCACCCCGCCGCAATGGCTGCGAAAGCCCTCCGGCGAGGACATGAGGCGCTACTACCCCGCCGCCGCCTTCGAAGGGAAGGTGGAGGGCCGCGCCGTGATCGAATGCGTCGTGACCGCCGACGGCACGATGACCGACTGCAAGGTGGTCGAGGAGACGCCGGCCGGCCAGGGCTTCGGCGCCGCCTCACTGCGCGTGGCGTCGCGCTTCAGGATGCGCACGACCACCCTGGACGGCATTCCGGTCATGGGCGCCCATGTGCGCATTCCGCTGAACTGGCGGGTCGAGGAGTAGGTCCCCGCTGGCGCGGCCGGTTCCTAGCTCAGCGCGCCGTCGGCATAGGCCGCGATCGCGTCGGCGACGTAGGCGGCCGCATCGGGTGCGATGTCCGCGAACCGCTGCCGGAACATGGGTCCGTCCCGATATATCTCAGCGAGTTTCAGGCAGGCGTCCCGCGAGGGCTCCACACCCCAGCCCTTGCAGACCGTGGCGCAGTGGACCCGGACCAGCTCCTGGACGATGGCTCCGGCGCAGGGCAGGCCCTGCTCCATGGCCCTGGCCACCCCCGCGTCGAAGGCGCGGCCGTCCCTGAAATAGGCCTCGCTCTCCTCGGCCGACCAGTTCGCCCCGACCGCCCGGGACCGGTCGATGTGCGCCTGGACCCCTGAGCCGAAGCGGCCGCGCAGCCAGTCCTCGGCCTTCGCCTCCTCCGCCTTGTCCAGTTGGAATCCGCGGTACATGCGCTCGTCGTTCATGGCGGTCGCTCCTGTGAGAGCGGCGAGGGTCTCGTCGATGGTGCGAATCAGCCGGCGGTAACGCCGGGCCTGCGCCGCCATCCGCAGCCGGTGGGCCCGCAGCGCCGCCACCCGGTCGAAGTCGGGAGCATCCAGCACCCGCCCGATCTCGCCCAACCGGAAACCGATCTCCCGATGGAAGAGAATCTGCTGCAGGCGCAGGAGCTCGTCCTGTCCGTAGTGACGATAGCCATTGGCCCCGACGGCGGCGGGTTTCAGCAGCCCCAGCTGGTCGTAGTGATGGAGGGTGCGGACACTGACGCCCGAAAGCCTTGCCACCTCGCTGACCGTATAGAGCCGCACGCGATCGATCCCTTGCCGATGGCGGGAGCATTGCGCCCTCACGCAGCGTGAGGGTCAAGCCCGGGCCGCGACCCTCACCGCCCCTTCGGCTGGGCGAGCAGGCGCGGCCAGTCCTGAAACAGGTTGGGGTCCGGCTTGGGCCGCGGGCCGGCGCGGTAGATCCGCACCGTCAGGCTGGTGTAGCTGCGCCGGCTCTCGTCGAGATGGACGGTGACCAGCCGCATGCCGGGTTCCAGGGCGCGGGCCGCCTCCGCCGCCTGGTCGGGGCTGTCCAGGCCGTCGGGGTCGATACCGTGCTGCACATCGTTGCGCTCGGTGAAGGCCCAGGCCCGCTCGCGGCCGTCCTTGTACGTCCGCTCGCGCTGGACGTTGCCGAGCCGGCGCATGACGCCATAGGTCATGGCCTCAAAGCCGTCGCCCGGGAAGTCGACGCCACAATTGGTGTAGGTGACGGCCACGCCCGGCGTGTCCATGGGCTGTTCCATCAGCCGCAGCGTCGCGGCGCGGCCTTCGATGGGGCGCTTGCCCTCGGCGCCCCAATAGTTGGCGGGGAGTATTTCCGGGTCATTGCGCTCCAGGTTGGTCCAGCCCGCTTCCTTGACCGCCGCGAGCGCCATGTGCGCCGCGTCCCAGTCGAGCAGACAGACGTGCTCCATGGTGGATTCGATCATCCGGTCCAGCGGGCCGTAGGGGGCGGGCGCGGCCGGTCGACGGGGGTGTTTCGCGGGTTTGGCCGCGACGTTTCCGGGAAGGCCAAGGGCCAGCGCCAGGGCGAGACAAGCCAGGGCCGGCACGGTCCGAACGCGACACCGATCCATCGGCTTCACCCCAGAGCTTCAGGGTTAAGACTAGGCTCAAACGACCATCAGTCCAGAGGGAGACGGCTCAGAACCCCGCCTTGGCGTCGGGACCCTTCGGCGCCCAGGCCTTGACGATGATGCGCGCGAGTTTGGCGATGGTCAGGTCGCCCTCGTCGTCGGCGGTCCAGCCGTGGTCGGCGTTGTCGTGGGTGAAGATCGAGATCACCAGGGTGCCGTTGGCCGTCGCGATGGCGGCCACGTCGTTGCGCGCGGCGTCGATGGCGCCGGTCTTCTCGGCGATGGCGGAGGTCCCGTCGCTGGCGTCCAGGGTCTCGAGGTAGCGGGGGATGCCGTCGCGGTAGAACTGGTTGCGCAGCATGGTGAGGGCTGTGGCGCAGACGGCGCGGTCGGCGGCGTCGGGACTGGGGCGGGCGGGGTCAAGCTGGCAGGCGGCGATGCGGATCATCACCCGGGCCATCTCGCGCGGCGTGGTCTTGCCGAGACCAAAGCGCGGCTGGTCGGGCGGGATCGGGCCCACGATGGGGATGAAGACCTTCTTGTAGAACACGGTCTGGGTCAGGCCGATCGAGCGGCTGCGGGCGTTGATGGTCTCCAGGCCCAGGCGGTCGATGACCAGGTTGGTCGCGGTATTGTCGCTCATCGCGATCATCAGGGTGACCGCGTCCTTGAAGGTCAGCGTCTTGGGCGTATCCATCAGGCCCAGGACGCCGGAGCCCTGGACCTGGTTGGCGGCGGTGAGCGTCAGGGGCTCGTCCCAGCGCACGCGGCCCTCGCGCACCTCGATCATGGCGGCGTAGAGGGCGGTCAGCTTGATCACCGAGGCGGTCGGGACCGGGGTGTCCGGGTCCAGCGCGACGCTCTGGCCCGTCTCCAGATTGGCGGCGTACAGCCCGACCTTGCCGTGGTGGGCGGCCGCGACGGCGCGGAGCTGGTCCTCGAGGGACGGGGGCGCGGGCGCGGCGCCGGCGGGGGCAGCGGCCAGCAGAAGCAGGATGAGGCCGAGGGCGCGCAGGGTCACCGCGCGAAGGCTCAATAGCCCTGGCGACTGCGCGGCTTCGGGGCGCTCCAGCCCGGGCCCAGGATGTGGGCGCCGGAGCGGTGGGTCCACAGATTGTCCTTGCCCAGAGGATCGTGGGCCGGGTCGGAGATGGCGACCACGCCCATGCCGGCCTCGAAGACGAAATAGCCGTCGTGGGAGGCGCCCTCGGTCTTGTGGAAGCGCACCATGGCGACCTTGCAGTGACCCTTGCGGCCCGGGTGCAGGCACTGGGGCATGTAGCGGTAACCGTTCAGCGCATAGGTCGCGCCGCTGTCGATGCTGACCCGGTCCACCGCGAGCGGCGCGCCGATGTCGGCGCAGCGGATGCGGCCCTGGGAGCAGTCGGCGGGCGCGCCGAGCGAACCGTAGTGCGCCGCGGCGCCGCCCGGGGCGGGGCGCACGGTGATGGCGTGGTGCGAGAGCCTGAGCAGGGCGCCGTCGGACTCGTAGACCGACATGGCGAGCGCGTGTTTCGGCGCCTGGGCCTGGACCGCCGTGGCGGCGAGCGCCAGGGCCAGTGAGAGTGCGATGCCGGACGCGCGCATGGGCTCAACCCCCTCAGGTTCAACGGCCAAGCCTAGCACAGGTCGTGGAGGGTGACACACCTATCGCCTGGAGGGGGACAGAAGCGCTCTCCCTCTCCTTACTTTCCCCGGCGTAAGCCGGGGCCCAGCAATCCCCGGCAAGAGCCGGGGTCCATAAAAGATCATTTCCTCTGGACCCCGATAGACATCGGGGATTGCTGGGTCCCGGCTTTCGCCGGGAAGAGTCGAATTTGGAAAATCTGGAGAGCGCGGCGAGAGGCAAGCTCCCTACCCCACCACCCCCCGCAACACCTCGACCAGCCGTCGCGTGTCCGCTTCCCAGGGCTCATCGGCCGTCATCAGGCGGTCGTCGGCTTCGCCGGCGGCGGCGCTGAGGTCCTTGAAGCCGAAGGTGCCGGCGGCGCCGGAGAGGCGGTGGACCACGGCCCGCAGCGCCGCCCGGTCGATGGACGCGGGCTCGGCCAGCGCGGCCTCGATGGCCTGAAGGTCGCCGCGGCTGCGCTCGATGAAGCGGGCGCTGAGCTCGGCGAAACGGGCGTTGAAATCGGTCATTGACCGGAGCGTACCACGATCGCCCGCAACTCCTGAGCGAGCGTCATGGGGTCGAAGGGCTTGGTGATCACCCCCGCCGCCCCCAGCGCCAGAAAGCGGGCCTGTTCGTGGGCCTGGGCGCGGGCGGTGATGAAGACCACCGGGACGGCGGCGAGGGCCGGCTGTTTCTGCAGTTCGGCCAGGACCGCGGGGCCGTCCATCACCGGCATCATCACATCCAGCATGATCACGTCCGGGGGCGCCGCCGCCGCGTCCAGCCGGGCCAGGGCCTCGGCGCCGGAGCCGGCGCTCTCCACCACGATCGAGCCGTCCAGCTCCAGCGCCAGGGTGGCGACCTCGCGGATGTCGGGCTCGTCGTCGACGTAGAAGACCTTCAGGTCGCTGCTCATGGGACCACGCCCTCGCTGCGCATCAGGGCGCGCACCCGCCCGACCAGGCCGGCCAGCGAGGTGCGCGACTTGACCAGGGTGGCGGTTACGTCACGGCCGAGATCGCCGGTGTCCTGGGCGGAGAAGACCACCACCGGAATGGGCGGCCCGGGCTCGGCGCGGATGTCGTTCAGCAGGTCCAGGCCCGAGCCGTCGCGCAGCTCCAGGTCCAGGATCACCAGGTCCGGGCGGCGGCTGGCCAGCATGTGGCGGGCCTGGACCACCCCGTCGGCGGACAGGATCTCGGCAGAGCCGGACAGGGCCGTGGCCACGATCTCGCGGATGTCGCGGTCGTCGTCCACGTGCAGGATCACCGCCTCGCCCGGAGTTCCCGGCCCGATGGCGCCGCGGACCAGCTCGGCCAGGCGGTCGGGATCCACCGGCTTTTCCATCCAGTCGACCACGTCGAAGTCGCGCGCGCCGGCGTCGCGGCCGCGCTGGGCGTCGGCGGAAACCACCACGATGGGCACGCCCTTGATGTCGGGCCGGGCGCGGATTTCGCCCAGCAGGTCCATGCCGTCGCCGTCAGGCAGGCGCAGGTCCAGCACCATGGCGCCGTAGCGTCCGGCGTCGGTCAGGGCCTCGCGCGCCTCCTTCAGCGTGCCGGCGGCGTCGACCTTGAGGCCCTCGTGCTCGAGGATGGCGGTGAGCAGGGCCTGGGCCGCAGGCTCGTCCTCGACCAGCAGCACCCGGTCGCGGGCGCCGGAGGAGGCCGGCAGATCGATCTGCAGCGGCAGGTCCATGTGGAAGACCGCGCCGCCCGTGGGCGGGGACTCGAACCACAGGCGCCCGCCGTGGCGCTCGGCGATCTCCTTGGCGATGTAGAGGCCCAGGCCCGTGCCGCTCTTGCCGCGGGCGTCCGACGCGTCGGCCTGGGCGAAGCGGGTGAAGATGCGGTCGCGGAAGGCTTCCGGCACGCCCGGTCCCTTGTCGGTCACGCTCATGTGCGCCGTCTCGCCCTCGACCTTGACGGAAAGGCGCACGGTCTCGCCGCGGGGGGAGAACTTGGCGGCGTTGGAGAGCAGGTTGGTGGCCACCTGCACCAGCCGGTCGGGGTCGCCGCGGATCGGGGCCTTGACCGGGGCGTCCAGGGCCAGCTCGACGCCCAGCTGGTCGGCGTAGCCGCGCACCCCGTCCACCGCGCGGGCGGCGACCTCGGCCAGGTCGAGCGGCCCGAACAGGAAGGGCATCTTGCCGGACTCGAGCTTTTCCATGTCCAGCACGTCGTTGATCAGCCTGACCAGGCGCTGGCTGTTGGACTGGGCGATGGCGATCAGGCGCGCGGCCTTCTCCGGCAGGGGCCCGGCGGCGCCGCCGGCGATCAGGCCGAGGGATCCGGCGATGGAGGTCAGCGGCGTGCGCAGCTCGTGGCTGACGGTGGAGACGAACTCGTCCTTCATCCGGTCGATCTCGGCCCGCTCGGCGATGTCGCGCACGAAAGCCATGTCACCGCCCGCGGGCCCCGACCCGATGCCGGCGATGGAGATTTCCAGCGGGAAGGTCGAGCCATCGCCGCGCACGCCCGCGACCTCGTGGCGCACCGCCTCGCCCCCGCCCTTGCGGCGCCCTGTGCGCAGCCGCTCGGTCTCGGCGAAAGAGGCCTTGTCCAGCAGGGGTTGCAGCGAGCCGCCGATCACGCTGGCGGAGGACCGGCGGAAGATGCGTTCGGCGGCGGGGTTCATCCGCTCGATGCGACCCTGGTCGTCCAGGATGACGATGCCGTCCATGGCCGCGTCGAACACGGCGCGCTGGCGCTGGGCCTCGGCCTCGGCGGCGGCCAGCATGGCGGCGCGGGCGGAAAGGTAACGGCGGGTGAGCAGGATGGCGGCGGCCGAGCCGAAGATCAGCGAGCCGAACAGGGCGGCCACGATGCTCTCGGTGCGGGTCGAGCGGGCGCGGTCCTCCTCCAGGCTGGAGGTGATCTCGCCCTCCTCACGGCCGATCATGCGCGCCACCACGGCGCGGATCTGATCCATGATCACCTTGCCGCGGCCGGTGGCGGAGACCCGCTCGATGCCGGGCAGGCCCTCGGTCTGGCGCACGTGGATGGACTCGGCCAGCACCGCCAGGCGCTGGCCGGCCAGATCACGCAACTCGACGGTGTCGACCAGCTGCTCGGGTTCGGCCAAATAGGCCCGACGCAGCTTCTCGATTTCGCCCGGCAGGGCGACGACCGCACTTCTGTAGGGGCCGAGGAACTCGGAACGGCCGGTGATGCTGTAGCCCCGGGTGGCGGTCTCGGCGTCCTGCAGCAGGGAGAAGACCCGCTGGATCTGGAAGCGCTGCTGGTAGTCGGTGTGCAGGTTCTCGCGCAGGATGCGCGCCCGGGCCAGTTCGTCGGACACCCACCAGCCGGCGAGCGCGATCAGGAACACCAGGCCGAGGGTGAGCAGGGTGACCGCGAAATTGTCGCTGCGCCGGCGCTCGATATCGGCGGAGGAGGTCACGCGCTCAGCCGGCGACGGCCGCCTCGAGGTCGGCTTCGGAGATCGGTTTGACCAGGCTGGCGTCGGCGCCGATCTGGCGGGCGAGGTCGAGATAGACCTGGGGGCCTACGCGGCCGCCGCCCGAGATGGCCACGATGCGCAGGTCCGGCCGCGTGCGGCGCAGCTGGCCGATGGCCTCCAGCCCGTCGCGGTCGGGCATCAGGATGTCGACCACCGCCACATCCGCCTTTTCCGACCGGATCAGGTCGATGCCCATGTCGGCGGATTCCGCCTCGTGCACCGTATGGCCCGACGCGCGCAGCATGTCGCAGATCCGCGCACGGACCAGTTCGTCATCCTCGATCACGCAAACCGTTTTGGTCACGGTCTCAATGCCTTCCTGCTTATAGCAACGCTCGTCGAACGAGTTCGCTGTCCGTCTATAACGCGAGCGCTGTGTCATGGCGATAGCACAACGCGAGGGGATTGCACCCTTCCCATCGCCCCGTATCGCCCTTGTCCACCGCCGCGTCGCGCCTTATTGAGCGCGCGGCAGACGAGGATGTTGCAATGCGGAAAGTCTTTGCGGACGCGCGCTCGGCGCTGGAAGGCCTGACCTTCGACGGCATGACGGTGATGTCGGGGGGATTCGGCCTGTGCGGCATCCCCGAGAACCTGATCGCGGCCCTGCGCGACACGGGCGTCAAGGGCCTGACGGTGATCTCCAACAACGCCGGCGTCGACGACTTCGGCCTGGGCCTGCTGCTGCAGACCCGCCAGATCAAGCGGATGGTCTCCTCCTACGTCGGCGAGAACAAGGAGTTCGAGCGCCAGTACCTGTCGGGCGAGCTGGAGCTGGAATTCAATCCGCAGGGCACCCTGGCGGAACGCATCCGTGCCGGCGGCGCCGGCATCCCGGCCTTCTTCACCGCCACCGGCGTCGGCACCCTGGTGGCCGAGGGCAAGGAGGTGCGCCGCTTCGGCGAACGCGACTACGTCATGGAGACGGGGCTGAAGGCCGACCTGACCATCATCAAGGCCTGGAAGGCGGACGCCGCCGGCAACCTGGTGTTCCGCAAGACCGCGCGCAACTTCTCGCCGATGATGGCGACGGCCGGAGCGAAAACCGTGGTCGAGGTGGAGGAGATCGTGCCCACCGGCTCGCTGGACCCGGACGCCATCCACACGCCCGGCATCTACGTCGACCGGATCGTGCAAGCGACCTTCGAAAAACGCATCGAGCAGCGCACCGTGCGCGAGCGGGAGAGCGCCTGATGGCCTGGACGCGCAATGAACTGGCCGAGCGGGCGGCGAAAGAGCTCCGCGACGGCTTCTACGTGAACCTCGGCATCGGCATCCCGACCCTGGTGGCCAACTACATCCCGGCCGGCATGGAGGTGACCCTGCAGTCGGAGAACGGCATGCTGGGCATGGGCCCCTTCCCCTACGCGGGCGAGGAGGACGCCGACCTGATAAACGCCGGCAAGCAGACCATCACCGAACTGCCCGAGACCTCGTATTTCTCCTCGGCCGACAGCTTCGCCATGATCCGCGGCGGCCACATCAACCTGTCGATCCTGGGCGCCATGGAAGTGGCCGAGAACGGCGACATCGCCAACTGGATGATCCCGGGCAAGCTGGTGAAGGGCATGGGCGGCGCCATGGACCTGGTCGCCGGCGTCCAGCGCGTGGTGGTGGTGATGGAGCACGCCAACAAGCACGGCCAGTCCAAGGTGCTCAAGCGCTGCACCCTGCCGCTGACCGGCACGGGCGTGGTGAACCGGGTGATCACCGACCTGGCGGTGTTCGACGTCAAGCCGCACGGCGCCGGCCTGGAGCTGATCGAACTGGCGCCCGGCGTCACGGTCGATGAGATCACCGCCAAGACCGAGGCGGCGTTCAGCGTTTCGGAAAGCCTCAAAACCCTGTCATAATGGCCGCCTGAGACCAGTTACGACGCTCCGGCCGGGGCCGGAGGGGGGAGTTCGAGCATGTCGGGGGTATCAGCCATGATGGTGGCCGCGCCGCGGGCGGACGCTTCGCGGGTGGCGGCCGTGCGCAACAGCCTGGACCTGAAGGATCGCGGCGCGCTGGAAACTTTCGGCGAACGCGCCCGGCGCGAGGTCGTGGCCAGTATCGAGCGGCTGTTGGCCGAGGTGCGCACGCGCGACATCACCGAGGCGGGCGAGATCCTGCGCGAGATGTCGGGGGTGATCTCGGGCCTGGAGACCTCCGGCCTGACCCCCAAGAGCGGCATGGGCGGCATGTTCGACAGCCGCGAGGGCCGGCTGGACCGCTTCCGCAGCCGGTTCGACAGCCAGTGGAAGGTGCTCAAGGGCCTCTGCGACGACCTCACCGAGCGCGGCGATCGCATGACCCGGCGGGTGGCTTCGCTGAACACCCTGCACGAGCAGACCCGCACCTTCGTCCTGGAGCTGGACGCCTATCTGGACGCCGGCCGCACGCGCGCGCAGGAGACGATGGCGGCGCCGGCGGACAATCTGGAACGCTTCCAGGCGCGGCTGGCGGAGCTCGGCGAGGTGCGGCTGGCCGCGATCAGCCAACTGCCGCTGGTGCGGCGGGTGCAGAACACCGACGCGCCGCTCGGCGAGGCGGTCAAGGCGCCGGTGGCGGTGCTGCAGCGCTGGCGCGCGGACTGGATCGACCGGCTGGGCATGCGGCTGGAGCGCGGCGTGCGCATCCGCCCTGACGAGGCCGGGCTGGAAGCCGCCCGGGCCGAAGCGCTCAAGGCCCTGGCCGCGGCCCAGGACGTGATCGCCGAAGCGAGAGCCCGGCGCGGCGAGGCGGAAAGCGCCATGGACGCAGCGGCGAAGACGGTCCGCAAGTAGGAGACTTGGGCCTTCTCGGGGGTCCGCCTTGACTCATTATTTCGAATAGCTAATAAAATAGTTCGAGCCTCTATCCACCGTGGAGAACCGCGATGCCCGAACCCGCCACCCTCGCCGGCCGCGCCCTCGTCCAGGCAGGCCTGAGCACCCGCAATCTCGATCGCGCGCGCAGCTTCTATCGGGACACCCTGGGCCTGCCGCTGCTGTTCGAAGCTGGAGGGATGCTGTTCTTTCAGCTCGAGGGCATGCGGTTGATGGTCGGGTTGCAGCCGGACGAGACCAAGCCGATCGGAGGATCGCTGCTGTACTTCGACACGCCGGACATCGACACCCTGGCCCCTGCCCTCGAAGCCCGCGGCGTACGCTTTCTCGGCCCCGCTGTGGTCGTGCAACGCACCGCCACCCATGAGCTCAAGCTGCGGGAGTTCTTCGATCCGGATGGCAATCCACTGGCGCTGATGGGGATGGTTCCGGCCGCATGACGACCCGGGCCCAGGCCGCCGACCGCATCCACTCCGCGGCCATCCACCTCTTGCGCTTCGTGCGTCGCGAGGACGCCAATGCGGGGGTGAGCGCCGCTCAGCTTTCCGCCCTGTCGGTCCTGGTCTTCACCGGGGCCCGCACCATGACCGAACTCGCCGACGCCGAGCAGGTGCGACCGCCGACCATTTCGCGAACGGTCGACGAGCTGGAGCGCCAGGGCCTGGCGGAGCGCGCGCCCCACGCCAGCGACCGCCGCGTGACCGAGGTGCGGGTGACCGAGAAGGGGCGCGCCCTGCTGGAAGAGGGCCGCCGCCGACGGCTGGACGCGTTGGTCGAAGCCCTGGCCGGCGCCTCCGAAGAGGAACTGGCGGTCCTGATCGAGGCCGCCGGCATCGTCGACCGCGCCGCCCTCGGCCGTATTGCCGGGTAGGAGCAGCCTCGACCGGACGGCCTAGAACCGCCGCTCCAGCTCGAGCCCGAGGCGGAACTGGCTGTCGGCGCTGTTGCGGTCGGGGCCGAAGGACTTGAGCCAGCCGGCGTCGAGCTCCAGCTCCACGGGCGAGCCCTTCGGCCGCCATTCCCACTTCACCTGCGGTCCGACCCAGGCGCTCTGCCGTCCGAGGAAGCGGTGATCGTCGCCGAAGTCGCCCAGGGCCTCCGCCCCCAGGCGCAGCCGGCCCTTCACCCGCCAGGTCGCCGAGGCGGCATAGCCCCAGGACGCGAAGTGTTCGCTGTTCCCGCCGCCCAGGGGCCGCTCCACGATGAGATTCGCCAGGCCTTCGAACCGTCCCGAGGTCCGCGCGAACAGCAGCTTGCCCTCAGCGAAGTCGGTCTCGCCATGCAGGCCCTTGCCGTATTCCAGATACAGGCCGACGTCGGTTCCCGTGTGGGGGATCTGGCCGAGGTAGATGACGCTTTCCACACCGAGGTTCGTAAAGCGTCCGGACTCGCCGGCTTCGCGCTTGTGCGCGCCCACGAGCGCCAGGCTGACCCGGTCGTTCAGGCCATACTCCAGCTCGTAGACCGTGGCGGTCTCGCCGCCGTCGGGACCGCCCGCGAGGGAGGCCGTGCGGGCCTCGAACTCGCCGACGTGGTTGAGCACGTAGGGCGAATAGACCTTCTCATCCAGGCGCGGATCGGCCAGCGCGGGCCCCGCCAGGGCCACAGCCACCCCCACCGCTCCCGCGGCCCCCAACCATCCACGCATCGCTCGAAACTCCGTTCTTGATAATCATTCGCATATCCGGTGTTGCGAATGATTGTCAATTGCGAGATATCTCGCTGCATCGAACGGAGATCGAACCCCTATGAAGATGTTTGCCGCCGCCCTGCTGACCGCCGCGCTGACCGGCCTGGTCGCCCTGCCCGCCGCGGCCGCGCCCCAGCCCTTCACCGTGACCCTGACGCTGAAGGACCATCGCTTCAGCCCGTCCGCGGTGAGCGTCCCGGCGGGGCGTCCCATCCGGGTGATCCTGGTCAATCAGGACCGGGTGATCGAGGAGTTCGACAGCGAGGCGCTCGACGCGGAATGGAAGGTCGGCCCGGGCAAGACGATCCAGTTCGACCTCGGCCCGCTCAAGCCCGGCGCCTATCCCTTCATCGGCGAGATGCACGCCGAGACCGCCTCGGGCGTGATCCGGGCGGAGGCGCCGCGATAGGCCTCAGCGGCGTCTAGGCCTGCGCCTCTGCGGCGACCGGATAGCGCCAGACCTCGCCCTGCCCCGAGGCCGCCGCGAACTGCCGCTCGGCGAAAGTCCAGTCGGCCGCCTCGTCGAACCAGCGGTTCAGGAAGCCCGGCCGGTCGTTCTTGTAGTCGAGATAGTAGGCGTGCTCCCACAGGTCGCAGCCGATGAGCGGGGTCGTGTCGCCGTGGGTCACCAGGTCGTCGGCGTCATGGGTCGAGAGCACCTCGAGCCCCGCCGCGGTGGCGGCCAGCCAGACCCACCCCGACCCGAAATGGCCTGAACCTTCCTCCACGAACCGCGTCTTCAGCCCCGCGAGATTTCCGAAGGCCCGCTCGATCGCGGCCGCCAGCAGTCCGGACGGCGCGGTCGGCTGCGGCGACATCGAACGCCAGAAGAAGCCGTGGTTCCAGGCCTGGGCCGCGTTGTTGAACAGGGCCTCATCGCCACGCCGCCGCGCCTCGAGGATCAGGTCCTCCAGCGGCCGGTCGCCGAGCCCCGCCTTGCCAGCCAGGGCGTTGGCCTTTTCCACATAGGCCGCGTGATGCTTGTCGTGGTGGACGCGCAGGGTTTCGGCCGACAGCGCCGGCTCCAGGGCGTCGTAGGCGTAGGGAAGATCGGGAAGCACGAGCATCGGGGGACCTCGGGTCAGCACTCGACACGGCAGGTGTCGATGGCCCCAACCGCCGGGGCCGCCGTCCCGTTCCCATCAAGACTTCAGCGCTGCGGGGCGCCCATGGCCGGCGCGGTGGCGTCGGTCCAGGCCACCAGGTCCTTCAGCGCCTGGCCGGTGGCGCCGTCATAGGCCTGGACGATGGCCGCGACCCGGTTGTCGCCGGCGGCCTGGGTCGCCTCGAAGCGGCGCTCGCCCAGGATCGCCCGGTCCGGATAGCGCATCAGCCGCGCGGTGATCCCCACCGTCACCGTCGGCGCCGCCTTGGGTCCGGAAAGGTAGCGGGCCTCGAAGGTGTCGACCTTGACCGACAGCACCGGGGTCGAGCCCGTGGCCTGCCGCCGTTCGATCAGCCGCACCTTGGCCGCGCCGGAGAAGGCGCCCTCGAGCGCATCGCCGAACAGGTCCACCGCCGGACTGATCCAGCGCGAGTCGCCGATGTAGGCGAGCTCACTGCCGTCCGAAGTCAGGATGCGGTCGCCCGAGGCGGCCGGATTGAACTCCAGCGGCGCCAGGGCGACGCTGGTGCGGGCGCCCACGGACGGGGCCTCGGCGGGCGCCACCTGGAAGCGGTAGAGCTGGGCCGGGTTGCTCTTGGGGAACAGCGAGACGCAGCCCCCCAGGGCGAGGGTGAGCGCCAGGGCGGCGGCCGTCGCCGCCGAACGGGTGGAGAGCGTCACGGCTTCACCTTCACTTCCTTGGAGGGCGGCTTGGCGATCAGGCCCTGGGGACTGCGCTGGGCCTCGCGCAGCAGCTGCTTGAGCGCCTCGGAGGTCTCCTGCAGCGACTGGGCGGCGGCGGTCAGTTCGGGCAGGCCCGTGGCGGCGAAGTCGGAGGCGGGCCCCTGGGTCTTGGCGATCAGGGCGCGCACGTCCTTGGCCGCGGCGTCGATCTGGGCCGAGGCGTCGGCGATGTTGTGCACTGCGCGCGCGCCGTCGCCGTCGATCAGCGACTTGCCGGACTTGGCCACCTCGTTGAAGTTCTTGGCCGCCTCGGCCGCATTGTCGATGGCGGCTTCGGCCTTGGTGAAGATGGCGCGGTGGGCGGCCATCTCGTCGGTGACCTCGCGGATGTCCTTCATGCTGGACGAGAAGTTCCTGACGTTTTCGTCGGACAGCACCTTGTTGATGCGGTTGAGCGCATCGACCGCCCTGGCGAGCACGGTGCCGCCGCCCTCCAGCAGTTCGGATAGCGGTCCGGGCTGACTCTGGATCACCGGCACCTTGTCGGGGGGTACGGTGGATTTCAGCAGGCGGGACTTGGGATTGCCGGCGGTGATCTGGATGTAGCTGACCCCGGTGATGCCCTGGGGCTCCAGCTGGGCGCGGCTGTCGGTCTTGACCGGCACCGAGGAGGTCAGGCGCACGCGGGCGATGACCACATTGGCGTTGTCCTGGGCCAGCTTCAGGTCGGTCACCTCTCCAACCTTGATGCCGTTGAAGTGCACTTCGCCGCCCTTCGACAGGCCGCGGACCGGTCCGTAGAACATCACGTCGTACATCGCGTAGTCGCGATTGAGCTGGAAGCGGGCCAGCCAGATGACGAACAGCAGCAGTCCCAGAAACAGGACCGTGGTCGCCAATCCGATCGCCGCATAGTGGGCGTTGCGTTCCATCTAGCTAGCTCCCCGCTTCGCAGCGCGGCCCCTGGGTCCCAGAAAATACTCCCGGATCCAGGGATGCGAAGACTGTTCTAGTTCCGCCACCGTGGCTTTCGCCACGATCTTCTTGTCGGCGATCACCGCGACGCGGTCGCAGACGGCGTAAAGACTGTCGAGATCGTGGGTGACCATCAGCACCGTAAGGCCGAGGTTGGTGGCCAGTTCCCGGATCAGCTGGTCGAAGGCCGCCGCCCCGATCGGGTCCAGGCCCGCGGTCGGCTCGTCCAGGAAGATCAGCTCCGGATCCAGCGCCAGGGCGCGGGCCAGGCCGACCCGCTTGCGCATGCCGCCCGACAGCTCCGCGGGCTTCAGGTCGCCGGCTTCCGGGGCCAGGCCCACCAGCGAGAGCTTCAGGTCGGCGATCTCGTCGGCCAGGTGCGGGCCCATGTCGGTGTGTTCAAGGATCGGCGCCCCGACGTTCTCGCGCACGGTGAGCGAGGAGAACAGGGCGCCCGACTGGAACAGGACGCCCCAGCGGCGTTCGATATCCTCGTACTCGTCCGGCTCCAGGTCGTTCATGTCGTGGCCGAACACCCTGACCAGGCCGCCTTCCGGCTGCTTCAGCCCGATGATGCAGTTGAGCAGCACGGTCTTGCCGGCGCCGGACCCCCCGACCAGACCCAGCACCTCGCCACGCTCCACCGTCAGGCTGAGGTGATCGTGCACCACGTGGTCGCCGAAGGCGTTGACCAGATCGCGCACCTCGATCGGCGGCGGCCCGGACTTGTCGTGGATGGGGGCGCCGGCGTCGCTCATATGCCGGCCTCCATGTAGATCAGGGCGAAGACCGCATCGATGAGGATGATCGAGAAGATCGCCTGCACCACCGCCGAGGTCACCCGGCGGCCCAGCGACTCCACGTCGCCGCCCACCGCCAGGCCCTGACGGCAGCCGATGGCGGCGACCACCAGGGCGAAGACCGGCGCCTTGGACATGCCGACCCAGAAATGGGTGTAGCCGACGTTTTCCTGGATGCGCTGCAGGAAGAAGGCCGGGCTGAGGTCGAGCTTGGCCCAGACCACCAGGGCGCCACCGAACAGGCCCGCCAGGTCCGCCACGAAACACAGGGCCGGCGTGAGGATCAACAGCGCCATGACCCGGGGCAGCACCAGGGCGTCAAAGGGATCGACGCCCATGGTCTTCATGGCGTCGATCTCCTGGTTCATGCGCATGGCGCCGAGCTCGGCGGCGAAGCTCGACGCCGACCGGCCGGCCAGCAGCACGGCGGTGATCACGATGGAGAACTCGCGCAGCACCGCGATGCCGATCAGCTCCACGGCGAAGACCGAGGCGCCGAACTGCTGCAGCAGGTCCGCGCTCAGAAAGGCGACCACGGCGCCGATGAAGAAGGTGGCCACCGCCACGATGGGCAGGGCGTCGAGGCCCGCGCGCTCGGCCAGGTCGAACCAGGCGGCCCAGCGGATGCGGCGCGGATCGACCACCGCCCGGCCGGCGACGGCGAGCAGGTGGCCGTTGAAGGTCATGCCGCGATAGAGCTCGACGCCGATGTGGGCGACGCCGCGGCCGATCTTTTCCAGGGTCTTCTGCACCGGATCGGGCCGGCGCGCCCGCGCGACGGGCGCGCGCACCGCGGCGCGGGAGACCAGGTCGAGGATCTGGGAAGCCTGGGGACGGTCGGCGAAGGCTCCTCCCGGCAGCTTGCCGCCCGCGGCCCTGAGCAGGAAGAACGCTCCGGTGGTGTCGAACCGGCCGAGCTGCGACAGGTCGAGCGAGGCGACCGGCCGGCCCTTCAGGTCCGCGGCCAGCTTCTGGCCGGTCCGGCCAAGCGCCGCCGCCGTCCAGTCCCCCATCAGGGACAGGCGCGCGCCGTCTGGACTCGAATCGATGCGAAAGCCGGCAGCCTGCATGGGGTCTCACATAGCAGAGCTTTGAACCCCGCTTAAGAAACGAAGTTCCATTCGAGGAACCCCAATCGTCCAATCGAGGTAAAGTGAGGTAATATTCACACAGAACAGTGTTACTTGCGGCGGATAAGGCGCCCCGTAGTAAGCAGCAAGTGCATTTCAAGGCGAACGCGGTCGATTCTAATCAACGCCGCGATGGTTCGACCTTTCCACCCGTCGTCGGGTGTCTGTTAGTCGAAAAAAGTCCGTCACTTGCCTTGCCATCGGCGGAACCACCGCGGCTGTGCGCCCGTTGTTCGAGCAACGCTCATCCAACCCAGTCCGAGGACCACGGCTTTGCAGACTCCGCCGACGCGCCCCGCTACGCCTGCCGAGACCCCGATCATCGACATCGCCGCAGCCCAGGCCCGGCCCCAGGCGGCGAGCCGTCCCCTGATCTGCCTGTCGCATCTGCGCTGGGACTTCGTCTTCCAGCGCCCGCAGCACCTGATGAGCCGCTTTGCGCGGACCCGTCCGGTCTATGTCTTCGAAGAACCCCTGCCCGCCGACCCGGACCGCGGCCCCTCGCTGGACCTGAGGCTGTGCGAGCGGACGGGCGTGCATATCGCCACCCCGCGCCTGCCCGAGGGCCTGGACGGCTGGGGCCGTGACGTGATCCTGCGCCAGCTGCTGGACGAGATGATCGCGGCCAACCGGCTCGAGCAGCCGGTGCTCTGGTACTACACCCCCATGATGCTGCCCTTCTCGCGGCACATCGAGGCCTCCGCGGTCGTGTTCGACTGCATGGACGAGCTGTCGGCCTTCAAGTTCGCGCCCACCGAGCTGAAGGACCTGGAGCGTGAGCTGATGGAGCGCGCCGACGTGGTCTTCACCGGCGGCCACAGCCTGTACGAGGCCAAGAAGCACGCTCACCGCAACATCCACCCCTTCCCCTCCAGCGTCGACCGCGCCCACTTCGGCGCGGCCCGCAAGAACCTTGAGGAGCCGCAGGACATGAAGGCCATCGGCCGTCCGCGCCTGGGCTTCTACGGCGTTGTGGACGAGCGCATGGACCTGGACCTGCTGGAGAAGGTCGCCGACGCGCGGCCCGACTGGCAGCTGGTGATCGTGGGCCCGGTGGTGAAGATCAGCGAGGCGGACCTGCCGCGCCGGCCCAACCTGCACTACCTGGGCGGCAAGTCCTATGCGGAGCTGCCGGCCTATCTGGGGTCCTGGGACGTGGCCCTGATGCCCTTCGCCATCAATGAGTCCACCCGCTTCATCTCGCCGACCAAGACGCCGGAATACCTGGCGGGCGGCCGCCCGGTGGTCTCAACCCCGATCGTGGACGTGGTGCGCCACTACGGCGACCTGGAGGGCGTGCGCATCGCCGCCGACGCGGAAGCCTTCGTGCGCGAATGTCAAGAGGCGCTCGCCCTGGCCGCCGACCCGGACGGACCCTGGATGACCGCCGTGGACGAAGTGCTGGCCGAACTGTCCTGGGATCAGACCCATCTGCGCATGCAGGCCCTGGTGGACAAGGCGAGCGGCGGCGCCCCGACGACCTCCCTGGCGGCCGCCGTCATGGCCGCGCCGGCGGTCAGGCCCTCGCGCCGGCCCAGCGCTTATGACGTGATGATCGTCGGCGCCGGCTTCGCCGGCTCGATCCTGGCCGAACGCTTCGCCTCCACCGGCAAGACCGTGATGGTCGTCGACCGCCGGCCGCACATCGGCGGCAACGCCTACGATCGCCTCGATGCCGCGGGCGTGCTGATCCACCAGTACGGGCCGCACATCTTCCACACCAATTCGGCCGAGATCTTCGACCACCTGTCGCGCTTCACCGACTGGCGCCCGTACGAGCACCGGGTGCTGGCCGATGTCGACGGCAAGCTCGTGCCGATGCCGATCAACCGCACGACCTTGAACGCGCTCTACGGTCTGGACCTGCGCTCCGACGAACAGGCGGAGGACTTCCTGAAGTCACGCGCCGAGCCGGTGGAGGTCATCCGCACATCGAAGGACGTCGTCATCTCGGCCATCGGGCGGGAGCTCTACGAGACCTTCTTCCAGGGTTACACCCGCAAACAGTGGGGCATGGACCCGTCCGAGCTCGACAAGTCGGTGACCGCCCGGGTGCCGACGCGGACCAACACCGACGACCGCTATTTCACCGATGCGTTCCAGGCCATGCCGCTGAACGGCTACACGCGCATGTTCGAGAACATGCTCGACCACCCCAACATCACCATCCAGACCGGGGTGGACTATGAGGACGCGCGCGGCGAGGTCGCCTACGACCAGCTGGTGTTCACCGGCCCCATCGACGAGTATTTCGACCACCGCTACGGCGAACTGCCCTACCGCTCGCTGCGCTTCCGCCACGAGACCATCGATCGCGAGTGGTTCCAGCCGGTGGCGACCGTCAACTATCCCGACGAGGCCACGCCCTACACCCGCATCACCGAGTACAAGCACCTGACGGGCCAGTCGCACCCGAAGACCTCGATCACATACGAGTTCCCGAGCGCCGAGGGCGACCCCTACTACCCGATCCCCCGCCCGGAAAATCAGGCCCTGTACAAGCGCTACGAGGCCCTGGCCCTGCAGCATCCCGAGGTGATCTTCGCCGGACGGCTGGCCACCTACCGCTACTATAACATGGACCAGGTCACCGGTCAGGCTCTGGCGACCTTCCGCAAGGCACAGGAACGCGATGGACGCAAGCCGCCCTCCGGCCTGGGCAAGGCCGCGCTGGCGGTCTGATCCCCTGAAAAGCGGCGATCGGGGAGGGCTTCGGCCCTCCCCTTTTTTCGTCAGGCGTTAGCTGCGACGGGGGTCGCTGACCTGCCCTTCCACCCGAGCACCAAGGCCACGCCCAGGCCGGCGAACAGATACTTGCCGAACTCGATGAGCATGGCGGCGAAGGTGTAGGCGCCGGGGTACTTGTACCAGAGCATGTAGGAGGCGTTGGTCGTCACCATCGCCAGCACGCCCAGGCCCGCGAAGAAGCTGAGGCGCCCGGCCAGGGTGTTGAGCGAGGTCTTGGACAGCAGCCAGACCGCGATGGCCGTCTCCAACAACTCCAGCAGGAACTCGCCGCCGAGGGTCGTCACGTCCATCTTGGCGCCCGCGCCCGGAGGGCTGAAGATCACCACGCCCGAGCCTTCCTTGTCAGAGCGCGCCGTGGCTTCGGCCATGCCCTTGGCGTCCATGCTGGACATGCCCGGTAACCGGTAGAGACCGGCCTTGCCGCCGCTGCCCTGTTTGACCGACGCGATCACGGCCGCATCGTTGGGAATCTGGCCGATGCCCATGAAGCCCAGCGGCGACATATGGGTCGCACTGGCCCAGACATACATGAAGATCGCGCCCACCAGGATCGCGACCAGGCTTCTCGTCGACATGGAACAGCCTCCCCCAAGGAGTGTTTCGATCGCCGGATCGAACCCCGATGCGGTCGAAATGTCCAGAGAACGCCGTTATGGGCCTCAGTCCGCGACCCGCCAGCCGCAGTCGAGCAGCGGGACGGTGGCGTAGGCCGGCCCGCCCTTGCGGCCCCGGCCGGAGACCCTGACCTCGAGCCCGCGGCCGCCCGCGGCGTCCACCAGGTCCCAGCTGATCGAACCCAGCGGGATCTTCATAGCGCCGCCGTAGGGCGAATCGGCCTGGCCGGCGTGGGTCCCGATGCGCAGGTAGACGAAGCGCGCGCCGACCGGTCCGTCGGCGAACTCTCCGAGAAACCGCGGGGCCGGGTCGCCCTCGACCCGGCGGACCCGCAGGCTGAAGTCGAAGACGAGATCGCTTCCGTCGGGAGAGACCTGGCGGGACTTGATCTCGCCGCCCTTGCCGCGCAGGCCCAGCGCCAGGCCGGGCACGGGCGAGACCACGCGGATGCGGAAAGGGACTTCGAGGTCCATGCCCGTTCCTAGCAACCGGCGGCCTGTCCGAAAAGCGCACTCTGCCAGTACGTCCGCCGGACCGTGCAATGCGTCGGTTCATTTCGAAATTTGTCAGGCCCGCAATAAACTTACGGCGATTTCACTGGTCGGCGCATGAAGCCCGGTGCTTGTCTCGCGCGGGATCAGGGAAGCCGTCATGACCATCCAGTCCAGCCATCGTCTGAACCTCGCCGCCGCCGCCTTCTGCGCCGGCGCCCTGCTGCTCGGCCTGTCGCCGACGCGCGCTGCGGCGCCCGCGCCCCGCGTTGCGGTGGGCGAGATCGCCGACGCCATCCAGGCCCGCTACTTCGATCCCGAGCGGGCGGCCAGGATCGCTTCGGATCTGAAGGCCGAGATCGCCGCGGGCAAGTTCGACGGCCTGACCGACCCCCGCGACCTGGCCACCGCCCTCACCCTGCGCCTGAAGACGGTCGACCAGCATTTCTCGGTGGAATGGCGTCCCAAGGGAGCGGACGCGGGACCGGGCGGCCCCCTGCCGCCCCAGATGGACAACCAGAGCGCCGCGCGTCGCGGGGCCTACGGCTTTCGCGACGTCTCGATCCTGCCCGGCAACGTCGGCCTGATCCATCTGAGGGAATTCGACAACATCGACTTCAGCGATCCGAACGACCCGGCCCGCAAGGCCGCCGATTCTGCTCTGCAGCTGGTCTCAAACACCGACGCGGTGATCATCGACCTCAGGGACAACGGCGGCGGCGCGCCCTCGATGGTCGGCTATCTGGTCAGCGCCTTCACCCCCGCGGACGCCGACATCTACAACACCTTCCACACCCGCCAGGGGACGCGGCAGGAAAAGCCCGCGATCTTCTACCCCCACCCGCGGCTGGACGTGCCGCTCTACATCCTGACCAGCGGGCGCACCGGCTCCGCCGCCGAGGGCCTGTCCTACACCCTGCAGTCCGCGCATCGGGCGACGATCGTGGGCGAGCACAGCGCCGGCGGGGCAAATCCGGGGGGCGCGGTCCCCACGCCATCGGGCTTCAGCGTGTTCATCTCCACCGGCTCCCCGGTCAACCCGATCACCCACACCAACTGGGAGGGCAAGGGCGTGCTCCCCGAGGTCGAGACGCCGAGCGAAAAGGCGCAGGACGCGGCGTGGGGCCTGGCGCTGGAGGCGGCGCTGAACAAGGGCCTGACCGGCGCCGAGGCCATCGACGCGCGCTGGGCGCTGGAGGCTCTGAAGGCGCGCACGGGGGCGCCGATCGCCTTCGACGCAGCCGCCTACGAGGGGCAGTACGGACCGGTGAAGATCGCGGCCGACGACGCCGGCCTCAAGATCGACCGCGGCCGGCAGCCGCCCGGGCGCCTGCTGGCGGTCGGTGGCGACGCTTTCGCCTACGCCGACGACCCGACCCAGCGGGTGCTGTTCGAACGTGGGCCGGACGGCAAGGCGGTCGCCCTGGAGGTCAGGACTTCAGGCGGCCGCGTGACACGCTTCCGCCGGGGCGGCTGATCAGGCCGCGGCGCGGGCGTCCTTGGCGGCGTTGATGCGCGCGCGGGCGATCTCGGCGGCCAGTTCGTGCGGCGGACGCTTCTCGGCGGCCGAACGGTCGAGGATTTCGCCCAGGGTCTGCATCAGGCGGGCCAGCTTGGTCTCGACCCAGGCGGCGTCGAAGGCGCCGCCGGCGGCCAGGGCGCGGACCTCGGCGGCCACATTGATGATGCCGCCGCCGTTGACGACGTAGTCGGGGGCGTAGAGCACGCCGCGGCGGAACAGCTCCTCGCCGATCTCGGGGCCGCTGAGCTGGTTGTTTGCGGCGCCGACGACGGCGCGGCCCTTCAACCGGTCGATGGTGGAGGCGTTGACCGCCCCGCCCAGCGCACAGGGGGCGAAGATGTCGGCCTTCGCGTCGAAGATGGCGTCCGGCGCCACGATCTCGGCGTTGGTGCGCTCGGCAACGGCCTTGAGCGTGATCTGGTTGACGTCGGTGACGATCAGCTTCGCGCCCGCCGCGTGCAGCTTGTCGGCCAGGTAGCCGCCGACGTGGCCCACGCCCTGGACCGCCACGGTCAGGCCCGAGAGGTCGCTGGCGCCCCAGAGCTTGCGCGCCACCAGCAGGGTCCCGCGGAACACGCCCTCGGCGGTCACCGGGCTGGGATCGCCGGAGGAGGCGGGCGTGCCTTCCAGGCCTGCCACGAACCTGGTGGTGCGCCGGGCGGCGGTCAGGTCGGACGGGCTGACACCCACGTCCTCGGCCGCCCAGTAGCGGCCGCCCAAGCTGTCGACCGCGCGGCCGAAGGCCTCGAACAGGGCCGGAGACTTCTGGGTGCGGCTGTCGCCGATGATCACCGACTTGCCGCCGCCGAGGTCGAGGTCGGCCACGGCGTTCTTGTAGGACATGGCGCGCGAGAGCTTCAGCACGTCCTCGAGGGCGGCCTCCGCGCTCTCGTAGGGCCACATGCGGGTGCCGCCGCAGGCCGGGCCGCGGGCGGTGGAGTGCACCGCAACAATGGCCTTGAGACCGGTCTTTTCGTCATAGAAGGAATGGACGCCTTCATGTCCCTCAAAAGAGGGGGAATCGAACAGTGTCATGCCCGTAACGGCCCTGATGGCTGCAAAAAATGTGCGGGCGCATTACTCCGTTAGGGGCCCGCGCGCAAGCGTCGCCGCGATGAACGGCCGGGCGGCTGCGATGTTCCGGATCAGGGTTTTGGGATGGGCGGCGCGCCGGAAGGCAGCGGGGCCTTGGGATCGCGCAGGAAGCTCTCCACGTCGCGCCAGACCGTGATCGCCTGCTCGTCGCGCAGCAACAGGTGCCAGCCGTTGGCGTACCAGGCGGTGCGCGCGCCGGGCCCGAGTCGCGCCGCGGCGGCGAAGCTGGGCGCGGCCGGCACGAACTGGTCGTGGGCGCCGTAGAGGTAGAGCGTGGGCGCGCGCACCGAGCCCGAAGCCTTCGAGGCGCGCTCCATCAGGGTCACCAGGCCATAGACCGCATCCGGCCGCGTGCCCCAGATCATTTCCGGGTCGCGGCCCATGCGCAGCAGCTCATCAGTGTTGTCCGAGGCCGTGTAGTGGCTGGCCAGACGCCGGGGCGGCTCGATCACGCGCGAGCCGATCACCCGCGCGCCCACCCACAGCGCGACCCGGTTGATCAGGGGCTGGCTCGACCAGCCCCACACCGCCGGCGCCAGCAGCACCAGCCGGTCCGCGTCGGGCGGCCGCGCGGAACCGAAGGCGTCCAGCGCCACCGCCCCGCCCATGCTCTCTCCCGCCACCGCGATGATCGCGTGGGGATAGCGGGCGCGCGCCAGGGCGCAGAGGGTGCGAACGTCCTCGGCCATCAGCGGGCCGCCCCAAACACCGCGCTGGGGCGAACGGCCGAAGCCGCGCTGGTCGAAGGCCAGGGTGGCGATGCCGTCGCGCGCCCACCAGGGTCCTGCCATCCAGAAGGCGTTTCCATAGTCGTTGATGCCGTGCAGGCCGACGATCACCGCCCAGGGCTCGCCTGCAGGCTCCCAGCGGGAAAGGCCCAGGGCCACACCGTCGAAGCTGACGAAGCGGTCGGCCTCGAGCCGTGGTCCCTGGAAACCCGCCGGCGGGCGGGCGGCGTGCTGAATCATCGGCGCACAGGCGCTGAGCAGGAGAAGGCCCAGGAACGCGGCCGACAGTCGGCGCAGGCTCACTTCGGCTCCAGCACGGACCAGCCGCCGTTGCGGCGAATGAAGAGCTGGGTGGACAGGAATTCGGGATCGGTCTCCACCGTCGAGGCGAAATGCCGGAGGGTGGCCACGGCCTGCGCCTGATCCGCGTCCACGACCACCAGGCCGTTGCGGCCGACCAGGACCACCGGATGGGGCGCGAGCCTGGCGATATCCGGCCGGGCCCAGACCCGGTCGTCCAGCAGCAGATCGGCCGCGAAATCCGGGTTGGCGGTAAGGGTGAAGATCTGGTCGTTGACCCGGTCGATGGTGGGCGAGCCGACCTTCTTCAACGTCTGGGCGGACGCCAGGTCCCAGGCCGCCTTGGGCTCTCCCGCCGCCTTGCGAATGTCCTTCAGCAGGGGGTAGCTGAAGCTCTTCGGATTGTCGCTGGCGACGATCACCACCAGGTCGCCGGCGAAGGGATGCGTCACCGGCAGGTCGTCGGCGGTCTTCGGCCCGTGCTTGCCCGGCGTCGCCTCGGCGACGCTCAGAAACGATCGCGGCCGCACCATAACCACCAGGTCACCGGGAACCACGTCGCCCACCTTGGCGGTGTTGGTCGCCATGTCGGCGTAGCGCTCGAGCACCGCGTCGAGCCGGGCCGGGTCCATGCGGTAGTAGCCGTAGGCATTGTCCAGAAAGGCGGTGAAGCTGTCGCCGTCCTTGCCGGTGATCTTGAGTTCGTTTTCGGCCACCACCTCGACGCGCGCGTCCGGGTCCTGTTTGTGCAGGGCCGCGACATAGCGTTCGCGGAATTGCGGGAGGGTCAAAAGGTCGTCGGCCCGCGACGCCTGCGGCCAGGACAGGGCCAGCGCCAGGCCGGCCGCGATCACCCAATGCCAGACCCGTCCCATCACGCCCCCCTGCCCTGTCCCGAAGCTGCCACGGCGGCGTCCGATCGGCAACGCGCTCAGGCCAGCAGGGTGGCGACGCGTCCGCGCAGGTAGGGCGTGACCTCCCGCTCGAACCAGGGATTGCGCTTGAGCCAGGCGGTGTTGCGCCAGGACGGATGCGGCAGGGGCAGGATCTCGGGCAGATACTCGCGCCAAGCCGCCACGGTCTCGGTCATGTTGGCCTTGGCGCGGGAGCCGAGCGCCCAGGCCTGGGCATAGGAGCCGACCAGCAGGGTCAGCTCGACATTCTTCAGTTCGCCCAGGAGCCGCTTGCGCCACAGCCCGGCGCAGCGTTTCGGCGGGGGATAGTCGCCGCCCTTGGGATTGGTCCCGGGAAAGCAGAACGCCATGGCCGCCACCCCGATACGGCGATCGGCGTAGAAGTCGTTGTAGTCCACCCCCAGCCAGTTCCTGAGACGGTCGCCGGACGGATCGGTGAAGGGCGCGCCGCTCTCGTGCACACGCCGCCCCGGCGCCTGACCGCAGATCAGCAGGCGCGTTTCGGGAAACACCCGCACCACCGGGCGCGGCTCGTGCGGCAACTCGCCCGCGCAGGCGCGGCAGGCGGCGATTTCCTCCAGGACGCGTTCGAGACTCACGGCAGGCGTAACCGGTACACGCCCTTCAGGGTTTCCGGATCGGCGGGCTTGCCCTTGCGGGTGATCACCAGCTTCTCCTGACGCGCCAGGCCGATGGCGGTCGCGCGCACCTGGCCCAGCTGCCGGCGCCAGCCCTCCGGATCGACGGCGCGGGCCACCTCTTCCGGCATGATCGACTTGCCGGGCGGCAGGGCCGCCAACAGTTCGAGGATGGTCTCGTCGATGGCGCGGGTCATGCGTTTCGCCTGTTGGGTCGGGGTCCGGCTTCGCTTATGTCAGCCCCGAGGCCGTTTCGCACCTGCGAGGAAGACATGACCGCTGAGACCCGGCTGGGCGTAACGGTGGAGACCGAGGGCGAGTTCAAGGGTTGGTCCTATTTCGACACCCGCGACACCTTCGATTCCCTGATCGGTCCCTTCTATTTCCGCAAGGACGCGGGCGGCCACAACCGCTGCGCCTTCCGCGCTCAGCAGAAGCATATGAACGCCGGCCACCGCATGCACGGCGGCTGCCTGATGACCTTCGCCGACATCGCCCTGTTCATGCTGGCCTACCAGGAGATGGAAGGCTCAAAGGGCGTCACCGTTCAGCTGGACTCGACCTTCCTGGACGCGGCGCGCGTTGGCGACCTGGTCGAGGCCACCGGCGAGGTGACGCGCGCGGGCGGGTCGCTGGTCTTCGTGCGCGGTCAGATCACCTCGGGCGAACGGCTGCTGTTCACCTTCTCGGGCGTGATCAAGAAGCTGAAGCCGAAGGCCTGATCATCGCCACAGCACGGGGACGTCGTACTCGAGCAGATGAGCGTCGGCGCTGATCAATGTCAGGCCCTCGGCGCGCGCCTGGGCGACCAGCAACCGATCGAACGGGTCACCGTGGTGGGGTGGCAGATCTTTCACGGACCAGACGTGGTCGAGGGTGATGCGCAGCCGGTAAAAACCGCTTTCCGCCAGCCATTCCCGGAAATCGCAATCGAGCGTGAGCCGTCCTGTCGAGAGCCTGATCGCGACTTCCCACGGGCTCACGTCGCTGGCGTAGCATTCGCCCGCCCGGATGAGCTCCAAAATCCTCGGCGGAATGCGGTCCGGATCGATCGCGCCCCAGACCAGGACGTGGGTGTCGAGAAGCAGTCTCACCGCTTGCGGAAGGTCTGGGGGTCTTCAGCCAGATCGGCCGGGAATATCTCGCTCGCCTCAAAGAGCCGCTCGATCTCCGCGTCGGCCTGATCATAGTCGGGCGCGAAGTGCACCTTCCCCTTCAGCGAGCCCAGCCAGCCACCGTAGTTCGGCCGCTCGACAGGCGCATCCGTGACAGGAGTCAGCCTTACCAGCGCCTTGCCCGCCTTGGCGATCACCACCTCTTCGCCGGCCAGCGCCTGCTCGATCAGTTTCGACAGGTGGGTCTTGGCGGCGTGGATGTTGGACTTGATCATGGCTTAGCTAAGCTAAGCTCACCCTTGGGGCGTTTCAAGCCCCGGCCGCGAACCCCGGCCGCTCGCGCATGGCGCCCATCCAGCGGTCGACGTGGATCAGGTCCGAGGGCGGCGCGTATTTGACCAGGCGCGCGAAATCGAGACCGACGGCGGCCACGATGTCGGCCATGCTCATGCGCCCGGCGGCGATGTAGCCCTTGCCGTGGGCCAGCTGGCGGTCCAGCGCGCCCAGGAAGCGCTCGGCGCCGAGCTTGTTGTATTCGCCCACCGCCGGGTTGGGCGCCTCCAGGGCGGACAGCGCCGGGTGCGTGTGGCGCACGTGCAGCATCATCGGATTGGCCAGGTAGATTTCGCAGCGCCGGGTCCACATCTCGATCTGGGCCGCCTCCTCCGGTCCGTGGCCGAACAGGTTGGGCTCCGGGTGCAGGGCCTCGAGGTAGCGGCAGATGGCCAGCGACTCGGTGATGGTCGAGCCGTCGTTCAGCTCCAGCGCCGGCACGTGCGGCAGACCCGCCCTGCCGCGATAGTCGGGGGTCTTGTGCTCGCCCGCGATGATGTCGACGTCGACGATCTCGATGTCGCCGAGGTCCTTCTCGGCCATGAACCAGCGCACCCGGCGCGGATTGGGGGCGCGGTGGTAGGTGAAGAGGCGCATCGAAGGGCTCCAGGCCGTTTCTTTTGAAAACGACCTGAACCTAGAGCCTTTTCGGGCGGGATGGAATCGTCCCCCCGCCCGAATTGATCGTGGTCAGCTCTTCGG
>CAYSNW010000027.1:0-46809 GCA_964432415.1 uncultured Caulobacteraceae bacterium
CGCGGGCGATGATCTTCTCGACGATCTCCGGGGTGATGGGCTCGATGTAGGTGGCGTCGGCCAGCTCCGGATCGGTCATGATCGTGGCCGGGTTGGAGTTGACCAGCACGATCCGGTAGCCTTCGGCCTTCAGCGCCTTGCAGGCCTGCACGCCGGAATAGTCGAACTCGCACGCCTGACCGATAACGATCGGCCCCGCGCCGATGATCAGGATGGATTTGATGTCGGTCCGTTTGGGCATGGCAGTCCGAAATACTCGCACGCGCTCGCGGCTGCGCAGGAATCCGCGCCCCGAGCCGATCGACCTGTGGGTTAAGCGGTCCGTTTAGAGAGGGAGTCGGGCGGGGGCAAGATCGCTGTTGATCCTGCGCGGCCTTGCGCCTTGGATGTCGCAGCCCCAGTTGGCTTCAGAGCCTGCCCGGAGATCCGAATGCCCGCCGCCGAAGACGTCGCCCTGAAGGTCGTGGAACGCTTCTACGAGGAGTTCTGGAACCAGCGGAAGTTCGAGATCGCCGAACAGATCTTCGCCCCCGACGCCAAGACCCATCAGCTGCGCTCCGGCCAGGTCGACACGCCCCAGCCGCGCGGGCCGGAGGTGGTGCGCCAGCACACCAAAGACTGGCTGGAAGGCTTCCCCGATCTGCGCTTCAACATCGACCACAGCTTCGCCTCCGGTGAGCTGGTCATGACCCGGGTGACCATGGAGGGGACCCACACCGGCGAGTGGCTGGGCCTGCCGGCGACGGGCAAGAAGGCGTTCGTGCGCATCATGGCCGTGCACAAGGTGGTGGCGGGGCGCATCGCCGAGGACTGGGTCCAGGTGGAGACCCTGGGCTTCTTCCAGCAGCTGGGCGTGCTGCCCTCGGTGGCCAACATTTTCGTGGATCATATCGAGCGGACTCTGGCGGCGGAGGCCAAGGCCTAGCCACCAAGGGCGCGGCGGCCGCGGCGCGTGCATCTTGACAGCACGATACCTTGCAATGCATAGTATCGTGCATGAACGAAGCTCATGACGATGGCGACGCGCTCGACCGCTGGGAGACCCAGCTGCGCAAGGGCGGGCTGGGACTGGCGGTGCTGGCCAGCCTCTGGCCCGGGCGGCTCTACGGGCTGGAGATCCTGCGAAGGCTGGAGGCGGACGCCGACCTGCTGGTCTCGGAAGGCGCCATCTATCCGCTGCTGACCCGCCTGAAGAGCGAGGGCCTGGTCTCCTCCGAATGGGTGGAGGCCGACGCCGGCCATCCGCGCAAGTACTTCTCCCTGACCGAGCAGGGCCGCCGCCAGGTGCGCGGCATGGCCGGGGTCTGGGACCGTTTCGCCTCGGGCCTGGAACGGCTCATCACCCCCATACGCAAGGATGTGGACCAATGACCGATACCGGCATGGATCCCGCGGCGCAGCTGAGACTGGCCGCCTGGACGCGCACGGTGCGCGCGGGGCTCAAGAGCCTGCCCCAGACGGACGCCGACGAGATCGTTCGCGAACTCTCGAGCCACGCCCTGGACCGCGCCGCGGAGATGGGCGGACTGACCGGCGCCAACCTGGAAGCGGCGCTGGCGGCGCTCGGGCGGCCGCAGGACCTGGCAGGGCTCTATCTGGCCGAGCGGATGGCCGAGCGGGTGGAGACGGATCGCTCGCCCTTGAGGGTGCTGCGCGCGGCCTTCAACCTGGCCGGCCTGTCGGTGGACGCCTTCTTCGTCTTCATGGGCTCGCTGCTGGGCTACGCCCTGGGCGTGGGGTTGATCCTGGTGGCGGTGCTGAAACCGATCTTCCCGGCGAAGGTGGGTTTCTGGCGCCTGGACGATCCCAACGACCTGTCGGTCTCCATCGGCATGGCCAACAACCCGCACGGTCACGACATCATGGGCTGGTGGATCATCCCCTTCGGCCTGTTGCTGGGCGCCGTGGTGACCTTTCTGGCCTGGCGCTTCAGCCTGGCGGGGGTCCGCCGCCTCGGCCGGGCGCGGGCCCGGCTCTTCGCTCCGAAAGGATAGTCCCATGCGTATGGATGACACCAACGGCGAGGGCCCCGGCCCCGCCGCGAGCCCCCTCGCGCGCCTGCAGCATCGGCTGAGGGGAAGCTGGACCCTGTTCTTCTTCGAACTGCTCGCGGTGGCGGCGATCTTCTATGCCGACAATGTCCTGCACGTGATCTGGTTCAGCAAGACGCTCTACCTGTTCGCGCTGGGGGTCGTGTCGCTGGCGGTCCGCGGCGTGAGCTGGCGGCGGATCGGCGTGCCCTTCTCATGGCCGGGGCGCAAGTGGCTGGTTCCGTTGATCGCAGGGATCGCCGCAGGCGTGCTGATCGAGGCCCAGGAGCTGTTCCTGACCCAGCCCCTGCTCATCCACCTGACCGGGACGCCGCCGGACCTGTCCGACTTCCATGAGGTGCGGGGCAATTGGAAGCTGGCGGCCATCGGCCTGCCGCTGATCTGGGTGATGGCCGGCTTCGGCGAGGAGTGGGTCTGGCGCGGCTGGCTGATGAACCGCGTCGCGGCGGTCTTCCGCAAACCCTGGCTGGGCTGGCTCGTGTCGCTCGCGGCCGTCAACGCGATGTTCGGCCTGGCCCACTTCTACCAGGGCCTCACCGGCATGGTGGAGGCGGGCCTGGACGGGGTGCTGTTCGGCCTGGTCTATCTGGCCGCGGGGCGCAACCTGTGGGTCGCGGTGCTGGCGCACGGGGTGCAGGACACCACCGACCTGGTCCTGATCTTCACCGGGACCTATCCGACGCCGGTGTGAGGCCTCGGGGTGAATGCGCCAAAGAAAAGGGCGCGCCTCCCGCGAGGGAAACGCGCCCCGATCCGTCTTCAGTCGCTCCGCCTCAGAGACCGCCGGGCTTGCAGTCGGTCTTGAGGAACTGCTCGATGGTCTCCAGCACCAGCTTCAGGTCGCCGGGCTTCCAGAGGTTGCCCTGGTGGCCCATGTCCGGGATCTCCACCAGCTTGTAGGGCTTGCCGGCCGCCTTGAGTGCGGCGGCGAAGCGGCGCGACTCGGAGATGTCGACCGTCTGGTCCCGGGTGCCGTGGTAGATCAGCATCGGGATCGAGACTTGGGCCGCGTGCGACAGCGGATCCAGGCCCTCGATGGTCGGGTTCTGGAATTCACGCGTGAAGCGGCTGGTGAAGGTGATGTTCTTGAAGCTGGCCAACTCGGCCACCCCGGCGCCGGCGATGGCGCATTTGTAGATGCCGTTGGGCCGCACCGCCGCCGTGAAGGCGGTGTAGCCGCCGTAGGAATAGCCGTGCAGGGCGATGCGGTTCGGATCGGCGATGTGCTGGCTGATCAGCCACTTGGCCGCATCGTCGTCGTCGTCCTGCATCTTCTGGCCCCACTCCTTGTCGCCGGCGCGCCAGAGCTTCTGGCCCCAGCCTTCGGAGCCGCGGAACTGGGGCTGGATCACGGCATAGCCGCGGGCGGCGAAGTACTGGGTCCAGCCGGAGAAATCCCAGTCCAGTTCGTCGCGGGCCCAGGGGCCGCCGTGGGGGGTCACGATGGTGGGGTAGGGGCCTGGGCCATAGACCGCCTGAGGCGGGGTGGTCAGGAAGGCCGGGATCATCAGGCCGTCACGGGCGGCGAACTCGACCATGCGGGTGTCGCCCAGCGTGGTGGGATCGATCTGGGGCCGGGCCTTGGCCAGCAGCTGCAGCTTGGTCTTGTTGCTGAGCAGATAGTATTCCGGCGGCGACTTGGGGCCGGACTTGACGAACAGCACCTGGCTGCCGTCGCGCGAACCGCCGACGTAGTCGACGTCGAAGCCGTCGGTGGTGAAGACCTTGCCCGTGGCGCCGGTGCCGGGATCGACCCAGTCGACCGCCGAATGCTTGACGTGCAGCAGGTCGCGGACCTGCTTTTCCATCGCCGCGATCTCGCCGTTGGTCCAGTAGGTGCGGCCCCGGTCGGCGTCGTAGCGGAAGCCGATGATCTCGCCATAGTTGGCCGGGTCGCGCGATTCGACGACACCCGCAGCGTTGAACAGCGGCAGGCCGAAGGCCTGTTCACCGATCTTGTGCTGCTTGACGTCGTATTCGTAGATCGCGGTCTTGTCCTGGTGGTTCGGGGTCGAGACCAGGACGATGTTGGGGTTCTCGGTGAAGCCCTCCAGGCTCATCTGTTCCCGGTCCTTGGCGTACCAGCGGAACAGCTCCGACCACTGGCCGGTGGCGGGATCGCGGAAGTCGGTGGCGGCGAACAGCTTGCCGTTGTCGAAGTCGAACCAGTCGCGGGTGCGCACCTCTCCCTTCAGGTCGATGCCGTACTGGTACTTGTCCGAGCCCTTCATCACGCGCTCGACCGTGCCTGAGTAGACGTCGACCTTGTCGATGTCGCCGCGGGTGTCGGCGCGGGTGTCGAACACCAGGATCTTGCGCGGGTCGAGCGGCAGGACGTCGATGATCCGCGCGGAGCTGGCGCGGTTGAATTCATTGACGTCGGAGGACGCCTTCTGGTCGTTGCTGGGCAGGATGTCCCTGGGCGGCGTCTTACCGTCGAAGGCCATGATGATGGTCTTGAAATTGTGCGTCGCCGACGGACCCGTGCCGAACAGGTAGCGGAAGGTCACCGTCAGCCGGTCGTTCTTGATGAACCGGACCCCGGTGTAGGTGAACTCGGCCAGGTTGTTGCCGTTGATCACCACCGGCGGCTTGTCCATGGCGTCGGTGGCCCAGACCGAGATCTGGGTGTGGACTCCGTCCGTAGAGGTGACGGCGGCGATGTGCTTGCCGTCCGGCGCAATGCGCACGCTGGCGACCGCAGGCACCCGCCCGAAGGCCTCGGCGGTGGGCGGCGGCGCGGCCACGGCAGTGGCGCCGGCGCAGACCATCAACGAGGCGGCGATCGCCGCGCTGCTCAAAAGACGTTTCAACATGGACACTTAGCTCCCCACAGTCGCGTCACAGCACCCCGTCGCCGGACGCGATCAATCAAACTTACCTGCCACAAAGAGACGTTCCAAGCCGCAATGACAAGCGCCCCCGGGCGCGGCCATAGGTAGCTGTGGCCCTTCTCCCACAGGCGGGACAGCGGAGCTTCCGTCCGCACGGCGGGCGCGCTACCGATGCGCGGAGCGGGCCGTTCGCGCCCGCGAAGACCTTGAGGGGGCTCAAGATGAACCTGTCGATTCGCTTCGGGATGGCCGCCGCCGTCCTCGTTCTCGCCGCCGGCTCCGGCGCCCGCGCCGCGGACGGTCCGAGCGCCCAGCAGCTGTTGAGCGCCACCCAGACGGTCACCGGCCAGCCCATCGCCCTGCCGCAGGGGCCGGTGCAGGTCACGGTCTGGAAGATCGAGATCCCGGCGGGCGGCAAGCTGCCCGTCCACAAGCATCCCTGGCCGCGCTACGCCTATGTGCTCTCGGGCAAGGTCCGCGTGGTCTATCCCGACACGGGCAAGACCATGGAGTTCGGCGCCGGCGACGTCTTCTTCGAGGGCGTCGACGTCTGGCACTACGGTGAGACCGTGGGGAGCGAGCCCGTGCGCCTGCTGATCACCGACCAGGCGCCGGTGGGTCAGGTCAATATGGTGTTGAAGCCGAACTAGAGTCGCGTCAGTTCAGCGCCAGGGCGCACTCCCAGCCGTCGTATTCGCTGTCGTAAAGCTCCGCCCATTGCAGCAGGGTGCGCGTGAGGCCATCGAAGGTGTCGCCATCGACTGGCAGGTCTGCGGACAGAACAAGCCCGTCGTTCTGCGCAGTCGGTTCGCAGCGGAAACCGGCCTCGCCCGCGGCCTCGGCCAGGCCCTCGAGGTCTCCGCCGTAGAAGTAGAGCCGCGTGTCGCGGGGCCGGGTTCCGTCATCGCCGCGATCCCTCAGCACCTGGCGGACGCTGTCGTCCTTGGCGCACTGGTTCTCAAGCGGGTCCGGCCGCAACCACGTCTCAGCGAGATGTTCCCCATCAGGGCGCGGTTCGGCGTCCGGCTGGACAAACTCCGGGGCAGGCATGGCGTTCAGCAGCGCGACGGCGTCGGCGGCCCGGGAGACCATCAGGAAATAAACCCGCTGTCCGTTTCCGGTCTGCGTCCCGATCAGACGCGCGCGCATTCGGGCCTTGCTGAACAGAGCGTCAAAGCTGTCGTCCATGGCGGCGTAGACCGCTGTCAAGGCCTCGCCCTCGGGCATGCGGTCATCGCGAACCCGGGCAGGATCGAAGGCCAGGGTCAGGGTGACCATTTCGCTGAGCCCGGCCTCGCGCGCCCTGACGAGACCCTGAGGGTCGAACATCATGACCAGCTTGTAGTCGTCGGCGGGATCCTGGTCGTGGCTGCGGCGCCGGTAGGGAAAGCTGCCGTCGGCCAGGTCTTCGAACCACGGACCGCCCCGCAGCTTGTCCGCCCGGCGGCCGATCACCTCGCCGCGTCCATCATCCCGGCGAAGCGCTCGAACAGGTAGAGCGAGTCCGTGGGCCCCGGCGACGCCTCGGGGTGGTGCTGGACCCCGAACACCGGCCTGCCCTCGACCTCGAGGCCGCAATTGGTGCCGTCGAACAGGGAGACGTGGGTCTCCTTCACCGGCGCGGGCAGGCTGTCGCGGTCGACTGTGAAGCCGTGGTTCATCGAGACGATCTCGACCTTGCCGGTCGTCAGGTCCTTCACCGGGTGGTTCGCCCCGTGGTGACCCTGGTCCATCTTGACGGTCCTGGCGCCCAGGGCCAGGGCCAGCATCTGGTGGCCGAGGCAGATGCCGAACACCGGGGTGCCGGACGCGGTCAGCTTCCGGATTTCGGGCACGGCGTACTCGCCGGTGGCGGCCGGATCGCCCGGGCCATTGGAGAGCAGCACCCCGTCGGGCTTGCGGGCGAGGATCTCTTCGGCAGTGGTCGAGGCGGGCACCACCGTGGCGCGGGCGCCGATGGAGGCGAGCGCGCGCAGGATGTTGCGCTTGACCCCGTAGTCGACGACCACGACCTCGTATTTCGGCTGGCCGGCTTTCGCGTAGCCCTCGGGCCAGCGCCACAGGCCCTCCTCCCAGACGAAGGGCTGGAGCGTCGAGGCGTCCTTGGCCAGGTCCAGTCCGACCAGGCCCGACCAGGCCTTCGCCTGGGCGACGAGGGCGTCCAGGTCGAAACGGCCTTCGGGGCTGTGGGCGACCACGCCGTGGGGCATGCCGTGCTCGCGGATGGCCTTGGTCAGAGCGCGGGTGTCGACGCCCGCCAGGCCCACGACCCCGCGGGACTTCATCCAGGCGTCGAGGTCGGAGTTGGCGCGCCAGTTGGCGGATGGGGTGGGCAGGTCGCGGAAGATGGCGCCGCGCGCGCTGGTCCGGGCGCCCTGGCCGATCTGCTCCACGTCCTCGAAATTGACCCCGACATTGCCGACGTGGGGGAAGGTGAAGGCGATGATCTGGCCCATGTAGGAGGGGTCGGTCAGGATCTCCTGGTAGCCGGTCATGGCGGTGTTGAAGCAGACCTCGCCCAGCGCCTCGCCGGTCGCGCCCACCCCGATCCCCTGCAGGACCACGCCGTTGGCCAGGGCCAGGACACCGGTCGCGCCGCTCATCAGCTGGGTGGTCATGGCGGGGAGGCTCCTGGACAAACGGGCGCGTAGGTAGGGGAGCGCGCCCCCCCGGTCAACCGCGCCGGCGCCGCACGCCGGTGAAGAAAGCATAAGGTGACGTCCGGGCGTGGGACTGCCACGGTCGCAGGGTTCGGAGCGCAATGACGTGCCGGGACTGATTCGAGGGATGCTGCTGGCCGCCGTGATGCTGGCGGCCGCCACCGCCGCCTGCGCGGGCGATCTCTTGGCCGATCTGCGCGAGGCCATGGCCGGCAAGGCGGCGCCGGGCGCCGCGGTGGTGATCATCCGCGACGGCAAGGTGGTCGAGGAGGCGCATTTCGGCGTGCGCCGGCTGGGCGGGGCCCCGGTGGGCGCGCAGGAGCGCTGGCACCTCGGCTCGGACGGCAAGGCCATGACCGCGACGATGATCGCGCGGCTGGTGGAGCGGAAAAAGCTGTCCTGGACGGCGCGGCTGGACGAGATGCTGCCGGAACTGGCCGCGACCATGCGGCCCGAATACCGCGACATCACCCTGCTGGACCTGCTGTCGCACCGCGCGGGCCTGCCGGAAAACCACGACGACATGACCTGGTTCGCGACCTTCTTTCAGGATCGCCGCCCCCTGCCGGTTCAGCGGCTGGCCTATGTCACGACCGCGCTGAAGGACGCGCCAATCGGCAAACCGCGCGGGACGCCGAGCTACTCCAATACCGGCTTCCTGATCGCCGCCGTCATCGCCGAGCGCGCCACGGGCCGGTCCTTCGAGAGCCTGATGCGCGAGGAGGTGTTCCGCCCCCTCGGCATGAGCTCGGCGACGTTCGACGAGCCGGGTCCCGCCGAGACGGCCGGCCATGTCGACGGCCATATCGCCACACTGACCGACAGCAACCCGGCCATGTTCGTCCCCGCCGGCGGCGAGCGCATGACCCTCAAAGACTGGGCCCGCTTCTGCATCGATCAGATGCAGGGCGAGGCCGGGGGCGGGAAGCTGCTCAAGCCCGAGACCTACCGCCTGCTGCACACCGGCCAGGGCGGGACCCGCAATGCGCTGGGCTGGGGCTCGGCCGCAACGATCGCCGGGCGCAAGGGACCGGTGCTGACCCACGCGGGCTCGGACGGCAACTGGTACGCCCTGGTGGCGCTGTTTCCGGAAAGCCGCAACGGCGTGCTGGTGGCGACCAACGCGGCCGAGAGCATGGGCGGGGACAAGGCCGCCACCGCCCTGATCAAGGCGGAGCTGCCCAAGCTCGCGCCGCCTGCGCCCTGAGCCGTCCGGCTTCGTCGCCGATAGCTTCATTGTTCGCCTGACCGGCGCTAAGGAGCCGCATGCTCGAACTGCGCCCCAACTGTGAATGCTGCGACCGCGACCTGCCGCCGGAGGCGCAGGCCCGGATCTGCACCTTCGAATGCACCTTCTGCCCTGACTGCGCCGAGACGCGCTTCGCAGGTGTCTGTCCCAACTGCGGCGGCGGCTTCGCGCCTCGCCCCATCCGGCCCGCGTCGAAGCTCGACAAATATCCGCCCTCCACGAAGCGGGTGTTGAAGGCCCATCCGCCCTGCGCGGCGGCCTGATGCTGAACATCCGTCCCGCGCGGCCCGGCGACGAGGCCCTGGTGCTGGGCTTCATCCGCGAGCTGGCCGAGTACGAGAAGCTGCGGCACGAGGCGGTGGCCGAGGAGGCCGACATTCGCGCCGTGCTGTTCGCGCCCGAGCCCAAGGCCTTCTGCGACATCGCCGAATGGGACGGAGAGGCGGTCGGCATCGCCCTGTGGTTCTACAACGTCTCCACCTTCTGGGGCCGCCACGGAATCTATCTGGAGGACCTCTATGTCCGCCCCGGGATGCGCGGGAAGGGGATCGGCAAGGCGCTGCTGCTGGGCCTGGCCAGGCGTTGCGTCGAACAGGGCCTGCCGCGGCTGGACTGGGCGGTGCTGGCCTGGAACACCCCCTCGATCCAGTTCTACGAGGGGCTGGGCGCCGAGATCATGAGCGAATGGCGCATCTGCCGCCTGCATGGCGCGGCGCTCGAGAACGCCGGACGGCCGCCAAAGGCTCAGTGAGCGCTGGCTGAACCCGCCGCAAAGACGGCGTGGGTGGCGCCCAGCTCCTGCGCCCAGGCGCCCGCCGATCGGTGCAGGCCCTCGAGCACCACCACGGCCAGGGTGCGCCGCGCCTCGGCGATGGTCGCGACCAGGGCCTCGCGCCCGCCGGACCAGGCGCTGCCCAGGTCCAGGCAAAGGCCCGTCACCGGGGTGTGTCCGAGGGCGCGCAGGATGCGCGGGTCGGGGCTGGCGCGCACCAGCACGCCGCGGCGGCCGACCCCGATCAGGGCCACCGCCTCGGCCAACCGGTCGGGCGGAGTCAGATGGTTCACCCCGGTCAGCTCGGCGATCAGGCGCACGCGCTCGGTGATCGGCGCCTGCAGGCAGACCGACAGGTAGCGGAAACGGGTCTGGGAGTGGATGACCGTGCGGTAGGCGGTGGGAATGACGCCGGCCTCCTCGTGGGCGCCGGCCAGCAGGTTCAGGCCGCGCTGGAAGGCCTCGCAGTCGAGCCGCTCCAGGTCGAGGGTGTCCAGGTCATCGCGCTCTGAAGAGGTCAGGGTCGCGCCCGTGTCGGACCAGCAGGCGGTTTCCGAAACCCGATGGGCGCTGACCGCGCCGGTGGCGAGCGCGCAGACGGGGCGCAGGGCCAGGCTCACGCCGAGCTGGCGCCGCTCGTGGGTTTCGAAGGGATAGGTCTGGGCCTGGGGCGCCGGAGAGACGAAGCTCTTCTCCTCCGCCGGGCGGGCGCCGAACGAGGCGGTCTCCTCGCCGCGCCGGCCAAAACCGGTGTGGACATCGTGGACATCGTGGACATGGGCCGCCGCCGACATGGCCGTGCTCCCTTGCCGGACTATCCGGCTTCAACTCCAACTCCCGCCACTCAGGAAAGTTCACGGGAAGCGTGCAATTGGTCGCGGAATTCGTGGTTAACAATCAATTGCTTACATCCATGGTATCCGGTGTCGCGCGTGTGAACACGGCATGGGTGGCGCCCGCCTCCCACAGCCGCTCCGCCTGATCCGCCGGCGCGCCGTCCAGCAGCACCGCCGGCGCCAGCGTGCGGGCGCGGCGGATCAGGGCGTCCAGCCGGGCCCGCTCGGAGGCCGAGGCGAGGTTCATGCCCCTGAGCGGCAGGCTGAGGCCGCGCGCGCCGGAGCGGAACGCGACCGACAGGGCCTCGGAATCGGGCGGCAGCCGCAGATAGACCGCGCGCCGGCTGTGCGACAGCCGCGCCACCGCTGCGCGCAGGGCGGAGCGCTCGACCCCGGCCGGGATGTCGGTCAGTTCGGCGATCAGCCGCTCGTGCGGGTCGAGCCGGGTCCGGACCGCGTCGTTCAGCCGTTCGAAGACCGCCGGCGATTCGGCCAGGAAGCGCCAGGAGACCGGCAGGATCCCGTAGCCGGGCCCCTGTTCGGCGACCAGGGCCAGGCCGCGGCGGAAGCGCAGGGTCTCCAGCCGCTCCAGGTCGCGACGGCCGAGCCTCAGGCCCGAGCCATGGGGGCCGATCGGGCGCGAGCGTTCGCGCACATAGCCTGCCGCCGGCTCGGTCAGGCCCGCCGCGTGCACCGCCTCCCAGGTCAGGCTGAGCAGGAGTTGCTGATGGCCGGCGGTCTCGAAGCCGTAGCGACGGCGCAGACCCGCGCCGGGAACCGCGACCCAGGCGGTCGGCGACGCCTCGCGCTCCGGCTCGGCCCAGGAACGGGCCTCGACCAGCCGGACCGGTCCGGGCTCAGGTGACCGGATTCTGCGGAAGCCAGGCTCCTGCGCGTCGGTTCGATGGAAAGGCGTCTCGTGGTCCATGGCGCAACACCTCGTGTTTGCGCCCCCGCCGACATACTACCTGAGATAGTATAGGCCCCTTTCCTTTCCGGCGCCCTGACAAGCGAGGTTAGGGCGGGTTCACCATTTCGCGAGCGGGCGGATCGGTGTTCTAACCGGCTCTCGTCCAGCATCGGAGCGCGCCATGGCCCCCCGCATCACCTCCCCCTTCGGCCACAGCTCGACCGCGCGCGAGGTCATAGCCGGTCATGATCTGTCGGGCCGCAAGGCCATCGTCACCGGCGGCGCTTCCGGTATCGGTGTGGAGACCGCCCGCGCCCTGGCCCTGGCGGGCGCGCAGGTGGTGCTGGCGGTGCGCAATCTGGCGGCCGGGTCCGAGGCCGCCGCCGACATCAACGGCGAGGTCGGCGCCGAGCGGGCCCGCGTGGACCGGCTCGATCTCGGCAGTCAGGCTTCGGTCAGGGACTTCGCATCCCGCCATGCTTCCGCGCCGCTCGGCCTGCTGATCAACAACGCCGGGGTCATGGCCACGCCGCACGAGACCACGGCCGACGGGCTGGAGCTGCAGATCGGCACCAACCACTTCGGCCATTTCCTGCTGGCCGCCCTGCTGCTGCCGGCGCTGGAGCGGGCGGCGCCGTCGCGGGTGGTGGCCCTGAGTTCGATCGCCCATCGCCGCTCGCCGGTGCGTTTCGAGGATATCCACTACCGCACGCGCCCCTACGAGAAGTGGGAGGCCTACGGCCAGTCCAAGACCGCCAACGCCCTGTTCGCGGTGGAGCTGACGCGGCGGTTCCGCGACCGAGGCGTCGTCGCCAACTCGGTCATGCCCGGCGGCATCATGACCGGCCTGCAGAAGTTCCTGCCCGAGGAGGAGATGCGGGCCATGGGCTGGTTCGACGAGGCCGGCAACATCCGCGAGGGCTTCAAGACCGTGGAGCAGGGCGCCGCGACCTCGGTCTGGGCGGCGGTGGGGCCTGAGCTCGAGGGGATCGGCGGCCTCTATCTGGAGGACTGCGCCGAGGCCCTGCCCGCGACCAAGGAGATGGTCTTCGCCGGGGTCTATCCCTGGGCGCTCGATCCCGAGGCCGCGCGGCGGCTGTGGGACGTGTCGGAAGAGACGGTCGGGGTCGCCGCCTGACCGGTCAACTGAAGCGGAAGCCGGAGATGGCGGTCTGCAGCACCTTCTCGCTGTAGAGCTTCTCGCCCGGCCCCTCGGCGGCGCCGGCGGCGACCATCAGGGGCAGCAGATGTTCGGCCTGGGGGTGGCACTGGCGCGCCGCGGGGGCGTGTTCCCAGGCCTCCAGACGCCCGGAGCGCGCCGGCGCCTCGGCGGCGAGGCTTTCGGACAGCCAGGCGTCGAACTGCTCCGACGGCCCGGTGAAGTTGGGGTCGCCGTAGCCGCGCATGTTGTGGAAGCTCATGCCGGTGGCCACGATCAGCACGCCCTGTTCGCGCAGCGGCTGCAGCGCCCGGCCGGCCGCCAGGTGCAGGGCGGGGTCGAGGTTCTTGTCCACCGACATCTCCACCACCGGAATGTCCGCCTCAGGGAAGGCCAGCAGGAAGGGCACGAACACCCCGTGGTCGAGGCCGCGCTCCTCATCGACGCGCGCCGGGAGGCCCGCCGCGCGCAGCAGCTCCGCCGCCTGTTTCGCCAGCGCCGGATCGCCGGGCGGGCTGTAGCTGAGCTGATAGGTGTGGGGCGGGAAGTTGTAATAGTCGAACAGCAGGGACGGTTGGGCCGCGCCGGTCAGGGCGAAGCCGTCGGTCTCCCAGTGACCGGACAGGACCAGGATCGCCTTCGGCCGCTGCGGCAACCGCCCGGGGATCGAGCGCAGGAACTCGCCCATTCCGGTCCAGACCCCCTTGGGATCGTCCATGAAGAAGCACGGCCCGCCGCCGTGGGGGATGTAGAAGGTGGGCTGGGTGGTCATGGGGGCTCCGGAGAGGGCGTGCAGCCCCTCATGTGGGGACGATCGCCGGACGGTTCGAGGGGCAAGCGGGACGCCGGCGAGCCTGTCGCTAGGCCGCCCGTCGCTTGCGGCGCCATTGATCGGCAAACACGACGACCGCCGAGAGCGCCGGCACGACCGGCCACCACCTCAACAGATGACCGGCGACGTCCATCACGTCCCAGGCCAGACGCCGGTCGGCGCGGCTCAGGGGCAGCATCGGAATGACGTAGACGCTCACCATCAGCGACAGGGCGCCCACCATCACGAGAAGGATGGGCGCGGCCATCCAGACGAGCGCGAAAACCCAGCCCTCCGGGTCCGCTTCCCGCTCGCCGCGGCGCCACAGCAGGGGGAGAAAATACCGAACGACGACCCAGGTCACGTAGGCAAGAAGGCCTGCGAAGAACGTGGCGAACACCGCATGCAGCGCGAAATCGAACTGGTCATGCGTCCAGCCGAAGCGGTGGGAGGGAATGTTCAAGCCAACGACCAGGAGCAAGGCGGAGGGAGCGAACAGGATGATGTCGCGGATATTGCCGCCAAGTTTCGCCAACGACAGGAACCAGTGAGGCCCGCGCTGCAAAGGCCTCAACTGGAGGCGGCCCCACACCATCAGGCCCATCGCGAGGGCCATGACGCAGAGCCCGATCAGGGACAGGTCGACATCGGATTCGCTGATCGGATGCAGGAAGTCGGCGGGCCCGCCGCCCGGAAGGGACGGGTTGCGGTAGGTCAGGGTGCTGTTGATCACCGGAGCGGCCATTCGCCCGCCCCAGATCAGGAGGCCGACACCGCAGAGCAGGATCAGCCACCCGATTGCGGACGAACGTCCTGCGCCGGAGTCCTCATGATCCTCGATCAAGGCTTCCCCCGACTGCAGCCGGTAGGGAGCTTGCGGCCTCGAAATTGTGAAGGTCAACCCAGGACCCTCGCGTCGGGCCGGGGCGGGGCGCTATAGGGGGAGCCCATGCGTTTCGACGATCGCTTCCTCGACGAGATCAAATCGCGCGTCCGGCTGTCGGACGTGATCGGCAAGACCGTGAAGCTCAAGCGCCAGGGGCGCGAGTACGCCGGGCTGTCGCCGTTCTCGAAGGAAAAAACGCCCTCGTTCTTCGTCAATGACGACAAGGGCTTCTGGCACGACTTCTCCTCGGGCAAGCACGGCGACCTGATCGGCTTCCTGCAGGAGACCGAGCGGCTGTCCTTCCGTGAGGCGGTCGAGCGGCTGGCGGCGGAGGCGGGCATCGCCATTCCGGCCGAGGACCCCCGCGCCCAGGAGATCGAGCACAAACGCCAGGGCCTGACCGACTGGATGGACCTGGCGGCCAAGTGGTTCGCCGCCAACCTGAGACGCGCGCCCGGCAAGGCGGCCCGGGCCTATCTGGAAGGCCGCGGCCTGCCGCCGGATCAGTGGGAACGGTTCGGTCTGGGCTACGCGCCGGCGGAGCGGACGGCGCTCAGGGACGCCCTGGTGCAGCGCGGGGCCAAGCCGGCGGATCTGGTCGAGGCGGGGCTGCTGATCGCGCCCGAAGGCGGGGGAGCGCCCTACGACCGCTTCCGCGACCGCATCATCTTCCCGATCACCGACGGGCGCGGAAAGATCGTCTCCTTCGGCGGCCGGGCCATGAACCCGGACGACCGGGCCAAGTATCTGAACGGTCCCGAGAGCCCGCTCTTCCACAAGGGACGCGTCCTCTACGGCCTGCCCGAGGCGCGCCGGCTGCTGGGCCAGGGCGACGCGGACGCCGCGTTAGTGGTGGTCGAGGGCTACATGGATGTGATCGCCTGCCAGCGCGCGGGGGTCGCGGCGGTGGCGGCCATGGGCACCGCCCTGACCGAAGAACAGATGGAGCTGCTCTGGCGGCTGAACCCGGAGCCGACCCTCAGCTTCGACGGCGACAAGGCGGGGCTCAGGGCCGCCTACCGCTCGCTCGACCGCGCCCTGCCGATGCTCAAGCCCGGGAGGTCGTTCAAGTTCGCCCTGCTTTCCGGCGGTCAGGACCCGGATGACCTGCTGCGCGAGAAGGGCGCCCTGGTGCTGCGCGACCAGCTGAACGACACCAAGCCCTTCGTGGAGGTGCTGTTCCTGCGCGAGCGTGACGCCGAGCCGCTGGACACCCCCGAGCGCCGGGCCGGACTGAAGGGCCGCCTGCGCACGGCCGCCGCCGCCATCCAGGACAAGGACCTGGCCGAGCAGTACCGCAACGACCTGCTGCGCCGCTTCGAGGGCCTGTTCCCGGCCCAGCAGACCTTTGGCGGACCCATGGCGCGGCCTCAGGCGCCCTGGCGCAAGGGCGGGCTGATGGCGCCCCAGGCCCCGACCGCGGAAGGCATGGCGGCGGCCCACAAGCTGTCGGTCGCGCTCGATCCGGTGGCCTGCGCCCTCGCCCAGGGCGCCATCGACGATCCCGAGCGTCTGGACGCCTTTCTGGAGCCCTTGCAGATGCATGGCTTCGGCGATCCGGCGCTCGACGCATTGGCCAAGGAAATCATTCGTCTGCGCTTGACGGCTGACACCCTTGACTCTGACAGCCTCAGACGCCATCTCGCCCAATCGGGACTCGCTGCGTTGGTCCGTGATGTCGAAAGGGCGGCCTTGAAATCAGGCGCGCCGTTCCTGGCCCAGGAAATGACAATCACAGACGCTCGAGCTTCCTGGTCGCAAGCGTTCGAGGCCCTGACGCGGTTGGCTGCGTTGGAGGCCGCACTCGCGTCCGGAAAGTCGCAAGACCTTCTGGGCTCGGATCCTGAGGCGTTTCGACGCATCAAGGGCGAACGCGACGCGCTGAAGCGGGCGATCAGGTCGGGAACGATTTGGAGCGGCGAGGTGTCCTAGGAGGGCGGCTTCGGCGCGTTATTTGCATCGGCTCCTTAAGGTTAAGGACCGGTCGGAGATTCGAATGACCAATCAGGCGGACACCCAAGAGGCGGAAGCGGCCAGCGACGGGCCGTTGCTCGACCTCACCGACGCCGGGGTCAAGAAGTTCATCAAGCAGGCCAAGGCCCGCGGCTACGTCACCATGGACGAGCTGAACAAGGTCCTGCCGTCCGAAGAAGTCACCTCCGAGCAGATCGAGGACACCCTCGCCATGCTCTCGGAGATGGGCGTCAACGTCATCGAGGCCGAGGAAGACGCGCCCGAGGGCGGCGAGGTCGCGGTCCGCGAGGAGACGGCGGTCGCCGCCACCGAGGAAAAGGCCACCTACGACCGCACCGACGACCCGGTGCGCATGTACCTGCGCGAGATGGGCTCGGTGGAGCTGCTCTCCCGCGAGGGCGAAATCGCCATCGCCAAGCGCATCGAGGCCGGCCGCGACACCATGATCCGGGGCCTGTGCGAAAGCGCCCTGACCTTCGAAGCCATCATGGCCTGGCGCGAGGAACTGCAAACGGGGCGCGTGCTGCTGCGCGAGATCATCGACCTGGAGCAGACCTACGGCGGCCAGGTGACCGCCGAGGGCATTCCGGTGCCCGGCGTCATCCCCGGCGCCGTTCCCGCCGCCGAGGGCGAAGAGGAAGTCGAGGCCGCCGAGGGCGAGGCTCCGGCCGCCGGCGAGGAAAAGCCGGAAGGCGCCGAGGGCGAGGACGGCGAGGACGATTTCGACGACGGCGCCGGGCCTTCGGTTTCGGCCATGGAGGCCGAACTGCGCGAAGGCGTGATGGCCACCCTCGACCTGATCGCCGGCGACTTCGAAAGCTTCCGCAAGCTGCAGGAGCGGCTGCTGGAGCACCGCCTGCGCGGCGTCGACCTGTCGGACAAGGACCGCAAGGCCTATGAGGCGGCCAACCTCGCCATCTCGTCCAAGCTCAAGACGCTCAAGCTCAACAACGCCCGCATCGAGGCGCTGGTCGACCAGCTGTACGCCATCAACCGCAAGCTGATGGGCCTGGAAGGGCGCCTCCTGCGCCTGGCCGACAGCTACGGCATCTCGCGGCCCGAGTTCCTGAAGGCCTATTTCGGCGCCGAGCTGGACCCGGCCTGGACCGACAAGGTCAAGCCGCTGGGCGTGCGCTGGACCAAGTTCTCCGACAACGAGGCCCACGGCATCAGCGACATCCGCGGCGATATCGCGGCGCTGGCCAGCGAGACCGGCGTGCCGATCGACGACTACCGCCGCATCGTCCAGACCGTGCAGAAGGGCGAGCGCGAGGCGCGCCAGGCCAAGAAGGAAATGGTCGAGGCCAACCTGCGCCTGGTGATCTCGATCGCCAAGAAATACACCAACCGCGGCCTGCAGTTCCTGGACCTGATCCAGGAGGGCAACATCGGCCTGATGAAGGCGGTGGACAAGTTCGAGTACCGCCGCGGCTACAAGTTCTCGACCTACGCGACCTGGTGGATTCGTCAGGCCATCACCCGCTCGATCGCCGACCAGGCGCGCACCATCCGCATCCCGGTGCACATGATCGAGACGATCAACAAGATCGTGCGCACCTCGCGCCAGATGCTGCATGAGATCGGCCGCGAACCGACCCCGGAAGAGCTGGCCGAGAAGCTGGCCATGCCGCTGGAGAAGGTGCGCAAGGTCCTGAAGATCGCCAAGGAGCCGATCAGCCTCGAGACCCCCATCGGGGACGAGGAAGACAGCCACCTCGGCGACTTCATCGAGGACAAGAACGCGGTCCTGCCCATCGACGCGGCCATCCAGTCGAACCTGCGCGAAACCACCACCCGCGTGCTCGCGTCCCTGACGCCGCGCGAGGAGCGCGTCCTGCGCATGCGCTTCGGCATCGGCATGAACACCGATCACACCCTGGAAGAGGTCGGCCAGCAGTTCAGCGTCACCCGCGAACGCATCCGCCAGATCGAGGCCAAGGCGCTTCGGAAGCTGAAGCATCCGTCGCGGTCGCGGAAGCTCAGGAGCTTCCTGGACAGCTGATTTAGGCGAAAATCGTGCTAGGATTTCGTCATGGCTGACGGTTTCCGGATCGAACTCGACGCAAAGGCCAGCGAGCGGCTCAAGGCCGTCGCCGAGGCTGCGGGCCTATCTGCGCAGGACTACGCGCAGGGCTTAGTCGAAGCCGCGTTGGATGACGGCTGGGATGAGAGTCGTCGGCGCGCCGCGGAATACGATCGAACTGGTGAATACGTAACAGTCGAAGAAGCGTTTGCGCACTTCGACGCGGCCGCCGGCCTGACCGACCCCAGCAAGGCGTGACCTGGACCGTCCGGCTCGCTTCGGCCGCCGATCGCGATCTCGTTCGCCTTGCAGCCTTCCTGAAGGACCGGAGTCCAAACTCTGTTGCTCCGATGCGCACCGCGCTTTGGAACGCCATCGTCTCCCTGCGCGACAGTCCGCACCGCGGCTTCGCCGGACCGGACTCGAGTTTTCGCGAGATCGTGGTCGGTTGGGGGAAGTCGGCTTACGTCCTCCAGTACCGAGTAGGAACGGACGTTGTTCTCGTAACCCGCATCTTCCACGGCCGCGAGAACCGCTAACCCACAGGCTTCGGCACCCGCTTCGTCCCTGACAGCTCCGCCGCCATGAAGCCGATCTCCCGCGGCGCGCCGCGTTCGAAGGCGCCCCAGTCGCCGTAGCGGGGCTTCAGCGCCGCCATCACCGCCTTGACCAGGTCGTCGCCCCTGGCGCCGGCCTTCATGGCCCTGGCCGTCTCAGTGCGCAGGTCGGCGAGGTAGTGTTCGAAGTCGGCGACATCCTTCAGCGTGGCCATGTCGCCGTGGCCGGGCACGAAGGCGGTCTTGGCCGCGCCCGGGCGATGCTCCAGGGCCTGCACCGTCGGGATCCATTTCGAGATGGTGCCGTCGATGATGTTGGGGGCGAAGCGGCGCCAGACCATGTCGCCGCAGAACACCACCTTCGCGTCCGGCACGGCGATGATCAGGTCGCCGCCGGTATGGCCGGGCCAGTAGCGGATCTCGACCTTGCGCTTGCCGAGCTTCAGGTCCAGCGCCTTGTCCACCAGCTTATCGGGCATGACCAGGGCCTCGACCTGGGCGCGGCGCTCCGGGGAGATGCGGTCGCCGAACAGGTGGATGTTCTCGGGATGCAGCCAGCCCGGCACGTTCTTCTGGGCGACGATGGTCGCGCCGGCGGCCTTGAACACCGCGTCTCCGCCGGTGTGGTCGATATGGTAGTGGGTGTTGACCACGTACTTGATCGGCTTGGGGGTCAGGCGGCGGATTTCGCCGAGCAGGGCCTCGGCCGCCTTGGGGTCGAAGAAGCTGTCGATCACGATCACGCCGTCGTCGCCGATGATGAACCCCGCGTTGGAGCCTGAGCGCCCTTGCGGCCCGTCGATGGCGGCATAGACGCCGGGGCCGATCTCCTTGAGCGTGAAGGGCAGGCCGGCCGGCGCCGCCGCCGGGGTCTGGGCGCTGGCTCCCGTGGCCAGCGCCAGGATGAGCGCGGTGAGCGCAATTCGGCCGGTCATGATCGGCTCCCCCAATGAGACGGCGCATCAGACCCCGTCAGCCGGGCCGGTTCAATGGGGCTGCGACGGGGGCGGCGGGCCGAAGGGGGGCGGTCCGGGATAGAAACAGGTGAAGCCGCCGGCCTGGGCCGAGCAGGTGGTGTTCGGCGGCGGGTGACGGGTGAGGGTTCCGGCCGGGCCGTAGTCGCACACCAGCCAGTTTCCCTTGTCGAAGGGCGCGACCGAGGTCGCGCGCAGCTTTTCGTGCAGGGCCGCGGGGGTCCAGCCGGCCATGCCCGGGGCTGAGGTGATCTGATGAACGGCCTCGGCGGGACAGGCGATCTGGACCGGCGGGTCGGCCACGGCCTTCGTGGGCGCCAGGTCCCCGGGGCCGCAGACGGCGATGGCCACGCCAAGGGCCAGCAAGGTCGCACGCTTCATGTCGATCTCCGCTTGCAGGCTCGGCAGTCAGCCACGACCGACGCCCGGTGTGAAGACCCAAGGAAGCTAGCCCAGCGCCGCCCAGGTGTCGGCGCCGGCCTTGCCGTCGACCTTCAGGCCCCGGGCCTCCTGGAACGCCCTGACCGCCGTCTCGGTGTTCGAACCGAACTGTCCGTCCGGCGAGACCGCGAACCCGGCGTCCGTCAGGGCCTGTTGCAGCCGCACCACCTCGGGTCCCGTGGCGCCGGACTTGAGCAGTTTCGGCTTTGGCGCAGGCGCGGTCTCCGCAGTCCCGAAGCCGGCCGCGACCCAGCGGGCGTAGGCCTGGGCCATCTTCTCGTCGTAGCGGTTGGTCTTGTAGCTCGGCCCGTTGTAGCGGTTCGCGAAGGCGGCCCAGTCGCAGCGCCTCAGGGCCTTGTCCAGGCCGTTCGCGCCGATGAAACGCGCCATCAACGCCACCTGGCCCGCCGCGCCGGATCGCGCCTCGGCGACCAGCTCGGCCACACTGGCGTAGCCGAGGCTCTTCCAGTGCGCACCCATAACCTGGCCCAGACCCCACGAGCAGGACCCGAGCGCCGCGTCCTCGTCGATCTGGCGCGCCCGCGCCAGCAGGGCGTAACGGCCCGCCTGGGAGGCCGGGTTCTTGATGGCGCCGGCGCTCGGCGCCGCCAGGCCCTCGCTCTCGGCGCGGGCGCGCGCCGCGCCGCTGAGCGCCCGGTAGAAATAGTGCCCCTCCCAGCGGATGATCGGCTCCATCGCGCCCTCGACCAGGGAGCCGGTGACGCCGGCGCTCTCGGTCTCGGCCACCGCCAGCAGGGCGGCGGGCGCCACCTCGATGGTCGCCGCGATGGCGGCGATGGCGGTGCGGGCAGCCTCGTCGAACATGGCGCGTCCCTCTGCGGCGAAGGTTGCAACCCTAGATCAATGCACTGGGCCTGCAAGCGCCACGCGCGAAATGAAGAAGGGGCCTTGCGGCCCCTTCCCCAGGTCGGACCGTCTGGACGGTCGTCAGTTCCAGGTGGTGTAGCCCAGCTGCAGGGTCTGCACCCCCGGCCCGCCCGAGATGCCGTTCATGCGGAACTGGCTGATGCGGCCCTGGTTGGTCTTCATGCAGACGTAGCTGCCCACCGGCACCGCCGCGAGCGGAACACGGCCCGAGCTGAAGGCGGCGAAGCGGCAGCCTTCCCAGCCGCGGTTGGACCGGTCGCCCACCGCCATCATCGCCCCGTTCTGGGGGGTCAGGAACTTGTGGAACGGATCGACCGCCTCGAACCACAGGTCGGCGGCGCCGGAGGTGGTCACCGCCCCGGTGTCGAAGTCGACCAGATAGGTCTGGTGCAGGGTGACGGGGCCCGTGGAGTGGGTGCCGGGGTTCGGCGGCGGCGGCGGGGGTCCGGGGACCATGCAGGTGAAGCCGCCGGGCTCGGCGTGGCAGATCATGCCCGCGGGGACCAGGTGCTGGATGGTGCCGACCGGGCCGTACTCGCAGATCATGGCCGGCTGGCCGCCGATCGGCGCGATGGTGGTGTTGTGCAGATGCTCGATGATCGGGGTCTGCCACCAGCCGCCGCCGGGGGGCAGGGGCGAGACGATCTCGCGCCGGGCCTGGGCCGGACAGGTGTAGTGAATGACCGGACCCGCTTCCGCTTTTTCGGGCGCGAGCTGGATCGTCGCTCCCGTCAGAAGCCCTGCCGTGATGGTGAACGCTGCTAGACTCTTCATGATCGCCTCCCTTTTGTTGCGATGCCTGAACACGCGACAAAAGAGCGCTCCCGCGCCTGAACCGGTTTTGAACCTTGAGCGTCAGGCTCTGTTCACCTTGGCGGTGGGGTGCGCGCACCCTGAAAAGGGAGCGTTCGGCCCGAAGGGCCGGATCATGGGTTTGATCTCAGGTATTTGAAATTCTTCGTGCTCTTCGTGGTTCGTCCTCTCTTCCTGGGACGCGCGGTGAGCCCGGAAGGTTCAAACACAAAGCACACGAAGATCACGAAGGATGACCGGTCTTCCGGCTCCGACGGCGAGGACCCGACGAAGAATTCCGCTGCGCGGGGATGGGGGCGGGCGGGTGAGTTCGCCCGCCCGCCGTCCTCAGTTCACCGGCTTGCCGTCGGCGTCGACGATGCGGACCTCGCCGAGGTTCAGCTCGCGCACGCCCTGCTCGATCTTGGCGCGGTCGCCGACGATCACCCAGACCAGGCTCTGGTTCTTCACCACCGCGCCGGCGACGCGGTTGACGTCGGCCAGGCTGACCGCGCGGACCCGGCCGGCGTAGGCGTCCCAATAGTCCTCGGGCAGCTTGTAGAGCACGGTCTCCACGATCGAGCCGGCCACCGCGGCGTCGGTCTCCCAGCGGCCGGGCAGGCCCAGCGCGATCCGGTTCTGCGCCTGGGTCAGTTCCGCGGCCGTCACCGGCTTGCCGGAGACGATACCGTTCAGCTCATTGCGCATCTCGACCAGCGATTCCTTGGTCTTGTCGGTCTGCACCGGGGCGATGGCCAGGAACAGGCGCGGGCCGCGGGCGTCGCGGATCAGGCTCTGCGACCCGTAGGACCAGTGCTTGTCCTCGCGCAGGTTCAGGTTCAGGCGGGAGATGAAGGCGCCGCCGAGCACCGCGTTCATCTCGGTGATGGCCAGATCGTCCTTGGCGCCGCGCGCCGGCGCCGGAACGGCGGCCACGATCACCGACTGGATCGCCCCGGGCTTGTCGACCAGATAGACCACCGGCTTCGACGCGATCGCCGCCGGCGGCACCGCATGGGCCGGAGACACGCCCGGCTTCCAGCCCGCGAAGGCCTTTTCCAGCTTGGGCAGCAGCTCCGCCATGGTGGTGTCGCCCACCACCACGATGGTCGCGCCGTTCGGGTGGAACCAGGTCTGGTGATAGCGCGCCAGGTCGTCGCGCTTCATGGCCACCACCGAGGCCTCGGTGCCGCGCACCGGCTCGCCGTAGGGATGGCCGGGGCCATAGGCCAGCATCGGCGCCAGGCGCAGGGCGGCGGACTGGGGGCTGGCCTTTTCGCGCTGCAGGGTGGCGATGCGCTGGCGCCGGATGCGCGCCAGGTCGGTGTCGTTGAAGGCCGGGTTCATCACCACGTCGGCGTAGAGGTCCAGCGCCGGATCCAGGGTCGACTTCAGCGTCGACATGTTGACGTTGATGTAGTCCGGGCCCGCCAGGACCCCGATGCCGGCGTTCAGCCGTGACTGGGCGTCGGAGATGGCCAGTGAATCCCGGTGGGTTGTGCCTTCGGTCATCATCTCGGCGGTGACCGAGGCCAGGCCCGGCTTGTCCGCGGGATCGACCGCCGAACCGCCGTCCAGGATTAGCTGGGTCCAGACCACCGGCGTCTCATGCCGCTCGGCCAGCACCACCTTCATGCCGTTGGACAGCGTCGCGCGGGCGAGCCTGGGGAAGTGCGGCGGCGCGATGGCCGCCGGCTCCGGCATCTTCGTATGATCGACCGCGGCCGGGGCGGCGGCGTAGTTCGGGAAGGGCAGAACCTGCAGCACATAGGCCCCGTCGCTGAGCCAGCGGCGGCCGGCGGCCGTCACCTCGGCGCCGGAGGCGGACTTGTAGCGCTCGAAAGAAGCTTTCCAGGCGTCGGGCGAGCCCAGGAAGGCCTCGCTGCGGGCCAGCTGGTCGGACTTGCCGCCGAAGCCGCCCGTGCGCTCGAGGCCGCGCACGAAGGCGGAGACGTAGCTGACGTGAGCCTTGTCCATCTCGTCGGGCGTCGGTCCCTCGGCCAGGAGCTTCGCCATCTCTTCCTTGACCACCGCCTCGATGCGGTTGAGGTCGCCGCCGGGCTTGCCGGTGACGGTCACGTAGAATTGGCCGCCGATTTCCGAGGCGTTCTGGAACACGCCGACCGAGGTCGCGATCTGCTCCTGAAAGACCAGGCGCTTGTACAACCGCGAGGTCTTGTCCGAGCTCAGCACGTCGGCCAGCAGGCCCAGGCTGTCGCTGTCGGGAGAGCCGGCCTGCGGCGTGTTCCAGACCATGTAGAGGCGCGGCTGCGGGACGCGATCGTAGGCGGTCTCGCGCTGCTCGCCGGTGCGCTTGCCGATCCAGACCTTGGGGTGGGAGACGGGCGGTCCGGGGGGGATGTCGCCGAAGTACTTCTCGACCTTGGCCCTGGCCTCCGCCGGGGTGATGTCGCCGGCCAGGACCAGGATGGCGTTGGACGGACCGTAATAGGTGCGAAACCAGTCCTTCACGTCCTCCAGCCTGGCGGCGGACAGGTCGTCCATCGAGCCGATGACGGTGTGACCGTAGGGATGGTCGGCCGGATAGGTGGCGCGGGTGATCAGCTCGTCCGAGACGGCGTAGGGCTGGTTCTCGTCCTGGCGCTTCTCGTTCTGGACCACGCCGCGCTGCTCATCCAGGCGCTTCTGGTCGATGGAGCCCAGCAGGAAGCCCATGCGGTCGGCCTCGAGCCACAGCACGGTGTCGAGCGCGCCGGTGGGCACGTTCTCGAAATAGTTGGTGCGGTCCTCGTTGGTGGTGCCGTTCTGGTTGGTGGCGCCGACGCGCTCGGTGGTCTCGTTGAACTTGCCCGGGTGGTGCTCGCTGCCCGTGAACATCAGGTGCTCGAACAGGTGGGCGAAGCCGGTGCGGCCGTGCGGCTCGTTCTTGGCGCCGACGTGGTACCAGATGTTGATCGCCACGATCGGGGCCTTGTGGTCCTCGTGCACGATCAGGGTCAGGCCGTTCTTCAGGACGTAGCGGGTGTAGGGGATGTCCACCTTGACGTCCGCGACCGGCGAGGCGGCGGGCGCCTTCGCGGGGGCGGGGGCCGGCGCGGCCTTGGCTTCCGGCTTGGCCGAGGCCGCCGTGGTCATGGCCAGCACGCAGGCGGCGATCACGCCGCCGACAAGACGCTTCATCGGTAGTCCCCCACAAATCCCCACGGCGCTTCCCCGCGCCGCTCGTTCAAACGCACCAAAGCACATCCTTCCGGCGGGCGGCGTCACATATTCGAAACACCCGTGGGGATTGAGAAAGCCTCGGCCGGTCTCCCGCTTGCACCGCCCCGCCGCCAAGGACCGAAACGGGACACAGAGCCATGACCCAGACCCTGCTCAGAGACTGGACGCCGGAGAGCCGCAAAAGCTACGGCAAGGAGATCGTGCGCTTCCGCCATGGCCTGGCCGACACCGGCCTGTTCAGCGACGAGGCCCTGGCCGCCCTGATCGACCGCCACCCGCTGGCGGCGCGCGACGTCTGCACCATGAAGAAGAACCCGCCGCCGGGTGAGACCTGGATCGCGGGCCAGGCCGATGGGCTGAGCGGCGCCGAGATCGTGGAAGCGGTGCGCCGGGGCGCGCTCTGGGTCTCCTGCCGCGGCGCCATGGTGGCCCATCCGGAATACAAGGCCGTGATGGACCGCATGATGGGCGAGTTCTCCAGGGCCACCGGCATGCCGATCCTGTCGGCCACCGCCTCGGTGCTGATCTCGGGGCCGCGCATGGGCATCTTCTTCCACTGCGATCCGGCCGAGACCATGCTCTGGCACGTGCGCGGGACCAAGACGATCAACATCTATCCGCGCACGGACGACTACATCACCGAGCGCGCGCTGGAGGCGATCCTGCTCAAGGAGAACCTGTCCGACGCCCCCTGGCGCGACTGGATGGCCGACGGGGCCACGCCGGTGGAGCTGCACGCGGGCGAGGCGGTGGCCTGGCCGCTGCACGGGCCCCACAACGTCATCAACGGCGACGACCTGAACGTCTCGGTCTCGATCGAATACACCACCCCGGCCTCGGCCCTGACCAACGGGGTCTTCTACGCGAACGGGGTCGCGCGCCGGAAACTGGGGTTGAGCCCGACCTCGCGCACGACGCCGGATTTCCTCAAGCCCGCCTACTGGGCGGCGGCCAAGGCGCTGAAGAAGTTCGCCCCGCCCAAACACAACGCCGAGAAGGCCCACGTGCGCCAGTTCGACGTCGACCTGTCGGCCCCGGACTGCATCCGCTGGCGCAAGGGCTTCGGCCCGGCGCGCGAAGAGCGGCGGGCGGCCTGATCAGGCCCGCCGGCTCAGGGCGAGCTCCAGCACGGCCATCGCCCGTGCGTCCAGCGGCTGGGTGACGTTGATCCGGGTCCACGTCGAGCGCGTCTGCTTCGCAAGGAACAGGCTTCCCGGCGCCAGCAGCAGCCCGCGGTCGCGGGCCTCTCCGGCCAGCGCGTTGGTGTCGCATCCCATGTCGACCCAAAGGAACAGGCCGCTGCGCGGACGGCCGAGGATGGCGAAACCCAGGGCTTCCAGTTTCTCCTGCATCCGCGCGCGGTGCTCGGCCACCCGTTCGGCCAGGCCGCGCGCCGAGCGAGCGTAGGCGCCGTCCTGCAGCAGCCGGCAGAGCAGCCGCTCGTTGATCTCCGGCGTGGTGAAGCCGGTCAGGATCTTGGTCTCCGCCAGGGCCTGGGCGAGGTCCGGACTCGCCGCGAGGAAGCCGGCGCGCAGGTTGGGCGCCAGGGTCTTGGAGAAGCTGCCGGCGTAGATCACCCGCCGCAGGCCGTCCGCCGCGGCGAGACGTGGGGCGCCGGGCGCCGCGAACTCCGCATAGACGTCGTCTTCGAAGATGGTGATGTCGCACCGCGCGGCGATGTCGAGCAGCCCGGCCATGGTCCCGGGCGAGAGCGTCATCCCGGTCGGATTGTGCGCCGTGGCGCTCAGGATCATCAGGCGCGGCTTCGTCGCCGACGCCAGCCGTTCGACCTCGGCCAGGCCGGGACCGTGTTCGCCGCAGGCGACGCCGACCGCCTCGACGCCGTGCGAGGCCAGCACGCCCAGGGCGCCGAACCAGCCGGGCTCCAGCACCAGGACCCGCTCGCCGGGCTGGACCAGGGTGCGCAGGACCAGGTCCAGGGCCTGGGTGATGCCGGTGGTCAGCACGATCTGGTCCGGGGCGGCGACGATGTCGAGACCGGCCAGCCGGTGCTGGAGCACCCCGCGTAGGGGGGCGTAGCCGTGGGAGCTGCCGCTCGCCACCCAGCGGGCTGTCCCTTCGCGCCCGAGCGCGCGCAGGGCGTCGGCGATGGAGGGACCGTCCAGCCAGTCGCTCGGCAGCACACCCAGGCCCGGGCCCTGGGCGGAGCCGCTGTCGAGCATGTGCTGCAGCAGCCAGACCCGGTCGATCTCGGCGCGCATGGCCCGTCGCGGCGCCGGCGGCGCCAGGGCCTGAACGTAGAAGCCCGAACCGCGCCGGGGCTCGATCCGGCCCATGGCGGTCAGCCGGTCGTAGGCGTGGCCGACGGTGAAGGGCGACACCCCGCGCTCGCGGGCCAGCCGGCGGATCGACGGCAGGCGCATGCCGGGCTGGAACACCTGGCCCTCGATGCGGCTCAGCACCCAGCGCACGCAGGCGTCCACCCGGCTCTGGCCGTCCTCGGGAAGGGCTGACGCATGGCTCATGGCCGCGGACTGTACCGCCGAAACGTCCGAAATTGTATCGGTACTGTACTGGTCTGTGGCGCTAGCTTCGGGAGGTCAGCGTCAATGGAGCCCAACTGTCATGACCGCCGCCCGCCCTGAGCCCCGTCCCTTCGCCCGTCCGATCCTGGGCTGCGTGATGAGCCTGCTGCTGGGCGCCGGATCGGCCCTGGCCCAGGCGACGGCCGGCCGGGAGGCCCAGCTCAAGGACCTCGAGGTGGTCCGGACCCAGTACCTGCCCAAGGAGCGCGCCTTTTCCGACGCCGCCCGCGCCCGCGCGAACGCCCGGCTCGACGCCCTGGAGGCCCGGGCGGGCCGGTTGACACAGGCTGAGATGCTGGTGGGCCTCGCCGAGATCGGCGCCCTGACCGACAACGCCCACAGCGGGGTCCGCTATCACGACCCGCGCGCCCTGCCGGCGCTCAGGCTGCCCTTGCGGCTGATCTGGTTCCGCGAGGGTCTGCTGGTCGCGCGGGCCCAGGGGGCGGACGCCGAGCTGGCCGGGGCGCGCATCGTGCGCATCGAGGGCCGCTCCGTCGCGGTCGTCTATGCCCGGCTGAAGGCCCTGCACGGCGGTAAGGCGGTCGACCGGCGCAAGGAGCTGGCGGAATTCCTGGAGTCCGGCGGCGTGCTGCACGCGCTCGGCCTGGCGCGGGCGCCGGACCGGCTGAGCCTGACCTTGCGGACGTCCGACGGACGCCTGATCCGGCGCGTGGTCCACATGACCTCCCAGACCGGCCAGGCGCCGAGCGCGGAGTTCGAACGGCTGTGGTCGCCCGAGCCCCTGGCCGCGGAGCACGGCTGGCGTGCGGCCCTGCCGGCTGTCGGGCTTCCCCTCTACCTACAGGACGCGGACCAGCCCTTCCGCATGGTCGACCTGCCGGCGCTGAACGCCCGCTACATCCAGTTCCGCTCCAACGAGGACGAGGACGGCCACCCGATCGCGCCCTTCCTGGCCGGGGTCGAGAGCGTCCAGAAGGCCGAGCGGCGCGACACCCTGATCCTGGACCTGCGCTTCGACATCGGCGGCAATATCTCGACCACGCTGGCCTTCATGCGGAGCCTGCCCGAGGCGGCCGGCAAGCGCGTCTATCTGCTGGTCGGGCCCTATACCTATTCCGCCGGGATCATCTCCGCCGCGGCGGTGAAGAAGGCCGGCGGCGAGCGGGTCATCGTGGTCGGCGACGAGATGGGCGACCGCACCCACTTCTGGTCGGAGGGCGGCAATGTGAAGCTGCCCAAGTCCGGCTTCGCCATGCGCTACACCGACGGCCAGTGGGATCTGGACCACGGCTGCGCCGGCAAGCCCGGCTGCATGGACAGCTTCCTCGACGTGAACTTCGTCGACCTGAGGCCCGCGATACCCGCTCAGCTAACGCTCGCCGCCTACCTCGCGCGGCGCGACCCGGCGATGGAGGCGATCGAGCGGGCATTGGCCCGATGAGCCAGGTGGAGATCCTGATCGGCGAGGCGCGGTTCACCGGCCGGCTGGAGCTCGCCGCCGCGCCGCGCGCCTGCGCCCTGTTCGTCTCGCGGCTGCCCTATGTCGCGGAGCTGATCCACGCGCGCTGGAGCGGCGAGGCGTGCTGGATTCCCACCGGGGATGGGCCGAGCGACCTGGGAGGCGACGAAACGACCGCCACGCCGGGGCCCGGCGAGATTCTCTACTACGGCGGCGGGATCAGCGAGCCGGAGGTGCTGGTCCCCTACGGCGTCACCCGCTTCGCCTGCAAGGCCGGCGCCCTGGCCGGGAGCCGCCTTCTGACCATCCACGACGGACTGGACCGGCTGGAGGCGGTGGGCCGCGACATCCTGCGCGGCGGCGCCCGGCCAATCCGCTTCAGCCTGATCTGAGCGGCGCCGAGGTTGTGGGACGGGAAAACAAGAGAACCCCCTCTCTTCCCGGCGGAAGCCGGGACCCAGCAATCCCCGGCGAAGGCCGGGGTCTAGAAGCAATGATCTTGCCTGGACCCCGATAGACATCGGGGATTGCTGGGCCCCGGCTTTCGCCGGGGAGAGTCAGATTGGGGAGAGGGCGAGCGCTTACTGCTCGTGCGGAAGCGCCCTGCGAGCCGCCAGAACGTACTCCCCGCCGGTCCACAGGGTGATCGCCGCCGCGACCCAGAGCAGGGCGTGGGCGATGACGTCCATGTCGTGCACGGCCGGGGGGCTGAACTGCATGCTGAGCGCCGGGTAGCAGAGGAAGTACATCTCCACCGCCAGGGCGATCAGCTGGAAGGTGGTCTTCCACTTGGCCAGCAGGGTCACCTTCAGCTTCACCCCGCGCGCGGCCGAGGATTCGCGGAGGGCCGAGACGGTGAATTCGCGAAACAGGATGATGGCCGCGGGAATGGCCAGGGCCTTGTTGTCCTGGCCGAGGGCGAACAGGCCCAGGATCGTGCCGCAGACCAGGATCTTGTCGGCGATGGGATCGAGCGTCGCGCCCCAGGCGGTCTCGGCGTGAAGCTTGCGCGCCAGCATGCCGTCGAACAGGTCGGTCAGGGCCGCGATCACGAACAGGACCAGGGCCACGGCCTCCAGCGTGAACTGGGTCTCGATCTGCAGGTCCGACAGGCCCGGGAAGCTGCCCGCTGCGCCGGCCAGCAGGGCGAAGATCGCGATGCCCGCGACGATGCGGATCCAGGTCAGGATGTTGGGCAGCGGATTGACGGCGGTCATCGGTGATTCTCCAGCTCGCCCCACTGTAACGTCTGAAACCGCCCGCGATCACCGCGTGGGGTGGAAGAAATCGAAAATCCGCTGGGCCAGAGCCTCGTTGACCCCCTCGACCTTGGCCAGATCCGCCACCGCGGCGCGCGAGACGCCCTTGGCCGATCCGAAGGCGTGCAGCAGGGCCTTCTTGCGCTTGGCGCCGACGCCCTCGACCTCATCCAGCGGGTTCCTCGCCATGTCGACCTTGCGCCGCGCCCGGTGGGTGCCGATGGCGAAGCGGTGGGCCTCGTCGCGCAGGCGCTGCAGGTAGTAGAGCACCGGGCTCTTGGGCTCGAGCATGAAGGGCGCCTGGCCGGGCTTGAAGAAGCGCTCCAGGCCCGCGTCCCGGTCCGGCCCCTTGGCCACGCCGACGACAGGGATATCTTCGACCCCGAGTTCGGCCATCACCTCCAGCACCGCCGCCAGCTGCCCCGCGCCGCCGTCGATCAGGACCAGGTCGGGACGGATGGGGTCGGCCCCCTCTTCCTCCTCCTTGACCAGGCGGGCGAAACGCCGGCTCAGCACCTCGCGCATCATGCCGTAGTCGTCGCCCGGGACCAGGTCCTGGGAGCGGATGTTGAATTTGCGGTACTGGCTTTTCTGGAAGCCCTCGGGCCCGGCCACGATCATGCCGCCCACCGCATTGGTCCCCATGACGTGGGAGTTGTCGTAGACCTCGATCCGCTCCGGCGCCCCGTCCAGGCCGAAGGCCTCGGCCACCCCGTCGAGCAGGATGGTCTGGGCCGAGCTCTCCGAGAGCTTGCGCCCCAGGGCCTCCCGCGCATTGGTCAGGGCGTGGGCCACCAGCTCGCGCTTCTCGCCGCGCGCCGGGGTGGAGATCTCGACCTTGCGCCCGCGCCGCATGGCCAGGGCGTCGGCCAGCAGCACGGCCTCCGCCGGGGCGTGGGAGGTCAGGATCAGGCGCGGGATCGGCTTGTTCTCGTAGAACTGGCCCATGAAGGCGCCCAGGATCGTGGCCTCGTCGTCGCTCTTGTCGATGCGCGGGAAGTAGGCCCAGTTGCCCCAGTTCTGCCCCGCCCGGAAGAAGAAGACCTGCACGCAGGCGTGGCCGCCCTCGGCGTGAAGCGCGAAGACGTCGGCCTCCTCCACCGTCTCGGGATTGATCGACTGCTCCATGGCGATGGCCGACAGGGCCCGGATACGGTCCCTCAGCCGCGCGGCGCGCTCGAAGTCGAGGTCGTCGGAGGCCTGGCTCATCTCCTTCGACAGCCGGGTCATGACCTCGCGGCTCTTGCCGCGCAGGAAGGCTTCCGCCTCGCCGACCAGGTCGTCGTATTCGGCCGGGGTCACCAGTTTCACGCAAGGCGCGCTGCACCGCTTGATCTGGTGCAGCATGCAGGGCCGGGTGCGGCCCTCAAACGCGCTGTCCGAACACGTGCGCAGCAGGAAGGCCTTCTGCAGGGTGTTCAGCGTCCGGTTCACCGCCCAGGTGGAGGCGAAGGGCCCGAAGTAGTCGCCCTCGGTCGCGTGCGCCCCGCGGTGCTTCTTGACCTGGGCGGCGGGGTGGTCGCGCCGGATCAGAATCTCGGCGAAGGACTTGTCATCGCGCAGCACCACGTTGAAGCGCGGCTTAAGGTGCTTGATCAGGTTGGATTCGAGCAGCAGGGCCTCGGTCTCGGTCGAGGTGGTGACGAACTGCATGGCCCGGGTCTGGTGCACCATCAGGGCGATGCGCTGGGTGTGGAAACGGCCCTGGGCGTACTGCATCACCCGCTTCTTCAGGCTGCGGGCCTTGCCGACGTACAGCACCTCGCCGTTCTCGCCGATCATGCGGTAGACGCCCGGGCCGTCGGGCGCACGGCGGGCTTCGTCGCGAATCAGATCCGCGCCGGTCAGCTCCGTCTTTGAGGGGGTGGGCGAGTCGTCCATGGATGCAGGATATAGGCGCTCGGGGGCCGCGTGTGTCAGCCCCGCAGCGACAGGACGCGGGGGAACCGTGATGAGTCTTCGTACCTGGGCGGCCGGTCTGGCCGCCGCGTTCGTGGCGGGCGCCGCCGTGGCCGCCGACGACGGCTGGCCCGCCCTGACCCGCGCCGACGTCGAGGCCGCCTACGCCCTGATCCGGGACAACCATCCCGCGGCGGCGAAGGAGATGGGCGACGAGGCCTTCCGCCGCAATCTGGAGGCGGGACACGCCCTGGCGCTCGAACGCGCCGGGAAGGTCGACAGCATCGAGGGCTATACGGCGACCATGGCCGGCTTCGCGCGCGCGTTTCAGGACAAGCACGTCTGGTCGCGCCCGCTCTACAACCCCGCTTCGGTGGACTGGGCCGGCCTGCTGACCGTGCGGCGTCCGGCGGGCGTGATCGTGGCCGAGGACGAACCGGCGGCCGGCGCCGCCTCCCTGGTCGGCTGGCGCGTCGTCGGCTGCGACGGGCGCGGCATCGACGCCATCGGCGAGGAGCAGATCGGCGGTTTCCGCGCGGTCTGGGCGGTGGAGGCCCAGCGGGCGCAGTACGCCCCGTTCCTGTTCGAGAACGAAGGCAATCCGTTCGTGAAGCGCGCCTCGGTTTGCGAGTTCGAGAAGGATGGCGCGCGCCGCACGGAGACGCTGGCCTGGCGCCGGATCGGGCGCGACGACTTCTACGCCCGGGCCCGCAAGGTGCTGAAATTCGGCGCCCCGGGGTGGGGCGTGCGCGAGATTCCGGGCGGCTGGTGGATCTCGCTGCAGAGCCTGGAGGACAAGGCCATTCCCGTGGTCGAGGCCGTGCGCGCCAGGGCGGAGGCCATGCGCGGCTCCTCCCTGGTGGTGCTGGATATGCGGCGCAACGGCGGCGGCAACTCCAGCTACGGCGACCAGATCGCCGAGGCCCTGCTGGGCAAGGCGTACATCCAGGCCCGCACCGGGTCGGGTTCGGGCGACTGCGGCCTGGTCTGGCGGGTGTCGCCGGACAACATCGGCACCATGGAGACCTATCGCGCCCGCTTCGGCCCGCAGCAGGGGCCTGAGTATGTCGCGGAGATGGACAGGCTGATCGGCCGGGCGAAGAGCGCCCAGGCCAAGGGCGAGCCGTTCACCGGCCCGGTCGCCTGCAAGGCGGGCGCGGCCCCGCCGCGGGCCGGCGGACCCGCCTGGCCGATCAAGGCCCGACTGGTGCTGGTGACCGACTCGCTCTGCTTCAGTTCGTGCCTGGAGGTGACCGACCTGTTCCGCCGGCTGGGCGCGCTGCACGTCGGCCAGACCACCGACGCCGCGACCCGCTACTTCGAGGTGCGCGAGATCAAGCTGCCGTCGGGCCTGTCGATGTTCTCCACCCTGCAGGCCGCGTCGCTGGGCTCCCCGCCCCAGGTCGGGCCTTTCGCGCCGGAGATTCCCTATCCGGGGGACCTGTCCGACACAGCGGCGCTGGAGACCTGGGTGCGGGCGACGGCCGGGCGCTGAGCCTCAGCCGCGGCGGACCAGCACCGCGCCGATGAAGACCAGGGCGACGCCGAGCAGCTTCATGGCGTCAAAGGGCCGCTTCGCCAGCCCCAGCAGGCCGAACTGATCCACCGCCACGGCGGTGGCCAGCTGGGCGGCGATGGCGAGCGTCAGGGTCGCGGCCACCCCGATCCGGGGCGCGCCGAAGGCGATGGCGAAGACGAACACTGCGCCGTACAGCCCGCCCATCCAGGCCCACATCGGCAGGGCCTTCACGGCTCCCGCCTCCGGTCTAGCGCCGATGACGGCGGCGGCGAGCCCCAGGGCGATCGCGCCCACGACGAAGGAGACGAGGGCGGCGTTGAGCGTGGACCCCACCCCGCGCGCCAGCATGGCGTGGTCGGCGGCTGCAGGGCCAGCAGCGTCCCGCCCACGAGCGCGGCCATCACGGCGAAGCTGGTCTGGTTCATGGGGGGGAGGGTCGGCGGATTCGGGCGGGGAGGGGAGGCGTCAACGCGTCAAGGTCATCTTGAGAATCCTTCTCCCCTCGCGGGAGAAGGTTACCAGTCACCAGTGAGGATCGGGCTGGGATTGGCCCAGCACTTCCTCGATCCGCGCGCGGGTTCCGCGGGTCGTGCCTTCGGGCAGGGCGTTGGGCGGGAAGAACCCCACGTTCAGGATCTCCGCCCCGGCCTTGCGCGGAACCTCGGTCCAGTCGGTGACCCGATAGACCAGCACATGGTCGCCGCGGAACGCCCGCTCGTTGCCGTGGACGGAGACCAGCATCGGGCGGCCCACCGGATCGATCCCGGCCTCCTCGCGCAGTTCCCGCGCCGCCGCCGCCTCCGCCGTTTCGCCACGGTCGACGCCGCCGCCCGGCAGATGCCAGCCATGGACGTAGGTGTGCTCCACCAGCAGCACGCGCCCGTCGCGGTCCGTCGCGATCACCCGCACGCCCAGGGTCATCCCGCGCAGCCAACGCGAGACCAGGTGGAACAGGGGCCGGGTGAAGGGCTCGACGCGGCGGCGCCAGATCATGGGACGGTGATAACAACCCTTCAGCCGCCGCGCGAGGTTGGTCTTCAGGGGGCGTCTTGCGGCGCGCGCGCCGGCCGGCTAAGCGATCTGAAGTCCGCACGGGAGCTTTCCATGACCGCGATTCTCGCGATCCTCATCTTTATCGCCGTCCTCGGCGTGCTCAACGTCGTCGAATTCGGCCGGCTCGACTGAACGCCATGGCCGGGGGCCCGGGCGCGATCCTCGGTCTGCTCTGCGGCGTGCTCCTGGCCTTCGCCGGCGGCGAGGCGCTGAGCCGCGGTTCGCGCGCCCTGCTGGCCGGGGCCGCGGGCCTGGCCGCCTTCGCCGCCGTGCTCTGCTCGGCGGTCCCCGAATACGCCTTCGCCATGCGCGCCTCGGCCATCAACCTGCCGGGCGCGGCGGTGGGCGCCATCGCCGGCTCCTTCGCCGTCAACGCCCTGATCGCGGCGGTCGTGGCCTCCTCCGGCTCCGGCGAGCCGGTGCGCGGCGCGCGCGGCTTCGCGGTGTTCTCGGCCCTGGCCGCCACCGTCCTGATCACCGCCGCCTTCGACGGCCGCATCTCGCGTTCGGAGGGCGAGCTGATGGTCGCCGCCGCCCTGTTCGTGGCCTGGCGCGCCGCCCGGCTGGAGAGCGGGGAGGAGGTCGCGCTCAAACCCAAACCCCTGGCCGGGATCGGCTGGCTCGCGTTCGGCGTCGCCCTGACCGCCGCGGGGACCTGGCTGGCGCTGGAGCAGGTGTTCAAGCTGTCGGGCGGCCTGCAGGGGCCGGACCTGACCGTGGGACTGATCGCGCTGGGCATCGGCGCGGCCCTGCCCGAAACCGTCGCCGCCGTCCGCGCCGCCCGCCGCGGCGAGGGCGCCCAGGCCTTCGTCAATATCGCCACCGGAGCCTCCCTGACCCTGCTCGGCGCGCTCGGCGCCGCGGCCATGGTGCGCCCCGTCGTGGTCTATGAGGCCTTCCTGGGGGTGCCGACCGCGGCGGTGGTGGTCTCCGCGCTTGTCCTGCTGCTGCTGGCCTTCACCCGGGTGAAGGCCCCGAAGATCGCCGTGGCGCTGGGGGCGATGGTCTATCTCGGCTTCCTGGTCGCCTTCGTGCGCAACGCCGGCTAGGCGCCCGGACATACCCTAGACTCTTGGATTTAGAGCGCGGCCGGTCCGATGTAGACGCAGGCGTCGCCGGTGCTTTCGCGAAAGACCCGCACCCTGGCGAGCTTGTCCGTCCTCGCCGCCAGCCGCCGCCAGATCCAGGCGGCGAGATTTTCCAGCGTCGCGGGGCCGAGGTCGGCGATCTCGTCCAGCAGCCGATGATCCAGCGCCGCGCGCACCTCGCTGAGGTGCGCTTCGACCACGCCCAGGTCCACCAGCATTCCGGTCGCCGGATCGGGTTCGCCGCACAGGGTCACCTCCACGCCATAGGAATGGCCGTGGATGCGCGCGCTCGCTTCAGCCTCCACCGCGCGGCGAAGCGTATGCGCCGCTTCAAAGCTAAAACGCTTGGAAAGCTCGTACATGATCTCGTGGGAAAAGGGGCCGGGCGAATTCGGCAGGGGAAGTAGGGGATAGAGGCTCGACAGACAACCCCTCAGTCGAGTCCCACGTCGAAGGCCACGTCGCGTGTCCGGCCCGTCAGGCTCTCGCCTCCATCCACGGTCAGGACCTGCCCCGTGAGTGAGGGCGTGTCGATGATATAGGTCAGTGTACGGAGAATATCCGGAACGGTGCTGCTTATGCCGAGCGGGGTGGCGCGCCGTGACCGTTCGAGGCTCTCGTCCGATTGCTTGCCGCTCAGCATGGTGACGCCCGGCGCAATGGCGCAGACCCGGACCCGAGGCGCCAGGTGCATGGCCAGCACCCGGGTCAGGCCGAGCAGTCCGTACTTGGAAATGGTGTAGCTGAAATAGTCCGGGTTCAGGTTCTGGACCTTCTGATCCAGCATGTTGACGATCAGGCCGGGCGCGTCCGCGAAGTCCTGGGCCGAGAAGTCCCTGCACAGGAAGGCCGCGGCCGTCAGATTGGTCCTCAGATGCCGATCCCATTGGTCCCAGACGATGTCGGTCGGGGTGTCGTGCTCGAAAAGGGACGCGTTGTTTATCAGCAGATCCACCCTGCCCGCGATCGCGCCGGCCGCCGCCATCAAGCCCTCGACGCCCTCCCGTCGCGCCAGGTCGGCCTGCAGCACTTCCGCGGCGCCCTCCGTGGCGATGATCTCGTCACGCAGGCTCTGCGCGTCGCCGGCGGAGCGGTTGTAGTGGATGATCACCCGCCAGCCGTGCCGGGCGAGGTGACGGGAGATCGCCGCCCCGATCCGCTTCGCGCCGCCGGTGACCAGCGCCGTGCGCATCAGGACCGAGCGCTGGATTGCGGCCGGCGACGGTAGAGTTCGACCCCGGCCCCGGCGGCCTCGTTGAAGATGTCCGGCTTGACGATCGATACCCGGCAGGCCTCGACCCAGACGATGTCGAAGCAGAGCCCCACGACCTCCTCCGCGAAGGTTTCGAGCAGGGGTGTGTGCGGGCGGGCGGGCCAGGTCTTGATCGCCTCGCGGATCGGATCGTAGTCGATGATGCTGTTTGACAGGTCGGCGGCGGCCGGCGCGAACATCTCGACATTGACCAGCAGGCGTGTCGGCCGTTGCGGATGCTGCTCCCAGGGATGCAGCCCGACATGGGCGTCGACCTCGACATTGCGCAGCATGACCCGGATGTAGTCCCGGGCCGAATCCCAGAGCGGCGCTGCGCCGTCCGACCCGAGAAATGTCTTTTGTTTCATTGGCGGCTCCTGCAAGTCTCGGACGCGGCGCGGACAGGACGGACGTACCGAGGCTCGTCTGGCTTGGCTAGGCTTTCATGAACGGCCGCGGGGGTTCGCGGCGGCCGCAGCGGCGCGGCTCGGGTTGGGGGGAGAGCATGGAATTTCTCAACGCGATAAAGATTCTCACAGTCCCGACCTGGGTGAAATGGACGATCGTTCTGCTGGTGGCCTTCGTTGGAGTCACCAACGCCACCCTCTTCTTCGTGGGGCTGCTCGACCTGCATCGGCTGGAGTGGGTCAAGGCCAGTATCGAACTGATGGCGGTCGCCCTGCCGATCTTCATCGTGGCCCTGCTGGTGACCAAATCGGACGCGGGCGAGCGGTCCTTGGTCCAGAGCACCGAGTCGGTGCTCACCCGCGTCCTGCCGGAAGTTCTTTCGAAGGTGGTGGAAGGCAATCAGTCCTTTTTCGATCCCAGCAGGATCAAGCCATCCAGGCGTACCGACAACCTGACGAAGGTGCTGGTCAGCTACTCGCGGGGCGACTGCCATTCCGACTACGTATTGACCGTTCCCTGGGCGGCGCGTGGCGGCGCGGAGAACGGCGACGACAGGCTCAAGAAGCTGGTCCTGCGGGTCGAGATCAATGTCTACAAGGTCAACATCGATCTGTGGATCCGCCGCGATCTGATCCAGAAAGCGATGGGTCCGACCGCCGCGGAAGGCCCCGCGAAGTCCAAGGCTGTGCGCGACTACGTGTTTTCCAGGTTCGCCCACAGCATCGCCGGCGCCGAGCATGGCCAACCCCGGGTCGAGCCCGCGCAGAACGGCGAGAGCCGGGCCGGCGCCGATCTCCATGGAACCGACGGATACAAATTCAATGCCGGAATTCTCTCCAGGCAGTTCGACGGCCGGGCCTATGGGGTCCTGGTCGGCACGCGCCACCTTCCGCGCGAATTCCTCTGGAGCGCGGCCGAGAAGCTTTTCTTTGCGCAGGACCTGATGCTGATGCTCCGGTCGATGCTCTCCGAGGCGCCGGATCTGTTCGAGACCGTCGAGGAGCCCGGCGCGCGGCGTTGAAGCCCGTTCCGAATCGCCGAGCGCGATGGCATGACCCATTCCGCTGACAGGGAAGGCCGACGACATTGGACATGAGAGCCGTCCGCCGCTCCGGCCTGAAGGTGTTCGTGCGCCGTCTGACCGTTGCCGCCGAGATCGGGGTCTACGCCCATGAGAAGGGCCGGGCCCAGCCGCTGGTCATCGATGTCGAGGTCGAACTGGGCGACCTGGCGATCGAGCGGCTCGGCGACACGGTCAACTACGAGGACATCGTCGCCCACGCCCGGGCGGTCGGCTCCAGCCACGTCAACCTGGTGGAGGAATACGCCGAGCGGCTGGCGCGCGCCTGTCTGGGCGATCCGCGCATCCTGTCGGTCAAGGTCCGGGTCGAAAAGCCCGAGGCCCTGGCCGGCGCCGAGGCGGCCGGCTGCGAAGTGGCCTTCACCCGCGCCTGATCCGCTTTCGCGGGCCGGTGGATTGGGCTAACCCTACGCCCTGACAAACGAGCCGAACCCCGACCTCATGGCCGATCCCGAAGATCCGATCCCGCCGACCCCTTCCGAAACCGAGCTCGAGCCGGACCTCGCCCCCCACTGGGAGATGTCGCGCCAGAGCATGGCCTCGGACATGGACGACTTCGACGCGGCCTTCGAGACCCGCTCGGGCGCGCTGGGCGACCGGCTGTGGCCGACGATCTCCTACCTCTTGATGATCCTGGCGCCCCTGACCCTGGGTCTGGCGGCCCTGCCGGCCTTCCTGATCGCCTATGCCGGCGACAAGGCCGCCGACGGCTGGCTGCGCACCCACTACATGTTCCAGATGCGCACCTTCTGGGTGGGGGTGGTGCTGTTCGTGCTGCTGATCGCGGCCCTGTTCCTGGAGGACGCCGTGGGCGTCGCCGGCGTGCTGGCGGGCGTGGTCTGGGCCCTGATCCTGCTGGTCGGCATCGCCTGGTTCGTGCTGCGCATGGCCGTGGGCCTGAACACCCTGCGCCGGGGCGAGCCCTACCGCGACTACCGCACCTGGACGATCTGAGGAGCCCCGCGATGAGCGCCGAGACCCCTGTCCCCGCCCCCGCGATGGCCGAGGACAAGACCATGGCCATGGTCGCCTATATTCTGTTCCTGGTCTCGTGGCCGACCATCGGCCTGCTGGCCGTCGTGGCGGTGATCATCGCCTACGCGAACCGCGACAGGGCCTCGCCCTGGCTGCGCACCCACTACGACAAGGAGATCCGGCTGTTCTGGCAGGCCCTGGTGTGGATCGTGGGCGGCACGATCGCGCTGGCGATCCTGGGCACGCTGCTCATCCCGCTCTTTGGCCTGGGCCTGCTGATCTGGGGCGCCATCGGCGCCTACCTGGTCATCCTGGGCGTCTGGTTCCACGTGGTGGCCTTCATCGGCCTGATGCGCCTGCTGCAGAACCACCCTGCGGACTGAGCTACCTTCCGGACAGCGCGCGGCCCGGGTCGCCCTGGGCGGCGACGTCGAACTGGCCGGGCTTCATCTCCGGCGAGCAGGCGCCCATCCAGACGAATTCGGCGGTCACCGTGTCGGAGCGGTTCATCTGGGCCAGGGCCGCGCCGGTGGTGCTGACCTGCGCCTTGGACTGGTAGCGGCGGTCGAAATCGCCCGCGGCCGCGCCCTTGGTGGTCACCTTCCCGCCCGAGCCGTGATCGCAGGTCAGGGAGAAGGTCCAGGACCCGTCCGCCGCATGGGCGATGGTCGGCTGGTCACAGCCGGCCGAGGGGTCTTCGCCGGTCCAGAGCGCCGCCTTTTCCTGGGAGGCGGCGTCGACGCAGAAGCGGGCGCGCTGGACCGCGTCCAGCCCCGGCAGGGACCAACGCTTCTCCCACAGGCCGGCCTTGAGCACCGGCCGGGTCACGGCATGCGCCGCGACGGAGGACGCGCCCTGCGGCGCCTCGTCCTTGCGCTGGCAGGCGGTCAGGAAGGCCGCCAGGGTCAGGCCGGCGGCGACCAGGAGGGCCAGGGCGGGACGGATGTGCATCGGGGGACTCGGGCTCCGGAAGGTATTGCGAAGCTTATCCCGCCGGGCGCGGCGGCGGGAGGCGACGCGGGGCCGCACGCCCCGCGACGAATGCGCCCGACTCGGCGGTTCAGCCGCCCCTGGCCCCCATCATGTTCACCTTCATGCCGTTGGGCAGAATCATGTCGCCGCCCTTCTGGCCGGGTGCGCAGGGGCCGGTCCATTCCCCGGTCATGGTGATGTCGTGCGTGCCGTTCATCCGCGCCACGGACGCGCCTGTGGTCGTGGAGTGGAGCTTGACGGTGTAGCGGCTGGAGAAGTCGCCGGTGGCGACGCCCGTGCTCTCCACCTTGCCGGCGGCGCCCAGATCGCAGGTTCCGGAGAACTTCCAGGAGCCGTCCAGCCCGCGCGAGATGCTTTCGTTGGAGCAGTTGCTCTTGCCCATCTGGCCGCTGAACACCGTCAGCTTGGCCTCGGTCGCCTCGTCCAGGCAGACCTGGGAGGACTGGGTCATGGGCGGGGGGCCTTCCATGGCGATGTCGAGCTTCCAGAGGCCTGCCTTGCGGTGGGGCAGGGTCGCCGGACCCGCGGCGGCCGGGGCCGAGGGGGCGGCGGATGCGCCCGGTGCGGCGCCGGCGGCGTCGGCCTTCTTCTGGCAGGCGGCGAGGGTCAGGCCGACCGTGGCGATGGCGAGCAGGGGAATGACACGCATGTTTCTCTCCCGGGCTTGTTCTGGACGAAGCGCGCACCGACCTTAAACCTGTCCGGCCGCCGCCGACAGATGGCGGAACGACGTTATGTCGCTTCTCGTTGGACGCCCATGGAGCCCGGATGCTGATCGACAACGACCGCTACAGCCGATTCGAATGGCGCCACGACGGGGCCCTGGCCTTCGCCGATTACCGGCGCGGGCCGGACCGGCTGATCCTGACCCACTTCGAGACCGACATGGCCGCGCGCGGCAAGGGCCTGGCCGGTCGGCTGATGGCGGCGATCGTCGAGGAGGCGCGCGAGCGGCGGCTGCACATCGAGGCGCGCTGTCCCTATGCGGTCGACTGGTTCGAGAAACACCCCGAGGTCGCCGCCGAGCTCAGCGTGCCGACCCAGTCCCCGGCGCAATGACATGGCGGGCTTCTACGAGAACCTCGAGGAGAGCCGCTTCGAGATGCCCTTCGATCAGCCCGGCATGCAGGGCCTGGTCTGGGCCGACTACATCCGCCAGGGCGACGTGCTGGCCATCCCCCACGTGGAGGCCGAGCCGCAGCTGCGCGGCACGGGCGCGGCGGGGCTGTTCATGCAGGCCCTGGCCGATCACGCTCGCGGGGCGGGGCTGAAGCTCCGGCCGATCTGCGCCTATGCGGTGCTCTGGCTGCGGCGCCACCCCGACACTCACGACCTGCTGGCCTAGACTTCGGGCAATTGCAGCGAGCGGCCCTTCAGCTTCAGCCAGATCATCACCACCAGGCCGATGGCCATCCAGGCCGCGCCCACCATCTTGGCCTGCGGATCGATGTTCCACAGCACGTAGCCGATCACCGCGAAGCCTATGACCGGCACGATCACGTGGCGCCAGACGTCGCGCCCGGGCCGGCGGCCGAAGTGGGCCAGGACCGACAGGTGCAGCATCAGGAACCCGGTCAGGGCCCCGAAATTGACGATGGAGGTCAGGGTGTCGAGGTGTTCGAGCATGACCATGCTGGCCACCAGGGTCAGGCCGGTGATCATCAGGATCGCCCGGTCGGGCGTCTTGCGGCCGGCGTGGACGTGGCTCAGCCAGCGCGGCAGGCGTCCGTCGCGGGCCATGCCGTAGACCAGCCGCGCGGCGGCGGCCTGTCCCACCAGCGAGCAGGCGATGGACGAGATCACGATGCCGCCCAGCGACGCGGCCGCCTTGAACCAGGTGCCGCCCAGCATCTGGGCGATGCCCAGGAAGGCGTTGGCGGTGTCGTCGCCGGGCGGGAAGGCGGTCTTGTCCAGCACGAACAGGCTGGCCAGCCAGGTCTGGGCGATGAACAGGCCCGCCGCCAGGACCAGGGACAGCAGGGTGGCGCGGCTGACGGCCCGGGGTCCGCCCTTCGCTTCCTCCGACAGGGTGGAGATTGCGTCGAAGCCGAGGAAGCTCAGCACCGCCAGCGACAGGGCGCCGAACAGCAGCTGGGGTGTGACCAGCGAGGGCCGGTAGAAGGGGGCCGCGGACAGGTGCGCGCCGCCCAGGCCATGCGAGACGCCCTGGAAGGCCAGGACCGCGAAGACGGCCAGCAGGATCAGCTGGATCCACAGCATGGCCTGGTTCAGCCAGGCCGCGATCTTCACCCCCGCGAGGTTGGTGGTCGTCACCCCCGCGACCAGCCCCACGATCAGCAGCGGCTTGGAAACGCCGGGGGCCAGCGCGAACACCGCCTCGGCCGCGAAGACGTAGGTCAGGGTCGGCAGCAGCAGATAGTCGAGCAGCATGGCCCAGCCGGCCAGGAAGCCCACGCTCTGGCCGATGCCGCGCGCGGCGTAGGCATAGACCGATCCGGCCACCGGAAAGGCCCGCGCCATGGTCATGTAGCTGAGCGCGGTGAACAGCATGGCCACGAGCCCGACCACATAGACCAGCGGCGCCATGCCCTTGGACGCATTGTAGACGAAACCGAACACAGCCCAGGGCGCCGTGGGCGAGATCAGGATCAGGCCGTAGACCAGAAGGTCGGCCAGGCTGAGGGTGCGCTTGAGTTCCTGCTTGTAGCCGAAGGCCTCCAGCGAGGCCGCGGCGTCGCTCGCCGGCTCGAATTCCGCATGAGCCACTGGTGTCCCCCCGCGCCCTTTGCGTCGAGGTTACGTCAGGCGCGCGCGGCTGTCGCGCGGTATCGACCTGCGGGTTGCGTCTCTGGATTTTCGGGAGAGAGAAATGGTCGGAGTGGCAGGATTCGAACCTGCGACCCCCGCGTCCCGAACGCGGTGCTCTACCAGACTGAGCCACACTCCGACTTGAAGAGCGGGCCTTATAGCGGCGGCCCCCCGGGGCGGCAAGCCACGTTGGACAGCTTGTTTCGGCGTGGTTTCGTCACACCGGCCAAGTTGGCCGCGCTGACGTGTTGCATGGGGGCGGACCATGCGCTATCTCCGCCTCCCTCAACGCCCGGCCTCAAGGCCGCCCGTTCCTGCTGGGGAATGGTGTAATGGTAACACAGCGGTTTTTGGTACCGTCATTCTAGGTTCGAGTCCTAGTTCCCCAGCCATTTTCTCCTCCCGCCATCCGGATCTCGTTCAGCGATCGTACCCATAGCTGCGCCAATGCGCCGCCAGGACGGCCGCGTCGCGTTCGGCCGGGGGGCGGGTCCATTCTTGGGCGCGCGCCTCGAGCACCCCGCGCCAGGCTTCAAATCTCGAGCGCGGTTCGCCGTCCGGCAGGCCTTCGATCAGCGGACCGACGAGATCCTCCAGCTCGGCGAGGTCCTCCCGGGGGTCGCCGAGATAGTCGTCCGGCAGGTGATGCTGGTTGAAGTCGATGGCGTCGAGCGCGATGCGGATCAGGCGCTCGCGCGCCGGCCGGCAACCGGGGTCCAGCTCCAGAGCCCGGCGGAAATGGTCGGCCGGCGCCGCGTCGGAGGAGATGCTCCAATGGTGGACTAGGCCCAGCCACAGGTGCGGCGCCGCGTCGGCCGCGCGCAACGCCGCCCATTCCTCAAATGTCGGGTTCAGGAACCGTTCGACAAGCGGTTGGGGAACCACGACCCGGGGGTCGCTGACGCCCATGCTCGCCTCGGCCAAACGCCCCGCTAGGCGCCGGCGCGCTTCGAAGGGAAGGTCACCCGATCCCCGCAGGAAGGTTTCGAGGGCCGCCATGGCGTCCTTGCGCCGGCCCTCGCCCCTCAATCGGTAGTAGTCGGCGAGGGCGCGCCACGCCGGCTCGCCGCCGAGTTCGCGCGCCAGCTCGAGAGCCCGGTCGAGGTCTTCCATGGCAGGCATGGCCGCAGCATAGGGGCCCCGGCGCGATGGGAAAGTCCCCGGGGGCTTACACCCCCACTTTCGCCACGCCCTTGATCGGAATAGTCACCACCGGATTGACCGGGTCGTTTGTGACGATCCTCACGGCGCCTTCGAAGGGGCCGGGCCGGGCCGGGGGCCCCACGCGGACCGTGACCTGGAATTCGCCCTTGTTGGCCGCCTGCGAGACCATGGCGGTCACGCCCGGGACGTCCGTGCTGGCCTGGTTGACCACAAAGGTCTCCGGAGCCTTCAGATTGTTCGACCGCACGATGATGATGCGCATCGCCGCCGCATCGCCCGGGGCCACGTCGCCGAAGTTGATGCGCAACGGATCGACCCGGTAGGGCGGGCGGATCACGCCGCTGACGGCGAGGTCGTAGGCCGGCTGGTGTCTGGCGTTGGTGGTGACGTGAATCTTCTCGGCGATCGGTCCGATTCTGGCGTCGGGACCGCCGACGGTGATGTCGAGCCGGTACTGGGCCTGGCCCGCGCGGCCGACATTGGGCACGATCTCCGCGCCCTTCAGCCGCGTCCTGGTGACCTTGATCCAGTCGGCGGGGGAGGCGATCGAGACGATCTCGAAGGGTTCGGCTTCCTCGCTGTAGAGGATCACCGACTGCTTCTCCGCGTCGCCGAGCAGCAGGTTGTAGCGCAGGAAGCCGGCCGGGTGGGCCTCGACGTAGGGCTTGACCACCGCGCGCACGGTCAGCTGGGCCGTGGGCGAGGACGGGTCGTTGGTCTCCAGCGTGACCGACTTGGCGATCGGGCCCGAAAAGGCCGAGGTGTCGACGTGGGCGATGACCTTGCCGCTCTGGCCCGGCCGGATGACCTTGTCGAAGTCGACCACCGTGCAGCCGCAACCGGGCTTGGCGGCGAGGATCTGCAGGTCGGCGCTGCCGGTGTTGGCGACCGTGAAGGTCCAGTCGATCTTCTCGCCCTTGGGGACGGTCCCCACGTCCTTGACGGGTTCGTTGACCGTCAGATGCTGGGCGAAGGCGGCGGGCGCGGCGAGCGCCAGGGCCAGCGCAAGGACGGCGGCGTGGATGCGTCCGGGCATTCGAAAAACCCTCCCCGTTCAGGTGTTTCGCGTCTGGCCAAGGCGTAACGTTTCTCGGACGGAGGCGCAAACCCCCGGGTCCGGGGGGCGGGGCGCCCGCTTCAGATGGAGCTTTGCAGTGCGCCGCCGCCGGTATTAGCTGACCGCCGTCGCTTGTCCTGACGGGAGGGGCCCCTTGCGCGCCTTGATCTGCATCGCCGCCCTTCTGTGCCTGGCCGCGGCGCCGGCCCGGCTGGTTCCCCAGGTCGAACGCCTGGGCGGAGGGCTTGTGCGCGTGTCCGTGAAGGCGCCCGCCGGGGCGGACCTCTTCGAGGTCGTCAACGCGCTCGCTGCCGCGCACGCCTGCCCCCGGTCCAGGGTCGAGGCGGGTTTCTGGGCGACGCATGTCTTCGCCATCGACCAGGCCGGCGCCTTTCGCGCCGTCCGCGAAGGGCGCTGCATCGTAAGGCCGCCCGTCGATCCCGAGGGCGAGACGGTCCTGATCGACACGTCACCCCCCGACAATTCAGCAGCTCTGAAAGTGTTGGCCGCCTCCCACGTCGAAGATCTCGGCGGCGGCCTCTATCGCCTGACGTTCGTCTTGCCGGGCGCGGACGAGCCGATGTCGGCTTCCAGCGACTTCGAGGCCGCGGAAGACGCCTTCTGCGACTTCAAGGGGGTCGCGGCCGCGCCGACCAGCGGCCGACTGACGGTCAGCGGCCTGAAGGCGGGTCGGCTGGAGCAGACGCTCACGCTCAGCGCCGAAATCGCCTGCGACCCGGACGTCATGGTCAAGCGCTACAAGTCTCGGAAATGAGCCGGGCCGCCGCGGCCTAGAACAGACCGAATCTGGGGAGACGCCCGCCGTCCGAATCTTCGGGCCGCTCGGCGCGCAAGGTCGGGCGCACTGCGATGCGCTGGCCGTTCGGCAGGGCGATGGTTCCGCTCTCGCCCGAGGTCAGGTCGACCGAGCCGGTCTGGTCCGGACGGAACTGGGGACCGAGGCTGGCGGTGACGTGCAGGGTCTCGCCGTGCTGCTCGACCGCGGTGAACAGGGCGTAGCGGCTGCCGGTGCGTTCGAAATAACCGCGGCGGTAGCGGGACTGGGAGCCGAAGGCCGTCATGTCGGTGACCAGCTTCACCCCATCGGGATCGACCATGGCGGCCTCGACGCGGACCGCCGAGCCGGACGCGACCCGCGAACGCTCAGCGGCCATGATGATCTTGCGGTCGGGCCGCAGCGGGGTTTCCGGGAAGGGGCTCGGAGCCGGCGGCGCGGCCGCCGGCGTGGCGTCCGGTACGAGGGCGATCGGCGCGGGGCCGGGGGCGGGAACGGGCGTCGTCTCGACGGAGGGTGCGACAGCCGCC
>CAYSNW010000028.1:0-44961 GCA_964432415.1 uncultured Caulobacteraceae bacterium
GCATGTTGACGCCGAAGGAGCTCTGCAGCGGGGTGTAGCGGTAGAGCTGGTTCAGGATCACGTCGCCGGACGCGTCGCGCTTGAGCTCGATCACCACCCGCATGCCGGAGCGGTCGCTCTCGTCGCGGATGTCGGAAATGCCCTCGACCCGCTTTTCGCGCACCAGATCGGCGATGCGCTCGATCATGGTGGCCTTGTTGACCTGGTAGGGGATCTCGGTGACCACGATGGCTTCGCGGTCCTTGCGGATAGTCTCGATCGAGGCCTTGCCGCGCACGATCACCGAGCCGCGGCCGGTGATCAGGGCGTTACGCGCCGCCGACCGGCCCAGGATCTCCGCGCCCGTGGGGAAATCGGGACCGGGGACGATGTCGAGCAGGTCCTCCAGTGCGATCTCGGGATCGGCCAGGACCGCCAGGCAGGCGTCGACGATCTCGCCCAGGTTATGGGGCGGGATGTTGGTGGCCATGCCGACCGCGATGCCGCCGGCGCCGTTGACCAGCAGATTGGGGATGCGCGAGGCCAGGACGACCGGCTCGAGCTCCTTGCCGTCGTAGTTGGGCTGGAAGTCGACGGTGTCCTTGTCGAGATCGGCCAGCAGGGCGGTGGCCGCGGTCGACATCCGGCACTCGGTGTATCGCATCGAGGCCGGCGGATCGCCGTCGACCGAGCCGAAGTTGCCCTGGCCGTCGACCAGGGGCAGGCCCATGGAGAAGGTCTGGGCCATGCGCACGAGCGCGTCGTAGACCGACTGGTCGCCGTGCGGGTGCAGGCGGCCCAGCACGTCGCCGACCACGCGGGCCGATTTCGAGTAGGACTTGTCGGGCGTCATGCCCAGTTCGTGCATCGAATACAGGATGCGCCGGTGCACGGGCTTGAGCCCGTCGCGGGCGTCCGGCAACGCCCGCGCCACGATCACGCTCATGGCGTAGTCGAGGTACGAGCGCTTCAGCTCGTCTTCGATGGCGATAGGGGCGATGCCCCCACGGCCCGGCTCACCGCCGGAGGGTATGGTCGCGTCTTCGCTCAAGGGGGACTACAAGGAATCGAGGAAAGAAAAAGCCTGCCGTTAGTTAGCATCCCCGTCTCGCGGGTGCAAAAAAACCGACGGGTTCAGAGGAGAATTCCGATGCGGCTGATCACCCTGTTTCTGACGACGGCCCTGGCTGGCTCCACGGCCTCGATCGCCGAGTCCCAGAATGTGGCGGCTCCTACCGTCCTGACCCAGCCGGCGAGCCCCCCGACCTATCCCGTGAAGGGTTCGAACGGCGCGGTGATCGGTTCGGTGATGCTCTCCGACGGCCCGACCGGCGTGCTGATCAGCGTGGCCGTCAACGGCCTGGCGCCCGGCTGGCATGGCATGCACTTTCATGAAAAGGCCGACTGTTCCGACGCGGCGTTCAAGAACTCGGGCGGGCACATGAACCACGACCCCAAATTGAGCCATGGTCTGCTGGCCTCGGGCGGCCCTGACTTCGGAGACCTGCCCAATCTATGGGTCGCGCCGGACGGTTCGGGCCGGGCTCAGGTGTTTTCGACCACCGTCTCCCTGCGCCCCGGGACCGGAAGGGCCCTGCTCCGGGATTCGGACGGTTCCGCCCTGGTCATCCATGCCCTGCCGGACGACCAGATGACCCAGCCGATCGGCGGCGCCGGCGCGCGTGTCGCCTGTGCGGCGATCGGGCCCGCGGGTCTGATCCCGGCCGGGCAGTAGCTACTCCTCGCTCAGCACCGCGATCGTCCCGGCGGCTTTCAGCCGCCGCTCGGCCAGGGCCACCAGCGCCACGCCGCCGATGACGGCCGCCGCCCCGGTCAGGATCTGGGGGGTCAGGTGGTCATGCATGAAGCCGACGCCGATCAGGCCGGAGACGAGCGGCGTGGTCAGCATGTAGGGCGTGATGCGGCCCGGCTCGCGGCGCTGGACCAGCCAGAACAGCAGCACCGTGGCCACGATGGTGGAGGCGAAGGCAGCCCAGGCCATCGAGGCCCAGACCCAGGGGCCGGAGCGGGCCATGGCCTGAACCTGGCCGTGCTCGAACAGCAGCGAGCCCAGGGCGAGCGCCGGGGCGGCGAAGAAGGAGATCAGGCCCTGCATCTTCAGCGGCGTCACGCCCGAGGCCCGGCGTGCCGCGATCATGCCGAGCGCCCACATGGCGCTGGCGCCCAGGCCCACCGCGATGGCGCGCCAGTCCTCGAAGACGTGGGGATCGGCGGTCATGAAGGCCACGCCGGCGAAGGCGATGACCAGGCCAGCGATGGCGGCGCGCGACAGCTGCTCCTTCAGGAAGACCCAGGCGAACAGGGCCGTGAACGGGGCCCAGAGCTGCAGGCTGATCACCAGAGGGCTCAGGTGATGGGCGAGCGCGAAACCCAGATACAGCAGGCCGAAATGCAGCGGGCCCGCCAGCAGGCAGACCAGGATCAGGGCGCGGCGATCGGGAAACGGCGGGCGCACGAACGGCGCCAGGAACACGCCCGCCGCTGCGAACCGGAGCGCGCCGACCAGCATGGGCGGCAGGATTTCGGTGGCGACCTTGGCCGCGGCGTTGTTGACGCCCCAGATCACCACGATGGCGGCGATGGCGGCGTATTCCAGGGCGCTGAGAGGGTCGCGGGAGGGCGGGGAGGACATGGCGTTCCGGGTCGGGCGTGATCCGCCTTAGCGTGAGTCCCCGCCCTGCCCCACCGGTCTGCGACGAGGTTCAAGCGTGGCCGTTGTCCACATGAAAATGATGATTTCTCACAGCTTTCCGGAACGGATCGCCCGGAATCGGGCTTATGGTTCTGCAGGAATGCTCGCACCCGGGAGACCGATATGGCCGGCCAGTGGGGAGTAAGCTTCAATCGTTGGTATCCGGCGGAGCCCGGCGACGGCCGTTCGCCCTGGCTCTACATGGAGAACCTCGACGAGGGCGACCGGTTCACCTCGGCCTCCGAGGCCGCCTTCACCGCGCTGGAACGGCGGGTCTATGACCCCTTCGGCGACGGCTACCGGCCCCTGTTCAAACCCGTGCTGCACGACCGGCGGCATTAGAGCGGAATCCCATCATCCTGGATCGTATCCGGCTGCGGCGAAGTAGTTCCTGCATTCGGCTGGCGTGAAGGTGACGATGAGGAGGCCGATGGTGTCCCAGAGACCGCCGACGGTGCGCTGGGCGGCTTTTCGGAGCCTAGCCTTGAGCTTGGCGAAGGCTTTCTCGATGGGATTGAAGTCTGGGCTGTAGGGCGGGAGGTAGAGCACGCTGGCGCCTGCCGCTTCGATCATCTGGCGCACCGCCGGTCCCCTGTGGCTGGAGAGGTTGTCCATGACGACGATGTCGCCGGGCTTCAGCTCCGGGACCAGGATTTTGGCGACATAGGTCTCGGACACGTCGCGATTGACCGCGCAGTCGATGACGAGCGGCGCGACCATGACGGTCGAGCGAAGGCCGGCGATGAAGGTCGAGGTCTTCCAGTGGCATGGGGGACGCTCGTGCGCAGCCTCTGGCCGCGCGGCGCCCGCCAGTGGCGTCGCGCCCTGTTGGTCGAGGCCCAGGTATCGTCGATGAACACCAGGCTGTCGGGATCGAGGTCGAGCTGGGCGTCGAACCAGGCTTGGCGCTGAAAGCGGACATTAGTTCATCACAGGTGGAAGGGCTGGACACTTGCGAACACCCGGTTCCGGGGCAATATCGATTGGATGCGGTCCGATGCGGAAAATCACGATGCCGGTCTGCAATGTTCCGGGGTCGAGCAGATTGAAGCGCAGCTTCGAGTGGGCGCGTTTTCGCCGCACCGCCACGATACCTATACGATCGCGGTGACTACAGCTGGGGTGCAATCGTTCAATTATCTGGGGAAGCGTTGGCAGTCGCTGCCCGGGCAAGCGGTGATCCTGCATCCTGACGAAGTGCACGATGGATACTGCTGCAACCAGACTGGTTTTTCCTATAGGGCGGTCTATCTGCCGCCTGCTCATATCCAGACCGTGATCGGGGGAGCCGCGCTGCCGTTTCTGGCCGAAGGGGTTTCAACCGACACCGATCTGGTCGCCTCGGCGCTTCGCCTGATCGCGATGTGCACTGCCGAAGTTGATCTCTTCAGCTATCAGGACGCACTCCACCAGTTCGTGTCCGCGATGCAGCGGTGCGAAGGCGGCCCGCCGCCGGCAAGGCGGAATGTCAATCGCGAAGCCGTGATGCGGGTGCGCGAATTCCTCGACAGCGTTCCGGGGCCCGGGACGAACCTCGATCAGCTCGAAGAACTTGCCGGTTATGACCGCTGGCAGCTTTCGCGCGACTTCCGTGCGCTGTTGGGGACCAGTCCCTATCGCTATCTGCATTGCCGCAGACTTGAGCGAGCTGGTCAGCTGTTGCGCAGCGGGCTTGGCATGGCCGCAGCTGCGCACGAGGCCGGATTCGCGGACCAGAGCCACTTTGGTCGGGCCTTCAGGCGCACTTTTGGAACCACGCCATTGGCCTGGCACCGGTCCGGGCAGACGCGCACAATCATTCTATAACCCGGACCAGCCCGTGGCTAAACGGCTGGAATGACACAGACGATCTTTTCGCCCGAACCGCATCGCGGCTGGCTGCCCTGGGCCTGGCTTTCGCCAGTGGTCTGCATTCTGCTCGTCGCATTCTCCAGCGTTCCGCTCGATTATGGTCTTGAATGGATCGGCGCGCTCGATGCCAAGGGACGGCCAACCTCCGCATTCGGGTTTTGCCTGAACCTGCTGCTGCCCTTTGCGGCGATGGGAGCCGCTGTCTGGTTCTGGTCGCGGTTCGTCGAACGGCGCAGCCTCGCGACCTTGGGTTTGACCGGCGCGCAATGGCTGCGCAAGCATCTGGTGGGACTGGCGATTGGGGTTGGCATGATGGCCCTGATGGTCATGTCGATTTGGCTCGTTGGCGGTTATGTCAGCAAAGACGTCCTTCCCGCCATTTCCTCCCCCGCATCGCTGTTCTGGATCGCAATTCTGCTACCCTGCTTTGTTTTCCAATCGGGCGTTGAGGAGTTCATCTTCCGCGGCTGGCTGCTCTCGACGGCGACACGTCGCTGGAACCTGACGGCGGGGTTCGTTGCCAGTTCGCTCGCATTCACGTTTCTTCACTTCTCGCCGCACCAGCCGGTTCGCGAAATGATCTTTACGTTCACCTTCGGACTATTCGCTTGCGCCTGGGCCTGGCGCACCGGCAGCATCTGGGGCGTGATGGGATGGCATGCGGGCTGGAACTGGATCACAGGCGTTGGCTTCGCCCTGCCGATCACCGGGTTCGATCTGCATTTGCCGGCCTTGCTGGTGCAACTGACGCCCTCTGGTCCGGACTTCCTGACTGGCGGGCCTGATGGACCGGAGGGCAGCGTGCTGACGATCGGCCTGATGGCCGCGGCCACGCTGCTCCTGTTGATATGGCCCGGACGCCCCGTGAGCTCTGCGCAGCGGACACCGGCACGAAGCAGCGAAACGACAACACGTGAGCCCACATGAAGCCTCCGGCAAGCGCCAGCTTGTCGGTGGGTCCTAGAACGGGATTTCGTCGTCCAGTTCGAAGCTTTCCTTCGGGCCCGAGGCCTTGGCCGGGGCGCCGGAGGTCATGCCCGAGCCGTAGTCGTCGCCCGAGGCATAGCCGCCGCCCGAACCCGCGCCCTCGTTGCGGCCACCCAGCATGGTCAGCTCGCCGCGGAACTTCTGCAGCACCACCTCGGTGGAGTACTTCTCCACGCCCGCCTGATCGGTCCACTTGCGGGTCTGCAGCGAGCCCTCGATGTAAACCGTGGAGCCCTTCTTCAGGTAGTTCTCGACCACCTTGACGATGTTGTCGTTGAAGATGACCACCGAGTGCCACTCGGTCTTTTCCTTGCGCTCGCCGGTGGACTTGTCGCGCCAGGTCTCGGAGGTGGCGATGCGCAGGTTGGCCACCCGGTCGCCGGAGTTCAGCGTGCGGATCTCGGGGTCGCGCCCCAGATTGCCCACCAGGATCACCTTGTTCACGCTTCCGGCCATCGCCGCATTCCTTCGTTCTGAATTGACGGGTTGGCGCCAACCTAATGGCTGGCGGCCCGATTGCAAAGAATTTGTTCTACTTCTGTTCCGCTCGCCCGAGCGGAGGAGACTTACTTTTTCGCCGGCGGCGCGGGCCGGTCCTGCGGGTCCTGCGTGATCGTGACCGCCTTCTTGCCCTGGGCCTCCGGCGGAAGCGCGGGCATCAGCCCCGGCACCGCCAGCCGCCCATCGGGCAGGCGGCCCAGCGCCGTATACTGATTCCCATGCAGGCTCTGGGCGTAAGACAGGCCGGCCTGATCGATGAACAGGAAGCGGCCCTGGTAGGCGCCCACGATCTCGTAGCGGGAGCCGCCCATGGACAGGAAGCGGTAGCGGACCTCGTCCAGCCGCGCGGCGCAGTCCTCGATGTGTTCCTGCTTGCGGGCGACCTCGATGAAGTCGGCCCCGCCGTCCTTCTTGAGCACCGCGCGGTAGCAGACCCCCTGTTCGGTCGGGGCCTGGACGTCCTTCTGGCAGGCGGAGAGCGTCAGTCCGGTGAGGGTGAAGCCGGCGAAGGCGAGGGCGGAGAAGATCGCGGATCGGCGCATGGCTCGGGCCTCAGTGGGTGGGTGCGTTGTCGCAGCCGCGGCGCTGTTCGGCCACGGTGCGGAAGGTCTTGTTGTCCGGCGCCTGTTCGACCTTGCCGGGCACCAGGCGGAGCGTGGTCGTGCCCCAGCGTCCGTACTCGGCCTCGCCCGCGCGCACGCAGCGGCCGGCGAACAGGGCCTGGATGCAGGCGCCCTGGGTGACGTTGTCGGTGACCTGGCGCCACTCCGAACCGGTGAAGCGCAGGCAGGCGGCGCGATCGCCCCCGCCGGCAGGGGCCGGAACGGCTTCTGTGGGACGGGCGGCGGGAGCGCCGGCGACCGGCGCCACGGCGGGTCCGGCCTGGGGCGTCAGGGGCGGCAGGGCGGGCGGCGGCGCATTGGAGGCGGTCGGCACGGCGACCCAGGCGCCGGTGTCGTCCAGGCCCAGGTCCATCGCCTTGACGTCGACACCGTTCTTCTTGGCGCATTCGGCGACCGTAAAGTTCCCGGCCGGCTTGCCGTCGACGAAGCACGGCACCTTGGCGGCCGGGTCGAGGTTCGGGGCGGCGTCCTTCATGGATACCTGCACCTGGGGCGAGGCTTCGTGCGAAGCGGGCTTGGCCGGCTTGCCGAGGGCCACGATGGCGAAGATCACGCCTGCAAGGACGGCGGCGCCGGCGCCCAGCGCCAGCACGAGCCTTTGATTGTTCGAGTCCATCGTCCTCGTGCGCGGTTAGCGGCTCCCTAGAGCACGATGCGATCAGACCTCTCCATCTGATCGTTGAATCGTGCTCTAGATCCAAAAGCTTAGAGCATGTTCGGGCGCAAAAGTGGGGGCCACTTTTGCATAACATGCTCTTGGACGGCACTTAGGCGTGGGCGGGAGGCGGCGTCAACCGCCGCGGCGCGGGAGGCTCAGCCGCCGCCCAGACGCTGCAGCGCGGCCTGGTAGTTGGCGATCTGGTTCTGCAGGTATTGCGGGGCCTGGCCCTGGGGCGCCAGCGGCTTCACCGCCCCGCCGGTGACGATGTTCTGGTAGGCGACCCGCACGGTGGACAGGGCCTGATCCAGCACCGACTTGGCGTTGGCGATGGCGTCGGTGGAGTTCAGGTTGAGCGCGTTGGACAGGTTCAGGCCCGAGCTCATCTTGGCCGACTTGTCCTTGGGGTTCGGCGTGTTGCGGATCAGGCCCGGGACCAGGCCCAGCGGCGCCAGGGCGTCCTTACCGTTGGCGCCCTGGGTCAGCACCACCTCCGACAGGCTGGAGGATGGCTTGATCTGAAGGGTCTGCATGCCGTTGCTGGACAGGACCGAGACCGTGGCACGGAAGCCCGACGCGCGGCTGATCTTGGTGGCCAGGGTGCGCATGGTGTCGCCGGCCTCGATGGTGACCTTCACCGAGCCCGTGGAGTCGGCCTTCACATAGAACTCGTCGCCGACGCGCAGGGAGGTGGCCGCGGTGACCAGGGGCGAGTCCGAGGTGGTGACCGTGCCCGACGGCAGGCCCAGGCGGTCGAGCACGCTGGCGCCGCCGCCGGCCACCGCGATCGAGGTGGGGGCGACCTTGCCGCCGGGGCCGCTGAAACGCTCGGTCCAGGCCGCGGTCCCGGTGGTGGGATCGATCTGGGCCAGGAAGCCGTCCTGGGACCCGATCTTGGTCGTGCCCGGCAGGTCCGCGTTGACCCGCCCCGCGACATAGAGCTTGCCGTCATGCACGGTCATGGCGGTGGCGGTGTCGTCGCCCGACCCGCCGTACCAGGCGAAGCTCTCGCCCACCTGGGTCTGCAGGGCGGGGTCGAGGGAGGCGGTGAACACGTCGGAGCCGCCCGAGGCGGCGTTGACCGCCGCGGCGCCGCCGAGGGCCGGATTGCGCGCGGTCCCGGCCACGATCAGGCGGCCGCCGTCCACGGCGATGCCGGCGATGGAGCCGCCCTGCAGGTCGCCGAGGTCTCGGGTGGCCTGAAGCGTGCCCGCGCTGCCGGCGGTGGTGTCGTAGCGGCGCACCATGGCGTGACCGTCCTCGACCCCGGCCACCAGGACCGAGGAGCCGTCCACGGCCACCGAGGTCGCCGCGTCGGTCCCGAGCGTGCCGAACTGGTCGGTGAAGCTGGCCTTGCCGGCGGAACTGAAGCCCTCGAGATAGCCGTCCCAGCCGCCGATGGCGGCGCTGGCGCCGGGCATGGGCGAACGGGCCTTGCCCGCGACATAGACCGAGCCGTCGGCGCCGAAGGCGACCGCGGAGGCCTGGTCGTCCTGGCGCGCGGCCCGGCGCTGGGTCCACTGCTCCTCGCCCTCGGCGTTGAAGACGCTGACGAAGCTGTCGCCCAGGGCAGGATCGGCCGGATCGGTCGCGCCGGTCAGCCCGCCGGTGACCGAGCCCGCCACCGCGACCTTGCCGTCGGTGGAGACGGCAAGCGCAAAGCCCTGGGCCTGGTCGGCGGCGCCCAGGGTGCGGCTGAACAGGAGGTTGCCGGCCGGGTCGTACTTGAACAGGGCGACGTCGGAAGAACCCTTGATGCCCTGGGCGCCCAGGGCCCCGTTGACGTCGGCCAGCACATAGACCGAGCCGTCGGGAGCCGTGGCCGTGGCGCGCGCGGCGGTGACCGTCTTGGCCAGGGTCTCGGACCAGGCGCGTCCGTCGACGGACAGGGGATCGCCCGGCCGGGCCGTGGCGTCCGGCGGCGGGGTCGCCGTGTCGGAGGTCGGGGTCTGGAACTTCAGCAGCTGCTGGGTGGTGGTCACCGTGGTGGTCGAGCTGCCGGTGGTGGTGGTCACCGCATTGCCGTCGGTGGTGGTCGTCGTGCCGCTGACCGGGGTCTTGGCCACGCCGGTGGTGGTGGAGACCGCCGACTGGGTCACGTAGACGGCGTCGGCCGTCTCGGGGGAGGACAGGCTCACCGTCTCGGTGGAATTGCCCTTGATGGTCAGGGCCCAGCGGTCGGGCGCATCCGGCAGGGTCACCAGCTTGCCGTTGACGGTGATGGTGTTGGGCGGGGCGGGCAGGTCCTTCTTGCCGAAGCGGGTGACCGCGCCGGCCGTGCTGAGCTTGCCGTTCAGGTAGTCCAGCACGTTCTGCATGGTGCGCGGGGTGGCGTTCATCTCCGACAGGTCGAAGTCGATGGAGAAGTTGACCCCGTTCAGCTTCTTGACCTGCATCGAGAACTTCACGTCGCCGGCGAAGGCCGGCACCACGTCGCCCTGGGCGCCCTGGTAGAGCGGCTTGCCGCTGTAGATCCCGCCGTCGACCTTGGCGCCGACGGTGGTCTGTTCCGAGCTGGTGGCCTTGCCCGACGCGATCTCCAGCTTCTGCAGCCTCAGTCCGTCGACGTACTTGCCGACCTCGGTCAGGCCCGCGGCGAAGGCCTTTTCCAGCTGGTGCTTCTGCAGCTCGGTGACTTCCTTGCCGCCGGCCTGGTTGGCCAGGCCGTCCAGCGCGTTCAGGCCCTGATAGAGGGCGAATAGCTTGCGGTAGTCCTCGCTGGCGCCCGGAACGTCGAGCTTGGCGGCGGACTCGTTGATGAAGGACCGGCCGGCCAGCACGCCCTTGACCAGGTCGCTGGCCTGGGGCGCGCCGGAGCTGGGCCGCCAGGGCGGCGTCGGCTGCCTGACCGTGGTCGCCGGATTGGAGACCGGGGCGGGGATGGCGGCGTTCTGGCTGGCGGCGCTGTTGGCGAGCACGCTCAGCAGGTTGTTCGCGCTCGCATTCGAGCTCGAACTCCCGCCCAGAAGGCCCACCAGATAGCTGTTGTCGATCGCCACGCGCGCGGCTCCGCACCATACCAACGCACAGGATCGCAGGTCGCGGCTGATGAAAGGTTAAGTGGGAAAACTAAAGAACGCCCGCGTGAGCGCGCCCGCGTAGGGGCGTTCAGGCGGCGATCAGACGGGCCTCCGCCAGGGGGCGGACCACGTCGCCGCGGAGCGCGCGCCAGTCCTGGGCCAGCAGGCCGAGCAGGATCACGTCCCAGCGGACGCCGGCCTTCAGGGCGTGGCCGCGCAGGTAGCCCTCGCGCAGGAACCCGGCGGCGGTCTGCACCCGCAAGGCGGCCACATTGCCCGCCAGCACTTCCGAACCGATCTTCTCGAAGCCGAGCTGGTCAAAGGCCCGGTCCAGGCCCAGGGCCTGGGCGGCGCGGCCCACGCCCACGCCGCGCGCCTCGTCCTCGCCGATGTACCAGCCCCAGTCGGCGCGGCGGTCGCCCATATCGGTCAGGGTCAGGAAGCCCACCGGGCGGCCCCGGCGCTCGATGATCCAGCCCCAGCGGTCGCGGGCGTCGCGGAAGGTGTCGAACCAGGCCTGGTGTTCTTCCAGGGTTTCGGCGGGGGCGCCGCTCATCCACTGCTCCACCGCCGGGTTGCGCCGCCACAGGAACAGCCGTTCGCTGTCGCCGGCCTCAAGGTCCCTCAGTTCGATCATCCGCTGCGATCCGTCGGCCGTTCGGCCCGTCCGGGAGTGGAACGCGCCGGCGGCTTCGCGGTTCGCTGCGCTCGGCAGGCAAGCCGGGCAGGAATGGCCGGGCCGGATCGGCAAATTCTGCCTGCCTCCCACAAAGCCCGGCAAAATCTGCCGGGCGCTGAACAGGCTTAACAGAAAGTACCGTATATTTTTCCGATACTTAGCCAAGAAGGTTAACCGGGCAACATTGGCCCATGCCTTGCTTCTTCCATCGTCGGGCAAAACGCCCCCGGCCGTCAAAACGACAGCCGGACATCCGGAAAAAGGACCCGACGCATGTCTTTCAGCGTCAATACGAACGTGGGCGCCATGGTTGCGCTCCAGAACCTGAGCGGCACCCAAAGCGAGCTCTCCCAGGTTCAAAACCGCATCAACACCGGTCTGAAGGTCGCCTCCGCCAAGGATAACGGCGCGGTCTGGGCTATCGCCCAGTCGCAACGTGCCCAGGTGGCGTCCCTCGACGCCGTGAAGGATTCGCTGCAGCGCGGCCAGTCGGCCACGGACGTCGCGATCACCGCCGGCCAGACCGTCTCCGACCTGTTGACCCAGATGAAGCAGAAGGCGCTCGCCGCGTCCGACACTTCGCTGGACGCCACTTCGCTGGCCGCCCTGAACACGGATTTCGTGTCCCTGCGCGACCAGATCTCGAAGGTGGTCTCCAACGCCGACTTCAACGGCACCAACCTGATCAAGAACGGCGCCTCGAACTACGCCGCTCTGGCGAACGCGGCCGGGTCCTCGACCCTGACCGTGGTGGCCCAGGATCTGTCGCTCGGTGGCGGTAACGTCACCATCGCGGCCACCGACACCATCGGCACGGTGACCCTGGCCACGGCCATGATCGCCACCGTCGACACCTCGATCTCCAATGTCAGCGCGGCGCTCGCCAAGCTCGGCACGGGTTCGAAGTCGCTGGCCACGCACCTGGACTTCGTTTCGAAGCTCCAGGACACCCTGACCACCGGCGTCGGCAACCTGGTGGACGCGGATCTCGCGAAGGAAAGCGCGCGCCTGCAAGCGCTGCAGACCAAGCAGCAGCTGGGCATCCAGGCGCTGTCGATCGCGAACTCCTCGACCAGCAGCCTGCTCGGGCTGTTCCGCTAAGGCAACCTGGAGGCGGGTCCCCTTCGGGGGGCCCGCCTTCGACCCTGAACAGGAGGCGCCGGCGAAGTCCCCCCGGCGACCCAGGAGATGGCGAGTAACGCAGACAAGATCCCGGCGTTCTCCCTGCCCTCGATACCTGCGACCCCGGCCCCCTCGGCCAGGATCCAGAGAGAGACCGGACCCAAGGAGGCGACCCCTCCCGCGCCCGTCGCAGCCCCCCCGGCTTCGGCGGATTACCGTTTGGTGATCGATGAAGACCCGACCTCGGGGACCTTCATCTACAAGACCGTCGACCGGGTGACCGGCGAGGTCATCACCCAGCTGCCGCGCGAGGAGCTGCTCCGGCTGCGTGACCATCCGGCCTATTCGGCCGGTTCGGTGGTCAACGCGAAGGCCTGAGCGCGCCCTCCGACCGCGGCCGGATCTCCGGCCGGGGCGAACGATGTGACGATGCCGCGCAGGCCCGATCGCCGCGCGGCGCGGGCCGTTGGTGTTGCGTTAACCATACGCACACGATCGGCCCTTAGCCTTCCCCCTGCGCAGAAGTCGCAAGGAGAGGCCATGTCGGTCAGCGTTCACACCAACAACTCGGCGATGATCGCCCTGCAGAATCTGAACAAGACGCAGGACGACCTGTCCGACGTTCAGAACAAGATCAACACCGGCCTTGCGATCTCCAGCGCCAAGGACAACGCCTCGGTCTGGGCCATCGCCCAGGGCCAGAGGGCCGACGTCAGCGCGCTGGCCGCCGTCAAGATGAGCCTGGACCGGGCGACCTCGATCGCCGACGTGGCCTCGACCGCCGGCGCCTCGATCTCGGACCTGCTCAACCAGATCAAGGCCAAGGTGACCGCCGCGCTCGATCCCTCGCTGGACCCGACCTCGCGCACCCTGCTCAACAACGACTACCAGTCGCTGCTGCAGCAGATCACCAATGTCTCGAGCAACGCCACCTTCGACGGCGCCAACATCATCGACGGCTCGCTGGCCTCGGACATGCAGTTCCTGGCCGACGCGGCCGGCAATCACTTCATCACCCTCGGCGTCAAGGACATGTCGCTGGGCGGCGCGATCGTGACCATGGGCGCGGCCTCGCTGATCGACACGGTGACCAACGCCACGGCCGCCCTGGCCCTGGTCAACGCCTCGATCACCAACGTCAACTCGGCGCTGGGCGATATCGGCGCCCAGGCCCGCCAGATCGACGGCCACAACAAGTTCGTCTCCAAGCTCAACGACGTGCTGGAGACCGGGATCGGAAACCTGGTGGACGCCGACATGGCCAAGGAGAGCGCCAGGCTTCAGGCGTTACAGGTGCAGCAGCAGCTGGGGGCCCAGGCCCTGTCCATCGCCAACTCGACGCCCCAGGTCATCCTGTCGCTGTTCAAGAACGGCTAAACGAGGCGAAGGCCCGCTCTTTCGGCGTGCGCGCGCTTGCGCAGGCGCGCCTCGCCGCGGACCTTCGGCGCGCCGCCCTGCAGCAGGGTCAGGGTCGGCCGCGGCCGGCGGTCTCCGCCCATGGCCTCCAGCAGCTCACGCAATCGAGCCACCAGTTCTGAGGCGGTCGCCAGTCGCGGCCTGACCGGGTCTTTCCCCGGCGTATGAGGATCAATCAGGGTCACGGCGAAAAAACGCGGACGGCCGGGGCCTGTTCCATCCACAAAGTGTGCACGGTCATTTGAGCGCAGTCCCCACGTCCGTCGCTGCCGAGGGTCGCGAATCATCGGAACCTCAGGCTTAGAATTCGGATGCCTGCGATGAATGCTCCCCTCGTGCGCCTGAAGGCCGAACCGCTTGCCGCCCGGGCGCACCCCGAACGGCAGTACCTCGACCTGCTGGCCGACATTCTCGCCAACGGCGTGGACCGCGACGACCGCACGGGCGTGGGCACCCGCGGCGTGTTCGGCCGACAGATCCGCTTCGACCTGGCCCAGGGCTTCCCGCTGCTGACCACCAAGAAGCTGCACCTGAAGTCGATCGTATACGAATTGCTGTGGTTCCTGCGTGGCGACACCAACGTGCGCTGGCTGCAGGAGAACGGCGTCGGCATCTGGGACGAGTGGGCGGACGCGCAGGGCGACCTGGGCCCCGTCTACGGCAAGCAGTGGCGCTCGTGGGCCACGCCCGATGGCGGATCGATCGACCAGATCGCGCGCCTGGTGGAGGGGCTGAAGACCAATCCCCACAGCCGCCGCCACGTGATCTCGGCCTGGAACCCGGCGGACGTGGACGACATGGCCCTGCCGCCCTGCCACTGCCTGTTCCAGTTCTTCGTGGCCGACGGGCGGCTGTCCTGCCAGCTCTACCAGCGCTCGGCCGACGTCTTCCTGGGCGTGCCGTTCAACATCGCCAGCTACGCCCTGCTGACCGCCATGGTCGCCCAGGTGAGCGGCCTCCAGCCCGGCGAGTTCGTGCACACCTTCGGCGACGCGCACCTCTACAAGAACCATTTCGACCAGGCCCGCCTGCAGCTGAGCCGCGAGCCGCGCCCCCTGCCGACCCTGGTGCTGGCCCCGCGCGACGACCTGTTCGCCTACGAATTCGAGGACGTGCGCTTCGAGGGCTACGACCCGCATCCGCTGATCCGCGCCCAGGTGGCGGTGTGAGCCTGAAGGCCCTCACCGACGAGGTCGCGCGCGTCTCGGACCTTTACGCGCAGAACTATGCGATCCGCCGCGACGACGACTGGTTCCTAATCAAGCTGCAGGAGGAGCTGGGCGAACTGGCCCAGGCGCACCTCAGGCTCACGGGGCGCGCCCGGGGCGAAGGATCGGAGGCTGCGCGGGCGGACGAGGCGGCCGACGTGCTGTGCATGCTGCTGCTCTACTGCCGCCGCCACGGGATCGACCTGGACCAGGCGGTGGAGCGCAAATGGCTGAAGTGGCTGGAGCCGGCGTGACGGCTCCCCTGCTCTCCATCGTCGTCGCCCGCGCGAAGAACGGCGTCATCGGCAAGGACGGCGCCCTGCCCTGGCGGCTGAGGTCGGATCTGGCCCTGTTCAAGGCCACGACGCTGGGCAAGCCGGTGATCATGGGCCGCAAGACCTGGGACTCCCTGCCGCGCCAGCCCCTGCCCGGACGGCTGAATCTGGTGCTGTCGCGCGACGGCTCGTTCGAGCCCCACGGCGCCCTGGTGTGCGACACCTTCTCCGAAGCCCTGCAGATCGCGCGCGAAACCGCAGAGGAGGACGGGGCCGAGGAGGTTTGCGTCGTCGGCGGGGTGGCCCTGTTCGAGGCGGCCCTGCCCAGGGCGAAACGGATCTACCTGACCGAAGTGGACGCTGAACCGGACGGCGACGCGGTCTTTCCCCCGCTGGACGAGAGCGCCTGGCGCGAGGTCCGTCGCGAGGCCCACCCCGCTGGCGAGGTGGACGACCACGCCTTCGTCTTCCGGGTGCTGGAGCGGGTCTGAGGCCGCGAAGCGGCCATCAAGAAGAGCTTGGTGGTGAATCCTGACTTCTCGCCTGACGGCGAGACGGAGAACGACCTAAAGCTTCAGCTTCTCGCGGATCCGGGCCGCGATCGCGGCGAACACCTGACCGGTCTTGCCATCCGGATCGGAGGCCACCAGCGGCAGGCCGATGTCGGCGCCGACGCGCAGCGCCATGTCGATCGGGACTTCGCCCAGGCATTCCACGTCCAGCCGTTCGGCTTCCGCGCGCGCGCCGCCGCGGCCGAAGATCGGGATCTCCGCGCCGGTGGTCGGATCGGGGAAGAAGGCCATGTTCTCGATAAGGCCCAGGACCGGAGTTCCGATCTTGCCGAACATGGTGACCGCGCGCCGGGCGTCGGCCAGGGCGACCTCCTGGGGGGTGGAGACGATCACAGCGCCGTCGAGCTGGGTGCGCTGGACCAGGGTCAGCTGGATGTCGCCGGTGCCGGGGGGCAGGTCGACCACCAGCACGTCGAGCGGCTCGGCCTCGCTGCCCCAGCGGCTGTCGTTGAGCATCTGGGTCAGGGCCTGGGAGGCCATCGGCCCACGCCAGATCATGGCCTGGTCGGCGGAAACCAGCAGGCCGATGGACATGGCCTTCAGCCCATGGGCCAGCTTGGGGATCATCTTCTTGTCGTCGTCGAAGTCCGGCGCCCCGGAGATGCCCAGCATGGTCGGGGCCGAGGGGCCGTAGACGTCGGCGTCGAGCAGGCCGGTCTTGAGGCCCAGGCCCGCCAGGGCGCAGGCGAGATTGACCGCCACGGTCGACTTGCCGACCCCGCCCTTGCCGCTGGCCACCGCGATCACCGCGCGCACATTGGCCGGTCGGCCGGTGGGAACCGGCGCGGGCCGGGGCTTGCCCTGGTCCATGGCTTCCGGCGACAGGCGCGCGCCACGCTGGGTCGGGGTGGAGCGCGGGGCCGGACCGCTCTCGGCGGTCAGCACCACCTGGGCCTTGTCCACGCCGTCGAGCGCCATGAGCGCCTTTTCCGCGGCCTCGCGCACGGGGCCATAGGTCGCCGCGTCCTGGCGGGCGACCTCGAGCATGAAGCCGGCGCGGCCCGGCGCCAGCATCAGGCCGCGCACCAGGCCTGCGGTGTTGAGCCCCCGGCCGCTCTTGGGGTCGATCACCGTGTCGAGGGCGGCCAAGACGATGTCGCGATCGGGGGTTTCGGGCATGGGAGGCTTCTGAACCGCTGGTATCGGCGCCGCGTGGCTTGATCGCCGCCGCCGCCGCGCCTCATATCCGGGCCCCGAGCCGCAAACTCAAGAGCAAAGCCCTGTCCGCCGTCGACGAGCTCCCCGCCCTTGCCCTGGATGGTCCGCCGGTGCGGCTGATCGCGGGCCCGACGGCCAGCGGCAAGTCGGCCCTGGCGCTGGATCTGGCGCGGCGCACCGGCGGCGTGATCGTCAACGCCGACGCCCAGCAGATCTATGCGGATTTGCGCATCCTGACCGCGCGGCCGTCCCGAGAGGAGGAAGCCGAGGTCCCCCACCGGCTCTATGGCGTGGCCGACGCGGCGGAGATCTGGTCGGTCGGGCGCTGGCTGGAGGCGGCGACGGCCGAGCTCGCAACGCTGCGCCAGGCCGGGCGCACGGCCATCGTCACCGGCGGAACCGGGCTCTATTTCAAGGCCCTGACCGAGGGCCTGGCCGACATTCCACCGACGCCGGAACCGGTGCGTATCCGGGCGCGAGCGGAGCTGGAAAGCCTCGGCGAGGCGGCCTTCCGGGCGCGGCTGGCCGAACACGACCTGGCCTCGGCCGAGCGCATCTTCCCGGGCGACCGCCAGCGCCTGGCCCGGGCCTGGGAAGTGTTCGCCGCCACGGGCCGCCCTCTCGGCGCGTGGCAGGCCGCCACCCGGCCGGCCATCGCGGCGGGGGACTGGGCGGCCGTCGTGATCGAGCCCGACCGTCCGACGCTCTACGCCCGTTGCGACGCGCGGCTGGGCGCCATGGTCGAGGCCGGGGTGCTGGAGGAGGTGCGCGCGCTGCAGGCCCGCGGGCTCGATCCGCAGCTGCCGGCGATGAAGGCGGTGGGCTACCGGGAATTGGCGGCGCACCTTGGCGGTGTGCTCTCGCTGGAGGACGCGGTTGCAGAAGCGGCCATGCAGACGCGGCGCTACGCCAAGCGGCAGACGACCTGGCTGCGCGGGCAACATCCAACCTGGCCGCGTCTAAGGCGCTGAGGTCTCAATTCCAGACGTTCACCGCAAACGCGTTGAAAGCCCCGGTCCGAAGGGCATGCTTGCCGGCGCAACAGTAGGAACCTTATCCCATGCTTGTGGCCTTTCTGATCGCGTCGACCATGGCGGGCGCCGAAGCGCCATCGGCGGCGACCACGCCGCCCGATCCCCGCCCCAAGGAAAAGAAGGACGACTCCCGCATCGTGTGCCAGCGCGAAACCGAGCTGGGCAGTCACCAGGTGGTCAAGGAGTGCCACACGGTGGCGGAATGGAAGGCGATCCGCGACGAATCCCGCCGCAGCCTGCAGGGAATCTCGGGCAACGGCGACCTGGCCAAGCCGGACGCGGGCCGCACCATCCCCTCCGGCTGACGCCGGACACGACGACCGCGAGAGGCCCGGCGCGGCATGGGGTTTCGACGTCGGCAGCAGGCCGTCTCTCGATCAGCACATAACTAGATATTGGGAGACAGGCCGTCAGGACGGCGTCTTTTCGGCATGGGCAGGATCGTGAGGGGCCGCCGACCTTCTGTTCGCCAACGCCCAATCCCTCTGAGGCGTGACCTCCCCTCCCGCTCACCCTTCGAGCCGAATCCAGGCACCGGTCGACCCGGCTGCACGGCGAGCATGCGACTTGGCCGCGCAGGGGCTCGGATTGAGCCAAGGTTGTGATCTTTTAATTTGATCCCGGAGACGAGTTTCTCCAACGTGGCGCGAACCTGTCTCTGGGGGGAACCCATGATCGCCTTCGTCGTCCTGTCCCTGGCCTTCGCCGATCCGGCCACCGCCTCCACCCAGCCGCCCGCCCCGCCCGTGGTGGCGGCGCCCGCCGCGCCGGTCGATCCCAAGAAGGATCCCAACCGGATGGTCTGCAAGTACGAGACTCCCGTGGGCACCCATCGTCCGATCAAGGAATGCCACACCCGCGCGGAATGGCAGGAAATGAGCGACAACACCCACCTGCAGATCCAGGACCGTCACGGCTATGACAAGGACGTGGCCAAGGGCGGCTTCCCCTCGCAGTGATCCGGCGCGCCTGCTGACCTGAACGATCCGGTCCGGGCGCGCCGCAAAGCCTTTTTGCCGCGCCTGGAGCACGATGCGATCAGATGGAACCGTCTGATCGTTGATTTGTGATCTACATCCAAAGAGTTAGAGCATGCCCGGCCGCAAGGGCGGGGCCACCTTTGTGTGACATGCTCTAGCCCGCCCCTTCTCCCGCCCCTCCGAAGCGCCTATATTGATCCTGTTCGGGTTCGCCCGGACTATGGAGATAAACGCGCGCGAAATAAGCGGACCGGACCCGGGTGCGATTCCCGGCGGCTCCACCATTCCTTCCTCCGCGTTATCGGCGGGACGGCCGAATTTCTGGCCGGAAGCATGGGGCCGATCAGCATCGACGGACGTGTAAAGGCGTTGCTTTCTCCCGGCCTGACCCACCGTTTCGGGTCATTAAACTAACTGCGAACGATAACTTCGCTCAAGAGTACGCCCTCGCCGCGTAATGCGGTGCGGATGTATTCGCCACTACAAGTCCTGAGGTCTTAGCAGCTTCAGGCGGGGTTCGGGGAGCACCTGGCAACAGAAGCTCCCCACTTCACCAACATCGACCAGCCTGCCGTCGCTCCGGCCCTGCCGGGGGCCGATTTCACCTCATCGCGGCCAATTCCGTCGCTTCGCCTCGCCCCGTGCTTTTCCACAGGCCCGCTAGGGAGTAGGATCGGGGCCGCTAGAGGGGTAAAGACCACGCATGGCCCAGGACGCTTTTCCGAAGGACGAGATGCGGTACGACGCGCTCGCGCAGGAAGCCCTGCGCGGTGTGGTCAAGGCAGCGCTGAAGCGCGCGGCCGCGCCGGACGGCCTTCCGGGCGCCCACCACTTCTACATCACCTTCCGCACCCAGGCGCCGGGCGTGTCCCTGCCCGGGGACCTGGGGGCCAAGTACCCCGAAGAGATGACCGTGGTGCTGCAGCACCAGTACTGGGACCTGGCGCCGGGGGAGACCTTCTTCTCGGTGATGCTGAAATTCGGCGGCCAGCCCAAGCGCCTGTCGGTGCCCTACGCCGCCATCACCCGCTTCTACGATCCGAGCGTGCAGTTCCTGCTGCAGTTCGAGACGCCCGAGAGCCCGGCCCCGGCCGAGGTCACCGAGATCGCGCGGCCCGACGCGGTCCTGACCACCGCGCCGGTGGTCGATCATGACGACCAGCCCAAGATCGTCTCCCTGGACCAGTTCCGGAAGAAATAGTCGGGGTCCGCGGAATTCGCGGGTGGTTCATCCCTGGGCCTCTTGGAATTTTCGACCGCTCCGGCCTAAGCTTTACGGGTTCGGGGGTAGTTCGATGCGCGCCTGGCTGGTTGCTGTTCTGATCCTTTTCACCGGGGCCCTTCCGGCCGCGGCCGACGCGCCCACGGACTTCTCCAACTGGGCGGTGGTGGTCATCGCCGGCGACTGGCGCAGCCACGGCGGCGGCGACACCGAAGCCTTCGACAACGCCCGGCGCGACGTGGCCGAAGAGCTCGGCAAGGCCGGGTTCAATCCCGCCAACATCCTGCAGTACTCGCTGCGCCCGCCGCGCAAGGGCGACCCTGCCGGGCTGGTGGTCACGCCCCAGGTCGCGGTCAACAGTTTCGCGGATCTGACCGGCAAGGCCCAGGGCGGCTGCCTGTTCTACGTCACCTCCCACGGCAACCAGGAGGGCGCGGTGTTCGGCCCCTCCCTGATGCTGACCCCGGCCATGCTGCATCGCCTGCTCGACCAGGTCTGTGCGGGACGGCCCGCGATCGCGGTGGTCTCGGCCTGTTTCTCCGGTGTGTTCGTTCCGGAACTGGCGGCCCCTGACCACGTGGTGATGACCGCCGCGCGCGATGACCGCTCCTCCTTCGGCTGCAGCGACAAGGACAAGTACCCCTACTTCGACGCCTGCATGCTGGAGAGCCTGCCCAAGGGCGGCGACTTCCTGATCCTGTCGAAGCGGGTGAAGGCCTGTGTGGCCAGGAAGGAGGGTGAGCTGAACATCGCCGCCCAGAACCTCCCCCCCTCCGAGCCCCAGACCTTTGTGGGCGGCCAGGCGCAGCTGTGGCTGCCGTTCCTGCGGCTGAAGCCGTTCACGGCCCCGCAAGGCACGCCCTAGGTCCTCCTGGGCTCCACCCGGATCACGATCCGCTCACGCTCGCCCGGATTGCGCTCGACCAGCAGGCGCGAGACCTGGGCGTCGTCGTGGAACACGTAGCCCTTGATGGCGTCCAGCAGGGCCTTGGCCAGGTTGTCCAGATCCATCCAGGGCGCGTCGCCGACGTATTCCATGCGGATCTCGACGGAGAACTCGCCCCAGGCCGGTCGTGAGCCGCGCCAGACCTTGCGGAAGAACTCGTAGACCAGCGGCTTGTAGTAGCGGGCCTGGGTGGTCAGGCCGTCGATCACCACCTCGATGGCGCCCTCGGTCTCGCGCGCGCGGACCTTGCCGGAGACGATCCAGCCATCATTGCGTTCGACATGCGTCATTGCGGTCGTGCTATCATGAACACCGATGGCCCACGACGACCAGCATCAGAAATCGAGCGCGCTCCCCCGGACCGAGGCTCGCGAAACCGGCGCCGAATCGGCGCCGCGCGCCGATCAGGAAGCGAATCCGTTCGCAGTCTTTTCCGAATGGGCTGAAGAGGCGGATTGCGTAGCCTTCCGCGATCTCTGAGCGAAAACCGTGAACCCCTTTCAAGCCTTCCTCGCCGCCTTGTTCGGCCGTGGGCGCGTGGTAAACCCCGCCGCCATCACCCCTCCCCCGCCCGGAAAGCCCGCCATGTCCGCCACCCGCACCGAGACCGACACCTTCGGCCCCATCGAGGTCGCCTCCGACCGCTACTGGGGGGCGCAGGCGGAGCGGTCGCGGGGCAATTTCAAGATCGGCTGGGAGAAGCAGCCGCTGCCGATCGTGCGCGCGCTGGGCATCGTCAAGCGGGCGGCGGCGGAGACCAACATGGCGCTGGGCCGCCTGGACCCGGCCATCGGCGCGGCCATCGTCAAGGCGGCGGACGAGGTGATCGCGGGCAAGCTGGACGATCATTTCCCGCTGGTGGTCTGGCAGACCGGGTCCGGGACCCAGTCGAACATGAACGCCAACGAGGTGATTTCCAACCGCGCCATCGAGATGCTGGGCGGGGTGATGGGCTCCAAGACGCCGGTGCACCCCAACGACCACGTCAACATGAGCCAGTCGTCCAACGACACCTACCCCACCGCCATGCACGTGGCGGCGGCGGAAGAGGTGGTGCGCCGGCTGCTCCCGGCGCTGAAGACCCTGCACGCGGCGCTGGACGCCAAGGCCAAGGCCTGGGCCGACATCATCAAGATCGGCCGCACCCACACCCAGGACGCCACGCCGCTGACGCTGGGCCAGGAGTTCTCGGGCTACACGACCCAGGTGGCCAACGGCATCGCGCGGCTGGAGATGACGCTGCCGATGCTGATGCAGCTGGCCCAGGGCGGCACGGCGGTGGGCACCGGACTGAACGCCCCGATCGGCTTCGCCGAACAGGTGGCCGAGCGGATTGCGGCGATCACCGGCCTGCCCTTCACCACCGCCCCCAACAAGTTCGAGGCGCTGGCGGCGCACGACGCCATGGTCTTCACCCACGGCGCGATCAACACGGTGGCGGTGTCGCTGTTCAAGATCGCCAACGACATCCGCTTCCTGGGGAGCGGCCCGCGCTCGGGCCTGGGCGAACTGTCCCTGCCCGAGAACGAGCCCGGCTCCTCGATCATGCCGGGCAAGGTCAATCCGACCCAGTGCGAGGCCCTGACCCAGGTCTGCACGCAGGTGTTCGGCAACAACACCACCATCACGGTCGCCGGCAGCCAGGGCCATTTCGAGCTCAACGTCTTCAACCCGGTGATGGCCTACAACTTCCTGCAGTCGGTGCGGCTGCTGGCCGACGCGGCGGAGAGCTTCACCGAGCACTGCGTCGTGGGCATCGAGCCCCGCCGCGACAACATCAAGGCGGCGCTGGAGCGTTCGCTGATGCTGGTCACCGCGCTGGCGCCCAAGATCGGCTACGACAACGCCGCCAAGATCGCCAAGACCGCCCACAAGAACGGCACGACGCTGCGCGAAGAAGCGGTGGGCGGCGGCTACGTCACCGACGAGGAGTTCGACGCGGTGGTGCGGCCAGAGAAGATGATCTCGCCCGGGTGACGGCGCACAACCTGACCACACCGACGCTGGCGACGGACGGCGCGGAACTGCACGCGGGTCTCCTGAGCGACGCGGACGTCGAGGCCCTGACCCGGCTGGCGGAGCAACAGCTCGACGACCGTCCGGGCGTTCGGCTGAGCGGCTTGGCGCCGCTGGACGCGCTGCTGTCCGCCGAGGGTCGCCTGGGCGGCCTGGCACGGAAGATCCTGGGAGCGGACGCACGACCGGTCCGCGCGGTCCTATTCGACAAGTCTCCGGAGGTGAACTGGATCGTGGCCTGGCACCAGGACCGCACCATCGCCCTGGAGGCCCGCCACGAGATGGAGGGTTTCGAACCCTGGAGCGTGAAGGACGGAACTGTCCACGTGGAGCCGCCGTTCGAGCTGATCGAGCGAATGCTGACCTTGCGAGCCCACATCGATCCCTGCGACGTGGACAACGCCCCCCTGGTCATCGCGCGCGGCTCCCATCGCTGGGGCAAGGCGGCGGCCGGGGACGCGGCCAGGCTGGCGCAGACGGGAGAGCGCCTGGTCTGCCTGGCCGAACCGGGCGATGTCTGGGCCTATTCGACCTCGATCCTGCACATGTCGGAACGGGCGCGACGCCCGCGCCGCCGGCGGGTGCTGCAGGTGGACTTCTCCGCCGAGGTCCTGCCCCTTCCGCTGCGGTGGGCGGGGGTCTGACACAGGACCGCCGCCCGGATCGCTCCGGGCGGCGTCCGTGTTTCCGCGTCGGCGCGAGGGGTCAGTGGGTCTTTTCGCTCCACATCGACTTGGCCTCGTCCTTGGTCAGGTTGAGGTGGACGTGGTCATCGACGTGGTCGACCCAGCTGACCGGGATCATGTGGTGCTTGAATCCGGAGCCGAGATCGAGCTTGGCCAGTTCGATCTGGGTCCCGTCGCAGCGGTCGACCTTGCCGACGTGGCCGCCGTCGGAGCCTTTGACTTCCATGTGTTCGCGGATGGCGGTGGTGTCGATCATGGGATGTCCTTTCGAGGGTTGAGAAGGGTTCAGGCGCAGCCGCTGAGCGGGGCGTCGGCGACCTTGCCGCCGGCCGCCATGCAGGCGTCGGCCGAGGCGGTGCAGGTTCCGATCGCCGGGCCCGAGCCGTTGGCCCCGACGCAGCAGACCGGCGAACCGACCACCGCCTTGCAGATGCCCGGCGGCGAGGGCAGCGGTCCTGGCTGGGAGGCCCGGGCGGCCGCTACGTCTTCGGCGGAGGCCTTGTGGCGCATAATCGGCCAGGAACAGGCGGCCAGGGTCAGGGAGGTTGCGGCAAGCACGCAGAGCGGGCGGATCAGGGTCATGGCGGTCTCCGCCCCCTCAACCGGCCGGCGCCGCGTGAGGTTCCGCCTCTGGACAGGGGGACTGGGGAGGGCATGATCGGTCTCTGGCCGGGGGGCGGATCATGACCAGCGCACTGCAGCGGACGACCGACGGGACCATCTGGAACGCCTGGGCGCGTGCGCCCTTCTCGGGCCGGGTGCTGCCCATCCTGCTGATCGCCCTGTATTGCGCCCAGGTCGCCTGGCCGCTGCTCACCACCAGGCTCGCCGACGTGAGCGAGGGGCGCGATCTCGGCCGCGAACTGGTGGGGACCTGGGGTCTTTCCGGGCAGTCGCTGGAGGAAGGGCGGTGGCTGACCCTGTTCACCTCGATGTTCCTGCACGCGAACCTGACCCACATCGTGATGAACGCCTCGGTCGCCGGCTCGGTGGGACCGCCGGTGTCCATCGCCCTCGGCAAGGGGATCGGCGGCTTCCTGCGCTTCTGGCTGTTCTTCGCCGTTACAGGCGTGGCCGCGGGTCTGACCTATGTCGCCCTGCATCCCGAGTCGAACGTGCCCGTCATCGGCGCTTCCGGCGCCCTGTCCGGCCTGTGGGCCGGTTATGCCCGCGTCCCCGCCCAGCCCGGCCCGCTGGAGCCGCCCTGGTCGGCGCGGGCGCTGCGGCTGGCGGCCCCATTCTTTCTGATCAATGTGGTCCTGATGGGGGTCATGGCCCGCATCTCCGGCCTGCCGGTCGCCTGGGAAGCGCACCTCGGCGGCTTCGTCGCGGGCCTCCTGTTCATCGGGCTGTTCGTTCCCGCCCGCGATCCCATCCCGGCGGCCGAGGGCGCCTGAGGAGGATCGCCATGGCCGACCTGATCAATCTGAATAAGGCGCGCAAGGCGCAGGAAAAGGCCAAGGAGAAGGCGCGGGCCGGCGCCAACCGCGTCCTGCATGGGCTGACGAAGGCGGAGAAGGCGAAGGTAAAGGCCGAACACGACCTTCAGACCCGCCGCCTCGACGAAACCAAACGCGACCTGGACTAGGCGCCCCTGGGCGCACGGATCAGCAGCACCTGGCCGGTGACCACCAGGGCGATGCCGAAAAAGGCCTCCATCCCCCAGTGCGCATGCTCGAACACGGCGGAGACCAGCATGGCGATGGGCGGGGTGATGGCGGAGATGTAGGAGGCGAAGCTGTAGCCGCGGCGGCGCGCCAGGCCGAAATAGAGCACGAAGGCCGCCACCGATCCGAACAGGGACAGGTAGAGCAGCGAGCCGACGTAGTCGGCGGTCAGCGGGAAGCTCCAGCTCTGGCCGGTGACCAGCGCCCATAGCGCCAGCACGCCCGCGCCATAGGCCATGCCCCAGGCGGTGGCGGCGCCGACATCGACGCCGGCCTTCTGGGCCCGGTGTGCGAACAGGTTGCCGACCGCGGCGCCCAGCACCCCGATCAGGCCGCAGCCGAGGCCCGCCCAGGCGACCGCGTCCATGTGCGCCCTCTGCAACTCGGCGAAGGACAGCACCGCGACGCCCACGACGCCGAGCGCGCCGCCCATCCAGGCCCCTCGCGCGCCCTTCTGGCCCAGGAACAGGCGAAACAGCACCAGGTTGGTGAAGGTGAGCGAAGCGAAGATCACCGCCACCACGGCGGAGGCGACCCGTTCCTCAGCGAAGTAGACGAAGGAATAGTTGATCCCGAAGGTGAAGAAGCCCTGCAGGAAGACCGCGATGTGCTGGTCGCGGTTGAGCCGGATGGGCTGGCGCCGGATCAGGCGCCAGGCGAACAGCAGGAGCGCCGCCAGGCCGAAACGGTAGGCGATGGACACCACCGCAGGGACCACGCCCAGCTGCTTGGTGATGGCGAACCAGGTGGTGCCCCAGATCAGGCTGCAGGCGACCAGCGGAAACAGGTCCGGCCCCAGGCCCTTGCGGGCGGGGCCGCCGGGTTCAGTCGTTTCGGCAGGCTGGGCCACGGCGAATCCATCCGGAACAGGCGCATTCCGCTCTTAGGAAAACCGGAGATCGCCGACAAGAACATTTCGGGAACCTTGGAGCACGATGCGACCAGGCGCGTCGCCTGATCGTTGAACTGTGCTCCAGGTCCGGGAGCCAGAGCAGGACCATGGCGCTTGCGCACGAGATGTCCTGGACGGGTTCCGGCAGGGAGGTAACACGCGGGGCGCCGGCCCCGCGTGTCAATTCTTGTCACCGATGATGTGAGCCTCAGGCCGTTCAGCGCACTCCGCCCGAGAAGGCGAACCGCAACCCGAGCCTCACTTCGGATCCCCGCGGCGCGATCGACAGCCGCGCGCCGCCGCCCGTGTCCCGCTCCCAGGTCTGGTACCAGAAGCGGTGGTAGGAAACGTCCAGCAGCGCCGGCGACGATCCGCCGAACTTCAAGGGCGCGAATTTCAGGGGAATGAGGGCGCCGACGCCCAGATCGGCCCCGCTGAGCAGCCGCGAGTGCGAGGTTCCCGAATGGGACACCACGCCGCCGGAGCTGAAGCTGGTCTCGCTGAACTCCCGGAAGGTCTGGCCGCGCCAGCCCAGGGAGCCGTAGAGCCCCGGGCACGCGGACGCTTGCCCCGCGCATGCGCCCCGCACGACGGCCGACGCCTGCACGGCCGCAAAGGGACGCGCTTCCAGGCCGCTGGTCGAGACGCTGCCGCCCGATCCGCTCGTGGTCCGGTGCTCGGTGCGCGCGTCACCGGCGGAGAGGTCCAGGGCCGCGGAGAATTTCGGCGACAGGCTCCAGTCGAAGCCGGCCTGGAGGTTCCAACCGGTCCCGCGTCCGTTTTCCTGGCTGGTGGAGGAGGACGAGAAGCTACCGCTGGAGATGGAGTCGGTGACCGCGGCCTTGAAACTTCCGCTGCTGGCGTTGATCGCGACCGTCATCCCGGGCGCGCCGAGCCATCGGGTCCCGAACGGGGAAACCATGGCATGCCCGCCTAAAGGCGCGGGCGATGGTGAAGGCGTCGGCGCAGGGGCTGGCGCTGGGGTTGCTGCGGAGGTCGGCGCAGGGGTCGGAGCGGGGGTCGGTACGGGTTGCGACCGCCAGGAAGCAGGACCGCGAAAGAACATGTTGGTCGGCTCGTACTGGCCGGTGGCCTCTGCAGGCTTCGGATCCGTCTTGGGGGCATGCTCCGCCTCGTCGGCCGCGCGCAGACGCCTGTAGTCGTCCGCGGCCTTGGCGCGCTCCTGCGGGCTGCAATGCCAAGGAAGCTGCTTCAGGCGGCGCAGCTCCTCCTTTTCCTCCAGCAGCCAGGTTTCCTGCCAGTGCAGCTCGGTACCGGTGTTGTAGGGCCCGCCGCGCGGGCTGTTTCGGCGGCGCCTGAGCTCGGCGTCGATCGCCTGGTCGCCGACGAACTTTCCGCTCTGGCGGATGTCGTCGATGGCCTCCTTCAGCAGCGCGTCAAACTTCCTTTGGTCCTGCTCGATAAAGACCTCGAAGTTGCGGACGTTGTGGTCGAAACCGGCGCGGTCGCACCGCTCGATCTGGTGCTCCATCTCCCAACTCAGCTTCTCCCAATAGCTTCCCAGCTTTTGGGCTGAGGCCGAATGGGCCGAGAGGAGCGCCGCGGCGAGTGTCGAGGCGAAGGCCAGGCCGACGCGCGCGGGGCGCGGTCCGGACGGGGCGGGGCGCAGGGCGGGCGGGCGGATCAACAGCGCACCGCCACGACGTCGACGTCCTGCAGGGTCGAGCCCAGCGGCACGAAGATGTCCCAGTTCCAGATGTGTCGGCCGCCGAACATGCAGGCGCCGCGAGGGATGCGCACCGCATAGAGGCTGCCGGGCGCCAGACCGTCGCCCCGGATCAAGGTGAGCGGCTGCTGCAGCTGCGCATTGGGCGAGGGCAGGTCCGCCGGATTGAAGCGCATGCGCCCGATGGCGCCGGCGCGGAACACGGCCACCGTGGGGCGCACGCGCAGGCCCGCGCGGCTGACGTAGAGCGTGAGCACGCCGTCCGGTCCGCCAGAGCACGCTGAATTGGCGAGCTCCAGGTCGACGGTCGAGTTGCCGTGACAGGGGGCGGGCAGCGGCATGGGCGCTGGGCCGGCGCCCGGTTGGCCATAGATGGGTCTGAGCCGCTGCAACGGCGCCGCCGTGGACGGCGCGATTCCGGCCAGGACGAGCACGAGCGCGAGCCCCCCTCCCAGCACGCCCCGATCAAGTCGCTTTCGCATCGTCATACTCCCTGCGTCGCGGCCTCCGGGTGCGGAGGCGCGTTGGGGGCAAGGCTGGGGCGCGCGCCGGAGAAATGTCTCGTTGCCGCTTGTGAAATTTCGTGAAAACTCCGCGAACGCGGGGAGCGGCGAGCATGCAGCCGGGTCAGGTCTACGCCTTCGATCGCTTTGTCCTTGACCCGGACCGGCGAACGCTGACCGACGCAGGCCGCGAGGTTCCGCTGGGCGCCCGGGCGCTCGATGTGCTGATCGCCCTGGTTCGCCGCGCCGGCACGGTCGTCAGCAAGGACGACCTGATCGCCGAAGCCTGGGGCGGCGTCGTCGTCGAGGAGAACTCGATCGCGGCTCAGGTGGCGGCCGTACGCCGCGCCCTGGATTGCGGGACCCAGGGGCGGCGCCTCATCCTGACCGTCTCGGGACGGGGCTACCGGTTCGTCGAGCCGCTCATCGACACACCGGCAGCGGCGGCCGCGACCGCCTCGGCGTCCCCGGACGCGCGACGCCCGTCACGGTCGACCACGCTCGCCCTGGCGGCCGCGGCCCTGGTCGCGGTGCTGGCGGGCGGCTTCGCCGCCTGGCGCGCCACATCCTCAGCGGAACCGGCGGCCTGGTCGCCCCAGGACATGCGCGAGACCGTCCTGCTGACCCCGCCGCGCCTGGGCCACGGGGCGGATACGGCGCTCCAGACCTTCGCCACGGATTTCAATCGTGCCCTGGCCCGCCGGTTCACGGCGGAGACCGGGGCCTTGCGGCTGGCGACGTCCGCGGACGCCGGGCGCGTCCCGCGTTTCGACGTGACGCTGGAGTTCGAACCGGCGGCTGGAGGCGGACTGCTGCGCACCACCCTGCGAGACCATGTCACCGGTGAGCGCCTGCTGGTGCGCGAGTCGAAGATCGATCCGCGCGCCGCCCCGACGGAGGCGCAGGTCTTCCAGGCGAGCGCCCAGATCAAGGTGGCGGCGGTCCGCCACGCCGGCGCCCTGAGCCGCGCCAAGCCGGAAGGCGCGCGCGACTCCCACGACGACTTCCTGGTCGCCATGTCGACCCCGCCCGATCACGCGCACATCGATGCCGCGGTGCGGCTGCTGGAGAAGTCGTATGCGGCCAGCCCGGGCCAGACGATCGTGCGCGACGCCCTGGCCTCGGCTCTGCAGGTGCGCGCGCTGAACGCCTGGTCCGCGGACCCCGCCGCCGACAACCGGCGCGCTTTCGCGCTCGCCCAGCGCAGCCTGGTCGAGAACTCGCAGGATCTTTTCGCCCTGGCGGCAGTGACCGAGGCCCACGCCATGGAAGGCCGCTGGCAGGACGTGATCGTCGCGGCCGACCGCGCCCTCGCCATTCGGCCGTCCTACGCCGAGATGCTGTTCGAAAAAGGCATGGCCGAGATGGCGCTCGGGCGCTTCGCCGATGCCGAGCGGACCGAGGCGCGGCTCGCGCCGCTCAAGTCGCCGCGCAACGCCGCCTACGTCGAGCGCCTGAGCGGGCTGCTGCGCTTTCACCAGGGGCGCTATGCGGAGGCCGCGACACATCTGCGCGAAGCGGTCCAGGAGACGCCGCCCGAGGAGCTCGCCCGCCCGCAGTCCGGAGGGCTGAGCCTGTACCTCGCCGGCGCCGAGGCGCTGAAGGGCGATCTTGCGGAAGCCCGGCGGGTGCTCGGCGATTTCCGGAAAGCCTCGAACGTCGCGAACGCTTCGGCGTTCTGGCGCTGGAACGACAACCTGCGTTTCCCCCTGGTCGATCGCGACCGGCTGGCCGCCGGCCTCGCCCGCGCCGGCTGGGGCGGCTGAACCTCAGGCCGGAACCGTCTGCGCCCGCGCCACCGTGCGCGCGATGGCCTCGACGATGGTGTCGTAGAGCGGCGGCGCCAGATCGTGGCCCATGCCCGGCAGCAGCAGGAACTCCGCGCCCTCGATGCAGGCGGCGGTGTCGCGCCCGCCGGCGATGTCCACCAGGGGATCGGCGTCGCCGTGCACCACCAGGGTCGGCGCCGTGATGCGGCGCACGAAGTCGCGCCGGTCGCCCGAGGCGTTGATGGCGAAGACCTGGCGCAGGTAGCCGGCCGGATCGTAGCAGCGGTCGGCGGCCGCCAGCACGCGCGCGCGCACCTCGTCCTCGTTGGGCGGATAGTGGGGGCCGCACAGGATGCGCCAGGTCTTCACCCCGTGCTCGGCATAGGCCTCGCGGTCCCTGGGGCTGGGTGACGGGCCGATCAGCATGGCCACGGCCTCGGGCGCCGGCGGCGGCACAGCCGGATTGCCGGTGGTGGACATGATCGAGGTCAGGGAGGCGACCTTCTCCGGCGCCATGGCCGCGACCAGCTGGGCGATCATGCCGCCCATGGAGACGCCCACCAGGTGCGCGCGCGCGATCCCGAGCGCGCCCATCAGGCCGATGGCGTCGCGCGCCATGTCGGTGAGGTCGTAGGGCGCGGCCGGGCGGCGGCCCTGGGCCTGGGCGGCGAACAGCTCGGCCAGGTCGGGCATTCCGGCTTCGGTCATGTGGGTCGACAGGCCGATATCGCGGTTGTCGTAGCGCACGATGCGGAAACCGCGCGCGATCAGCTTGTCGAGGAAGGCCTGGGTCCAGCGGGTCAGGTGGCAGCCCAGCCCCATGATCAGCAGCAGGGTCTCGCCGTCCGGCGGCCCCTGAATCTCGTATTCCAGGGTGATCCCGTTGACCTGTGCCTGCGGCATGACCCGTCCCCTTCGCCGGTTCCTAGGCGCCCGGACCCTTGTCGTCCTCGCCCTTGCGCTTGCGGCGGATCACGATCCAGGCCGTGAGCGCCTGGATTCCCAGGAACACCACGATCAGGCCCAGGATCGAAAAGGTCATCTGCCACGCGTTCATGGCCGAGCCGTGCCGCTTCGTGCTCCCGAGGTCAAGGCCCGCCATGGCGCGCGCCCGGCGAACGCCGCTAGTCTGCCCACTGGCGCATCGAGCGGGGGATCATCCATGGCCCATCTCAGGAAACGTTCGGTCACCCTTGCCGGACATTCGACGTCTCTGGCGTTGGAGCCCGAATTCTGGGCGGTGTTGGACGCCATGGCGGAGGCGCGCAGCGTGAGCCTGGCGGCGCTCATCGCGGAGTTGGACCTCGGGCGCGGCGAACGCGCCCTGGCCTCGGCCTGCCGGGTGGCCGCGCTGGCGTGGGTCAGCGCTCAGGGCTGAGGATCGCGCTCGCTCACCCGGCGGTAGCGCACGCTCATGCGCCGGCGGATTTTCCTGATCAGCGGGGCGCCCGCCGCCCAGACGAGGACGGCGGCGGCCAGGACAAGCGACAGGGTGAGCACAATCTCACGCCTCCGGTTTCCGGACTTGGATCAAGCCACCGAACGGGGGGATGTTCAAGCTTCGGCGGTGGCGGCGACCGCCGCCAGGGCCCGCTCGCAGCGGCGGCGCAGGTCGGCGGTGAGGCTGGGTCCATAGAGCTCCAGACGGATCTGGTTCGGGCCGAGGCCCCGACTCTGAAGCACGCGCCGGATCTCGGTGACGCTGGCGCAGGTCCCGCTGTCCGCCAGGGCGAAAGCCTGTTCGATGATGGTCTGTCTGTGCGTCATGACGGTCCCCGGCGCTTGCCGGGTCAATTGCCGGTCATGGGGATAACGCGCAGAAACGGCAAAGGTTCAGGCCGAGGGTCTTTGCGGCGGCGCCGGCCGGTCCTTCAGCCAGGCATGAACGGCGGCGACGACCTGGGCGCCCTCGCCCACCGCGGCCGCCACCCGCTTGACCGAGCCGCAGCGCACATCGCCGATGGCGAAGACGCCGGGCAGGCTGGTCTCCAGCGGATGGGTCCCGCCCCCGTCCTCGCCGGTGCGGATGAAGCCCTTGGGATCGAGGGCGATGCCGGTTCCGGCCAGCCAGTCGGTGTTGGGGTCGGCGCCGATGAACAGGAACAGGTGGCCGGCCTCGCGGCGAGTCTCCTGTCCGGTGCGCAGGTCGTGCCAGCACACGGCCCGCAGCCGCTCGCCCTCCCCTTCCAGCCCGATCACCTCGGCCCGGGTGACCAGCTCGACATTGGGCAGGCTGGAGATGCGTTCGATCAGGTAGCTGGACATGCTGGCTTCCAGCCCCTCGCCGCGCACCAGCATCCAGACTTTCTTCGCCGCGCCCGCCAGATAGACCACCGCCTGGCCCGCGGAATTGCCGCCGCCGACGAGCACCACCTCCTGGCCGGAGCACAGCCGCCCTTCCAGGGGAGAGGCCCAGTAGTGGACCGAGGCTGCCTCGTAGGCGTCGACGCCGGGAACCTCGAGGCGACGGTAGCGGGCGCCGGAGGCCACCACCACGGCGCGGGCGCGCGCCCGCTCGGCGTTGGCCAGGCTCAGGGTGAACAGGCCGTCCTCGGCCGTCAGCGCTCCGGCCTCGTCGGGAATCGCGGTCTCAACCCCGAACTTCTGGGCCTGGGTGTAGGCGCGGCCCATCAGGGCCATGCCGCTGATGCCCGTGGGAAAGCCGAGGTAGTTCTCGATGCGCGAGGACGCCCCCGCCTGACCGCCGAAGGCCCGGCAGTCCAGCACCAGGGTCGAGAGCCCCTCCGAACCCGCATAGACCGCCGCCGCCAGGCCCGCGGGGCCGGCGCCGACGATGGCCAGGTCGTAGAGCCGGTCGGGATCCAGGGCCGCGACCATGCCCAGGCAGCGGGCCAGCTGGTTCTCGCCCGGATTGCGCAGCAGCTGGCCGTTGGGACAGAGCACGATCGGCAGTTCGGCCGGGTCCACCTCGAAGCGCTCCACCAGGGTGGCGGCGCAGGCGTCGGTCGCCGGGTCCAGCCGGTGGAACGGGTAGCCGTTGCGGGTCAGGAACACCTGCAGGCGGCGCACGTCCGGATTGTCCTCGGTCCCCACGATCACCGGGCCGCCGGCGCCGGCCTCGATCAGGCCCACCCGGCGCAGGATCAGGGCGCGCACGATGCGTTCGCCCAGCTCGGCCTCGGCCAGCAACAGGGCGCGCAGCCGCTCGGGCGGGATCAGGACGACCCGCACCCGCCCGCGGGCGGTGGCGTCGACCAGGGCGGGACGGCCCGAAAGCTGGGCCAGCTCGCCCATGAAGGCGCCGGCCGTATGGGTGACGATGGTCTGGGCCTGCCCCCCCTCGCTGTGGGTGATCTCCACCTCGCCGGACAGGATCAGCGCCAGGCCGTGGCCGGCCTCGCCGGCCCGCACCAGGGCCTCGCCGTCGGCGAAGTCGCGCTCGGTCCCGAACCGCCGCAGGCGCTCGACCTCCTCCGGCGCCAGCACGGGGAACATCTGGGGCCGGCGGGCTTCGACGACGGGCGAGGTCAGCTCGGCCATGGCAGTAGGCGCCTCCTCAGGCGCGGTCAGGCCTTGGGCGGCGGCGGCAGCCGGTCGCGGATCTCGCCCAGGCGCGCGTAGGTGTGGAAAAAGAGGATGACGGTTTCGCACAACAGCCGCCAGAGCAGGAGAAACGCCAGGCTGACGATCAGGGCGCCGGTCATGTCCTTCAAACCCCGGAACGGGTCTGACCCCAGCTCCTGTGCGCCGATGATCAGTGCGCGCACCAGGGCGAGCGCCATCACGCCCAGGCCGAGGTAGTACATCAGCCGGATCAGCGAGGCGCCGATCAGCCGGTCGAACTTCCAGAAGCGCTGGTAGAGCGCCTTGAAGCCATCGCGCAAATCCTCGCCGAGGGTGTGTTCGTGGTGTTCGCCGCTCATCGGACCCGGTCCTTGTGGCCCCGACTCAGGACCGCTCCCGCGAGCGAAGCGCAAACCGCGGGCGCCGTCAAAGCCTTGTAGGTCTGGCGTCACCGGGTGGGGGTCGAGGGTGTGGACGGGCCGGTCGGCAGGCCCGGCGGCAGGGGTCTCGACAGTGGGGCGTGGAAGCTGGGAATAGAGGGCGAAAGGTTCAGCGCCCGGGTGGTGATGACGCTCCAGGTCACCACCGCCAGGCCCATCAGCAGGGCGCCGAGCAGGAAGGTGAACCAGGGAGTCGGACTGGAACTGTGGTGAGCCATGCAAGCCTCCTCTCGTTCCACGGAGGGAAACGAAAGGTGGCGTGGCGGAGTTCCGGACAAGGGCCGAACCCCTCCCGCGCGAAGCGGAAGGGGCTCCCCTCCCCTGCCCATGGAAGCTCACCCGTGGGTGAGCGGGCGCTGGACGCACTTCAGGGTGAAGAAGGCCTTGTTGGAGTCGGCGCCGGCCGGCGACAGGATGTGCACCGCCTCCCAGCCCGCGTAGGACGGCAGGCCCGGGCCGCCGAGGGTCCAGGTGGTGGAGATGGGCCGGCGGCCGGCCTTTTCGAAGAAGAGGGTCTCGACCGGGCCGGTGGCGCCGTCGGAGCGGAACCACTGGTACTTCACCGGGCCCTGGATCGAGGAGCTGATCCAGCCGGTGAACTTGATGGTCCCCGGGCACGGGCCGACGTAGTGGGCCGGAGACGCCGGGTTGAGGATGCCGAGCACGGGACCGGCGACCGCGACGCCGGCGACACTGATGGCGCCGGCAAGAGCCAGGGCCGCGGAAAGCTTGGTGCTGAACGAACGCATGACTGTTCTCCCTCCAAGGTTGGGACGGGGCGGGATCGCCAGGCCGTCGACGAGGAAGCTGCGCCCTGCCGCTTGAACGGTCCGGCAGCGTCGCCGTTCATAGTTGCGTCAGAAATGTGGCGAGGCCGGGCGCGTCGCCGCAGCACTGGCGCCGCGCCCGGCTGTGCTACATATGTTCCCGAATCCCGCATGAACGACGCCCCCGCCCCGACCCGCATCTCCGACCTCGCCCGCGCCCGGCCGCCGGGCGGCGCCGAGCCGTACCTGGAGGGGCTGAACACCGAGCAGCGCCAGGCGGTGGAGGCGGTCGAGGGACCGGTGCTGGTGCTGGCCGGCGCGGGCACGGGCAAGACCCGGGTGCTGACCACGCGGCTGGCCCACATCCTGGCCACGGGGCGGGCGCGGCCGTGGGAGCTGCTGGCCGTCACCTTCACCAACAAGGCCGCGCGCGAGATGCGCGAGCGGATCACCGCCATCATCGGCGAACAGGCCGAAGGCCTGCGCTGGCTGGGCACCTTCCACGCGATCGCGGCGCAGATCCTGCGGCGCCACGCCGAGCTGGTGGGGCTGAAGTCCAGCTTCACCATCCTGGACGTCGACGACCAGGAACGGCTGATCAAGCAGGTGCTGGAAGCCGAGAACATCGACGCCAAACGGTGGACCCCGCGCGCGCTCGCCGGCCTGATCGACCACTGGAAGAACCGCGGCTGGACCCCGGACAAACTGCCCCCCGCCGAGAACGACTTCGCCGGCAACCGGGGCCAGAAGCTCTACGGCATGTACCAGGACCGGCTGCGGGTGCTGAACGCCTGCGACTTCGGCGACCTGCTGCTGCACAACCTGACGCTCTTTACGAAACACCCGGACGTGCTGGCCGAGTACCACGGCCGCTTCCGCTACATCCTGGTGGACGAGTACCAGGACACCAACGTGGCCCAGTACCTGTGGCTCCGGCTGCTGGCGTCCGAGCGCAAGAACGTCTGCTGCGTCGGCGACGACGACCAGTCGATCTACGGCTGGCGCGGCGCCGAGGTGGACAACATCCTGCGCTTCGAGCGCGACTTCCCCGGCGCCCAGGTGATCCGGCTGGAGCGCAACTATCGCTCCACCAAGCACATCCTGGCGGCGGCATCGGGCCTGATCGCCTCGAACAAGGGCCGGCTCGGCAAGACCCTGTGGACCGAGGCCGACGGCGGCGAAAAGGTGCGGGTGCGGGGCGTCTGGGACGGCGAGGCCGAAGCCCGGCTGATCGCCGACGAGATCGAGGACCTCAAGCGCAAGGGCCGCGCCTACAAGGACATGGCGGTGCTGGTGCGCGCCTCCTTCCAGATGCGGGCCTTCGAAGAACGCTTCGTGCTGCTGCAGATCCCCTACACGGTGGTCGGCGGCCCGCGCTTCTTCGAGCGGGCTGAAATCCGCGACGCCCACGCCTACATGCGCCTGATCCAGTCCGAGGCCGACGACCTGGCCTTCGAGCGCATCGTCAACACCCCCAAGCGCGGGGTCGGCGAGGCCTCGGTGCAGAAGATCCTCTCGGCCGCGCGGCGCGCCGAGGTCCCGGCCATGACCGCCGCCCGCGCCCTGATCGGGACGGACGAGCTGCCGGCCAAGACTCGCTCGGCCCTCTCCAACTTCATCCGCGACCTCGACCGCTGGCGCCATCTGGCCGACACCAGCCGCCACTTCGAACTGGCCGAGACCGTGCTGGAGGAGAGCGGCTACACCGATTTCTGGCGCCAGGATCGCGCCACCGGCCAGACCCGGCTCGACAACCTCAAGGAGCTGATCCAGGCCATGCAGGCCTTCGACACGCTCGAGGCCTATCTGGAGCACGTGTCCCTGGTCATGGACCTGGACCGGGCGTCGGGCGACGACGCGGTGCAGATCATGACCCTGCACTCGGCCAAGGGTCTGGAGTTTCCATTCGTGTTCCTGCCCGGCTGGGAGGAGGGCATGTTCCCCTCCCAGCGCTCGGTGGACGAGAAGGGCGAGAAGGGGCTCGAGGAGGAGCGGCGTCTGGCCTACGTCGGCATCACCCGGGCGCGGGAGGAGGCGCGGATTTCGTTCGCCGCCAACCGGCAGGTCTATGGCCGCTGGACCACCCAGCTGCCCAGCCGCTTCGTCGATGAGCTGCCCCTGGCCAATGTCGATGCGGCGTCGGAGACCGGCTACTACGGCGGCGGTCCGGGCATGCAGCAGGCCGCCAGCCGCTGGGACGAGGCGCCCGCCTTCAAGTCCGGCTACGACTCTCCCGGATGGCGCCGCGCCCAGGAACGCGGAAGCGGCGCGGGCGTGCGCACGGCCGGCGGCGGCTCACGCCAGCCGGTGATCGACGGCTCCGCCCGGCTGATGGCGGTCTCCGAGCCCAAGGCCTCGTCGTACGGACGCGGTGACCGGGTGTTTCACCAGAAGTTCGGCTACGGCGAGGTCCGCGGCGTCGAGGGCAACAAGCTCACGGTGGTGTTCGACAAGGCGGGCGAGAAGAAGGTGATCGACAGCTTCGTCGAAAAGGGCTGAGGCCGCGATTGCCGCCCGCCTGTCCGGGGGACTAGGCTCCGCCCCCTGTTCAGGGGAGCTCCATGCTCAATCGCCGTTCGCTGCTTCTCGCCACCACCGCCGCCGGGGCCACGACCGCCCTGCCCGCCCTGGCCCAGGGCACGCCCCACGCGGCGCTCGACAAGCTGTTCGACGATCTGTTCCTGGAGGGTCTGCGGCAGCGGCCTGAGGGCGCGACCCAGCTCGGCCTCGACAAGGGCGCCAACGCCGATCTGAGGAGCCGGCTGACCGACCAGACCCCGGCGGGCGCCGCGGCGGCGCGGGCCCTGACCCAGGACCAGATCAAGCGGCTGAGGGCGGTGGACACCTCCAAGCTCGACGCCACCGACCGGCTGAACCTCGCCACCGTCCTCTACACCCGGGAGTCCGCGGCGGCCGTGCAGGCTTTCGACTTCGGCGGCACGGGGTCGGGACCGTCGCCCTACGTGGTCAGCCAGCTGACCGGCGCCTACCAGAGCGTTCCCGATTTCCTGGACACCAAGCACCCGGTCGCTGTCGCGTCGGACGCCGACGCCTACCTGGCGCGCCTGCAGGCCTTCGCCGACCAGCTGGACGCCGAGACCGACCGCATGGCCCACGACGCGGGCCTGGGCGTGGTCCCGCCGGACTTCCTGCTGGATGTCGCCCTGACCCAGATGGAGAAGACCCGGGTTCCCGCCGACCAGGCCCTGGTGGTCACCTCCCTGGCGCGCCGGGCGGCGGCCAAGGGGTTGGGCGAGGGCTACGGCCGCGACGCCGCGAAAATCTACAATGAGCGGGTGGCGCCGGCCCTGGACCGGCAGATCGCCGAGGCGCGCAAGCTGCGGGCGAAGGCGACCCACGACGCCGGGGTCTGGAAGTTCCGGCAGGGAGACGCCTTCTATGAGGTGGCCCTGCACAACACCACGACCACCCGCCTCAGCCCCGAGGAGGTGCACCGCATCGGCCTGGAGCAGGCCAGGGAGATCAGCGCGCGGCTGGACGGCCTGCTGAAGGCCCAGGGCATGAGCAAGGGCACGGTCGGCCAGCGCATGGCGGCGCTCTACAAGGACCCAAAACAGCTGTTCCCCAACACCGACGCGGGCAAGGCCGAGGCCATCGCCTACTGCAACGACCGGCTGGCGGCGATCCGGCCCCGGCTATCCACCGCCTTCAAGCGCCAGCCCCCCTACCAGTTCGAGGTGCGCCGGGTGCCGCCGCAGACCGAGGCCGGGGCGGCCTCGGCCTTTTCCCAGGCGCCGGCGATCGACGGCTCACGGCCGGGCCTGGTCTATTTCAACCTGCATGACAGCGCCGAGTGGCCGAAGTTCTGCCTGGCCACCACCGTCTTCCACGAGGGCCTGCCGGGCCATCAGATGGAGGGGGGCCTGGCCCTGTCCAACACCGGCCTGCCGCTGATCCGCAAGACCACGGGCTTTTCCGGCTACGGCGAAGGCTGGGCGCTCTACGCCGAGCAGCTGGCCGACGAGATCGGCATGTACGACGACGACCCGCTGGGCCGCCTCGGCTACCTGAAGTTTCAGCTGTTCCGCGCCAACCGCTGCGTGGTCGACACCGGCATCCACCACCTGAAATGGTCGCGCGAAAAGGCCATCGCCCACTTCGTCGATCAGGACGGCGAGGCGCCCGGCTTCGCCACCCGCGAGGTCGAGCGTTACTGCGCGACCCCGGGCCAGGCCTGCAGCTACAAGCTCGGCCACACGGTCTTCACCCAGGTGCGGGCCAAGGCGAAGGCTCAGCTGGGCGCGAAGTTCGACCTCAAGGATTTCCACGAGGCGGTGCTCGGCTGCGGGCGGGTGCCGCTCGATATCCTGCAGCAGGTGGGCGACGCCTGGATCGCGTCGAAGGCCTAGAGGGTCGGCGGGGAGCCGGAGGGCCCACCCAAATCAGGGCTTCACGATATGGAGCGTGTTGAAGAAACACGACGTGAGCTCTGTAAATTCCCTGTCGTCCGGGACCTTCGACGTGGAGAACATCGCGACCGCACGGCTCGCGTCAACTTCGATGAGTTGCTCCCCCAGGGCCTCGCCGTCCGAGGCCCTGGCGGCCCGAAAGACCCGGTGACCGGCGACCTGAAAATTCTGGACCGGCCTGGCTTTCCAGTCCGCGGTGAAGCTGTCGAAAAAGCCGGCCGGCGTGTTGATGAAATACATGACGATGTAGCTTCGTCCGGCGCGTTCGCAGCCCGCCAGGCCTTCGCTACGTTTGCGCGCTTCATTGGCGTTCTTGTACGCGCTCAGTTCGCCGTCACTGCACGGAACAGACACAGTGACGCCCGCGGCCGGCAATCTCACGGGAACCCACTCTTTCGCGGCGCCCTCGCACACGATCCGCTCGGCTTCCGAATCCGGCTGTGCGACCGCCGCCGAAGCGGATGCGACCATCGCCGCCAGGAGAATCCAAAAACCTCTCACAGCGCCCCCTACCAAGATCGGCATTCACTCCCTAAGCGAAGGCGTGACGCCCTATGCGACGTAGAGCCCGTGAATGCCGGTGACCTTCCAATGTCCACCCGGCTCACGGCGGAGCAGAATCAGACTTGCGCCGCCATCCGCTCTGCCTGAAGCCGTGGCAAGATAGACCAGGGCTTCGGTCCCGTCCGGCGAGACGACCGCTCTCGTCATGTCGACGTACCTGTAGGCGAAGCTGTCGCCGTCGGGCTTCCGGAGCAGCGGGTGACCGCGGGGAGACGGCCCGACCTTGAGGCCGAGCTCATGGGCGAAGTGAAGCACCGACCCGCATCGCGCCGCGCTCACCAGCCGTCGTTGTGTTGAAAACGCAGCGGTCAGCGCCTTCGAAGGGCCGGCCGTCAACCGCGGCGCGTCCAAGCTCGCGCCGGCGGCGCCCCATCTCATCGATGGGTCCGCAGGATCGGCCGGGATGAACGGATGCGTGTCCGTCTCCAGCCACAATGGGCCTTTCGGGTAGTCGGCCACCATCCATTCGAGCGCGGCTCTCGTGGCGCCGCACGCCTGCGCAGCATGGCCCGCAGACGCCGCATGGCCGGGACCCGCGAGCGCGAGCACCAAGACCGCGACAAGCGCAAACCCCTTCCGCATCGGGGCGGATTCTCGCCGTCGGGGTGCACGCCTCACCCGGCGCCGTCCGCGCGGCGCTGAAAACAGATCCGGTAGCCGTCCGGATCTCGCAGGTGCATCTGCCACATGCCGAAGGGGCGGAGCTCGGGTCCGCTGACCTCGATGCCGTTGGCCTTCAGGTAGGCGCCGGTCTCCTCCAGGTTCGCGCAGGCGATGAACAGTTGGGTGTCGCCGTGGACCGCATGGGCGGCCGGGTCGGGCGCTGGCGGGCGCCGGTCGGCCTCATAGGCGGTGTTCAGCATCAGCGAGGCCTCGCCCAGCCTCAGCCAGCACCAGTTTGTCTCATCGCCCGGCTCGGAGCGGCCGATGATCTCGAAGCCCAGCACGTCGCGGTAGAAGGCGAGCGAGGTCGGCATGTCGAAGACATAGATCAGGGTGGTCAGGTCGCGGGCGTCGATCTTCACGGCCGCCCCTCGCCTCAGCCCATCTTGGCGAGGGTGTCGCCGAGCACGGTGTGCAGCCGCCTGGCCTGCTCCTTGGGGATGCGGAAGCCGATGTGGCCGTCGCCCTCGATCTCGAAGGACATCACCACCTCGGCGCTGTCGGGCGTGCGCCCCAGGGTCCACCAGGCGACGGGGAAGGCGCGGATGTCCATGTTCTTGCCGGCCTCCGGCGCGGGCACGCGCTGCAGCTTGATGGCCAGGTGCAGGGTCTTGGACAGGGCCTCGTAGTCCATGTCGAGCGCGACCTCGCCCTTGTCGGTGGCGAAGTTCATGGTCGCCTGCATCTCCGGGGTCAGTTTGCCGCCGGCGATGTCCTGTACGCGGTAGGTCTCGGTCATGGTGGGTTTCGCTGTCTCGAGGTTCTTGGGCTGAAGCTTGGCGCCAAACCAGCCGGACGGCGGCGTGAAGTCAAGCGCCGCACGAGCGCCGCATTCGCGGGCTCCGATGCCAGACTCGGAGTGTGGAGCATGTCGGGGCGCAAACGTGGGGCCACTTTTGCATGACATGCTCCAAGTCCACGGGAGGGACCTCATGCTGTTCGCCGTTCTCGCCCTAGCGTTGGATGTCGCGCCCGATCCGGAGGCGACGTCCCTGCCCTTCGAGGTGGCGCTGAAGCCCGGGATCAGCGTGCGGGTCAGCGAGGGGCCGGACTTCGACGTCTATTATTTCCAGCGCGGCGAGCACACCCTCGGCGGCGCCTACGTCGGCTTCGCCCCCGACTTTCCCAAGGGCTCGCTGCCCGGCCGCAAGCGCATCGTCGAGGGCGGGATCGAACAGATCGTCGATTGCGAGGGCGACCGGGCGGTGTCGCGCCAGCTGCTGATTCCGCGCCAGGGCGGGGTGATCCACGCCTGGTCGCTGAACGGCGACGCCGCCGAGCGCGCCGAAGCCGAGGCGATCCTGGCCAGCATCCACCCGGACGGATCGGGCGCGAGGCCCACGCCGCTGCTGAACTGCCTGGCGCAGTAGGGGCGCTGGAACCGGTTCCCTATTTCCGCTTGGCGGCGCTGGCGTCGCGCACGGCCTTGAATTCCGATCCCTGCTTCCAGCCCGGCCAGCGGCGCGAGTTGGCCAGGTCCAGGCCCAGGTCGTGGAACAGGGTCAGGTCCTGCACCGCGCCGGACAGGTCCCAGTCCGCGCGCCACTCGTCGCTGGGCTGGTGATAGCGGTGGGCGGTGTAGTCGGCGCCTGCCGCCTTGCCGGCCTCGACGCCGCCCTTGACCAGGTCCTGGCCGGAGCTGGCGTCCAGAATCGGCACGCCGCGCTTGGCGAAGGGGAAGTGGTCCGAGCGGAAGTAGGAGCCCGCCTCGGGGCGCGACTCGCCGTGCAGGACCCGGTGCTGGCGCGTCGCGAAGCGCTGCAACTCGTCCTGCATGGCGTTCTGGTTCCAGCCGGTGACGTTGATGTCACGGGCCGGGCCGTTGACCGGCAGGCTGTCCATGTTGAAGCCGCCGACCGTGGTCGCCAGCGGCCAGGCCGGATGGGAGGCGTAGTACTCCGAGCCCAGCAGGCCCTTCTCCTCGGCGGTGAAGGCGATGAAGACGATGGAGCGGTCCGGGCGCGGACCCGCGGAGAACACACGCGCCAGCTCGATCAGGCCGGCCACGCCCGAGGCGTTGTCCACCGCGCCGTTGTAGATTGTGTCGCCCTTGGCGTCGGCCACGCCCACGCCCAGGTGGTCCCAGTGGGCGCCGTAGAGGATGGTCTCGTTCGGGTGCTTCCTGCCCGGCAGGCGGCCGATGACGTTGTGGGTCACGACCTTCTCGGCCTTGACCTTGAAGTCGGCGGAGAAGGTGGCGTCCAGCGGCACCGCCTTGAAGCCCTTCTGCTGGGCGGCGTGCTTGAGCGTCTCGAAATCCTGGCCGGCGGCCTTGAACAGGGCCTCGGCGACCGGACGCTGAATCCAGCCCTGGAGCGGCGCGCGTTCCTTCATGGGATCGGTGCGCACGATGTCGAACTGGGGCGCCGACCAGGAGCCCTCCACCGTGTGCCAGGGATAGGCGGCGGGCTTTTCCTCATGAACGATCAGCACGCCCGCGGCGCCCTGGCGGGCGGCCTCCTCGAACTTGTAGGTCCAGCGGCCGTAGTAGGTCATGGCCCTGCCGCCGAAGAGCCCGCCGAGGTCGGCCTCGAAGTCGGGGTCGTTGACCAGGACGACGGCGACCTTGCCGTGCAGGTCCAAGCCCGCGTAGTCGTCCCAGCCGCGCTCGGGCGCATGCACGCCGTAGCCGACGAAGACCAGGGGCGCATTGGCGAGCGTCACGTGATCGACCGGCTGCTGCGTGCCGACCACGATCTCGGAGCCATAGGCCAGGTCCTTGGACCACGCCCCGGCGTGGAAGGACGACTGGGGCGTGCCGACCCGCTCGGTGCGCAGCAGAGTGACGTCCTGGAACCAGCTGCCCTTGGGCCCGCCGGGCTTCAGGCCCGCGGCCTTGAAGGCCCTGGAGATGTAGGCGATCGACTTTTCCTCGCCCGGCGTGGCCGGCCCGCGGCCTTCGTAGGCGTCCGACGACAGCACCTTGATGTGCTGGGACAGGCGCGACGCCTCGACGTGCGCGGGCGGGGCGGCGGCCGCGGCCGTGACCAGGGCGGCCGCCGTCGCGATCCCGACGAACAAGGATTTGAAATTCATCACAATTCCAGCGAGCGAGGAAAACAGGGAGGCGGACCTTAGCCTCGCCTCCCCGCCTCGTCGAGGGTTGTGCGATGAGGGTTAGCGGCCCGTGGTGGGCGGCAACGGCTTGCCCAGCGGCCAGTCGGTGTCGGAGACCCGCGTCAGGTTCATTTCGAAGGTCTTGGCCACCACCTTGCCGCCGGAGACGTACTCGCCGATCTCGCGCCAGTGGTTGTCCTTGACGGTGGCGGTGAAGCGGATCGATCCGCCCGGTCCGGCCGGAATCTCCCAGACGTAGCCGTCGCCGGTGGGGGTCAGGTCGAAGGAGCCGGCATAGCCGCCGGTGTAGGAGCGCAGGGTGTACTTGCCCGAGCCCGGATCCCACGAAACCACACCAAAGGCGTTGAAGCCGGTGGAGCCGTCGTCCTTGTAGCCGCGGCCCTCGACCACGATCACGTCGCCGTCCAGCATCGGGCCCATGCGCTCGACCTGCCAGACCTTGTAGGTGGAGCGGTCCGCGCTGGTCCCCGAGGCGGGTCCGGCCCAGACGCCGCTCATGAAGCTGAGCTTCTTCATGGCCTCGGCCCGCGCCGGCGTGGGCTGGGCCTGGGCGGATCCGGTGAAGACGAGGCCGGCGACGACGGCTGTGGCGATGACCAGTTTGCGCATCGGAATTTTCCCTGCAATGTGCTTTGCTTTTTAAAGCACAGCCCGACACCAAGAGCAAGGGCGCCTCAATTCCTCCCCTTCACGGGAGGGGGACCGCCGAAGGCGGTGGAGGGGACTTGGCCGGATGCAGACCCCAACGTTGTTTCAGCTGGAGTAAGCCCCTCCACCAAACTTCGTTTGGTCCCCCTCCCCTGAAGGGGAGGAATTGCAGCTCAATGCCCCGCGTAGCTGATCAGGGTCGAGACCGGCACGTCCATGCCGCGCAGGCGGTCGGCGCCGCCGAGTTCGGGCAAGTCGATGACGAAGGCCGCGCCCACCACCACGCCGCCCGCGCGGCGGATCAGGGCGACGGAGGCCTCGGCAGTGCCGCCGGTGGCGATCAGGTCGTCGACCAGGAGCACCTCATCGCCGGGCTGGATGGCGTCGGCGTGCATCTCGAGCGAGTCCACGCCGTATTCCAGGGCGTACTCCACCGCCATGGTGGTGTGGGGCAACTTCCCCTTCTTACGCAGGGGCACGAAGCCGGCGGACAGCTGATGGGCCACCGCGCCGCCCAGGATGAAGCCCCGGGCCTCGGTGCCGGCGACCTTGCCGATGCGGCGCCCGGCGAAGGGCTGGACCAGTTCGTCCACCGCCCGGCGGAAGGCGCGCGCGTCGCCCAGCAGGGTGGTGATGTCGCGGAACATGATCCCGGGCTTGGGATAGTCCGGGATGGTGCGGA
>CAYSNW010000029.1:0-44612 GCA_964432415.1 uncultured Caulobacteraceae bacterium
GCAGGAGCGGACCGACGATGACGCTCGCCAAGCGCATCTTCGCCGAGAAGCGCGAAGCCCTGCTGGACCAGGTCGCCGCCGCCGAAACCCGCCGCCACGCCGCCGCCGACGCGTTGTCACAAGCCGAGGACGCGGCCCAGGCCGCCGATCGGGCGGTGCGCTCGGCCGAACAGGAAGCCTCCGCCGCCCGCGAGCAGCGGGCCGGGACCGCGGCGCGCCACGAGGCCGCCAGCGAACGTCTGGCCGAGGTCGACACCCAGGTGCGCGAGACCGCGCACATGTCGCCCGAGGAGCTGGGCCGCAAGCTGAAGGACGACGCCATCGCCCAGCCGGCGGACGCGGCCGGCGCGGAGTCCCTGCTCTACGGACTGGAGCGGGAGCGCGACGCGCTGGGCGCGGTCAACCTGCGCGCCGAGGAAGAGGCGATCGAATACTCCGACCGGCTGCAGACCATGCGCACCGAGCGCGCGGACCTGACCGGCGCCATCGCCAAGCTGCGCGACGGGATCGACGAACTCAACGCCGAGGGCCGCGAGCGGCTGCTGACGGCGTTCGACGTGATCAATGAGCACTTCAAGGCCCTGTTCCACGCCCTGTTCGACGGCGGCCAGGCCGAGCTGAAGCTGGTGGAGTCCGACGATCCGCTGGAGGCCGGGCTGGAGATCTACGCCTGTCCACCGGGCAAGCGGCTGGCGACCATGAGCCTGATGTCCGGCGGCGAGCAGGCCCTGACGGCCACGGCCCTGATCTTCGGCGTGTTCCTGGCCAATCCGGCGCCGGTCTGCTTCCTGGACGAGGTGGACGCGCCGCTGGACGACGCCAACGTCGACCGCTTCTGCCGCATGCTGGACGAGATGAGGAACCGCACCGACACGCGCTTCATCGTCATCACCCACAACCCCGTGACCATGTCGCGCATGGACCGGCTGTTCGGGGTGACCATGCCCGAGCGCGGCGTCTCGCAGCTGGTCAGCGTCGACCTGACCCAGGCCGAAGCCCTGGCGGCGCAGTAGGACGGGATCACCTCTCGCCGCCAGGCGAGAAAGAAGACTTTCACCACCAAGCACACCAAGCACACCAAGGGGTCGGCGCGAAGCCAGGACTGGTCCTTGGTGTTTCTTCTTGGTGTCCTTGGTGCCCTTGGTGGTTGAATTCTTTCTTGAGAGCCGCTTCGCGGCCGAGTGGCCGCCAGAGCGGCGGCAAACTCAGCTGATCGTCACCGTCACCGGCGTCGAGGCGATGCCGTTGGCCACGACCACCAGGGTCGTCGCGCCCGTCTCGGCCGAGGCCGGGACGTCGAAATGGGTGGTGACCGGCAAAAGGCCGGTGGCCACTCCCATCGAGCTGTGGTCGTGGGTGCGGGCGTAGACCACGTGGCCGGAGGCGACATTGGTCAGGCGCACCAACGGATAGTTGGTCGCGGTGCTGAGCTCGTCGCCGTAGCCGGCGGCCTGGCTGAGACCGTTCAGCTGGGTTCCGGTCAGGGTGAAGCTGTTTCCGCGAGTCAGGCTGGTCGCCACCGTGGTGATGGTCGGCGCCCAGGCCGCCGAGGGCGAGCCCAGCGGCGTGTACAGGCGCGCCAGGGTCGCCATCCCGGGGGTGAGCAGCAGGACCTGCCCCGAGGGCAGCGGCAGCAGGAAGACCTGCTGGGATCCGACGCCCGGCCCGATCACGGTGCGGTTCAGGCTGGTCCCGTCGAATTCGTAGAGCGACCGCGCCGAGGAGGAGACCAAGACGTTGCCGTTGACCAGCAGCACGGCGGAGGTGTCGTCGGCGTCCTCGCCGAAGGGGAAGTCCGGTCCGCGGGTCCAGGTACCGGCCAGGTTGGAGGCGGCGCCCGGGCGGTAGAGGGCGGTGTGGGCGGTCTGGCTGGACGGGGCCGCGCCCGCGTAGAAGACGCTGCCGTCCGGGCGCAGCACCGAGGGCCCGATCTCGCCCGGCGGGAAGTAGGTCCCGCTCGGCCCCGGCCCGTAGGTGACCCCGCCCACCGTCTGCACCGGCGCCGGTCCATAGGTGATGCCGCCGGGCGTCCCGGTCGGGGAGGTCAGGCCGACCGGCGTCGGGCCATCCTGGATCCAGGCGCCCAGCGACGGGACGTAGTGCTCCGACTGGGGTGTGGTGGTCAGGTCGACGGTCAGGATGTCGCCCGAGGGCAGCAGGGTGAAGCCCTCCTCGGCGAAGTTGTCGTTCTTTCCTGCCGCCGGGAGCGAGGTCCAGTGCAGGGTCGCCGGGTCGAGCGACCACATCGCCTTGTCGAGCTTGCCGCCGTAGATGAACTTGCCGTCGGGCATGATGGTGGCGGCGACGTCGCCGATGTAGGGCGTGCCGGGCGGCGGCGGGATCATGGTCCAGGCGTCGGCGACCGGGTCATAGACCGCCGACATGTTGGTCAGCGAGGTCGGGGCGAAGGGGATGCTGTAGTTGTCCTGGTTGTACTCGCCGCCCACGAACAGAACCCGGCCGTCGGCCAGCACCGCCTCGGCGCCGGCATAGGGCGCGTAGCCGGCGGGCGGCGAGGCGATGCGGGTCCAGGTCCCCTGGGCGTAGTCGCCGCGGTTGTCGGGGGTCAGCTTGTAGAAGAGGCTCGCGCTGCCGTTTGACGGATTGGCCTGCACCATCACCGATCCGTCGGTGAGCAGCAGCGCCAGCAGCACCCCCACCGGCGGCTGGTGGGCCAGGGTGGTCAGGGTCGCCGTGACCGGCGGGGGCGAGGGAGGCGGAGACGGCGGGGGCGAGGAGGATCCGCCGCCTCCCCCACCGCCGCCGCAGGCGGACAGCATGGCCGCCGAAAGCATGGCCACGGCGAAGGTCCGCGCGAAAGGCTGGTCGCCCATGCCATGTCCCCCCAACAGAAGCCTGGCTGGACCTGAGCGTATCGGTTGCAGCAAGCCCCCGGCAAGGGGCGCCCACCGCTTCCACGGGACGCTCGACGCAAGGCGTGGCCTGGGCGCCGCGTTCAGGCCGGAACCCTGGCCATCAGGTGCTCACGATACCAGTCGAGCTGAACGCGGCTGTTTTCGGGAAACAGCGGCCCGTCGTAGGGCGCGAAGTGACCGCAGGCGAACTCTACCAGCCGCTTGGGCCCGCCGGCGCGCGCGAAGGCCGCGATCGCGAGGTCGGCCGGGGTGATCGCATCCTGCATGGCCACGATCATCAGGAGCGGCGTCGGCGCGATGCGTTCGATGTAGAGGCCCGGCTCGTATTCGGTCGCCATCTCGACGCTCTTGCGGGTGATGGCGTTGACCCAGGTCGGCGCGCGCTCGCGCTGGTCCAGGAAGAAGGCGGCTGCGTCCGGCGTGGTCAGGCCGGCCTCCTGGTCAGGCCGTTCGGGCACCACAGCGACCATCTGGGGCGGCTCGCCGCGGAAACGGGCGGCGCGGTCGGCGTCGAAGGCCTGGCGGATCTTCGGCCAGTACTCGGCCGGGATGACGCGGCTGAGGCTGCCCCAGCCCGAGATGGCGGGCACGTGGGAGACCACGCACTTCACCCGGCGGTCGAAGGCGGCCACCACAAGGACGTGGCCGCCGGAATAGCTGGAGCCCCAGATCCCGATGCGCTCCGGATCGATCCCGTCCAGGGTGCGGGCGTAGCTGATGGCGTCGCGGTAGCCGGCGATCTGGGCCCAGGGATCGATCTCGCCGCGCGGCTCGCCGCCGCTCGAACCGAAATTTCGGTGGTCGTAGACCAGGACCGCGAAACCGCCGGCGCAGAAGACCTCGGCGAATTCGGCCAGGAAGTGGTCGCGGGTGGCGGAGAAACCGTGGGCCATGACGATGATGGGCGCCGGGCCGCCGCCCGGCTCGGGACGGTAGAGCCAGCCGCGCAGGGTCGCGCCGTTCGACTGGAATTCGATGTCCGTGCGCATGAGGCCCCTCTTCGCTTCACAGCGCTTACGCAGGGACGCGACACGGGGATCACCCGGATTCGCGTGGCGGGCGCCGCTATTTTCTCGAATTTCAGGCTTTCGCTGAAGATCGCTGCATCCGAACCGCTCGATCCCGGCCTCTCAGGTTCAGGGACGGGGAGAGCGCCATGCGCCATTTGATCATCGCCGCAGCCGTAGCGGCCGCGCTGGCCGGAGCCGCCTCGGCGGCCGAGGTGCGGGTCACGCCGGGCGACTTCCTGGTGCTCAATCCGGCCGAGGAGAACCGCGGGATCTCCGACCTCGTGGTGCAGGGGGTGGTGATCCGCACGGGGCCGCGCGAGCGCCTCAAGGTCCGCACCGTGCGGCTGGAACTGATGCGCGGCGCCCAGGTGCTGTCCATGCGCGACCTGACCGGTGCGGACGCCGCAAAGGCCACCGCCGGCCTGGCCGCACTGCCGGTCAGGGGCCTGCTGGCGGCGCAGCTACTGGACAACGACCCGCTGGCGGGCCTGACCCTGGCTTCCAGCGCCGACCTCGCCCCCAGCCAGGTCCTGGTGCTGACCGGGATCTATCTGTCGATCGACACGGCGCCGGACACGCTGAGGGTCACGGTGATCGGAACCGGCGCCGGCGGAGCGCCCCGCCGCGCCCAGGCGATCATCCCGGTCAGGCCCTACCGTTCGCCGATCCGCTACCGCTTGCCGCTGCAGGGGAACTGGCTGGAGGCCTCCTACCCCATCCTGCAGAGCCACCATCGCTTCATCCCGTCCAACGAGTTCGCCGCCGACTTCTTCAAGGTCAACGGCGACGGCATGGCCTGGCATGACGATTCCGACGTTCCCGCCGACTGGTACGGCTGGGGCCAGCCGGTGAGCGCCGCGGCCGACGGAGTGGTGGTGACCGCGGTCGGGGACCAGGCCCAGGACCCCTCGCTGTTCCGCAAGGCGCCCGGCGAGAGCGACCAGGCCTTCGGCGCCCGGGTCGAGGCGGCCATGGGCGAACGCCTTCGCGCCAATTTCCGCGCGGCCCTGGCCGGCAACCTGGTGACCATCCGCCACGAGGCGGGCGGCGTGGTGGAGTATTCCTCCTACGCCCACCTCAAGCCGGGAAGCCTGAAGGTCAAGGTCGGCGACCGGGTCGTGCAGGGCCAGGTCATCGCCGAGGTCGGCGACACCGGCGACAGTCCGGTCACCCACCTGCATTTCCAGATCAACGCGGGGCCCGACGCCTTCACCTCGCGCAGCCTGCCCTTCAGCTTCGCCGACACCCGCTGGGCCGGTTCGACGCGCGATCCGGGGCATTTCATCCGGGTGCGGTGAACGAGGACGCCGCATGGTCCCGTCGGCGGCGAGACACCGCAGAGCCCCGGTTGCGGTGACGGCCGCCCGCCGCCCGGCGCCTGGGCGCCTCAGTAGTCGGCGTCGGTCGCCGCCAGGATGGCGCGGCCGAGCAGGTTGAGCAGCATCGCCAGGCTGACGGTGTCGCCCGTCTTGAGACGGGCCATGTCCTCCGGCGGCAGGCCCGCGCCCCGGGCGAACTGCACCAGGAGCTCCTCGTCGAGCGGCCCCTTCTCCAGGGACGCCGCGCGGGCGATCAATCGGTCGCGCAGCGGTGCGTCGATGCCGGCCCAGGCCCTGGCGAGACGTTGCTCGTCCAGATGACGGTTGGTCTCAAGCCATAGGCCGCTGGTGCGCACGTACATGTAGCCGGCGAGGGCCTTGGCGGCCGCCAGGTGCTTGGCCGGGTCGGGAACACAATGGGAGATGGCGGCGGCCAGTTGCTCCTCGGACGCGTACTGATTGAGGTCCGAAGTCAGTCGCGGATCGGTCGCCGAGTGAGCGAGCACCTTGTCGCGCACCGCCTGCGGCAGGGCGTTCCAGATGCAGGCGGGGTCGCCGGCAAGGGCGGGAGCCGCCCCCAACAGCGCCGCGGCGAAAACCAGCATCCACAGTCGGCGCAGCATGGCCGTTTCTCCTCATCGGGACCCGCAGCCAGCCTAGCAGCAGCATCGCGCGACGTCAGCCGGCCCGAGCACGGAGCAGCGGGCGGTCTCCCGAGCAACGGTCACGCCATTTATGCCGTATTTTCATACACTTACCGCATTGCACCCACGCCTTGACGCCCGGGGTCCGCATCTGTAGGTTCCGCCCCGACCTGAACGGGCCGCGACGGCGACGTCGCGGTCGATTCTTTAGGCGCCCATGCCCGAGCGGGATGACCAGAACGAAGAGGCGCTCAAGCGGCTCGACGAACGTCTAGACGCTTTGCAGGCGGGCCGTTCCAAGCCGGCCGCCGCAACCGTGGGGACCGGAGGAATCGGAGATGGCTACCGCCTTCTCGCCGAACTGATCGGTGGCGTGCTCGCGGGCGTGGGATTCGGCTGGTTGTTCGACCGGTTCTTCCACACCCAGCCCTGGGGCATCGGCATCGGCCTGGCCGTGGGCTCGGGACTGTCGGTCTATATGGCCGCCCATTCCGCCCACCGGATGGGCCAGAAGGCTCTGGCCCGATCGGGCTATGTCGCCCCCGTCGCCGACGACGAGGACGACGATTGAAACGGACCGCCCTTCGGGGCGGCGATTGAGAGGAATTCGCGTCCGATGGCCGCCATCGAACCGATGCACCAGTTCCTGATCCACAAGGTCGTGGAACTGAAGCCCGTGATCGTCCCGGGCCTGGGCGCCATCGACCTGTCGATCACCAATTCGGTGGTGGTCATGCTGGTCGCCGCCGGCATCATCACCGCCTTCCTCGGCTCCGCCGCGCGCGGACAGATCGTCCCCGGGCGCCTGCAGGCGCTGGGCGAGAGCCTCTACGAACTGATCGACGGCACCCTGGTGGGCCCGATGATCGGCGACCGCGGCCGCCCCTACATCCCGTTCGTCTTCACCATCTTCATGATGGTGTTGGTGATGAACATGATGGGCCTGGTCTTCGCCTTCGGAAACCTGGCCGGCCAGGAGTGGACCTTCACCGCCACCGCCCAGCTGGCGGTCACCGCGACGCTCGCCCTGATCACCTTCCTGAGCGTGGTCGTCATCGGCTTCATCAAGAACGGCTTCGGCTTCTTCAAGCTGTTCCTGCCCGGCGGCGTGCCCGGCTGGATGCTGCCGGCCCTGGCCCTGATCGAGTTCATCTCCTTCATGGTGCGCCCGCTGACCCTGGCCATGCGACTGTTCGGCAACATGATCGGCGGCCACGTCGTCATGAACATCTTCGCCAGCTTCGTGGTCGGCCTGGGCGTGCTCGGCCTGTCCGGCGGCATCGCCTCGCTCGGCTTCGTCGGCGCGGGCGTGTCCTTCGCCATGGTCGTGGCCCTGACCGCGCTGGAATTCATCGTCGCCTTCCTGCAGGCCTTCGTCTTCGCGGCGCTGGCCTGCGTCTACCTCAACGACGTCGTCAACCTCGACAAGCACCACCACTGACGGCGCCTCTTCCTCAAACGGCTTCTCCAAAAGGACTATCGACATGGATCTTCATTCGGCACGCATGATCGGGGCGGGTCTCGCCACCATGGGTCTCATCGGCGCGGGCGTCGGCCTCGGCGTTCTGTTCGGCGGCTACCTGCAGGGCGCGCTGCGCAACCCGGCGGCGGCTCCCGGCGCCCAGCCCATGCTGTTCCTGGGCCTGGCCCTGACCGAAGCGCTGGGCATCTTCGCCCTCGTGATGGCCTTCATCATCCTGTTCGTCTGATCACGGACTGACGGATCATGGCCACGACGCCTGCGACCCAAGCGACTACGGAAAAGCCCGCCGAAGGCTCCGGCGGACTGCCGCAGTTCGACCCGACCTGGTGGCCGGGACAGATGGTCTGGTTCGTGGCCATCTTCGTCCTGGTCTTCGTGCTGATGTCGAAGTGGTTCGTCCCCAGACTGGGCGGCACCATCGACAGGCGTGAGGACACGATCTCGGGCGACATCGCCCAGGCGCGCAAGCTGAAGGAGGAGGCGGAGGCTCAGGCCGCCGCCGCCGCCGGGGAGACTCGCCAGGCCCGCGCCCGGGTGGAACGGCTGGCCCAGGAGGCCCGCGCCCGCGCGGCCTCCGAGACCGCGGCCGTCCAGGCGGCCGAGGACGCCAAGCTGGCGGAGAGCCTGGCCTCGGCCGAGGTCGCCATCCGCGCCGCCCGCGACCAGGCGATGGCCAATGTCCGCACCATCGCGCAGGACACGGCCTCGTCGATCATTGAAAAGCTCACCGGCGAGAAGGCGGGGACCGACGAGGTCACCGCGGCGCTGGCGGGCAAGGCTTAAGGGCCAGACCCGTGTTGGAACTGCTGCAGGACGCCGAATTCTGGGTGGGCGTCGCCCTCGTGGTCTTCGTCGGCGTGCTCATCTGGGTGGGCGTGCCGCGCATGGCCGCCGCCGCCCTGGACGCCAAGGCCCAGAAGATCAAGGACCAGCTGATCGAAGCCGAGCGCCTGCGCGCCGAGGCCGAAAAGCTGCTGGCCTCCATCAAGCTGGAGCGCGAGGCCGCCGAGAGCCAGGCCGCCCAGATGCTGGCCGACGCCCAGGAAGCCGCCGAGCAGTACGCCGCCGAGGCGCGCATCAAGATGGCCGAACAGGTCGCGCGCCGCGCCGAGATGGCCAAGCGCAAGATCGCCCAGGCCGAGGCCCAGGCCACCGCCGAGGTGCGCGCGGCCGCGGTGGATCTGGCCGCCCATGCGGCCGAAACGGTCCTGAAGGGCCGGGTCGGCGCCAAGAAGGGCGACGCCCTCATCGACCGGGGCGTCGAACAGCTGGCCGCCAAGCTCGGCTGATCAGGCCTACCGACGGGAGCGGCGGGATGGCCGCTCCGTCCCCTTCCCTCAGTAGTGCGTGTAGCGCAGGGCGCCCTTGGCGTCGTCGGCGGGCGTGTGGATGTGCCACTCGCCGTGGATGCGCGCGAAGGTGAAGCCCAGAACCACGCCGTAGACCAGATGCAGCGCCAGCGTCACCGCCGGCGCGGCCGCGCCATAGACGCCGCCGAACAGGCCCATGCCGGTCAGCGGCAGGACCACCACCATCATGAGGACCCAGATTCCGAGGCCGAAGATGGCGCCGCGGATGGTGCAGTTGCTGCCGGGAATGCGCGGTGCGAGCACGGCGAACAGGCCGCCCCAGACCACCGTCCCGATCAGGAAGTGGGTGATCCAGCCGACCCAGATGGGGGCGTGCATGACGCCGCTGAGCAGGGCGGCCAGGTTGAGTTCAGGCATGAAGCCGGTCAGGGCCTTGGCGACCATGAGGGCAGTCAACAGGACGGTCGCCACAAAACCCGCGACCATGCCTCGGATCAGTTTCGTCTTCATCGCAAGTACGCTCCGGTTCTGGACCAGCCCCCGACTTGCGAGACGACAGGTTACGCCTGTTGTTCGCCTGAATGAAGAGCGTGGCCGTACACGGTCGCGTGTTGGAGACTATTAACCGCCACCCTGGCGATTTCTCAGCCATCTGCGGCGAAGCTTGGCGAGCAGGCGCCAACGCCTGAGGAAGAACCGTTCGGTGCGCAGCAGGGCCTGCCACATGACGGGCACGATGGCGCGCGGCGAGCGCAGGATGCGCCGCAGCGGAAACACCCAGCGCGGATGGCGCCGCTGCAGCTTGACGAAGCGCCGGCGCGCGGTGCGGGAGTTGCGCAGCACCACCGCCAGGCCGACGACCATGACCGGCAGGCCGAGATGGCCCGGCAGCAGGGCGCCGACGAAGCCCACGCCGATCAGCAGGAACCCCAGGGCCAGCAGCGACCAGCGCAGCACGACGCGCAGGCGCCGAGAACGGCGGCCTTTGCGAGCGTGAGCGAGCGGCGCGTGAGCCACGGACGACATGGGAACTCCGGAAGGGATCCGTCCCGAACCGTCGATAACGCGCAACGGCCGGTCCGGAGCCTTCGATATGGCGCGATCTGTGGCGCAGACAAGGCGAGCCGGGCCGCCTTACCGCGAATTCACCCGATCGCGGCGGACGTGTCGCCGCAGGGCCTCAGACGCTCAGCGCCCCGGCGATCCGGCGAAGTTGGTTCGCCCGACCTCGTGGATGCCCCGATCGTCGGCTGAGCCCTCGACCAGTTCGTAGCCGAGCAGGGCGAATATGCGCCCCTGCCAGAAGATCGGCCGCGCATTGCCGTACCAGTCCACGCACGAGGCCTGGCAGTGGTCGTCGACCGCGCCCTCGTCGTGGGCGGCCAGCTCGCCCATGGGCGAGAACTTCCGTTCGGTGCGGCGCACCAGGACCAGGGCGGCGGAGGTCTCGAACAGCTGGCGGTAGGCGGGGCGCGTGGGCCGGGCGACCGGCAGGCCCAGGATGCCGGAGTCGCCGTCCGCCGGCTCGGCGTCGGGCTTGTAGTAGAAGCCGTGGCTGCGGGTCTCGGCCTGGGAGGCCTGGGGCAGGACGTAGCGGTCGCCGGTCACGGGGAGCGTGCGCAGATCGATGGTGCTGAACACCAGATCCGGCCCGGCCCCGCCGATGACCACCGCGTCACGGCCCATGGGCTCGATCCGGTCGGCGCCGTGGGGAAGTCTGACCGTAACGACGGGACCGCCCTGCACGGGGGCGGCGACGAGCTCGGACCCCTTGCCGCCGGTCGCAAGCCAGCCCGCGCCGGTCCCGTACAGCACATAGGCGCCGACAAAACGGTTCTGGAACGAGTCGTCATCGGACTTCGGGCGCGGCAGCATGCGGTAGTCGCCCGGCGACGCGGCGCCGGAGCCATCGCCAAATTCGTCCAGAGGAATGCGCAGCAGCGCCACCGCGCCGCTGGAGAACTCGGGCCGCCACATGGCGTCGCCACGCCCTTCGGAGCGGACCAGCACCGAGAGGGCGCCGTCGCCCGCCTCCTCGCGGAAGGAGAACTGGTCGGTGGGGGCGCCGCGGGCGCGGATCGCCCGCGGCGGACTGGCGTCGAACGGCAGGCGGTAGACCGTGGCCCCCGCGCGCGGCCTCGCTCCGTTGACCCACAGATAGACCGCCTTCCCCGAGACGTAGAAGTTGCGCGACTCCGGCCCCAGGACCGCCACGGCGGAACAGTTGAGGACCCGGGCGTCGAGGTCGCAGCTGGTCACCGAGTGGATGGCCTCGATGGCGTCCCGGTCCCGACGCAGACGCGGGGTGACGAAGACCTGGCGCGCCTCGATGATCCGCTTGAAGCCCTCCTCGCCCTTCTGGCCGCTCCAGCGCCGCAGCGCGGGCATGGAGGCGAGCGGGTCGAACCTGTTGAGGTAGAGCGGGGAATAGACGATCAGCTTCGAGCCGATCAGGCGCGAGGCGTAGTTGCGGTCGGAGTAGTAGTCGTTCGACCGGAGCTGGTAGGCGTCCTCGAAGGTCAGGTGGCCGGCGGCGTCAAGCTTGAAGCGGTCGATCTGGGTTCCGCCGCGCGCATAGCTGTAACCGATCACCACGACCCGGTCGCCGCTGAGCAGCATCTCGTCGTACCAGTCGTCGGAGGCGTCCACGCCGGGCGGGAAGGCGTTGATCGCGTCGACCGGCTTCAGGCCGCCGCCGGCGATGGAGACGGTGAACAGTCGCCCACGGCGCAGGATGACCAGCAGGTCGCCCCTGGCTTTGACGATGTCGCCCTCGTCGACATTGGCCTCCTGGGTGTTGGTCACGTTGCTGGCGCTGATGGGCTCCAGCTTTACCGAGACCTTTTCAGCGGGCGCGGCCGCCGCGCTGACGGCAGGCGACTCGTGCAGGGCCAGGACCGGAGGCGGCGGGGGCGCAAGCTGGACCGCCCCTACCCCGCGTGGAGGTAGAGGTCGCTTCAGGAAACGCACCAGCTCGGCCTGCGACTTGAAGGCGGTCAGGGCGCCTTGCGCTGGCTTGGCCGCCTTGGGCGTTGGCGGAGCGGCTGCCGCCTGGCCGACGAGAAGGGTGAGCCCCAGGACGAAACCTAGTCCGGCCCGCGCGATACGCCCGTACGCCCTGTCCATCACCCTGTCTCCCCCTGCGCACAGTCCATCACGAGCCCGGACTGCGGCGCAATTGGGACGACAATAGCGCCGTTATTCGGCCGCCAGGTTGCTCCCCTCCGGCGCGGTCCAGCGCAGTTTCGGCGCGCGAGCGGCACGGGTCTCGTCCAGACGGCGCAGCGGTGCGTGGAAGGGCGCGCCCTTGAAGCGGTCGACGTCGCCGGCCTTGGCGGCTTCGGCGAGCGCCCGCAGCGCATCGATGAAGCGGTCCAGCTCCTGCTTCGATTCCGTCTCGGTCGGCTCGATCAGCATGGCCCCGTGCACGACCAGGGGAAAGTACATAGTCATGGGGTGGAAGCCCTCGTCGATCATGGCCTTGGCGAAGTCCAGGGTGGTGATCCCCGTCCCCTCCAGCCAGTGGTCGTCGAACAGGGCCTCGTGCATGCAGGGGCCGTCGGGGAAGGCCGGGCTCATCAGGTCCGACAGGCGGGCCTTGATGTAGTTGGCGTTCAGAACCGCGTCCTCGGCGACCTGGCGCAGGCCGTCGGCGCCGTGGCTCATCATGTAGCTGAGGGCGCGTACGTACATGCCCATCTGGCCCTGGAAGGCGCACATGCGGCCGAAGGCCTTGGCGGCGACGCCGCGCTCCTCCTCGATCAGTTCGAAGCCGTTGGGGCCATGGGTGACCCAGGGCACGGGGGCGTAGGGCGCCAGCGCCTCGGACAGCACCACCGGACCCGCGCCCGGACCGCCGCCGCCGTGGGGGGTGGAGAAGGTCTTGTGCAGGTTGATGTGCATGGCGTCGACGCCGAGGTCGCCCGGGCGGACCCGCCCGACGATGGCGTTGAAGTTGGCGCCGTCGCAGTAGAAGTAGGCGCCCGCGGCGTGGGCCAGGCGCGCGATCTCGATCACGTCGCGCTCGAACAGGCCGCAGGTGTTGGGGTTGGTGACCATGATGGCGGCGATGTCGGGGCCGAGCTTGGCCTCCAGGTCCGCCAGGTCCACGCGGCCGTCCTCGGTCTGGGCGATCTCGCGCACCGTGTAGCCGACGAAAGCGGCGGTGGCGGGGTTGGTGCCGTGGGCCGAGGTCGGGACCAGCACCACGCGCCGGGCGTTGTCGCCCTTGGCGTCGTGGGCGGCGTGGATGGCCAGCAGGCCGCAGAGCTCGCCGTGGGCGCCGGCCTTGGGCGACAGCGCCACCGCCGGCATGCCGGTCAGGGTCTTCAGCCAGTGGGCCAGGCGGTCCATCAACTCGATGGCGCCCTGAACGGTGGACTGGGGCTGCAGCGGGTGAACGTCGCCGATGCCGGGCAGGCGCGCCATCTTCTCGTTCAGGCGCGGGTTGTGCTTCATGGTGCACGAGCCCAGCGGATAGAGCGCCAGATCGATGGCGTGGTTCTTCTGGCTCAGGCGCACGTAGTGGCGCATGGCCTCGGGCTCCGACAGGCCCGGCAGGCCGATCGGGTCGCGGCGGACCAGATCGCCGAGATCCGATGCGTCCAGGTCGGCCGGCGCCATGTCGATCCCTGTCTTGTCCCAGGCGTTGAGCTCGAAGATCAGGTGCTCGTCCTGCAGCAGGCCGCGGCCGCCGGTGAGCGTCGCAGGCTTGGTCTCGACCTGGTTGGGGGTGGTCGGACGACCGACGTTGGACATGCCGCTCATGCGAACACCGCCTTCAGGGACCTGGCGAGAATGGAAATATCGGCGTCCTGGGTGACCTCGGTGGCCGCCATCAGCAGGACGTTGTCGAGACCGGCGCCCGGCTCTAGCCGCGAGAAGGGCACGCCGGCCAGCACGCCGTGGGCGGCCAGCGCATTGACCGCGTCGGCGGCGTTTCCAGGCAGCTCGACAGCGATCTCGTTGAAGAAGCGCGGGGTCAGCACCTTGACGCCCGGAACGGCGGCGACCGCGTCACGCATCTTGCGGGCCTGGGCGTGGGACCGGGCGGCGACCTGCCGCAATCCCTTCTCGCCCATCAGGCTCATGTGGATGGTGAAGGCGAGCGCGCAGAGGCCGGAGTTGGTGCAGATGTTCGACGTCGCCTTGTCGCGGCGGATGTGCTGCTCGCGGGTCGACAGGGTCAGGACGAAGCCGCGGCGGCCGTCGGCGTCGACGGTCTCGCCGCAGAGGCGTCCCGGCATCTGGCGAGTCAGCTTCTCGCGCGCGGCGAAGAGGCCCACGTACGGTCCGCCGAAGTTCAGGCCGACGCCGATGGACTGGCCCTCGGCCGCGACGATGTCGGCGCCCATGTCGCCCGGGGCCTTGAGCAGGCCGAAGGACATGGCCTCGGTGACCACCACGATCATCAGGGCGCCGGCGGCGTGGGCCGCCTCGGCGATCTTGCTGACATCCGTGGCCGTGCCGAAGACGTTCGGCGTCTGGACCACGACGCAGGCGGTGTTGGCGTCGATGGCGGCGATGACGTCAGCCTCGGCGTCGACGGCCGGCGCCAGGCGCACGGTCTCGATACCCGTGGCGTGGGCCAGGGTCTCGGCGGAGTGGACGTAGTGGGGATGCAGGCCGGGCGAGAAGACCGCCCGGTTCCGCCGCGTGACCCGCTGGGCCATCAGCACGGCCTCGGCGGTGGCGGTGGAGCCGTCGTACATGGAGGCGTTGGCCACCTCCATGCCGGTCAGGTTGGCGACCTGGGTCTGGAACTCGAACAGCACCTGCAGCGTGCCCTGGGCGATCTCGGGCTGGTAGGGGGTGTAGCTGGTCAGGAATTCCGAGCGCTGGATCAGGTGATCGACGCTGGCCGGCACGTGGTGCTTGTAGGCCCCCGCCCCGCAGAAGAACGGCACGGACCCGGCCGGGGTGTTGCGCGCGGCGAGCGCCGAGAGCTCACGCTCCACCTCCAGCTCGCCCATGTGCATGGGCAGGTCGACCGTGCCGGAGCGCCGGGCGGCTGAGGGAACGTCGACGAACAGGTCGTCGATGGACTTGGCCCCGATGACCGCGAGCATCTCTGCCCGGTCCTCGACGCTGAGGGGGAGGTAGCGCATGGGGGTCCGATGCTTACAGGGTGGCGAGGTACTGGTCGTAGGCGGCCTGGTCCATCAGGCCGTCAACCTGGCTGGTGTCCGAAACGCGGATCTTCGCCATCCAGCCGGCGCCGGCCGGGTCGGCGTTGACGGTCTCGGGCGCCGAGCCCAGCGCCGCATTGCCTTCCACGACCTCACCGGAGACCGGCGAATAGACGTCGGAGGCCGCCTTGACGCTCTCGACCACGGCGAAGCTGTCGCCCTTGGAGACGGTCTTGCCGGCGTCGGGGACTTCCACGAACACCACATCGCCCAGCTGGTCGGCGGCATACTGGGTGATGCCGACGGTGGCGACATCGCCGTCGAGGGAAACCCACTCGTGATCCTTGGTGAAACGCATGTCTGATCCTTAGGGCTGAACGGGTTTGCGATAGAAGCGCTTGGCGACGAAGGGCATGGCGACGACCTCGGCCGGCAGGGGCTTGCCGCGGACGATGACCTGCAGGGGCGTTCCCAGCGCCGAGTGGGCGGGGGGGACGTAGCCCATGGCGATGTTGTGGCCGAGGCTCGGCGAGGGGCCGCCGGAGGTCACCTTGCCGATGACGTTTCCGTCCATGTCGGCGATCTCCGCGCCCTCGCGGGCGGGGGCGCCTTCCTTGACGTGCAGGCCGATGCGTTCGCGCTTCAGGGCGCCGCCGAGCTCGGCCAGGATGCGTTTCGCGCCGGGGAAGTTGGCCTCCTCCTTGCGCCGCTTGGACAGGGCGAAGGCGAGCGAAGCCTCGACGGGGCTGATGGTCTCGTCGGCGTCATGGCCGTAGAGCGGCAGGCCGGCCTCGAGGCGCAGACTGTCGCGCGCGCCCAGGCCGATCGGCTTGACCCGGGCGTCCTCGAGCAGGGTGTTCCAGACCCGCTCGGCCGCGTCGGCCGGAATGGAGATCTCGTAGCCGTCCTCGCCGGTGTAGCCCGAGCGCGAGACGAAGGCGTCAGTCCCGAGCAGGTCCAGCCGCATGCATTCCATGAAGCCGAGGTTGGCCAGCACCGGCGCATGCTTGGCCATCACCTCGGCGGCCTCGGGGCCCTGGATGGCGATCAGCGCGCGGTCGTCCAGCCGGGTCAGTTCCGCCTCGCCCTTCAGTGCGGCGGCGATCAGGGGGAAGTCCTGGTCCTTGCAGGCGGCGTTGACCACGATGAACAGGCCGTCGTCGTCGGGGCGCCCCGCCATCAGGTCGTCCAGGATGCCGCCCTGCTCGTTCAGCAGCAGGGAGTAGCGCTGCTTGCCGGGCTTCAGGCCCTGGTAATCGCCGGGGACCAGCTTCTCGAAGGCCTTGAACGGGTCGGCGCCCCTGAGGCGCGCCTGGCCCATGTGGGAGACGTCGAACAGGCCGGCGTGCTCGCGGGTCCAGCGATGCTCGGCCAGCACGCCCTCGTACTGCACCGGCATGTCGTAGCCGCCGAAGCCGACCATGCGGGCGCCCAGGGCGCGGTGCGCGGCGTTGAGCGGGGTGGTCTTCAGGGTTTCGGTGGTCGCGGGATCAGCCATGGAGTCTCCGGGCAGTCGGTTGCGCAAGCCGGCGGACGCTCCGCCAACCTCGCCCCCGCTGTCCTGAAGCCTGAGAGATTCCGGGGCGCGACGAACACGCGACCCTTGCTCCGTCGGCGAGCCCGAAGAGGGCTGCTTTCCAGCGTTTTACGGTCCCCGCGGTCCTTTGGGCCTGAGCGTTTCCGGGGCGGTTGCGCCTTCGGCGTCGACGTCGGGCGGACCCGGTGTCGAACTCTCCCGCGGGGGTGGGCGGAAACTGGTGGAGCGGCCTGCCTGAGTCAAGCGTGGCGGCGGCCGCCGATCACGAACCCGCCGCCTGCTCGGCCTTGTAGATGGCGGCGCAGTGGACGTCCTCTTCGGCGAAGTGAGCGTCGATCTGGGCGTTCATCAAAGCCTGGACGATCATGCGCCCCTTGTTGATCTCGCCGATCGCGACCTTGAAAGCCTCGTCGTTGCTGATCTTGCGGTCGCGCTCGATGCGGATGGCCGCGGCGGCCAGGAACGGCGCCGCCTTCTGGCGCATCGCTGCGGCGGCCTTGATGTCCGTGGGCTTCAGGAAATCACTGCGCTCGACATACAGGCCGCCGCAGTAGCCCAGAGCCTTGATCCAGGGCCTGCCCGCGTACCCATCCATGGGCGCCTTGGCGCCGGCGGGAACCAGGCTGTCGGCCTCGGCTCCGGACGGCGCCGCCAGCGCGGGCGTGGCCAGGGCGGCGGCCGTCACGGCCAGGGCGCAGAAGGTTCGAATTCGCATGGGTCGCCTCCAGTGGTCTTGAGAACCTAGCGTCTGGCGGGCTCGCGCCACACCCCCTGAACCAGGGGGTCGAGAGAGTTCAAGAATTTCACCACCAAGGACACCAAGAACACCAAGTCAGCGCGCAAACCGTCGGACGCCGTGCTTGAACAGATCGACGTTGAAATTGATCAGTAGGCCCAGACGGTGGCCCGACAGCTTCAGATAGGTGATCACTTGAGCTTCATGGACGCGCAAGAGCGCGTCGACAGCTTTGATTTCAACGATGACGCATTCGGCTACCAGGAGGTCAAGCCGATAACCGGCATCGATCTCAATACCCTCATACATGACGGGAAGCAGGACCTGGCGGCTGACGCACAGCCCACGCCGCTCAAGTTCGAAAGCCAGGCAATGTTCGTAGGCTGACTCCAGGAGCCCCGGTCCAAGAGCCTTGTGAACCTTCAATCCGGCATCGACTACGGCATGCGCCACGACATCCAGCTTGGGCTCGACCCCTTGGTGTTCTTGGTGTCCTTGGTGGTCCAAGCTCTTCTTGACCCGCTCAGTCCGAGCTCACCAACGTCAGGTGCGCCTTGGACCGCGGCACGTCCGGCGGATCGTAGACCGCGGGCCGCACGATCGCCCCGTCCGGTCCGTCGACGATGGCCGGCAGCAGGGCGCGTTCCAGCTGCTCGACCTCCATCGGGACCTGGGCGTCGGCGAACTCCAGCAGGGTGCGGTTGGGATTGCGCCCCGGCGGGGTGACGATGACCAGCTTCTTGTCGGGGAAGCGCTGCTTGAGGAACCGCGCGGTCGCCGCGTGGTCGCCGTCGGTGGTAAGGAGGTAGCAGACGTCGAAGCGGTTGGCGTGGGCGTCGTCCAGCACCGAGAGCGCCAGATTGACGTCGCTCTGCTTCTCCTCGGCGATCTTCCAGTGGTGGCCGCAGGCGTTGCAGCCGTCGGCATAGACCACGAAGTGCCCGTTCAGGCAGGTGACGCCGCGCGCCTTCAGCGCCTCGGCATAGGTGTGATGCCGGTCGATCTTGTGCTGGGACTGGGGCCGCACGGCGGTCACCCAGGTCACCTTGCGGATCACCTGGCTGCGCGGCGCGATCACCCGGCCCAGCGCCCACAGGTCCACCCACTTCAGATAGTTGCGGTCGAGGTCCCGGATCGAGTGGAACAGGTTGAAGCCGTCCACATAGAAGGCCGCGCGCCGCCGGAAGATCGGCAGGTGGAAGCCGCCGGTCCTGACCACCGGGACTTCATGCTTGCGCTGACGGGCCTGACGCTCGGACACGAGACGACCCTAGCGCGGCAGTACGCGCGGAGTCCGTGTCGCAGGGGTTACAGGCGGGGCCTTCCATCAGGGCGGCGAGAGCGCCACGGCGGCCAGATCGTCGGCGATCCGACGCACCCTGGTCTTTTCGACATTGCTGAGCACGATGACGACAAGGCCCTGGTCGGGGTAGCGGACCAGGAAGGAGCCGAAGCCGTTGATGTCGCCCACGTGGCCGATGCGTTTGCGTCCATCGGCGCTGTAGTCGATCCACCCCAGTCCGTAGCCGAAGGGCGAGGTATCGAGCATCCGCGCCAGCAGCTTTCCGCCGAAGTAGCGGCCGCCGAACACCGCCTCTTCCCAGGCGAAAAGGTCGTGCGCTGTGGCGTACTGCGACCCGGCCCCAATGGGGATGGTCATGTCGATGTAGGGCGCGTTGCCCAGCCCCTCACCCGAAAGCACGTACCCTGAGGCGCGCCCCGGAATGAGGGCTGCGTCGGCGGCGTAGCCGGAACGGTTCAGTCCCATCGGGCGATAGACCAGCTCCTCCATGGCCTGGGCATAGGGCTTCCCCGTCACCCGTTCGATGACCGCCGCACAGAGGACCAGGCCGTAGTTGCCGTAGGCGGCGGCCGCTCCCGGCGCGTGTTCCAGCGGCAGGGCGCGCAGTTGCTCGACGGTCTGGGACAGGGGAGCCGGCAGGGTGATCCGGTCGCGAAAGCCCGGAAGACGCACGAAATCCGCAATGCCGGAGGAGTGGTTCATCAGCTGCGCCAGGGTGATGGCGTTCCAGGCGGCCGGGCACGGCGAAATCCATTTGCAGACCGGATCATCGAGAGCGATCAGGCCCCGGTCGGCCAGGACGAGCATGGCGGTGGCCGTCTGCGCCTTGCTGATCGAACCGATCTTGAACGGAGTGTCCGCCGTATTCGGCGCGTTCAGCTCGTAGTTGGCGCAGCCGTAACCCGCCGCGAGCAGGACCTTCCCGTTGCGGGCTACCAGCACCGCGCCGCTGAAGCCGGTTTCGCGCCGTTCGCGGACCATGGTCTCGACCAGGCGCGCGGACGTCGGATCAGCCGACTGCTGTGATACTCGCGATGACCCGGGTCCGACGCGGTCGGCGCAGGCGCCGTCGGCTGCGGCCGGTCGCGCACAGGCGACGGCCGAAATGAGCAGCAACAGTCCCAACAATCCAAACCGGTTCACCACAGCGCCCCTTGCGATCCCACTGGCCCCCTCGTTGAGTTGGCGAGGGGTCTGTTCGGATGCAGGCAAGCGCAGGCATATCGGTGGGCGCATCCGATGATGCGCCAGACGGCACGATCAGCGCGGCATCGAGGGCGTGGTCCTTACATCCGCTCCGGTGTCTCGATCCCCAGCAGGGTCAGGGCCTGTTCCAGCTGAGCCAGAGTCGCCTCGGCCAGCCGCAGGCGCGAGGCGCGGGTCGCGGGGTCGGGGGCGGCCATCACCGGGCAGGCGGCGTAGAACTTCGAGAAGCTCTGGCTGATGCGGTAGGCGTGCTCGGCCACATAGTTGGGCGCGCGCTTTTCGTAAGCCTCCGAGAGGGCTGTCTCAAACGCGTCGAGCGTGAGGGCCAGGTCGCGCTCGGCCGGCTCGGCGATGGTGATCTCGCCCGAGGTCGCGCCCTCCGACGCCGCCCGGCGCAGCAGGGATTTGATGCGCACCGCCTGGTAGAGCAGGTAGGGCCCGGTCTTGCCCTCGAAGGCGGTGAAGCGGTCGAGGTCGAAGACGTAGCTGGTGCCGCGGTAATTCGACAGGTCCGAGAACTTCAGCGCCGAGACCGCCACCTTGTGGGCGATGTCCTCGAACTCCGCCTCCGGCAGTTCGGCGCCGAGGCCGGCCTCGTGCAGGCGGGCGCGGGCCTTGTCGCGGGCCATCTCGATCAGGTCGCCGAGCTTGAGCACGCCGCCCGCGCGGGTCTTGAACGGTTTGCCGTCCGGCCCGTTCATGGTGCCGAAGCCCAGATGGTCGAGCGCGCCCTCGGGCATGTAGCCGGCCAAGTAGGCGACCCGGAACACCTGCTCGAAATGGTCGGCCTGGCGCTGGTCGACGACGTAGAGGATCAGGTGCGGGTCCTGCTCGGCCTTGCGGTCCAGGATGGTGGCCACATCGGTGGTCCCGTACATGGACGAGCCTTCCGAGGAGACCACCAGGAGCGGCGGCAGCTCGCGCTTGTCGCCCTCACGCGAAACGAAGACCACCAGCGCGCCCTGGTCCGGCACCGCCAAGCCCTTGGCCTTGAGGTCCTCGACCATGGCCGGGATCAGGGGGTCGGCGTCGCTCTCGCCCTTCCAGAGGTCGAAGTGCACGTCCAGCGCATCGAAGTCGCGCACCAGCGCGACCATGGAGATGTCGTGCAGCCGCTTCCAGATGGCGCGGTAACCGGCGTCGCCGCCCTGCAGCTTGGCGGTCTTCTGGCGGGCCAGGTCGCGGAAGGCGGTGTCTTCCTTCACCCGGGCGGAGGCGGCCGGGTAGATCTCGGACAGGCGCTCCAGGTCGATGGTCTCGAGCACGGCCTCAACGCCTGTGCCCTTCTGGGCGGCCTCCTCCTCGATGACCGCGATCAGCAGTCCCATCTGGAAGCCCCAGTCGCCGAAGTGGGCGTCGCCCCAGACGGTGTCGCCGCGGAAGCGGAACAGGCGCTTGATCGATTCGCCGATGATCGAGGCCCGCAGGTGCCCCACGTGCATGGGCTTGGCCACGTTGGGGCCGCCGTAGTCGACCACCACCCGGCGAGGTTGGGCCACCAGCTCGGCGCCCGCGCGCGGATCGGACGCCACCGCATTGGCGCGTTCCGCCAGCGCCGCGTCGCTCAGGCGGAAATTGATGAAGCCGGGGCCGGCGATGTCGAGGGCGGCCAGGCGCGGGTCGCCCTTCAGGGTCTCAAGCACCTTGCCCGCGATCTCACGCGGGTTGGCCTTGGCCGCCTTGGCGGCGGCGAGCGCACCGTTGCACTGGAAGTCGGCGAGGTCGGGGCGGTCGGAGGCGCTCACCCGTCCGAGGGCGGGGTCCAGTCCCAGCTCCGCGAAGGCGGCGCCGGCCGCTTCGCTGAGAGCCGTCTTCAGGTCGCTCATTTCTGGCTGGGCGCGCCCGTCTGGGCCGTCTGACCGGCGTTGACGCGGAAGCGCTTGCCCTCGCGGTTGAACTCGGCCTGTTCGGCGGTGACGTCGAAGCCGACCAGGACCTCGAAGTTGTTGCCGTTGACGGTGGCGTCGGTGCGCGGGATGACGATCTGGGAGACCGGCTCATTGGCGTAGACCCGATCGGTCCCCGAGGGGAAGGTGATCGGCAGGTCGAAGTATTCCTTGGCCAGGACGGTCTTGTTCCGCTCGGTGACCGCGACCCAGTAGCGGTAGGTCTTGGCCGAGCCGGTCGCCTGCGGGCCCTTGCCGAGGGCGAACAGGATGTTCATCTGCACCACGATCGGCTCGTCGGACTTGTAGGCGCAGTCCGACTTCACGCCCTCGATCTCGCCGGTGTAGGCGACGGAGGCCGAGGCCGCCTTGTTGTCCTTGAACTCGACGTCGCGGGCGGCGTCGTAGAGCACCTTCACATAGGGGCACGGCCCCTCGGCGCGGCGCTCGCCGAGCGCGGCGGGACCCTTCTCGTCCTTCTTGCGCTGCTTTTCCTTGTCGGCCTTGGCCTTTTCGGCGTCGCGCTTCTGCTGTTCCTCGCGCTCCTGGCGCGTGGTCTGGGAGAAGGCGGCGGCGGGCAGGAGGGAGGCCGCCACGGCGAAGGCGCTGAGGGCGATGACGAGACGACGCATGAAGCGGATTCCGATGAGCGGCCCGCGACGCTGCGGGCGGTGTTCGTATTATAGAATGGTCTGATAAAGGCTAAAGCACGGCCCCGCAATCGAGTGACGGCTGGCGAGACGCCGTGACGCGTCCTAAGTTCCCGCAATGAACGCCCCCTTCTCCCCAAAGCGTCCGATCAAGGTGATGCTGGCCGCCCCCCGTGGCTTCTGCGCGGGGGTCGATCGCGCCATCCAGATCGTGGAGCGGGCGGTCGAGAAATACGGCGCGCCGGTCTATGTCCGCCACGAGATCGTGCACAACAAGCATGTGGTGGAGCGGCTGAAGGCGCTGGGCGCGGTGTTCGTGGCCGAGCTCGACCAGGCGCCGGACGATCGGCCGGTGGTGTTCTCCGCCCACGGCGTGCCCAAGTCGGTGCCCGAGGCCGCGCGGCGGCGTGACATGTTCTACCTCGACGCCACCTGCCCCCTGGTCTCCAAGGTGCACCTGGACGCCGAGCGCCATTTCGCCGCCGGCTACGAGGTCGTGCTGATCGGCCACGCCGGCCACCCGGAGGTGATCGGGACGCTGGGCCAGCTGCCCGAGGGCGCGGTCGCCCTGATCGAGACGGTCGCCGATGCGGAGGCCTTCCGGCCGCGCGACCCCGAGCGGCTGGCCTATGTCACCCAGACCACCCTGTCGGTGGACGATACGGTCGGCATCGTGGAGGTGCTGCGCCGGCGCTTTCCCGCCATGGCCGCGCCGCACAAGGAAGACATCTGCTACGCCACCACCAACCGCCAGGAGGCGGTCAAGCGCATGGCCGAGGCCTGTGACCTGGTGCTGGTGATCGGTTCGCAGAATTCGTCCAACTCCCAGCGGCTGGTCGAGGTGGCCATGCGGGCCGGGGCGCGCGGGGCGCGGCTGATCGATGACGTGTCCCAGGTGGACTGGGCCTGGTTCGACGGGGCGCACACGGTGGGCGTCACCGCGGGAGCCTCGGCGCCGGAAAGCCTGATCGAGGCTCTGATCGAGGCCATCGCCGAGCGCTTCGACACCACCGTCGAGGAAGACCCCAGCGCGCGCGAGAGCGTCACCTTCAAACTGCCGCGGGTGCTGGCGGAGTGAGCCTGACCAAGGTCGTGATCTACACCGACGGCGCCTGCCGCGGGAATCCCGGCCCGGGCGGCTGGGGCGCGGTGCTGCTGTCCGGGCGTCACGCCAAGGAGCTGTGGGGCGGCGAGACCCTGACCACCAACAACCGCATGGAGCTGACCGCCGCCATCGAGGCGCTGAACGCGCTGAAGAAGCCGTGCCAGGTCACCCTGCACACCGACAGCAAGTACGTGCTGCAGGGCCTGACCGAGTGGCTGCCGGGCTGGAAGGCGCGCGGCTGGCTGACGGCGGACAAGAAGCCGGTGAAGAACGACGACCTGTGGCGCCTGCTGGACGAGGCGCGCCGGCGTCACGAGGTGCAGTGGCGCTGGGTCAAGGGCCACGCCGGCGACGCCGGCAACGAGCGGGCGGACCTGCTGGCCAACCGCGGCATCGACGAGCATCTGGCCGCCGCCAAATAGTCAGGCGGGTTTCACGATCAGCCGCGAGCCCTTCACGGCGGTGACCGTCACCTGTTCCCCGGCCTTCACGCGCCCGCTCCCGTCCAGATCGGCCGGCCATTCCGCCCCGCCCACGAAGGCGCGGCCCTGGCCGTCGTCGAAGTCGTCGACCGCGCGGCCGGTCTGGCCGACCAAGCGCTGGTGCGAATCGTTGATGTCCGGGTTCTCCGCCGGCGCGCGCACCAGCCAGCGCCGGGCCGCATAGGTCGAGACCAGGGTCAGGACCGCAAACAGCGACACGGCCGCGGGGCTTCCGATCGGAAAGATCATCGCCACCACGGCGGTCACGCCCGCCGAAGCCGCGGGCCACAGCAGCCAGCCCGAGCCGGTGGCCATCTCGGCCGCCAGCAGGAGGGCGCCCAGGGCCAGCCAGGCCCAGAACGGCTGCGTCTCGTAGAGATGCCCGATGGTGTCCATGGCCGTCTCCTCAGGCCTTCTTCGCCGGCGTCGGCGCGCCGCCGTCGGCACGGGCGCCCTTCACCAGTTCGCCGATGCCGGCGATGGAGCCGACCAGCGAGGCCATGTCGGCCGGCACGATGACGGTCTTCTGGTTGGGCGAGGCGGCCAGCTGGGCGAAGGCCTCCACGTACTTCTGGGCGATGAAGTAGTTGATGGCGTTGACGTTGCCGTCCTTGATCGCCTCGGACACCACCTTGGTGGCCTGGGCCTCGGCGCCGGCGAGGCGTTCGCGGGCCTCGGCGTCGCGCGAGGCGGCCTCCTTGCGGCCCTCGGCCTGCAGGATGGCGGACTGCTTGGCGCCCTCGGCGCGGGCGATGGCGGCCTGCTTCTCGCCCTCGGCCTCGGTGATCACCGCGCGCTTCTCGCGTTCGGCCTTCATCTGGCGCGCCATGGCGTTGGTGATGTCCTGGGGCGGGGTCAGGTCCTTGATCTCGATGCGGTTGACCTTCACGCCCCACGGCTCGGTCGCCGCGTCGATGGCCTGCAGCAGGCGGGTGTTGATCGAGTCGCGCTGGGACAGCACCTCGTCCATGTCCATGGAGCCGACCACGGTGCGCAGGTTGGTCTGGGTCAGCTGCATGATGGCGTAGATCAGGTTGTCGACCCGGTAGGCGGCCGAGGCCGCATCTATCACCTGGATGAAGACGATGGCGTCGACCTTGATGCCGGCGTTGTCCTTGGTGATCACCTCCTGCTGGGGCACGTCCAGGACCTGCTCCATCATGTTCATGCGCCGGCCCACGCCCTCGACGAAGGGGGTCAGGATGGCGATGCCGGGCTTGAGCGTGCGGGTGTATTTGCCGAAGCGCTGGACGGTGAACTCGCGCCCCTGGGGCACGATCTTGATGCAGTTGAAGACCACGATGAGGGCCAGCACCAGAAGCGCCAGCGGAAGCGAGAGAAAGGCCATGGAGAACGCCCCTGGAAGGGACCGGACCGGTCCCGGTTCACGGTGAGCGTACAGAAGCGGCGAAGCTCACGCTATGGGCTTCGCGACAGCCTTTCGGCCAGGCTCCGGCCGCGCTCGGCGGCGAGCGCCTCGGCGGCGCGGGCGGCCGCGTCGCAGGCGGGATGGGCGGCCCGGGCGGCGGCGAATCCGGAATTGAAGCGGGCGGTGAGATCGGCCTCGAGCGCCTCGCCCGCGGCCTCCACCTCGATCATCCGCTGCATGCGCGCGCGCCACATCGGGTCGTCCGGATGGCAGGCCTGGCGCAGGGCATGGGCCTCGCCCAGAACGCCGGCGAGATCGAGCAGCAGCTGACGTTCCGCCGGCGCGCGCTCCTGGGCCAGGGCGGGCGCCGCGGTCAGGCAGACGGCCGCGAGGACGGCGATCAGTCCAGGACCACGGTGGAGCGCTCGGGATCGCAAAGCTCGGCCGCCTTTCGTTCGCTCACATGGCCGTCGCGGAAATGGGCGCGGATGTCAAAGTCGCAGTGGTCGGCGTCACGCATCAGATCGGCGCCGGCGCTGTCGCCGGGATGCACCGGCCCCCCGTCAAGGCGCGCCGGGCGCCAGTCGCCGGAGCCTGCGGGCGCGGCCTCGAGCGCCACCAGCACGGCGGCGCGGTCGTTCTCCACCGAGAAGCCCAGGGGCTCAGGCGCCTGGGCCTTGACCCCGAAGGCGAAGGCGCCGGCGGCGGCGGTCGCGGCGGCGACCATGATGATGCGTTCCAGCACTTCAGACTTCCCCCAAGCTGTCCCTGCCTGGCGCAAAGTTCGCGCCCATGCCGTCGATATGCAGGGCGTGTGCCTTTCGGCGCCGTCCACCGCATCGGATGACGCGTCGACCATGTTCATAGTTGAGGATCGTCCACCCCCTGCTAATTTCCCTAGCAGTCAGGAGACGCCGACATGGATCGACGCCAATTCGTCACCTGGAGCGCTGGCGGCGCCCTTCTTCTGGGCGTGCCTGGCGCCGCACGATCGTCGGGAACGGGCGTCTTGTCCGAATGGATCCGGCTCGAGCCCGACGGTCGGGCGGTGCTCATTTCGACCGTCAGCGACATGGGGCAGGGTTCGCGCACGGGGCAGGTCCAGATTCTCGCCGACGAGCTCGACATCGCCTGGGACGCGATCACGGTCGAGATGGCGCCGGATCGGGAACCGTTCCTCGTACACGGCGAACTCTACACCGGCGGGAGCCGGGCGATCCGCGACCGCTGGGATCGGCTGCGCGCGGCCGGGGCCACGGTGCGCGCCCAGCTGGTGATGGCCGCGGCTGGGCGCTGGGGCGTCGCCGCCGAGACCTGCCAAGCGGAGCTGGGGGTGGTGCGGCACCCGGCAAGCGGACGCAGCCTCGGCTACGGCGAGCTGGCCTCAGACGCGGCGGGCATCACACCGCCATCGAACCCACCGCTGAAGGCGGCCTCGGCGCGGCGCTACATCGGCAAGCCGATCGCTGTCCTGGGAATGCGCGATCGGGTCGAAGGCAAGGCGACTTACGGGATCGACCTGAGACTGCCCGGCATGCTGCGCGCCTCGATCCGGCAGGCGCCGGTATTTGGCGCGACCCTGGTCTCGGTTGATGAGGCGCCCGCCCTCGCGACGCCCGGGGTGCGGAAGGTGGTGAAGTTGCCTTCGGCGGTCGCGGTCGTCGCCGACAACACCTGGGCGGCGTTCCAGGGCGTGCGCGCCCTCGATCCGCAGTGGTCCTTACCCCGGTCGCGCCCCAACAGCGCGGCCATACGGGATCGGCTGAAGGCAGGTTTCGACGCGCCCTCCGCAACGGTCCTCCCCAGCGATGACGGCAGAAAGATCCGCGACCAGCTCCGGACGGGCTACGCCGCCGCCGCGCGCAAGATCGAGGCGACCTATGAGGCGCCTTATCTCTCCCACGCTCCGCTCGAGCCGATGAACGCGACGGCGCAGGTCAGCGCGGGTAAGGTGGAGATTTGGGCGCCGAACCAGGCTCAGAGCGCAGTGGTGCGCGACGTCGCCAAGGCGTTGGGGCGGCCGGTTTCCCAGATTGTACTGCACACCTCCTTGATCGGCGGCGGCTTCGGCCGGCGGCTCAGGACCGACTACGCGGTCCTGGCGGCGCTGGTGGCGCGCGAAACGGACGCGCCCGTGCAGTTGGTCTGGACGCGCGAAGAGGACATGACCCACGATTTCTACCGGCCCACCGGGATTCTCACCTACCGCGCGGCGCTTGGCCCAGACGGCCTGCCGACGGGGCTGGAAATGGTGGGGGCGACCAGCGACGACACCGCCTTCGGTTCGTCCGGCCCCCGGCCCTACGCGATCGCGCCCTTCGCCGCAACGCAGACCAGCGTCGAGGCGGGAATCCCCGTCGGCGCCTGGCGCTCGGTGGACGCCAGCATCACCGTGTTCGCCAAGGAGAGCTTTCTGGACGAATGCGCCCACGCCGTCGGCGACGACCCGCTCGCCTACCGGCGGAGATTGCTGGGCTCCAACGTGCGCGCCCGGCGCGTTCTGGACGCCGCCGCCGCCGCGATCGGCTGGGGTTCGGCCGCCCCGCCGGGCGTCGGGCGGGGCCTCGCCCTGCTCGACTCCTGGGACACCGTGACGGCGCACGCGGTCGAGGTGCGGGTCGAAGGCGGCAGCCTGAAGGTCCTGCGCATGGTGGTCGCCGCCGACCCGGGCACAGTGGTCAATCCCCAGCAGGCGCGCGCCCAGTTCGAGGGCGGCGCCCTGATGGGCCTGGGCGCCGCGCTGGGCGAGCAGGTGACAATCAGCGACGGTCGCGTGGATCAGACCAACTTCGACGGTTACCGAGTGCTCAACATGCGCCAGGCGCCGCCCGTGGAGGTGCTGTTGTTCGAGACGCCGGACGCGACCATCGGTGGCGTGGGCGAGCCTCCGGTTCCGGGCGCAGCGCCGGCCCTGGCCAACGCCATCTTCGCCGCTACCGGTCAACGCATCCGCACGCTGCCGGTCTCGGCGGCGGGTATGAAGATCTAGGAGGGCGCGATGGCCCAGTACAATCTTGAGGTCAACGGCGAGACCCGGGCGGTCACGGCGGAGCCGGATACGCCCCTGCTGTGGGTCCTGCGCGACAACCTGAACCTGACCGGCAGCAAGTACGGCTGCGGCATCGGCCGATGCGGAGCCTGTACAGTCCACCTGGACGGAAACGCCACCCGCTCCTGCAGGACGCCCGTGTCCACGCTCGAGGGCCGCAAGATCACGACGATCGAGGGCCTCGCCGCCGCGCTCGGCCCGCATCTCCAGGAGGCCTGGCTTGCCGAGCAGACGCCGCAGTGCGGTTACTGCCAGTCCGGCCAGCTGATGAGCGCGGCGCAACTTCTGCAGCGGCATCCCCGGCCCACCGACGCCGAGATCGACACGGCGATGAGCGGCAACCTGTGCCGCTGCGCCACCTATGTACGGATCCGCAAGGCGATTCATCGCGCCGCCGGCGCCCAGACCTGAGAGGCCCACCGTGTTGCTACGCGCCGCTGTCACCGGCCTGCTTCTGAGCCTTGCTACAGCCGCCTTGCTGGCCTCAGCCCCGGCGATGAGCCAATCCGGGGGCGCCGCCATCCTGCGGCAGCGCTGCGCAGGATGCCACGTGGACGGATCGGAAAGCTCGCCCACCGGGCCGGCGCTCCAGGGCGTCTTCGGCCGCAGGGTCGCATCGTTGCCGGACTTCGACTATTCGCCGGCGCTGAAGGCCAAGGCCGATCGGCGTTGGACCGCGAGCGAACTCGACGCGTTCCTGACCGATCCGGGCCGCTATGCCCCCGGAACCGCAATGACCGCCCAGCCCCTGTCGCCGGCAGAGCGCGCGGCGATCATCGGGGCGCTTCGCGTCGAGACCCAGCCGGCGAAATGACCCTCGCGGCGTCTCCATTCACCGTCGAGTTCCCGCCCTGGCCGGTAAACGGCCTGGTCGAGGACCTCCGGCCCATGATCGAGGCGGAGTGCCGGCGCGGCCGGCCCATGGCGCTGGCCACGGTGAGGGCAGCGGAGGGCGCAGCGCCGAGAGGCCTCGGCGCCCAGATGCTGGTCACGGGCGAGGGCGAAAGCTGGGGCTATCTCGCCGGCGGATGCATCGAGGCCGACGTGATCTGGCACGCAGGCGGCGTGATCGCCGACGGCCAGCCCCGAACGCTGATCTACGGCGCCGGCGGCCCGATCGACCTGCCGCTCCCCTGCGGCGGCTCCATCGAGGTCCTGGTGGAGCGACTGCGCCCGGCCGATACGGCGACACGCCGTTTGGCGCGCTCGTTTCAAGAGCGGCGACCGGTCGTCTGGCTCAGTGACGGCCGTACGCAACGATGCGCCGAACGGGCGCCCTGCGATCCGCCGCCCCTGCGGCGCTGGTACGATCCGCCGACGCGACTGGTCGTGGTGGGCGCCGACCCTACGGCGCTGGCCCTGTGCGATCTGGCCGGGCGTGCGGGAATCGCCGTCGTGCTGGCCCGGCCAAAGGGCCCTGAAGCCCCGCCTCCCCTTCCCGGCATCGCCTATCTGAACGGATCCATGGAAGAGATTCTGGCCGGGGGCATGGTGGATCCGTGGACCGCGGTCGTCAGTGCCGCCCATGACGAGGATATCGACTGCGCCGCAGCCCTGCACGCGCTGACGGCGAAGGCCTTCCTGGCCGGGGGGATCGGCAGCCGGCGGCGCGGCGAAATCCTGCGGGCGAGGCTTCGTGCGGCGGGGGCCGAGGAGGCCGACGCCAAGGCGTTTCTCATGCCTCTGGGCAATCCGCAGAGCGGAAGATCTCCTTATCAAATCGCGCTTTCCGCCCTGGCAGCCGTGATGTCGGCCGAATACGCCAGCCGCGGGTCGCGCCGTCCGGTGGACGCATGAGCGACGGCCTGCACGCCATCGTGCTGGCCGCAGGCTCGGCCCGGCGGTTCGGGGGTCCCAAGCTTTCGGCGCCGTGGCGCGGGACCACCGTTCTGGGGGCCGCCATACGCTCGGCGGTCGAAGCGCCCGTGGAAAGCGTGCTGGTGGTCGCCGGGGCCTGGCCCGACGCGGCCCGCGCCGCGGCGGCCGTCGCCAGCGTGAGATGTCTTCATGCCCGCGATTACGCGAAGGGTATGTCGGCGTCGATCCGTGCGGGCGTTAGGGCGCTGCCCAGAGATGCACGCGGCGTTTTCCTGTTTCTCGGCGACATGCCGGCGACTCCGCCGGGCCTGCCACAGACCATGGCGCACCGGCTCGCCGGCGATGTCCTGGCGGTCGCGCCAACCTGGGAGGGGATGCGCGGACACCCGGTGTTGTTCGCACGCGAGCTGTTCCCGGACCTGCTCGCCCTGACCGGCGACCGGGGCGCGCGCGCGTTGCTTGACCGCCTCGGCGACCGGCTGGCCCTGGTGGAGGCCGCCGATTCCGGGATCGTGTTCGACGTCGACCAGCCTTCCGATCTGGAGACCCAGGTCTAGAACAGGGCCGCGCCCCTGGCGATCACGCGCCGGGTCTCGCTCCAGCCGATCAGATCGTCGATCCGCTCCAGGGGATGGAAGGCGGCCTCCGCCGCATCGTCGCCGGCGACCGGCTCGCCCGAGATCCAGCGGGCGGCGAAGTCGATCAGGACGTAGTGCAGGGGACGGCCCGCCCCGTCCTCGAAAAAGCCGTCCACCACGTCGATCAGCGCGCCCAACTCCGCCTCGACCCCGGTCTCCTCGCGCAGTTCCCTGAGCGCAGCCTCGCGCACCGTCTCGCCGGTCTCGACGCGGCCGCCCGGCAGGCTCCATTCGCCGAGCCTTGGCGGGGTTCCGCGCCGGATCAGCAGGACCTCGTCGCCGCGCAGGCAGACGACCCCGACGGCCGGAATGGGACGGTGCTCGCTCATCATTGCCTGCTACCGCATCGGCGCGCGCCCGGCTATGTTGCGCCGCAACAGGAGCCGAGCATGACCGCCCCCGTTCCCGCCGACGTGATCTCCAAGCTGAAGTCCGTGCTGGGGCCGGATGGATGGAGCGACGAGCCGCTCCGTCTGGAGGGCAAGCTGGTGGAATGGCGCGGCCGCTGGCGGGGCGAGACGCCGCTGCTGGTCCTGCCGCGCACCGTCGACGAGGTCTCCGCGGTCGTGGCCATCTGCGCCGAGCACGGGGTGGCGATAACCCCCCAGGGCGGCAACACCGGCCTGGTCGGCGGCCAGATCCCGCACGGCGAGATCCTGCTCTCCACCGAGAAGCTGAAGCGGGTGCGCGAGGTTGCGCCGCTGGACGACACCATCGTGGTCGAGGCGGGGGTCACCCTGCTGGAGGTGCAGGAGGCGGCCAAGGGCGCGGACCGCTTCTTCCCCCTGTCGCTGGCGGCGGAGGGCACGGCGAGCATCGGCGGTAATATCTCGACCAACGCCGGCGGCACGGCGGTGCTGCGCTATGGCGTGACCCGCGACCTGGTGCTGGGGCTGGAGGCGGTGCTGCCCAACGGTGAAATCTTCAATGGGCTGAAGCGCCTGCGCAAGGACAACACCGGCTATGACCTCAAGCAGCTGCTGATCGGGGCAGAGGGGACGCTGGGGGTGATCACCGCCGCCAGTCTGAAGCTGTTTCCGATCATGCGCTCGCGCGCCACCGGGGTGGTGGCGCTGGAGAGCCCCGACAAGGCCATCGAACTGCTGGCCACGGCCAAGGCCGAGACCGGCGGCGGCATCGAGGGCTTTGAGCTGATGGGCCGGCCCGGGGTGGACCTGGTGCTGAAGAACATCCCCGGCACGCGCGACTTCTTCCCCGATCCCTACCCCTGGTACGCCCTGATCGAGGTGACCAGCGGCGAGGAGGGCTCCGCCGAGCGCGGGCTGGAACGCATCCTGGAGCGGGCCTTCGAGACCGGCCTGATCCTGGACGGGGCCATCGCCCAGAACCAGCAGCAGTCGAAGGACTTCTGGCGCATCCGCGAGGACCAGTCCGCCGGCCAGAAGCCGGAAGGGGCGGAGTGGAAGCACGACATCTCGGTCCCCGTGTCCAAGATGGCGGCCTTCATCGCCGAGGCGACCGAGGCCATGGAACGCTTCCATCCCGGCTGCCGCGTTATCTCCTTCGGCCACGTCGGCGACGGCAACGTCCATTTCGACGTGGTCCAGCCCATCGGCGCCGACCACGACGCCTTCAGCGCGCTGCGCGACCAGGGCTCGCGTATCGTGCACGACATCACCGCCCGCTACGACGGTTCGATCTCCGCCGAACACGGCCTGGGTTCGATGAAGTCGGGAGAGGCGCTGCGCTACAAGTCGGCCGTCCAGGTCGAGGCCATGCGCGCGATCCGCCACGCGCTCGACCCGAAGCGGATCATGAACCCGCGCGTGCTGTTCTAGACTTCGCCGGAACCCCAAGCTCGGCCGTTCGTTGCACCGGCGCCGATCGCCTGGCCTCCAGGCCGGCCGCACAACCCGGGCTGCCCCATGACCCCATTCAAACACAACACCTGGCGCATCGCCGCCATCGTCCTGGCGGGCTGCGCGCTCAGCGCCTGCGCCGCCGGCTCCGAGGCCTCCCATCATGCCGTCCAGGGTGGGCTGCTCTACCAGCTGGTGCTGGGCTTCTGGCACGGCCTGATCGCCCCGGTCACCCTGATCGTGGAGATCATCCGCAAACTGGCGCCGGGCTCCATCCCCCTGCCGTGGCGCCTGTATGAACTGAAGAACACCAGCGTCGCCTACGACGTGGGCTTCTACCTCGGCCTGGCCGGCGGCCCGATCACAATCTGGCATCGGACTTACCGCCGCCGGGTCTAGGCCGTCAGGCGAGAAAAGGTTTCACCACCAAGCACACCAAGGACACCAAGAGGTCGGCGCGACCTCGTGATCCGTCCTTGGTGCTCTTCTTGGTGCCCTTGGTGTGCTTGGTGGTCCAAGTCTTCCCCGACGAAAGCTGCCTCGCGGCCGGAATTGTCTGCCAGCTCGAACGCCTCGGACCGTGGACCCGCGAGGGCTATTCGGGGTACAATCGCATGCTTCAAGAAAACGACAGAGGCCCGGTCGCGATGCGCGCTCGCCCCCAAAACTCAGCGTCCGCGAGCCTCAAAGCCGTGCTGCTTTGCCGCGAAGCGCGCGGTGTGTTGCAAATCCCGGGACGGAAACCGGTCCGGCCCCGGCCAGTCGATCTGGACGATTGAATCCCCTCGGAGGGAACGCCGCGACCGCTGGCGTCGTCTGACGCCTCGCCCTATGTCCGTTGCAGCCCGAACTGCGAGTCGCCATGCTCCTCGTCATCTCCCCCGCCAAGTCGCTGGATTTCACCCCCGCGCCCGCCGACCTGCCCCTGACCGAACGCCTGTTCGTCAAGGAGACCGCCGACCTTGCCAAGGTCACCCGGCGACTGAAGCGCGCGGACCTGAAGCGGCTGATGTCGATCTCCGACGCGCTCGCGACCCTCAACGTCGAACGCTTCAAGGCCTTCGATCCTGAGAGCCCGGACGGCGTGCAGGCGGCCTTCGCCTTCGACGGCGACGTCTATGCGGGGCTGGACGCGCGCAGCCTGGACCGCGCCGGCCTCGACTGGGCCCAGGACCATCTGCGTATCCTGTCGGGGTTCTACGGCCTGCTCCGGCCGCTCGACGCGATCCAGCCCTACCGGCTGGAGATGGGGGTGCGGCTGAAGACCCGGCGGGGATCGAATCTCTACGACTACTGGGGTCCGCGCCTGGCCAAGGCGCTGAACACGGCCGCCGAGGGCCACGCCGATCCGACCCTGGTCGACCTGGCCAGCCAGGAATACTTCGGCGCGGTCGACCGCAGGGCGCTGAAGCTGCCGCTCGTCCAGGTGCGCTTCCTGGAAGAGAAGGACGGCGAGGCGCGGGTTCTGTCCTTCTTCGCCAAGAAGGCGCGTGGCCTGATAGCGCGCTGGGCGATCGAGCACCGCATCGACCGGGCCGAGGGGCTGAAGGATTTCGCCGTCGACGGCTACCGGTTCTCCGCCCATGCCTCGGAGCGCGAGTGGACCTTCGTGCGCGAACAGCCCGAGCCCGTGGCCATCACCCGCGCCCGGGCCAAGACCGCCGCATGAGCTGAGAACACCGGCCCCCCGGGGACACGCCTGCCGCGCGAAGGCTGTTTGCCCGCCCGGCGCAATGCCGCTAAAGATCACCGCCAATTCATTGTTTGGTGAATTAAATGTTCGACTGGTTCGGCAAGCGGTCTTCGTCTAAGGGCATGCTGCAACGCAGCAACGGCGGCGCCCCCGGCGCCCCAAACGGCGAAGAAAAGTCCCAGACCCGACCCATGCCAGTTGATCCTTTCGCGTCCCTCAAGGGCCAGGCGGCCATCGTCACCGGCTCCACCTCCGGTATCGGCCACGCCCTGGCCGAGACCCTGGCGTCCCGCGGCTGCCGCGTGGTGCTGAACGGCCTGGGCGATCCCGCGGCCATCGAAAAGGCGCGCGCGGAGATGGAGGCGCGCACGGGTGTGGCGGTGCGCTACCACGGCGCCGACATGACCAAACCGGCCGAGATCGCCGAGATGGTGGCCTATGCCGGGCGCGAGTTCGGGCGGCTGGACATCCTGGTCAACAACGCCGGCGTCCAGCACGTGGAGGCGATCGAGACCTTCCCCGTCGACAGGTGGGACCTGATCATCGCCATCAACCTGTCGTCGGCCTTCCACGCCACCCGCGCCGCCATCCCGCTGATGAAGGCGCAAAAGCGCGGCCGCATCGTCAACATCGCCTCGGTGCACGGCCTGGTCGCCTCCCCCTTCAAGGCCGCCTATGTGGCGGCCAAGCACGGGATCGTGGGCCTGACCAAGACCGCGGCGCTCGAGCTGGCGACCGACGGCATCACCTGCAACGCCATTTGCCCGGGCTATGTCCATACTGCGCTCGTCGACGGCCAGATCGCCGACACGGCCAAGGCGCGCGGCATCAGCCCCGAAGCCGTGGTCAAGGACGTGATGCTGGCGGTGCAGCCGACCAAGCAGTTCGTCACCTTCGAGCAGCTGGAGGGGCTTTTCCTCTACCTGGTCTCGGACCTGGGCGCCGGGGCCACCGGCGCGGCCTTCCCCATCGACGGCGGCTGGACGGCGCAGTAGCGCCATGGCCCTGTTCAAGCGCCCCAGACCGGGCCCGTCCGCCACGCCCGAACCCACACCAGGCGAAGACTCCCCGCCCCCCTCCGGCCCCCGGCGCATCAGCCTGGGCCTGCAGGGCGGCGGCGCCCACGGCGCCTTCGAGTGGGGCGTGCTGGACCGGCTGCTGGAGGAACCCGGCCTCGAGATCGCGGCCATCTCGGCCGCCTCCGCCGGCGCCATGAACGCGGTGGTCGTAGCAGCCGGCCTGGTGGAGGACGGCGCGCGGGGGGCCCGCGCCCGGCTCGACAGGTTCTGGCGCGCGGTGAACCAGGCGGGCGGACGCAACGTCTTCGGTGACTCCACCATCTGGACCGCCGCCTTCAACCCGGCCTGGCTGCAGGCCAACCCCTTCTACCGCTACTTCGAGGGCATGGCGCTCAACGCCTCGCCCTACGAATTCAACCCCTTCAACCTCAATCCGCTGCGCGAGGTCCTGGCCCAGAGCGTCGACTTCGCCGCCGTGCGCCGGGCGCCGGTCGAACTCTATGTCGCGGCCACCGACGTCACCGCCGGACGCGAGAAGATCTTCACCCGCGAGGAGATGAATGCCGAGGTCGTGCTGGCCTCCTCGGCCCTGCCCCAGCTGTTCCAGGCGGTGGAGGTCGGAGGGCGCGCCTACTGGGACGGCGGCTATGTCGCCAACCCGCCGCTGTGGCCGCTCTACTACGGCGACACCCCGCGCGACATCCTGATCGTGATGGTCAATCCGATCCGCCGCGCCGAGGTCCCGCGCGCGCCCGGCGAGATCATCGACCGCTTGAACGAGATCAGCTTCAACGCCTCGCTGGCGGCGGAACTCAGAGCCATCGCCTTCGTCCAGAAGCTGGTGGAGGACGGCCTGCTGAGCGAGGCCGCCCAGGGCCGCTACCGCGCCATGCTGATCCACGCCATCGAGGCCGACGGCCATCTGGACGACCTGCCGCTGTCGTCGAAGTTCGACACCGAATGGAGCTTCCTGCTGGAGCTCAAGGCCCGCGGACGCAAGGCGGCTGGCGACTGGCTGGACGCGCACCTGGACGACGTGGGCGTGCGCTCCAGCGTCGATATTCGCGAGCGGTTTCTTTGATTTCGATACTAACTAATAAGAATTCAGAATGAACTACTTCGGCCATTCGGCATTCACAGGCTTTATTTTGCTCTGACTTATGAATGTTTATCAAGAATTTCAGATAATGAATATAGCAATTCCGCTCTCCACCAATTGCTCTTAGCAGAATCTGCGGCTTTTACGTCATCACTCCCAAGTTCTCTATCTAGCCAAAGAAGTATTCGCCCTTTCTCCAAAACAGTTCCCGACGAATAAGCATCCACCGACGCGGCTATCGTCCAAGGTAGCTTTATATAAGTAAAATGATCCACGCGCTGCAAACGGCTTGAACGACTATAAGTATCAAGATTCCAAATTTCTCCGTCATTAACCGAAATATCTTTGCCAGTAATCGTGTTAATCCATTTCCTATCTAACTCCAATAGACCTTCCGCGCCAATGATATGCAATACGTGCAAATCCAGTCCAGATATGCTGATGGATTCTCGAGAGTTAGATAAGTACGGGTAGGCCTTCCATAGTCCATTGGAGTCACGCGCTTGCATCAGCCACGCGCCGCCACGCGCAATTGCGCTCTTGACGCGGAATTCGTACTTTTTCGATATCAAGCCGCGGGATTGTTGCTCGTATAAACCAAATATTATCCATGCTGTGGAGTATGTTGAGGCATATTGGTACTGATCTGCATCAGCATACAACGCCCACCATCCCGAATCATCTTGCTTGCTTAGTATATCATCCAATTCCCTGTCGGTTAACGGAACGCCCAATTGGGCATACGCTTTCATGACCCATCCAGACACGAAAAGAAGCTCACCAGAATATGTAGTTGGCACTTCAGTCCAACAAAAACAATCCGATGCTGCACGATTTGAACGAATATATTCGATCAAATTTAACTTAGTTACATAATCAATTCTGTTTGTAGGAAGAGAAACGACCGCTTGTGCCGCGGACCAAGGGGTTAAATGACCGTCGTTGTACGTAGATATGTCCGATAGTATCGAAGTTGTAAGGCGTGATCGAAGACCTTCCAACCCGTCTCTTACAGCTGAATCTATGGGAATCGAACGTGGACCCGCAGTTACTGCGCGTGTATACGCAATTGCGTTTGCGTACATCGCCATCGCGGTTTGAGGTTTGCACACTATTCCTGTGGATAGTAGTAGTGCCGCGAGGATGGTCGCGCGCACTCCCCAAGAACGCGCCAAGACCCATGCCCATATAGGGGCAACCACCGAATCCAATAATTGACTTACATGTTGCTTGATGAAGTCCAGCATGCCCGGCCTCTTCGTAAGAGCCCTCGATGGACGCTTCAATTATCCACACAGACGGAGTTCCATACTCCGGCAAAGCTAGCTGTTGGCGCGGATGAGTGCAATCAATACGTTTTATGATGGGGCATTCAATCCTGGAGCGTTTTCCGCTCAGGAGAAATGCGCGGCCGTGGTCGCTAGAAGCGCGCGCAAAGCCGATCGCGTGATCACAGGCTTCAAACCGCGCGAGGGAAGTGGGTTAGGCAGGGGCACGAAGCGTTGAGGGCCAACCAACTTAGGAAGCGATGGACCTCTACCCTCGAAGGCGTCCACAAAGTGCACCAGGAGGCGGACGAACAGATGGCGGCCGTCGGTGAGCGCTTCCCTTAACCCACGTAGCCCGCGGCCCGGCGCAGGCGATCGTTCAGAGCCTCGCCCAGTCCCTCCAGCGGCACAGGCGCCACGGCGATGGCGCTCGGGCGGGTGCGGTCGGCCTCGCGAAACAGACGGAACAGATTGGCGGCCGCCTCGCGCAGGTCGCCGGATGGGCTGAGGTTCCAGACGCCGGCCCCGGGGGCGGTCCCCGGTCCGAAGGCGAGGTAGGCCTCGCCGGGGGCAGGACGCTCGACATCGATGCGCACCGGCGCGTCCGGCGCGTAATGGGTCGCCAGCCGTCCTGGAGAGCGGCCCTCGTGGCCGGCCGTATCCGACAGCGGACCGGCGACGGCCTCGATCTCCGCGCGCGTGACCAGGCCGGGCCTGAGCAGCCGCACGCCGTCGATCACCGCGACCACCGTCGACTCGATCCCGATCGGGCAGTCGCCGCCGTCGAGCCGGGCCGCGGCGGCGAAGCCGGTCTCCTCGCAGGCGTCGGCGAAGGTGGTGGGGCTGGGCCGCCCCGAGCGGTTGGCCGAGGGCGCCACCACGGGCTTGCCGAAGCGGGCGATCAGCTCGCGCGCCCTGGCGTGGCCGGGCACGCGCACCGCCACCGTGTTGAGCCCGGCGCGGGCGAGATCGCAGACCAGACCCGTGTCGCGCACCGGCAGCACCAGGGTCAGAGGTCCCGGCCAGAAGGCGCGGGCCAGGTCTTCGGCGCGCGGGTCGAAGACGGCGATGCGCCGCGCGGCGTCCAGGTCCTCGACGTGGGCGATCAGTGGATTGAAGCGGGGCCGCCCCTTGGCCTCGAAGATGCGCGCCACCGCGATCGGATCGGAGGCGTCGGCGGCCAGGCCATAGACGGTCTCGGTGGGCAGGATCACCAGGTCCCCGGCCCGCAGCGCGGCCAGGGCCTGGTCGAGGGTCGAGCTCAGCGGCCGCGGCGCGCGGTCAGGCTCACCTGCAGGGTGACCTTGGTCGAGACCAGCTCGTCCGTACTCCACTTGCCCGATCCCAGGTTGAACGCGGTGCGGTTCAGCACCAGCGAGGACTGCATCTTCGCCACGTCGCCGGTGATCGCAAGGGTGAAGGGCAGAACCAACGGTTTCTTGATCCCCTTGATGGTCAGCTCGCCCACCGCCTGGTAGCGGCCGCCGCCGAGATCCACGACGCGGTTGGACACGAAGGTCGCGGTCGGGAAGCGCTTGGGATCGAACCATTCGGCCGTGGGCAGGGTCCCGTCCCGGTCGGCGTTGCCGGTGTAGACCGAGCCGGTATCGACGGTGACCACGATCCTGGAGGCGGCCGGCGCCTTGGGATCGAAGCTGATGCGGGCGTCCCAGCGGCGGAAGTAGCCGTCGAAGGCGTCGCCCTCGACCACGCCCCGGAAGCCGAGCTTGGACTGGGCCTTGTCCACGACCCAGTCGGCGGCCGCCGCCGGTGCGGCGACCAGGGCGGCGAAGACGGCGGCGATCAGGGCGCGGCGCAGCATGGGAAGGCTCCTACCGGGGACCCGGCTCCCGCAGAAATGGGATCATGCGGCCCAGTTCGCCATCCTTGTCGAGGAACTGGTGCTTGAGCGCGCCCGCGACGTGCAGGGCCAGCAGCACATAGGTCGCCCAGATCAGGTAGTCCTTGTGGATGGCCTCCAGCAGGCTGTGGGTGGCGTTGTGGCGGGCGGTCGGCATGCCCGGGAAGGCCGGCCAGTCGAACAGGCCCCAGAAGTTCACCGGCTTCACGGCATAGGTCGCGGTGGCCGAGACCATCATCCAGCCGGTCAGCGGGATGCCGATCATCAGCACATAGAAGCCCCAGTGCACGACGTGGGCGAGGGTGCGCTCCCACGCCTTCAGCTCCGCCGACATCGGCGGCGGCGGGTTCATCAGCCGCCAGCCCAGGCGCGCCAGGCTGAGCAGCAGGATGGTGATCCCCAGCGGCTTGTGGAAGTTGAGCAGGTCCGGCCGCGTCCAATGACGAAGGAAGGCCTCGAAGCCGTGCACCGCCGGCGCGTCGGGCGCCAGGACGTTGTCCTCGAGCCAGCCGGCCCACTGACCTATGGCCCAGTTGAAGATGATCAGGACCGCGATGGTCCAGTGGAACAGCATGGCCACGCTGTTGTAGCGGGTGCGGCTGACGCTCATTGGGTGAACTCGCTTTCGATTTCGAGCTTCACATCATCGCTCGCGAACTGGGTGAACGCGGTGAAGGCGAAGTCGCTGCGTTTGAAGGCTGTGTGGGCGGAAAAACCCATGCGCCGGTGGCCGGGGCCGCCGCGGGAGCCGTTGAAGACGGTCTCGAGCACCACCGGCTTGGTCACGCCGTTGAAGCTGAGGTCGCCGGTGATGCGGCCGGTGTTGAAGCCGGTCTTCTCGACCCGGGTGGAGACGAAATGGATGATCGGGCCGTTGGCGGCCATGGCGTTCGCCACCTCGGTGTCCAGCGCCGGGACGCCGGTGTCGATCGACCTCGGGTCGATCACCACGTCCAGCTTCGAGCGGGTCGGGTCGGCGTTGTCCCAGTCGAGCGAGCCGGTGATGCGGTCGAAGCGCATGGCGAAGTTGGAGACGCCCCAATGCACGACGCGGGTCACCACGCTGGTGTGGTGCGGGTCGAGCTTGTAGGGCCCCGTGGGCGCGGCGGCCGGATCGGGGGAGACGGCGGACTGGCCCCAGGCCAGGGTGGCGCCACCCAGGGCGAGAGCCGTGACAAGGGCCAGGACGGGACGGGACATCGACTTACTCCGGTGAACAGTCACAGGCGCGGGCACGGTCTTCCGCGACCGCCCCTTCAACGTCAAGCTACGAAACTTCCGGCGGCGGGATGTCCGAGACCGATGGCGCGGCCGGGCGCTCCCCGCTAAACCGCCGTTCACCGACAGCCAGGAGCCGGTCATGAGCTTTCGCGCGCCCGTGCGGGACATTCTGTTTTCGCTGAGCGAGGCGGCGGGATTCGACCGGCTCTATGACACCGGCGCCTTCCCGGACCTGGACCCGGACATCACCGCGGCCGTGCTGGAAGCCGCGGGCCAGCTCGCCGACGAGGTGCTGGCCCCGCTGAACCGCCAGGGGGACCTGAAAGGCGCAACCTATGCCAACGGGGCGGTGACCTCAGCCCCCGGCTACCGCGAAGCCTACAAGGCCTTCGCCGAGGGCGGCTGGAACGGCCTTGCCGCCGATCCGGCCTACGGCGGCCAGGGCCTGCCCAAGGCGCTGGAGCAGGCGTCCTACGAATGCGTGCACGCCGCCAACATGGCCTTTGGCCTCTGCCCGATGCTGACGCTCGCCGGCATCGAGGCCCTGCACGAACACGGCACGGAACGGCAGAAGGCGCTCTACATGCCGAAGCTGATCTCGGGCGAGTGGACCGGCGCCATGGTGCTGACCGAGCCTCAGGCCGGCTCCGACCTGGGGGCCCTGACCGCTGTCGCCCGTCCGAACCGCGACGGGACCTATGCCCTGGACGGCCAGAAGATCTTCATCACCTGGGGCGACCACGACTGCACCGACAACATCGTCCACTTCGTCCTGGCCCGCATCCCGGGCGCCCCGGCGGGATCGAAGGGCATATCCCTGTTCCTGACCTCGAAATTCCTGGTCGACGACGACGGCCGGCCGGGCGCCCGCAACGGCATGCGGCCGGTCGGGATCGAGCACAAGCTGGGCATCCACGCCTCGCCCACCTGCGTGATGGCCTACGAGGGCGCCCGCGCCGAACTGATCGGGGTCGAGGGCCAGGGCCTGGCCCACATGTTCACCATGATGAACGCCGCGCGCCTGGCGGTGGGGGTGGAGGGCGTCGGCATCGCCCAGCGGGCCTGGAGCCAGGCCTTCGCCTTCGCCCAGGAGCGCCGCCAGGGTCGCTCGGCCTGGACCGGCGAGGCCTCGGCGCCGATCTTCGACCATCCCGACGTGCGCCGCATGCTGGCGGTGGCCAGGGCCAGGATCGAGGCGGCGCGGGGCATCTGTTTCTCCACGGCGGTGGCCGGCGACCTGGCGCGCCACGGGCCGGAGGATGAGCGCGCCTTCTGGAAACGGCGCGAGGACCTGTTCGTGCCGGTGGCCAAGGCCTGGTCCACCGACGTCGCGGTCGAGACCGCCTCGATCGGGGTGCAGGTGCACGGCGGCATGGGCTTCATCGAGGAGACCGGCGCGGCCCAGCACTACCGTGACGCACGCATCACCCCGATCTACGAGGGCACCAACGGCATCCAGGCCATGGACCTGGTCGGGCGCAAGCTGTCGGCGGACGCTGGCAAGGCGGCAGGCGAGCTGACCGCCGACATCCGAACCACCGCCGAGGCGCTGATGGCGTCGAGCGAGCCCCGGCTCGCAGGCGCGGGGGGACTGCTGGCGCGCGGCGCCGACGCGCTCGATCAGGCCACCGGCTGGCTGCTGGAGAAGAAGGCTTCGGCGCCGACGGCGGTGCTGGCCGGCGCCGCCGCCTACCTGAAGCTGACCGGCGATGTGGCCGGCGGCTGGATGCTGGCCAAGGCGGCGCAGGGCGCGGCGCGGCGCCTGGCCGCCGGCGACGGCGACGCCCGCTGGCTCACCGGCAAGCTCGACCTCCTGGAGGTCTACGGCGGCCATGTGCTGTCCCAGGCCCCGGCGCTGCTGGCGGCGGTAACCCTGGGCGACCGGGCGCTGCAGGCGCTCGACGCCGACGCCCTGGCCGGGTGACCCTGTCCAGGGCTTTTCGCCCGCTTAACCACGGCCTTTGACCGGACGGTAAGCCGGGTCTGGCACGCTCCCAGGTTGAGGCGGCCAGCACAGGGCCGCGCCGGGGCATCGACACGGCCATGGCTTTGGACACCTCCGCCCTGATGGGCGACCTCGTGCTCGCGTTCGGTGGCGCGGTCGGAGGCGCCCTCATCGTCGCCCTGATCGCGACCGTGACCGGCCGCAACGCCGGCCTGCTCCCCATTGTCCTGGGCGTGCTGATCGGCGGCGCCGGACTGCCGCTCGGCTGGCGGCTGGCGGCCCATCCGCCGTCGTTCGCCCTCGCGGCCCCAAACCAGGGCCAGAGCCAGGACGCGGCCGCCTTGGGCGACAACCCGATCATAGGCGCGCTGAAGCGCTACTATCCCGAGGAGTTCGGAAAGCTGGCCACGCTGGAGAAGGACAGCCGCTGGAATCCGCTCGCCCAGGTCCAGGCCCTGCAGAAGGCCCAGGCGATCGCCGCGGACCTGGTGCGCCGCAAGGCCCCGCTCGCGGACGACGAGAACATCATGGCCTTCGTGCGCATGGCCCGCGACGTCACCGCCGACACCCGCGAGCGCTCGCCCAAGGCCTGCGGCCAGGCCATGTCGGGCTCGGTCGGGCCGATGACCGGCCTGATGACCGGCCCGCGCAAGGCGGAGAGCGAGGCGATCCTGGCCCGCTTCCTGGAGCAGACCGCGACCCGGCCGGCGGCGTCGCATGCCAGCGTCGACATCCGCCCGGCGGTGCTGCGCATGGCCGAGGGGGCGCTCCGGCGCCTGCCCTCGGGCGAACGGGGGCTGTTCTCGGGCGCCCACTCGCCCGGTACGACCTTCAACAGCAGCGACCCCAAGATGCAGGCGGCCTACTGCGACTTCGCCATCGCCGCCTTCGACGAGCTGCTCTCACGCTCGCCCCACGAGTCCGCCGGGGTGATGCGCACCCTGATGCTGAAGCAAGGGTTTTAGGCGCCGGGCCCGGCCTGTGAGGGTTTGACCCGGACGTCGGGGCCGCCCAAGGTCGCCTGGTCGCACCCCCGCAGGATTCTTCCCCATGGCCGAACCGTCGACCGGACTGGTGCTGGTCACCGGCGCCTCCTCAGGTCTGGGCGAGGCCTTCGCCCGCGCCTATGCCGCGCGCGGCCGCGACCTGGCGCTGGTCGCCCGCCGCGCCGAACGGCTGGAGGCCCTGGCCGCCGAGCTTCGCGCCGCCCACGGGATCGAGGTTCTGGTCATCCCGGCCGATCTGGCGGCGCCCGAGGCCCACAAGCCGATCCTGCAGGCGATCGCGGATCGGGGCCTGCGCATCCACACCCTGGTCAACAACGCCGGCTTCGGGGTGCCCCAGGACTATGTCGACGTCCCCTGGGAGCGGCAGCGCGACTTCCTGATGACCCTGGTGGTCAGCGCCTGCGGCCTGACCCACGGCGCCGTGCCCGACATGCTGGCCCTGGGGTCGGGGGCGATCGTCAACGTCGCCTCCATGGCCGGCCTGTCCCCCGGCGGCGCGGGCCACACCCTGTATCCGGCGGCCAAGAGCTTCGCGATCAAGTTCTCCCAGTCGCTGGACGCGGAACTGCGCGAGAGGGGCGTGCGCGTCACCGCCGTCTGCCCCGGCTTCACCCTGACCGAATTCAACCAGGCGGCGGGCACCCAGCACCTGATGGACCAGGCCCCGCGCCGCTTCTGGCAGACCGCTGGAGAGGTGGTCGCCACCACGTTGAAGGCCAACGACGCCGGGCGGGTCGTAGTGGTGCCCGGACTGCACAACAAGGTCGCCGCCGCGATGATGAAATACCTGCCCGAACCCTGGGTGCGCGCCGCGATCCGCCGCGGCAGCGCCAAGTACCGGATCAAGCCCGAGAGCTGAGGCCCCATGTCCAACCACTTCGACATCATCATCGTCGGCTCCGGCGCCGGCGGCGCGACCCTGGCCCAGCGGCTGGCGTCCACCGGAAAGAAGATCCTGATCCTGGAACGGGGCGAGCATCTGCCGCGCGAGGCGGAGAACTGGAGCGCCAAGGCGGTGTTCGTGGAGCGCCGCTACCGCACGAAAGAACAGTGGCAGGACCGCGACGGCCATCCTTTCACGCCCAACACCCACTACTGGGTCGGCGGCAACACCACCTTCTATGGCGCGG